>NZ_CP151634.1:1336125-2004188 GCF_038397725.1 Microbacterium sp. LWO13-1.2
CTGCACGTGGATCCGGTCGGCGACCTGGAACACGTGCGGCATGTTGTGCGAGATGAGGATGACGGGCACGCCGTTTCCGCGCAGGTTCTCGATCAGTTCGAGGACCTGGTTGGACTCGCGCACACCGAGCGCCGCCGTGGGCTCGTCGAGGACGACGACCTTCGAGCCGAACGCTGCGGCTCGCGCCACCGCGACGGCCTGGCGCTGACCACCGGACAGGTTCTCCACCGAGACGGTGACGTCCTGCAGGGTGGAGATGCCGAGCTTCAGCACCTGTTCGCGCGCTTCCTTCCGCATCCCCGAGGTGTCCAGGGCGCGGAACACCGAGCCGAGGATGCCGGGCTTGCGACGCTCGCGCCCGAGGAACAGGTTCGAGGCGACGTCGAGCGCCGGAGAGACGGCGAGGTTCTGGTACACCGTCTCGATGCCGGCGTTTCGCGCGTCCTGCGGACCCTTGAAATGCACTTCCTGACCGTCGAGGAGAAGCTGCCCCTCGTCGGGGATGTAGGCGCCGGTGAGGCACTTGATGAGTGTCGACTTGCCCGCGCCGTTGTCGCCGATGACGGCGAGCACTTCGCCGGCGTGCAGCTGGAGGCTCACGCCGTCGAGGCCGACGACGCGGCCGAACGTCTTCACGAGGCGTTTGGCCTCGAGCACCGGGACGCCGGTGCGGGCCGGAGCCGAGGCTGATTCCTGAGCCGTCTGGGTCACTTTCTTACCTTTCTGATCCACTGGTCGATGGCGACCGCGACGATGACGAGGATGCCGATGGCGAGGGTCTGGTACAGACCGTCCACCCCGGCGAGGAAGAGGCCGTTGCGGAAGACTCCGACGATGATCGCGCCGAGCAGCGTGCCCCAGATGATTCCGCGGCCGCCGAAGAGCGAGGTGCCGCCGATGACGACGGCGGTGATCGAGTCGAGGTTCAGATCGGCACCCGCGTTGGGGCTGGCAGCGCCCGAGCGCCCGATCTGGATCCAGGCGGCGACCGCGAGGATGGCCCCGGCGGCGATGTAGACGCTCAGGAGCACCTTCTTGGTCGAGATGCCGGCGAGGCGGGCCGCGTCTTCGTCGTCCCCGACGGCGTAGACGTGGCGACCCCATGCGGTGCGGCCCAGGATGTAGGCGACGATCGCGTACAGCACGAGCATGATGATGACGCCGACCGTGAGGCGCACATCGCCGAGCGGAAGAGCGGTGGCCGTCCAGGTCATCAGTTCGGGCATATCGGTCTTGCGGATCGTCTGACCGCCGCTGTACAGCAGGGTCAGAGCGATGAAGACGTTGAAGGTTCCGAGCGTCGCGATGAACGGCGGGAGCTTCACCCGGGTGACGAGCAGGCCGTTGAGCGCGCCGGCGGCGAGTGCCGCGACGAGACCGAGGAAGAGGGCGACGGGAGCAGGGAGGCCGTTGTTCGCGGCCGTCTGCGCCATCACCATCGACGTGCCGATCATCAGCGCGCCGACCGAGAGGTCGATTCCCGCTGTGAGGATGATCAGCGTCTGGGCGATCGCGACCGTGCCGACGACCGAGACCTGGTCGAGCACGAGAGAGAGGTTCGCCGCGGCGAAGAAGCGCGGGTTGATCACGCCGAAGACGATGACGGCGATCACCAGAACGACGGCGGGGCTGATGGCGGGGTAGCGGTGGAGGACCCCGCGAAGTCGGTCGACCGGCGTACGCCGATCGAGGAACTCGGCGGCGAGATCCAAGGTTGATGTAGCTGGTTGCGTCACGGTTTCACTTCCGTCAGTAGGTCCGGGGATGCCGCGGCCGGGCGAGATCGCTCAGCCGCGGCATCCGCAGGTCAGGTGCTTACTTGCCGCCCCAGCAGATGCTGGAGGCTTCGGCGGTGTCGATCGATTCGACGCCATCGACCGGCTGGTCGGTGACGAGCTTGACGCCGGTGTTGAAGAAGTCGAGCCCCTCAGAGACCTCGGGCTTCTTGTCGTCCTTGACCAGCTCGACGATCGCCTTCACACCGAGCTCGGCCATCGCGACCGGATACTGCTGGCTGGTGGCGTCGATGATGCCTTCTTCGACCTGGCCGACGCCGGCGCAACCGCCGTCGATCGAGACGATGATCACGTCGTCCTTGGTCTTGCCCGCGGCCTCGAGCGCCTGGTAGGCGCCGTATGCTGCCGGCTCGTTGATCGTGTAGACGACGTTGATGTCGGCGTTCTTGGCGAGGAGGTTCTCCATCGCGGTGCGTCCGCCGTCCTCGGCGCCCTGAGACGCCTCGCTGCCGACGATCGTGTATTCGCCCCCCTTGCCTCCGGAGTACGAGCCGCTCGGCTTCTCGTCGCCGTTGACCTCATCGTCACCGAGCTCGATGCCGAGACCGTCGAGGAAGCCCTGGTCGCGGTTGTAGTCGACGCTGACGGCCTTGTCGTCGAACAGGTCGATGAGCCCGATGACGGCTTCGGCGCCGTCGAGCTTCTGGGCGGTCCACTGGCCGATGTACTGGCCGGCGAGGTAGTTGTCGGTCGCATAGGTGATGTCGACGGCATCGGCGGGGTCTGGCACGGTGTCCAGTGCGATGACGAAGATGCCGGCGTCGCGGGCCTTCTCGATCGCGTCGAGCACGGCGGGGCCGTTCGGGGTGATCAGGATGCCCTTGTCGCCCTTGGAGATCGCCGCCTCGATGGCCTGGATCTGGGTGTCCTCGTCGCCGTCCTCTTTGCCGGCGGCGAGGGTCAGCGTGACGCCGTCCTTCTCAGCAGCGGCCTTGGCGCCGTCCTGCATCGCGATGAAGAACGGGTTGGAGTTGGTCTTCACGATCAGCGAGACGCCGATCGTGTCGCCGGCGGGCTGGTCGCCGGATCCGGCGTTGGTGCCGCCCGCGCAGCCGGTCAGCGTGAGCGCGAGCGCTGCGGAGGTGGAAACGGCAGCCAGAAGAACGCGGCTGCGTCGGGTGATGTTCTTCATTGAATTCCTCTCGGCGGTCGTCGCCTGGTTGACAACGATGTCAAAGGTAGTTCTAGTCGAAGGTTGAACTAGAGTCAAGGTGACTTTCGAGGAATGAGATCTAACCGTGACATCGATGTCGGCGCCCATCCCGCCGCGTGGCCGAGCCACGATGAAAGACGTAGCCGCGCTGGCGGGCGCGGGAGTGAAGACCGTCTCCCGGGTGATCAACAACGAGCCGAACGTCACGCCGGCGATGGCCGAGCGCGTGTGGGATGCCGTGCGGGAACTCGACTACCAGGTCGATCTGCAGGCAGGCAGCCTGCGCCGCGCCGACGGTCGCACCCGCACTCTCGGACTGCTCGTCGGCAGCGTGGACAACCCGTTCGCCGGTGTCATCCATCGGACCGTCGAGGATGCCGCGGCCGAACGCGGTGTCGCGGTCTTCGCCGCGAGCATGGATGACGATGCCCGGCGGGAATCGGATGCCGTGCGGACATTCCTGCAGCGCCGCGTCGACGGACTGATCCTGACGACGGCGGTCAGTCACCCCGAGTACCTGGGGTTGATCCGTGATCGCGGGGTGCCGGTCGTGTACGTGGACCGCGAGCCGGAGGAATCCGACCTCGACACCGTCGCCAGCGCCAACCGGGAGGGCGCGGAGATCGGCACGGCGCACCTCATCGCGCACGGGCACCGGCGCATCGCGCTGCTCGCGGATCGCCTGGAACTCGTCACCGCGAGCCAGCGCCGCGACGGTTACCTCGACGCGCTCGCCGCAGCCGGAATCCCCGTCGCCGAGGACATCATCGTCACCGAGCTGGCGGATGCCGAGGCGGCAGCGACGGCGCTCGCCGTACTGCTTGCGCAGCCGGACCCGCCCACGGCGGTCTTCAGTGCGCAGAACATCATCACCATCGGCGCGCTCCATGCGCTTCGGGGCGCCGGGCTCTCGCAATCGGTCGCCCTCGTCGGGTTCGACGATCTTCCGCTCGCCGACCTCGTCGAGCCGGGGGTCACCGTCGTCGCCCAGGATCCGAACCGGATCGGGATGCTCGCGGCGGAGCGGATCTTCGCTCGCCTCGAGGGTGACGGCAGCGCCCCGATCCGGATGCGAGTGCCGACCGCCCTCATCCCGCGCGGCACCGGCGAGATCGCGCCCCGCGGGCGATCGCTGCCCTGACGCCCGTGTGAACTGACACGGTTGCGCTTTCGTGCGGAGAGCGCATATGCTCTCGCGGTGACGGTTGACATCGATGTCAATCTTCGAATCCTCCCCGACGACGCGGTAGGACCGCACAAAGGAGCGCGCATGGTGCCCGAAGCAATCCGCACACGACCGATCAGATCCCGCCGGCCGGCCCAGATCATCCTCGGCGGTGCGATCAGCGCAGCGCTGATGCTGAGCTGCACGATCCCGGCGATGGCTGTCGAGGTGACGCCCGGCGACGAGCAGTATCGTCCGTTGGCGCACTTCACGCCGGAGAAGAACTGGATGAACGACCCGAACGGCATGGTCTATGCGGGCGGCAAATACCATCTGTTCTTCCAGCACAATCCCGCAGGGAACACCTGGGGGAACATGAGCTGGGGTCATGCGACATCGACCGATCTGCTGCACTGGGAGGAGCAGCCGCTGGCGATTCCGCAGACCTTCAACGACGCCGGTCAGTCGATCGAGGACATCTTCTCCGGCTCCATCGTGGTCGACGAGAACAACACGGCCGGATTCGGTCCTGACGGCTCCAGCCCGCTCGTGGCGATCTACACCTCCGCGTACACACCGCAGCATCCCGAGCATCCGGGAATCCAGGCGCAGTCGCTCGCCTACAGCCTTGACGAAGGCCAGACCTGGGTGAAGCACGACGGAAACCCGGTCCTCAATCGCGACTCGGGCAACTTCCGCGACCCGAAGGTGTTCTGGTACGACGGGCCCGCCGGTGCGTACTGGGTGATGACCGCGGTCGAGGCGACAGACCACAAGGTGGTCCTGTACAAGAGCACCGACCTCAAGTCCTGGGAGCACCTCTCCGACTTCGGCCCGGCCAATTCGACCGGCGGCATCTGGGAATGTCCAGACCTCTTCGAGCTCCCTGTCGACGGCGACCCCGGCAACACCAAATGGGTCATGGTCGTCAACCTCAACCCGGGCGCCGTCAACGGCGGTAGCGGCGGGCAGTATTTCGTCGGCGAGTTCGACGGGGTGGCCTTCACCTCGGAGTCCACCGACGGGCAGGCCGCACCGCCGGCAGGCACCACCTTCGCGGGGTTCGACGACGGCGACTACGAGGGGTGGACGGTGTCCAACGAGCCGGGGAACTGGGCGGGCGGGCCGTGGGGCACTGTACCGGCTGCGGGTGCGCTCGAGGGGCAGAGCCCGGTGACCGGCTTCGTCGGGTCGGGTCTGGTGAACAGCTTCCTCGACCGCGACTGGGCCATCGGCCAGCTCGAGTCACCGGCGTTCACGATCGATGACGAGTACATCAACTTCCTCGTCGGCGGCGGAAAGCATCCACACGTCCCCGGTGGTCAGCTGGAGAACAACCCTCCCGCGGGCCGGACGGTCTTCGATTTCGAGCTCCCGGACGGCGAAACGCTCGCCGGCGCCGGTTGGGAGATCACCGGCGACTTCGCCACGGATCCCGGACGGAATCCGTCGACGAGCGGCGGCGACTACTACCTCGGCGCCAAGCGGGTAAACACCTGGGAGGGCGGACCGAACGGTGACGACAACGTCGGCACGTTGACCTCGCCGGAGTTCACCATCGACGGCGACTACGTCTCGTTCCTGATCGGCGGAGGGCGACGAGACGATGGCACCCTTCAGGCCGAGCTCGTCGTCGACGGTCAGGTGGTCCAGACGCAGAGCGGGCGCAACGACGGGGCGCTGGACTGGGCGTCCTGGGATGTCTCTGCATACGACGGCCAGCAGGCGCGGATTCAGATCCGCGACGAGGCGACCGGCGGGTGGGGCCATCTCACCTTCGATCACGTCGTGGTCGGCGACGAGCCGGCGCAGGTGCGCTCCGACGAGACCAGTGTGAACCTCATGGTCGACGGGCAGGTGGTGCGTACGGCCACCGGATCGAACAGCGAGAACCTCGACTGGACGTCATGGAACGTCGACGAGTTCCACGGACAGGAGGCGACGATCCGCGTCGTCGACAACAACCGCGCTGGATGGGGGCACGTACTGTTCGACCAGGTGATGTTCTCGGATGCTCCGGCCACAACGGCGCTGGAAGGATACGACTGGCTCGACTGGGGTCGTGACTACTACGCCGCAGTCTCGTACTTCGGAACCCCGTCGGGTTCGAAGATCATGCAGGGGTGGATGAACAACTGGGACTACGCCAACGACATTCCCACGTCGCCGTGGCGCAGCTCGATGTCGCTGCCTCGTGAGGTCACGCTCGTCAGTACGCCGGACGGCCCTCGACTGAAGCAGGAGGTCGTCGCGCAGATCGACGGCCAGCTCGACACCGCGGCGTCAGAGTCGCTCACCGATGTCGCGGTGAACGGCGAGACCACGCTGGGATTGTCGGGTGATGTCGCGAAGGTCGACGTCGTGCTACTCCCCGGCGATGCGACGAAGGCCGGCATCACCGTCTTCTCGAACGGTTCGACCGGGACCAGGATCGGCTACGACAGCGAGCTCAAGCGCGTCTTCCTCGACCGGACCAACTCCGGCAACGTCGGTTTCCATCCGTCGTTCCTGTCTGTCGAGGATGCCCCCCTCGCGCTCGAGGAGGACGGCACGATCACCCTCGAGCTCTACCTCGATCGTGCGTCGGTCGAGCTGTTCACGAAGAACGGGCAACTGACGATCACCGATCAGGTGTTCCCTGAGGCGGGCGCGGACACGATCTCGGCGTGGTCCGAAGGCGGCGAGGCGACGATCGAGAGCATCACGGTCACCCCACTGGTGCCGACGATGTGGAAGGTACCCGCGCCGGCCGTCGAGGTCAGCGCGGAGTCGGTTCGTGCGGGCGGCGTCATCACGGTCTCCGGCACCGGCTTCGATCCGTCCGAGAAGGTGACGATCGAGTTGCGTTCCGACCGGAGCAAGGCCAAATCCGCGACGGCCGACGAGGACGGCACCTTCAGTCGCACGATACCGGTGACGGGTAACACCGCGCCGGGCGAGTACACGCTTGCCGTGGTCCGGGCCGACGGCACCGAGGTGACGGTGCAGGTGACCGTCATCCCCCGGGGTCGGGGCTGAGATCGTCGGATACGCATGAACAATTCGTGGGTCGGGGGAGTCTTTCCTCCGGCCCACGGACTCAGCGCTTGTCGTCGTCCCAGGGGCCTTCCCACCAGTTGCCGGATCGGCCGTCGTCGTCGTCGCGGCGGCGGCGCGAACGCACGAGCTGCACGATGAACACCGAAAGCGCCGATGCGCTGATGGCGATCATCACGATGAAGAAGACGTCGCGTTCGGTCACGGTCGCTTCCCCTCTGCGGCATCCGCCACGATCTTCGCGATGCGGCTGCTCCGGGTCTCGGGGCGCTTCGCCGTCGCGATGAGCGTGAGACCGAGCTTCTTCACCGATTTCGGGAACGCGTCCCACGCGGCACGGGCGGCGGGGACGGCATCGAGCGCGGCGGCGAACTCGGCCGGTTCGATGCCTGCCTCAGGTCCGTCGAGCACCTCCCAGGCGCCGTTCGCCTTCGCGACCTCGATCGCCCGGATGCCGGCCGGCGCGAGCAACCCCGCGGACTCCAGCTCCGCGAGCCGCGCCTTGTTCGTCGCCGCCCAGCCGCTCGACGCGCGGCGCGGGGAGAACCACTGCCCGACGGTCTCGTCGTCGAAGGTGCGGACAGGGCCGTCGATCCATCCGAAGCACAGCGCCTGACGCACCGCGTCCTCGTAACCGACGCCGACCGCGCTGTTGCCTCGCACGCTCAGCAGCCACACTCCGGCAGCGCGCGCGTGGTTCTCGTCGAGCCAGGAGCGCCAGGTGTCGGCATCCGCGGCCCTGACCCTTTCGCCTTCGTCAAGAACACCCATGCGTCACTTCTTCGTCTTGACGGTCGTGATCGTCTCGGTGATGCGCGGAAGCAGGTCGGCAACCGACTGCACGATCTCGTCCGGGCGGAACGGGTACTTCTGGATCTCGGCGTCGTCGCTGATGCCGGTGAGGACGAGCACGGTGTGCAGGCCCGCCTCGATGCCGGCGACGACGTCGGTGTCCATGCGGTCGCCGATCATGCCGGTGCGCTTCGAGTGCGCGCCGATCTTGTTCAGCGCCGAGCGGAACATCATCGGGTTCGGCTTGCCGACGACGTACGGCTCCTTGCCGGTCGCCTTCGTGATGAGGGCGGCGATCGCCCCGGTAGCCGGAAGGGGTCCGTCGGCGCTCGGGCCGGTGGCGTCGGGGTTCGTGACGATGAACCGCGCGCCGCCGAGGATCAGGCGGATCGCCTTGGTGATCGCCTCGAACGAGTAGTTGCGTGTCTCGCCGACCACGACGAAGTCGGGATCGGTCTCGGTCATGATGTATCCGGCGTCGTGCAGGGCCGTGAGGATGCCGGCCTCGCCGATCACGAAGGCGGATCCGCCAGGCAGCTGGGAGTGCAGGAAGTCGGCCGTGGCCAGCGCGGAGGTCCAGATGCGATCCTCCGGCACGTGCAGGCCGCTCGTGCGGAGGCGGGCCGAGAGGTCGCGCGCGGTGAAGATCGAGTTGTTGGTGAGCACGAGGTAGGGGATGCCCGCGCTCTCCCAGCCGGCGAGGAGCTCGGATGCGCCGGGAATGGCGACGTTCTCATGGACGAGCACGCCGTCCATGTCGGTGAGCCAGCATTCGATGTCATCACGTTGTGCCATGCGCACAGCCTAGAGCGCGCGGGTTACGGGCGTGCGTCGAGTGGTCGATTGTGCACGTCGACCGCGCTGCGGGGTCAGAAGTGCGCCGGAATCTCGCTGTGCAGATGCGAAATCGACCTCGCCGTGGCGAGAGGAGTCCGATCGTGACTCAGGTGCTGAGCCAGACCGAGCGCGCGGCGCCGTCGACGTCGATCTCGTTGCCTTCGACAGCGATGCCGCCGGCCACGACCTCGATCTCGGCACCGACGGTGACTCCTGCCGCTTCCAGCGCGCGCAGCAGCGCGGGGTCGCGATCGTCGACACGGAGCACGCGGCCGCTGTGCCCCGGCGCGGCATCGGCGAGCAGCACGAACGGCTCGCGTTCGACGTTGCCGTCGGCATCCGGGATCGCATCCCCGTGCGGGTCGAACCGCGGGCGGCCCAGACGCGTGTCGATGCCTTCCAGCAACCGGTCGCTGATGGTGTGCTCGAGCACCTCGGCCTCGTCATGCACCTCGTCCCAGGCGTAGCCGAACTCGCGCACCAGCCAGGTCTCGATGAGTCGGTGCCGCCGCAGCATCGCGAGGGCGCGCCGGGTTCCGGCATCC
Organism: Microbacterium sp. LWO13-1.2; assembly: GCF_038397725.1. NCBI lineage: Bacteria > Bacillati > Actinomycetota > Actinomycetes > Micrococcales > Microbacteriaceae > Microbacterium > Microbacterium sp. LWO13-1.2. The sequence goes on from NZ_CP151634.1 coordinate 1,345,450, forward strand.
GTCAACCGCACCGCCCCGTACGGCACATGCGAGACGAGCCCTGCGGCGGCGAGCTTCTTCACCATCTCGGTGACGCTCGACGGTGCGATGCCGAGTTTCGCGGCCAGGACCGACGGGGTGATCGGCGCATCCTGCCATTCGGTGTGCGCGTACACCGTCTTCAGGTAGTCGTCCGCTGCGGGGGATTCCACGATTGGGGCCTGCGTCTCAGGAGCCGGCGGACATCAGGATGCCGAAGGCGACCTGACCTGCGAAGAACACCACGGCGAAGCCGAGGAGGGCGGCGAGGAGCGACAGGCGGCCGTCGAAGTCCGGGACCTCGGCGATGCCCGCCTTGCGCGCGCGGAACGCGAGGATCAGCGTCGCGATGCCGAGGGCGAGTTGCACCCAGGGGCCCCCGAAGGCCAGCGCCTTCGGGAACGCGATGAGCAGACCACCGATCACGCCGGTCGCGAGCCCGGCCCACGTGAGGATCCGGACGGAGCGGCGTGCGGTTTCTGCAGACATGATGTCGAGCCTAATCGCCTGTCACGCCCGGATCAGCCCAGCCGGAGCACCCGCTCAGCAGGTTCGCATGCTACAAGAGAGGTGACCGCACGAGGGGGAGGCCGACATGCCGGTGAAGCGAGCGAGTACGACCTGGTGGGTGCTCCTGCTGCTGGCGGTGCTGTGCGTGTTCCCGGTGGCGACGGCCGCGATCTCGCAGGCCGGGGATGCCGGTGCGGATGTCGTGGACTCTTGCCGCGACAGCAGCGATACGCACGACCGTGAAGTCAGCAGCGCAGAGATCACGGCGATGCCCGCAGGACGCCACTGCGAGTGGAGGAGCGGGGTCGAGACGCAGACCGGCTGGCCGGTGACTGTCGCCGCGCTGATCGGATCCGCGATCTGCCTCATCGTCACCGCGTTCGCGCTGCGTCAGGGCGGGTCGGGGAGAAGGCTCATGTCCCTCCTGCCGCTCATCGCGATCGGCGCGATCTGGTTCGTGATCTGGTCGAGCACGCTCTTCGTGATCGTCGACTGACCTGGCGCCGCGCTTCTGCCGGATAGCCTGGCGGGATGGATGAGCAGACGCCCGAGCGCACCACCCACGGCGTCGGCCCCTGGCCCGGCGGACCTTCGGAATGGCCGGACGGCGAGCAGTACGACCCGGAGATGCTCGCCAACGGCGACACCCGCAACGTCATCGACCGGTATCGGTACTGGCGGATGGAGGCGATCGTCGCCGACCTCGACACGAAGCGGCATCCGTTCCACGTCGCGATCGAGAACTGGCAGCACGACATGAACATCGGCTCGATCGTGCGCAGTGCGAACGCGTTCCTCGCCGACACCGTGCACATCATCGGCCGCCGTCGCTGGAACAAGCGCGGCGCGATGGTCACCGACCGCTATCAGCACGTCGTGCACCACGAGGACATCGCGACGTTCGCCGCGTGGGCGGCCGCCGAGGGTCTTCCGGTCATCGCCGTCGACAACGTCGACGGCGCCGTGCCCGTCGATCGCGCGGACCTGCCGCAGAGCTGCGTGCTGCTGTTCGGGCAGGAGGGGCCGGGGTTGTCCGAAGAGGCGCTCGCCGCGGCATCCGGGCACATCGAGATCACCCAGTACGGTTCCACCCGCTCGATCAACGCGAGCGCTGCGGCGGCCGTGATCATGTACGAGTGGTGCCGCCGCTACGCCGATGGAGATCACCCGAACGGGTGATCCGCGTCTCGAGGCCGCGTGAGAGCATGAGCAGGATGCACGCGGAATCGGATGCTGCGCGGTCGACGCGCGGGTGGCGCGCCTGGCTGCGCGTCGATGTCCTCGTGGCGCTCGTGGGTCTGGTCGTACTGCTGCCGGCGAGTATCGCCGTCCTCACCCAGCCGGAGACGCGCCCCGACGCCCCGATGACAGCGCTGGCGATCGGACTGTTCTCCGGTCTGCATCTCCTGTCCCTGCTGGCCGTTCGATACCCGCTCGCCGCACTCGCGGGGGCGAGCGCCATCATGAGCGCACTCGCCCTGGTGCCGGGGCTGCGCGACGTCTCCGGTGCGCTGTTCCCGTCGAGTTTCGTCTACCTGCTCGTGCTCGGTCAGGTCGCACTGCAGTGCCGACCACTCATCGGCCTGCTCGGGCTCGGGAGCGGTGTGTTCGGGGCGGCGCTGATCGCCTCCACCGAGCTGGAGTTCCATGACGGCCCGCGCTTCGGTGCGTTCATCGGCCTGACCGGTGCCGTCAGCGCCGCGTGGGCGGTCGGGCGGCTGCTCCGGCTGCGCCGGACGCAATCGGAAGAGCGGATGCAGGCGGGTGTCGAGCGGGCGATCGCCGACGAGCGGATGCGGATCAACCGCGATCTGCACGACATCGTCGCCCACTCGATGACTGTGATGATCGCCCAGGCTGAAGTGGCACGAGCGTTGATCGACGACGATCCGATTCGCAGCGAACGTGCGCTGGGAATCGTGGTGGACACCGGGCGGGAAGCCCTGCGCGGCATGAGATCCGTTGTCGCGGCGGACGGCGACGCACCGCTGCGGCCGCTGCCGACCGTCGACTCTCTCTCCGAGCTGGTCGAGGCGGTGCGCCGGCCGGGCAGCGAGGTCGACTTCGTCGAGGTCGGCGACCGCGCGGTTCTTCGGGCCGGGGCCGCGCTGGCGCTCCATCACGCCGTGCGCGAGGCGCTCACCAATGCGGTGCGGCACACGGAACCGCCCGTGTGCATCGACGTGCGGCTGGCGTGGTCGCCGACCGGGGTGCGGGCGACGGTGACCGATGACGGAGGGGCGGGCCCCGCACGCGGCGACCTCGGCGGTGAGCTCGGAACCGGGACCGGGCTGATCGGCGTCGCCGAACGCGTGCGCCAGGCCGGTGGCGCGCTGGCGACCGAGGAACTCGCCCCGCGCGGCTGGACCGTGCGGATCGACCTACCCGTTTCGCTGCAGAAGGGGGAATCATGAGCATCCGCGTCCTGCTCGTCGACGACCAGGAGCTGTTCCGCGATGCGGTCGCCGTGATGCTCGCCCGTGACGAGCGGATCGCCGAGGTCGCCACGGTCGGCTCCGGCGAGGAGGCCATCGAGCATGTCCGCGCGCACACCGTGGACGTGGTGCTGATGGACATCCGGATGCCGGGGATCGACGGAATCGCCGCGACCCGTGAAGTGCTGCGCGTCCGCCCCGGTCTTCGGGTTCTGGTGCTGACGACGTTCGACCTGGACGAATACGTGTATGCCGCGATCCGGGAAGGAGCCAGCGGCTTTCTCACCAAGGATGCGAGCGCCGCCGAGCTCGCGGATGCCGCGGTCGCGGTCGCCGCCGGCGAGCAGGTGCTGTCGCCGCGCGCGACGGCTGCGGTGATCGGCTTCGTCCGCGGCGGGAGCCCGAAGGCCGACCCCGACGTCGCTCTGGCGGGGCTCAGCGCGCGTGAGCAGGACGTCGCGCTCGCGCTCGCGACCGGAGCGTCGAACGAGGAGATCGCGAGGACCCTGTTCCTCTCGGTCAACACCGTGAAGACCCATGTGAAGGCCGTGCTCGCCCGGCTCGGGGTGCCCGACCGGGTGCATGTCGTGATCTGGGCGTATGAGAACGGCGTGCTGCGACCGAGGGCCTGAACTCGGTTCAGAAGGCGCGAATGGCTCGATCTCGGGCCGAAATGCAGCCCTTTGCGCTCTGTGAAGGCTCACCCGCGCGGGTGACAAGGTCGACCCGCACGGGGGATGGCGGCGCTCGAGTGGGTTCCTAGCGTGGAAGCATGTCAGATCGGTCTCGTGTTCTCGTCCTTCTCGCGACAGTCGCAGCAGCATCCGCGGTCGCCGTGCTCTCGCTGCTGCGGATGCTCATCCCCACGTTCTTCAGCACCCTCCCCGTCAGCCTGCTGGGCCGTCTCGGCAGCGGGGTCGAATTCGCCGTCGCGCTCAGTGGAGCGCTCGGCGCTGTCGTCGTGGCGGTCGTCGCTCTGGCCTCCCGGCGCTCCGCCGACAGGCGAGTGCGCGTTCGAGGTGTGCGCGTCGTAGCTCTTCTGGTAGCCGCCCTCCTGGCGGCGACCACCCCGGGAGGTGTGATCCCCGCCGCCGGTTACGCGTTCATGCTCGCCGTGCTCATCGGGATCACCGCGTTCGTCGCCCTGACCGTGCTGCGCCGGCCATGGGTCGGCCTCGTGCTCGCCGCGGCGCTCGTCGGTCTGGGCGCCTACGCCGTTCTCCACCTCGAAGCAGCCGTGCTGCTGCCGAAGATCGTGATCTCGTTCGGGTCGGTGCTGCCTCTGGCCTCGATCGCGCTCGCTCACGTCATCGCGGCGGCGGGGCTCGTGGTCTGGGCCATCACCGCGGCTGCGACCCCCGGTGCGTTCGCACGTGGCGTGCTGCGGCACCGGGTGGCGATCACCGTCGTGGCGGCGGCCTGCGCGCTGCCGTACGCGGTGGCGCGGGCATCATGGCTGACGCCGTGGCCGCTGCTCGGCGGCGGTGCCGAAGTACTCGCCGCCGAGCCGGCGGTGCGGCTCACCGGGCTTCTGCTCGGCTTGGCGATGCTCACCGGGGGCGTGCTCACCCTTGGCCTGATCCTGCCGTGGGGCGAGCGTTTTCCTCGGTTCCTCGCGGGTATCGGTGGCCGCGCGGTGCCGGTGGGGCTCGCGGTGATCCCTGCGACCATGGTGAGCGTGCTGTTCACGGCGGCCGGGATCGAGTTCGCCATCGAGGGAGTGGGACCCGCGACCGGTGAAACTCTGCTGCTCTTGGCCACGTTCCCGTTCTGGCTGTGGGGCCCGCTGCTCGGACTGTCCACCTGGGGCTACGTCATGCATCGCCGGGCGGTCGACGTCATCGAAACCTCTCGACAGGTCGAAGCGGCCGGCGTAGCGTGAGTGCCGATCAAGGAGGCCGTCATGGCAGATCTCACCCCCATCCGTCCGTATCTCTGGTTCGACACCAACGCGCAGGAGGCGATGGAGTACTACGTCTCCGTCTTCCCGAACTCCTCCATCGACCAGGTCGTCACCTATCCGGATGAAGCGCTCAGCGAGCACTTCGAGGGGATGAGCGGCAAGGTCATCAACGGTGAATTCACGCTCAATGGGGCGCCGTTCGGCTGCATCGACGGCGGCCCTGCGTTCACCTTCAACGAGGCGGTCTCCTTCGTGATCACGTGCGCGGACCAGGCCGAGATCGACTACTACTGGAGCGCGCTCTCGGCCGTTCCGGAGTCGGAGGCGTGCGGCTGGTGCAAGGACCGGTTCGGTGTCAGCTGGCAGGTGATCCCGCACGATCTCGGCCGGCTCATGGAACGCCCGGAGCAGATGCAGGCCTTGATGCAGATGAAGAAGATCGTGATCGCTGAACTCGAGAACGCCTGAGTCAGCCGCCTGCGGTTACCCAGCGGCCGGAGCGCACCCGCCAGCCGAGCGTCGCGAGGCGTGCCAGCAGATAGACGCCGAAGAATGCCACGGACAGCCAGATGAGTCCGACGCTGCCGGCGACCCCGGTCGCTGCGATGATCCACAGCGCGGGCAGGAACGGCACCAGATTCAGGCCTCCCGCGATCGCGAGATAGCGGGCGTCGTTCGCCCCCATCAGTACCCCGTCGAGAACGAACACGACACCCGCGATCGGTTGGGCGACGGCCAGTACGAGAAGCGCCGGCTGGACGAGAGCGGCGATCTCCGCATCTCCGGTGAAGACGATGCCGAGCACCCCGGACAGCGCCGCGATCAGCGCGCCGACGATGACGCCGAACCATGCGCCCCAGGCCACGGTTCGCCGCAGCACGCGGTGCACCTGCCGCTCGTCGCCGGCACCGAGCTCTTTGCCGATGAGGGCCTGAGCAGCGATCGCGAGAGCATCCAGCGCGAACGCCGCCGCCGAGAAGATCGTGAAGACGATCTGCCATCCGGCGAGTTCCGTGGTGCCGATTCCGGTGGCGATGCCCACAGTGACGAGGAGCGCGACGCGCAGACTGACGGTGCGCAGGAACAGCCAGCCGCCGGAGCGCGCAGAGCTGCGGATGCCGCCGCCATTCGCCCGCATCGAGGCCTTGTGCTTCGTGGCGAGGCGCCGGATCACGATGACGTAGGCGGCGACCATTCCCCACTGTGCCGCCACGGTGCCGAACGCGGAACCGGCGATGCCCCACCCGAAGCCGTAGATGAACAGGACGTTCAGCACGGCGTTCGCGCCGAAGCCGAGGCCCGCGATCCACAGGGGTGTCACGGTGTCCTGCATGCCGCGCAGCAGGCCGGTGGCGGCGAAGACGATGAGCATCGCGGGCAGGCCCCACATCGACACCACCAGGTAGGCGTTCGCCTGGGCGGCGACCGCGTCGCTCGCCCCGAAGAGCGAGACCAGCCAGGGTGACGACACCGCGCCGACGATCGCCAGAACGGCGCCGAGGCCGAGCGCCAGCCACATCCCGTCGATGCCCGCCGAGACGGCGTCCCCGGGCTTTCCGGCTCCGAAGCGCCGCGCGACGGCCGGCGTGGTCGAGTATGCGAGGAAGACCATCAGGCCGACGATCGTCTGCAGCACGGCGCCGGCTATGCCGAGGCCGGCGAGCGGGGTCGTGCCGAGGTGACCGACCAGAGCCGCGTCGACGATGAGGAAGGCCGGTTCGGCGACCAGAGCGCCGAGCGCGGGGACGGCGAGGCGCAGGATCTCTCGATTCAGGGAGGCGCGCGTGGTCACCCGACGAGCCTAGGGGCTGGCGGAGACACCGCGGTCGTGGACGACACGGACGGATGCCGGACCCGTCGTCGTATTCTGAAGGGACACCGGACGCAGCCGGAGGTGCCCGTGTCAGATGCCATGAACAATGCCGCCCGTTACCGCGCGCAGCGACAGGCCGGCGAGGATCCCACGTCGGAAGCCGAGGAAGAGCAGACGGCGTCCATGACGCTGAACGCCGAGAACAAGGCGGCCTTCATCGAGACGGCGATCCAGCTCGCGATCCGCCGAGGCGAGTTCGATGATCTCCCCGGCGCGGGCAAGCCGCTCGAGGGGCTCGGTACGCACCACGACCCGGACTGGTGGATCCGCCGCAAGATCGAGCGGGAGAATCTCACCGGTCTCGGCCCGCCGGCGATCCTGCTCCGCACCGAGGACCGCGAGTTGAACGATCAGCTCGACCTGCTCGGCCGTGAGTCCGACGTACGTGAAGTCCTGGAGGACTTCAACCGCCGGGTGATCGAGGCGCGGCGGCAGCTCCAGGGTGGACCGCCGGTCGTCACATCGCCCCGTGACGTGGAAGCCGAAGTCGTTTCCTGGGCCGCGCGCCGCGCGGCCAGACGTGCATCCGTCCCGGAACCCGCCCCACCCGCTCCTCGCCGCCGCTTCGGCATCCGTCGCCGTCGCTGACTGTTTCGAGCGCGGGCGCGTCGCGCGGTGAAATGCGCTTCCCTCGGCCAGATTCTCGGAATTCGGCCGAGCGAAGCGCACATCTCCGAGCCAGGTGCTCGCCCGTACATCCGTCCGGCCGCGTGTCCGCCTCGGGCCATAGGCTGGGACGCATGACAGATGTGCTCACCTCCGGCCTCGCCACTGAAGAGTTCAACGCCGACATCCGCCCCCAGGACGACCTGTACCGCTACGTCAACGGGGCGTGGCTGGATCGCACCGAGATTCCGGGGGACAAGGCCCGCTGGGGCTCGTTCCACCTTCTGGCCGAGCAGGCAGAGGCCGACGTCCGCACGATCATCGAGGAGTCGCAGGGAGCCGAGCCCGGCACCCTGGCACGCAAGATCGGCGACCTGTTCGCCAGCTTCATGGACACCGGGCGCATCGACGCGGCCGGCACCGCACCGCTCGCGGAGACGTTCGCCGAGATCGACGCCATCGACAGCATCCCGGCGTTCCTGCGCACCGTCGGCGCCTACGACCGAGACGGCCGCGCGCACCTGATCGGCCTGTACGTCGATGGCGACCCGGGCAACCCCGAGCGCTACATCCCCGTTCTCGTGCAGTCCGGCCTCTCGCTGCCCGATGAGAGCTACTACCGCCTCGACACGTTCGAAGAGACCAGGGCCGCGTACCGCGCGCACCTGGAGCGCCTGCTCACGCTCGCCGGAGTCGCGGATGCCGTCACCGAGGCCGACCGCGCGATCGCCGTCGAAGCCGAACTCGCGACCCACCACTGGGACAACGTGCGCAGCCGCGATGCGGTCGAGACCTACAACCTGAAGACGTGGGCCGAGATCCTCGATCTCGCCGGAGTCGACCTCGCGCCGTGGCGCGAGGCGGTCAGCCCCTCGAACCCCGATGCGTTCGATGAGGTCGTCGTCTCGCAGCCGAGCTTCTTCGAGGGCCTCGGCACGCTGTTGACCGCCGAGCGCCTCGACGCATGGAAGTCCTGGTTGCGCGCCCAGGTCGTGCACGCCGCCGCCCCTTACCTCACCGACGACATCGTGCAGGAGAACTTCTCGTTCTACGGCACCGAGCTCTCCGGAGTCCCGACGATCCGCGAGCGCTGGAAGCGCGGCGTCTCGTTCACCGAGGGTGCCCTGGGTGAGGCGATCGGCAAGGTCTACGTCGAGCGCCACTATCCGCCGACGGCGAAGGCAGCGATGGACGAGCTCGTCGCGAACCTCATCGAGGCGTACCGGCAGAGCATCACCGACCTCGAGTGGATGAGCCCGGAGACGCGCGAGCGCGCGCTCGCCAAGCTCGATGCCTTCACCCCGAAGATCGGCCACCCCGATGTGTGGCGCGACTACTCGACGCTCGACATCGACCGCGCCGACCTGTTCGGCAACGTGCGTCGCGCCGCGATGTTCGAGCACGACCGTCACGTCGACAAGGTGGGCAAGCCCATCGACCGCACCGAGTGGCACATGCCGCCGCAGATGGTCAACGCGTACTACAACCCGTCGATGAACGAGATCGTGTTCCCGGCGGCGATCCTGCAGTACCCGTTCTTCGACGCCGCGCGTGATGCGGCCGCGAACTACGGTGGCATCGGTGCCGTCATCGGCCACGAGATCGGCCACGGCTTCGATGATCAGGGCAGCCGCTACGACGGTGCCGGCAAGCTCGAGGACTGGTGGACGGACGCCGACCGCTCGGCATTCGAAGAGCGCACGAAGGCCCTCATCGCGCAGTACGACGCGCTCGTTCCGCTGGGTCTGGACGCCGAGCACCACGTCAACGGGGCGCTGACCATCGGTGAGAACATCGGCGACCTGGGTGGGCTCGGGATCGCCCTGAAGGCGTACGAGCTCTCCCTCGACGGGGGAGAAGCTCCGGTGATCGACGGGCTGACCGGTGTGCAGCGCCTGCTGCTGTCGTGGGCGCAGGTGTGGCAGCAGAAGAGCCGTGACGCCGAGACGCTGCGGTTGCTGACCATCGACCCGCACTCGCCGAACGAGTTCCGTTGCAACCAGATCGTGCGCAACATCGGCGCGTTCTACGAGGCCTTCGACGTGGCCGAGTCCGACGCGCTGTGGCTTCCGCAGAGCTCGCGTGTGACGATCTGGTGACCATCTCCTGAGTTCGTGAAGGTTCCTCACCCGGTGGGGGTTACGATAGCCGTGCCGCCGGGGGATGAGCCCCGCGGTATCCCGCTATCCACCCCCCTCGGTAAGGATCACGCGTGGGCACTCCCCCCGAGCCTTCGCACGCCATGCTGCGCCGTTCCCAGCGGACCAGCAGGCGTCTGCCGCGTCGTGCCGCCATCGGCCGCCGGTCGTTCACATCGACGCTGCGTGCGCTCGAGATGCTGGCGGATGCCGGCGCCCAGGTCTCCGTCCACGTCGTCGATCTCGACAGCGGCGATCCGGTCCTCTCCGGTGACGACCACGTCACGATGCCGATCGCCGGTCTGGGCGTGGTGCCGCTGCTGATCGAGGTCGCGGCGGGCTTCGAGAGCGGGTCGCTGGATCCCCTCGAGATCATCGAGCGGAACTCGGTCGATCCGGTGTCCTCGTCCGGGTTGTGGCGTCATCTGCGTGCACCGGCGCTGCCGCTCTCCGATCTGGCTGTTCTCGCGGCGACCGCCGGCGACCCGATCGCCGTGAACGCGCTGTTGCAACGCGTCGGTCACGAACGAGTGCGTGAGCGCAGTGATGCCCTCGGGCTCGTCAGCACGGCGCTGCTCGACCGCTTCCGCGACAAACGCGGCCCCGACGACGCCCCGCAGGTGGCGGTGGGTTCGGCGCGGGAGATCTCCGGCCTGTTCTCCGCCCTGGTCAACTCGGCAGTCGTCGACGCGGCGGTCAGCGCACAGGTGTCGGAATGGCTGAGCCTGAATCAGGATCTCAGTCTCGTCGCGGCATCCACGGGCCTTGATCCGTTCGCCCATGATCACGACGCGCACGGCCTGTTGTTCATCAACAAGACCGGGCGTGACCGCGGGGTACGGGCGGAATCGGGTGTGCTCGCGGGCCCCCGCTCCGGCGTCGCCTACACGCTGATCGTCTGCTTCGACGATCTCTCGATCACGCACCGCCTGCGCGCCCACGACGCGTTCCGAGTGCTCGGTGTCGAGCTCATGGAGTACACGCACTGAGATCCGCTCGCGTGCCCCGATTAGGCTCGTGAGATGACCCGCGCAGACTGGACCCCGCACCGCCGTGATGACGGCGAACTGCTCGGGTGGATCCATCCGAAGGGCGACGACTGGGCGGCGGTCGACGTGCTCGGGCGCCCGGCTTCGGCGGCGACCGAGTGGCTGGATGCCGAGGCGGCGCTCGAGGAGCACGGCATCGCATGGCTCGCCGACGCCTGGATGCTGGAGGGGGAGAGCGAGCGTCCGTTGCGCGTGCGCATCGTCGAGGTGACACCCGACGACGACGGTGCGCCCGGGCGCATCGTGGTGAAGGTCGACGACTTCGGCGATGTCACACGGCCGCCCACGCAGCAGTTCGTGCTGCCGTGGCCGATTCCGGATCGGCTGCGCCCGCCACGTGACGGCGATCCGGACGCGTTCACGATCTCGCGTTGACGGCGAGTCTCAGCGCACGCCCTTCATGAGCGCGAGCACGGGTTTCACCGACACGAGAAGTCCCGCGCCGACGACGATCGCGATGCCGCCGAGGATCGAGAAGTACGGCACCTCGTTCTTCGGGTCGTAGAACTGCACGAGCCACCCCGAGATCGCGGTGCCGAGTGCGATCGACAGGAAGAACAGGGCGACCATCTGCGTGCGGAACGCTGCCGGTGCGAGCTTGGTCGCCACGGAGAGGCCGACCGGCGAGATCAGCAGCTCGGCGATCGTGAAGACCAACAGGATGCCGACGATGGCGAGCAGCGGCGTCGAGTTCGCACCGCCTCCGGCGAACGGCAGGAACAGCAGGAACGCCGCACCCATGATGATCGTGCCGAGGGCGAACTTCACCGGTGTCGCGGGCTGACGCGTGCCGAGACGTGTCCAGATCGCGGCGAAGACGCCGGAGAGCACGATGATGAAAACCGGGTTGATCGACTGCACCCACGAGACCGGCATCTCCCAGCCGAACAGGTTCCGGTCGAGCTGCTTGTCGGAGTAGACGGTGAGCACCGTGAACTGCTGCTGGTACAGCGACCAGAAGGCCACGCTCGTGACGAACAGCGGCAGGAACGCCCAGACCCGCGAGCGTTCGGTCGCATCGATGCGCCGGCTGCTGAGGATCACCGCGAAGTAGGCGATGGTGGCCGCCAGGGTGCCGAGGATCACGATGGTCGCGAGGTTGTCGGCGCGGATCACGCCCAGCAGCACCAGGAGGACGATCAGCGCGATCCCGGCTACGGCGATGATCGCGATGAGCGGGTAGCGCGCGGCGGGAAGCGGGTTCGGCACCTGCCTCGCCGCCTCCGGCAGTGCCTTCCTGCCGAAGGAGTACTGCACGAGCCCCAGGGTCATCCCGATCGCGGCGAGCCCGAAGCCGAAGTGGAAGCCGAGCGAGGACTGCAGAAGTCCAGTGAGGATCGGACCCATGAAGGCACCGAGGTTGATGCCGAGGTAGAACAGCGAGAAGCCGGCATCGCGACGCGTATCCTCCGGGCCGTACAGGCTCCCCACGACCGAGGTCGCGTTCGCCTTGAGCCCTCCGGAGCCGAGGGCGACGAGGACGAGTCCGACGCCGACCCCGATGAATCCGGGAAGAACGGCGAGAGCGATGTGCCCGGCGACGATGACGATCGCGCTGAGGAACAGAACGCGCTCGGAGCCGAGAAGGCGGTCTGCGACCCATGCGCCGAGGATGGTCGACAGGTACACCGAACCCCCGTAGGCGCCGACGATGCCGCCGGCCACCGCCTCCGGCAGCCCGAGTCCGCCCTGGGTGACGGAGAAGTACAGGTAGATGAGCAGGATCCCCTGCATGCCGTAGAAGCTGAACCGCTCCCACATCTCGACCCCGAACACGTGCACCAGGGCCCAGGGCTGACCGAAGAAGCGGGTGTCTTCCGAGGTCTGCGGCGACCCGGCTTTCGATGAAGGCATGCCACCACCGTACGCCCGCTCGGATAGCCTGGGTGGGTGCGAACCATCCGCGATCTCGACACCGTTGAACTCATCATCGACGCCCAAGGGCTGCTGGATTCCATCCGGGGCCGGGAGCGCGTCATCGACGCCGGCACGCTGCGGGCGCTGCAGCAGTCCGGCAACTATGTCGTCGGACTGTTCGACGGTGACGGTGATGATGCGCGCATGGTCGGTGCATCGATCGCGTTCTTCGGCGAACCGGGCAACCGCGCGATGCACTCGCACATCACGGCCCTGCTGCCGGAATACCGCGGCCGAGGCTGGGGGCGCGAGCTCAAGGAGCACCAGCGCCAGTGGGCCTTCTCGCGCGACGTCGGCCGCATCACCTGGACGTTCGATCCGCTCGTCGCGCGCAACGCGCACTTCTTCCTGACGGTGCTCGGCGCCCGCGTCACCGGCTACGCCGTGAACCGCTACGGCATCTTCGGTGGCGGTGATGCCGGAGACGAGAGCGACCGGCTCGACGTCGCGTGGGGGCTGGCGGACATCGCGAAGCCGCCGGCGCCCGACAGCGTCGTCGCCACACTGGAGATCCCCGCAGACGTCGAATCCATGCGTGCCACCGACCCGGATGCCGCCCACGAGTGGCGGCTGCGGCTGCGCTCCGAGATGGAGGAGCTGCTCGGCCGTGGCCTGCGCATCGCCGGATTCGACGTCGAGCGCGGTTACCTGTTCACAGAGTGAGGGCGTTGCGTTTCCGCTGTCGCGGATAGAATCGGGGATGCCCGTGATCACGGGTATTTCCCCGCAGCATCCGACCATTGGAGCCACCATGGCCGAACAGTCCCGCCTCGACAAGGTCATCGCCCTCGCCCGCCACCGCGGGTTCGTGTTCCAAGCGGGTGAGATCTACGGCGGTTCGCGTTCAGCCTGGGACTACGGCCCCCTCGGCACCGAGCTCAAGGAGAACATCCGCCGGCAGTGGTGGCAGTCCTTCGTCCGCGGTCGCGGTGACATGGTCGGCCTCGACTCCTCGATCATCCTCCCCAAGCGCGTGTGGGAGGCATCCGGTCACGTCGCGACCTTCACCGACCCGCTCGTGGAGTGCCTCAGCTGCCACAAACGCTTCCGCGCCGACAACCTCATCGAGGACTTCGAGGCACGCAAGGGCCGCAAGGCCGAGAACGGCCTCGCCGACATCCCCTGCCCGAACTGCGGCAACAAGGGGCAGTACACCGAGCCGAAGGCGTTCTCCGGCCTGGTGAAGACCTACCTCGGCGTCGTCGACGACGAATCGGGCCTGTACTTCCTGCGCCCCGAGACGGCGCAGGGCATCTTCGTGAACTTCGCCAACGTGCTCACCGCGAGCCGCAAGAAGCCGCCGTTCGGCATCGGCCAGGTCGGCAAGGCCTTCCGCAACGAGATCACCCCCGGCAACTTCATCTTCCGCACCCGCGAGTTCGAGCAGATGGAGATCGAGTACTTCACCCCGCCCGCCGAGGCGCAGGAGTGGTTCGAGCACTGGGTCGAGGTCTGCTGGGCGTGGTTCATCGATCTCGGCATCAACCCCGAGAACATGCGCCAGTTCGACGTCCCCGAGCACGAGCGGGCGCACTACTCTGCCGGCACGATCGACTTCGAATACCGCTTCGGCTTCCCCGGCAAGGAGTGGGGCGAGCTGATGGGCGTCGCCAACCGCACCGACTACGACCTCTCCAGCCACGCCGAGGCGTCCGGCCAGAGCCTGTCGTACTTCGATCAGGCATCCGGCGAGCGTTACACGCCGTACGTGATCGAGCCGTCGTTCGGCCTCACCCGCTCGATGATGGCGTTCCTCGTCGACGCCTACCGCGAGGAAGAGGTGCCGAACGCCAAGGGCGGCACCGATATCCGCACGGTGCTCAAGCTCGACCCGCGGATCGCGCCGGTGAAGGTCGCCGTGCTTCCGCTGTCGCGCAACGAGAAGCTGTCACCGCTGGCCCGCGAGGTCGCCGACGGACTCCGTGGCCGCTGGGCGATCGACTTCGATGACGCGGGTGCCATCGGACGCCGTTACCGTCGTCAGGATGAGATCGGCACGCCGTTCTGCGTCACGGTCGACTTCGACTCGCTCGATGACCGGGCCGTCACCGTGCGCGACCGCGACACGATGGCGCAGGAGCGCATCTCGATCGACGACCTGCACGAGTACCTCGCGGAACGCCTCAAGGGCGCCTGAACGGGCGCCCGCGCCGGTCAGGGCGAGGGAGCAGGGCTCGGCGAGGCGGATGCCGCGCCCGGCGCAGTCGCTGCGACGGCGTCGGCGATGAGCGCCTGCACCTGGGCGTCGTCGTCCAGCATCCCCGCCGACGGTGAGACGGTCTCGAAGATCTTGTCCGCATATTCGTCGGAGAGGTCGGCGAGAGCGTCGTACTGATCGTCCTCGTCCGGATTGGCTTCGAGGGCGTCGGCGACGTCTTCGTTCGCCTCGGCGAGGAGCGCGAGCAGTGCATCGAAGTCTGCGGCGACCTCGGGGAGCAGCGGGTAGGTGCGAATGCGCTCGCCGTAGGCGACGATCTCCTTCAGCAGCGCGAGCGTCCGTTCGTTCTCGGCGGCGTCGAACCCCGGTTCGAACGCACCGGTGTACTCCTCGACGACCAGCAGCATCCGGGTCGCTCCGGGGCGGAAGTCCTCGCCTTCGCCCTCCTCGATGCTGCGGTTGAACTCCTCGAGCACGGCGGAGCGCGCCTGTGCGTACGCGGCATCCGGTGTGCTCTCGAGTTCGCGGATGCGCCACAGCAGCCAGAGTCGATCAGCGGTGCGCTCCTGGGTTTCGGCGGGGTCGCCCCAGGGGAGGTACCCGTCGATCAGTGCCTGCCGGTACGGATCGCCGATTGATGCGAGATCCGGGGGAGCGCTCGGGGCCGGCGAGGCCTTCGTCGCATCGGCCAGGGTGGCGGACAGGTCGGCGACCTGCGCGGCGAATGCCGGGCGGAGCGAGGACGCGTACTGAAGTGGAGCCTCGAAGACCGAGTTCAGATTGCCGTAGTTCCAGTACGAGTTGTACGGGTCTCCGATCGCCTTCCACGATTCGAGTTCCTCGACAGCATCCTTCTGGAACGCCTCCTCCTCGTGCAGCCAATCGAGGATGAACGCGCCGACGGATACTCCGAGCGCGGACTCGGGGATGATCTTGGTCTCCTCGTCGCCCAGAGCCACACCTTCGAGGGCCGTGACCGCGACGCCGAGGAGGTCGAGCCGTTCCTCGGCGAACGCCGCGCCAGCCGTTCTGTTGATCTCGTAGTACTTCGCCGGGTCGTCTGACACGTAGTCCAGGGAGTCCGTCGACGCGTTGACCCGGTCGGCAGCGGGCCCGCCGAGGGTGTTGTAGTAGAGGTCGGCCAGCGGCCAGTAGCTGTGGAAAGAAGCGAGGCGCAGCGTCAGGAGCGACTCCGGCTCCAAACCGGCGAGCTCCTCGACGATCACCCCCACCTGCTCCTCGACGGCTGCGGCGGCGAGATATGTCGGCGTGTTCTCCACGGCCCCTTTGTCGAACTCTTTCAGCGCGGGTGCGTTCTTCAGGGCTTCGCCGATCCCGACCTCCGCAAACGGAAGTTCCTCCACTCCGTCGGGCAGGGCGGCCCACTCTTCGCTGGTGCCGGTCCTGGCCTTCGCCGTAGCCGCCGTGAGCTCTTCCGCCCACGCGGTGAGCTCTTCGCTGTACTCCGCCGCCGCTTTCACCGCTTCCTGGTTCGGCCCGCTGGTGCAGCCGGTCAGCAGCCCCACCGCCAGTGCCACGACCGCAGCGGACGTCATCATCCTGCGCATCTCGGCCTCCCCCGGTATCGCCTAACGAAATACTAGGTCGTGCCCGCTGAGCCGGCCACGGCGCGGCTGTATCTCTCCGACAACAACTGGAGCCTTGGAATCAGCTCGGCCGGTGACTCGACGGTGAAGTCCATCATCAGCATCCCTATGTAGGCGGCGACCGTGTCGAGGCTGTCGGCTCCAGTGACCAGGATGCAGTGGTCGTCGTCGATCGGCTCCACCACTCCGACTGCCGCGTGGATCCGGTCGAGCACGGCCTGGGCTGGAGCGTCGATGCGCAAGCGGGCGTGCACGACCCAGCCGCTCACGGCAATGGTCCGCATGGCGAACGCCGTGTAGTCGCCACCGGGGAGTGGTTGCGGTTCGAACCGGCGGTGGGTCGCCATCCGCAGTTCCATCCAGTCGACTCGGTGCGTTCCCCATTCTGCGGTCTGGGGGTCGCGAGCCACCAGGTACCAGCGCCGGTGCCAGGTGAGGAGCCGGTACGGCTCGACCAGTACGGGCCGTCCCTCGTAGTCGAAGCGCAGCCATTCCTGGTTGCGGATGGCATTCGCGACGGCCTGCAGGACTGCGGCATCGACTTCGGGATCCGGAGCATCGGTGTCGTTGTTCTCCGGGGCGCGGTCGACGCTCGATCGGAGAGCCTCGACCGTCGGACGCAGGTGCGATGGCAGTACCTGCTCGAGCTTTGCGAGCGCCCTGGCGCCCGACTCCGCGACCCCGGCGATGCCGGCGGCGGCGCGGAGTCCCACGGTGACGGCGACCGCTTCCTCGTCATCGAGCAGCAGCGGAGGCAGCTTTCCGCCGGCGCCGAGGCGGTAACCGCCGATCGCGCCGCGCGTCGCGTCGACGGGATATCCCAACTCGCGGAGCCGGTCGATGTCGTGCCGTACTGTGCGTGTCGAGACCCCGAGACGCTCGGACAGTTCGCGCCCTGAGCGCTCAGGGCCGGCCTGCAGCAGGGACAGCAGTGCCAGCAGGCGTGCGGTCGGATCGGCCATGGTTTCCTCCCGGGAAACGTGTACTAGAGGAGCGTATCCACCGGGCGCGCTCACGATCCGCCACGTCATCCGTCGGGCGATGTCTTCGGGGCGGCCGGGCGTGCACTGCGCGCCGCGCCGATGGAGGCGATGACGACGCACGCCACAGCCAGCCATTGCGACCAGAGCAACGCCTCCTGCAGCACCACGAGGCCGATCACCGCCGCCATCGCGGGCTCGAGACTCATCAGGATGCCGAAGACCCGAGGCGGCATCCGCCGAAGGGCCTCCAGGTCGAATGATGACGGAATCACCGAAGACAACAGCGCCACCCCGACTCCGGCCGCCAGTACCCACGGCTGGATCAAGGCGAGCCCGCTCTCGGCGACGCCGACGGGAAACGCCACGCACGCGGCGACGACCGCCCCGAGAGCGAGGCCGTTGCCTTCGTGGGTGTGACGACCCAGAGCCGCGCTGACCAGAATGTAGAGCGACCAGCACACTCCCGCTCCCAGCGCGAACAGCACGCCGGCGAGCTCGAGGTCGCCGACACCTCCCATGAGCAGCACGACACCACCGGTCGCCAGGAGCGCCCAGAAGGCATCCGACCATCGTCTGGAACCGGCGAGAGCGACGGCGAGCGGCCCCAGGAACTCGATGGTCACCGCGATTCCCAGCGGTATGAGATTCAGGGCCAGATAGAAGAACAGGTTCATCAGGCCGAGGATCACGCCGTACGCCAGCACGATCGCCCAGGCGCGACGATTCATGCGCAGAGGAGGGCGCCACAGCACGACCAGCACGATAGCCGCGAAGAACAACCGCAGGGCGACGGTGCCGAAGCTCCCTACGGTCTCGAACAACCCTTTAGCGAGGGCAGACCCCAGCTGGACGCTGAGGATGCCGAGCAGAACAAGGGCTGTCGGCGGGACGGCGTCGACAAGCCGCCCGCCCTCCCGCGTCAGGGGTCATCACGTCGGCATGCGCCGCGTATGGTCCTGTCGATATCCATCCAAGCCATCGCCCCAGTCTGCACGGCTGCGCCTCGTGCCACCACCCCCATCCGATTCGGAGGCTCGACGGCCTCCGGAAATCGGATGAGATTCTCTTTTCTATTAGGAAGATATCCCGCCTATTAGGCTCATATCGTCGTAGACATGAACAACATCAACCTCACCTTCCGCCCCTTCTCCGTCTCCGTCTCCGCTGCCGAGGTCGCCGACCTCCAGGACCGACTCGCCCGTACCCGCCTGCCCCAGCCGTCGCCGGTCGACGACTGGGATGCCGGCACGCCGAACTCGTACCTCCGCGAAGCCATCGACGCGTGGCGCTCCTTCGACTGGGCCGCCGCCGAGGCACGGATCAACGCGGTGCCGCATTTCACCACCGAGATCGACGGTCAGAGCATCCACTTCATCCACGTGCGTTCGGCGCACGAGGGCGCGACTCCGCTGCTGCTCGCGCACACCTACCCGGGTTCGTCGATCGACTACCTCGACATGATCGACCAGCTCGTCGACCCGGTGGCGCACGGCGGCCGCGCAGAAGACGCGTTCGATGTCGTGATCCCGGATGCTCCGGGCTACGGCTACTCGCAGCCGCTCGCCTCTGCCGGCTGGACCACGGCACGGGTAGCCGCCGCGTACGACGAGCTGATGCGCGGCCTCGGCTACGACAGCTACGGCATCCACGGCTCTGACAACGGCGCGATGGTCGCCCGCGAGCTCGGTCTGCTCAACCCTGCAGGCTTCCTCGGTCTGCACGTGATGCAGCTGTTCTCGTTCCCCTCCGGCGACCCTGCCGAGTTCGAGAAGCTGGAGCCCGCGGACTACGCCGGTCTCGAGCACATGCAGTGGTTCCAGTCAGTCGGTGGCTACAACACGATGAACTCGTCCCGTCCGCAGACCGTGTCGGTCGGCATCAGCGACTCGCCGATCGGGCTTCTCGCTTACAGCGAGCTGTTCAACAACTTCGGCAACGGCACCTCGCTGGTCTCGCTCGACAAGATCCTGCTCGAGGTGAGCGTGAACTGGTTCGCCAACGCCGCCTCTGGCATGAGCCGCAGCTACCTGGAGAACGCTCGGGCTGACGGCGGGGAGGACGCTGCTCCGCAGATCAACGCCGCGCCGACCGGTGTGGCCGTCTTCAAGGACGACTTCCAGACGATCCGGGTCTTCGCCGAGCGCGACAACTCGAACATCGTGCACTGGAGCCGCTTCGACGAGGGCGGGCACTTCGCCGCACTGGAGCGGCCCGACGTGCTCGTCGGCGACATCCGGGCGTTCTTCGCCGGGCTGCGCTGAGCCCGTCGCCTCAGTGCCGAAACCCCCTGATACCGCCGAGACCCCCTCGTACAGACGTCTGTACGAGGGGGTCTCGGCGCTGAACGGGGGTCTCGGTGTCAGGTTGCAGGCGTCAGTTCTCGCGCAGATCGAGCCACATGATCCGCAGGCCCACATCGCCTTCGGACGGATGCCGGAACGCGCCCGGCGCGATGCCGATCGTGCGGAAGCCGAGGTTCTCGTACAACTGAACGGCGGCCGTGTTCGTCTCCACCACGGCGTTGAACTGGACCGCTACGAAACCGCGGCGGCGCGCCCAGGCGATCATGTCCTCCACGAGGGTGCGGCCCACGCGGCGCCCTCTCGCGGCGGAGTCCACCATGAAGCTCGCCGATGCCACGTGCGATCCGGGCCCTGCGCGATTCGGGTACATGTTCGCTGTTCCGAGCACCTGGTCGTCCGCGACGGCGACAACGGTGCGGGCGGGCTCGCCGCGCAACCACGTCCGGCGCGCTTCGTCCTCGCTCATCCCGGGGTCGTAGGCGAAGGTCGTCTGCTCCCGGACGACCTCGCGGAAGATCGGCCAGATGTGCGGCCAGTCATTCTCGGTGGCCTCGCGCACCGTCACGGCGCTCAGCTGCGCACCTCGATCTGCATGCCCTCGGTGCCACCGGATTCCGCCCAGGCGAGGGATCGCTCCAGGATGCCGCGGAGCACCTCGAGGTCGATCTCCTCGAGGTCTTTGATGTAGAGGCAGCCGGCGCCAGCCGTGTGCGGGCCGAGCTTCGCGATCGCTGCCGCGTGAGCATCAACCCCGTCGAGCAGATACACCGTGGTCGCAGCCTTGCGGGGTGCGAAGCCGATCAGGCCGGTGTCACCTTCGGTGCCGGTCGGGTAACGGTAGTGGCACGATCCGAAGCCGATGATCGTGCCCCAGACCACGGGCTCGCGGCCGGAGACCTCCTGCATCAGCGCGGTCAGCGTCTCGGCATCCCGCCGGCGCTTCTCCGGCGTCGACCGCGCGATCAGAGCCGCGACATCGTCACCGGTCGGCTTCATTTCGCGGCCTTGGCTGCGGCCTTCATGGCCTTCTTGTGCTCGCGCACCTGCGTGAGCGACTCCGGCGAGACGATGTCTGCGACGCTGCGGAATGAGCCTTCTTCGCCGTAGGGTGCGGCCGCCTCGCGCCAGCCCTCACCGGTGAAGCCGTACTGCTTGCCCAGCAGCGCGAGGAAGATCTTCGCCTTCTGCTCGCCGAAACCGGGGAGTGTCTTGAGCCGCTTCAACACCTCGGCGCCGCTCGGGTCGCCCTCGGTCCACAGCGCGGAGGCGTCACCGCCCCACTGGTCAACGAGTTCCTGACAGAGCGTCTGCACTCGGGCCGCCATGGAACCGGGGAAGCGATGCACGGCTGGCGTCTGCTTGAACGCCTCGAGGAACTCGTCGGGATTCATCCGGGCGATGGTGGCGGCGTCGGCCGCCCCGGTCCGCTGTTCGATCTTCAGAGGTCCGGCGAACGCCGTCTCCATCGGCACCTGCTGGTCGAGGAGCATCCCCACCAGAAGCGCGAGCGGATTGTCGGTGAGGAGCGCGTCGGCGGCGGTGTCTCCGGTGATGTGAAGGGCCATGCGACCAGTCTCGCACCGACCACGTCGCCGCGGGATGCGGGCTTCAGGCGGATTCTGATGCCGCGGCGGCGTCTGCCTCGGGCGCGATCCCGTACAGCGTCTCGAGGGCGGCCGCGAAGTCGTCGGCACGACCGGTGGCGGCGAGTTCATGCGCACGCGTGGTCGGTGCGTGCAGGAGAACGCCGGCGAGGTGACGCAGGGACTGTTCGATGCGTCCATCCTCGTCGCCGCGGGCGCGGGCCCGCCCGATCTCGTTCTCGAGGAGCCCGAAGATGTGCGTGCGCAGCGCGACGATCGAGGGGGTCACACTCTGTCGTGCACCCACGACGTGGAAGGTATCGGCGGCATCGCGGACGACGCTGCGCGCGGCATCCGTCGCCTGCAGTTCCTCGAGAGGTGCGTGCAGCCGGATGGTCTCCAGATCGAGGAGAGCCGTTGCCGCGAGGTGCGCGACCGCGGGGTCGACGTTGCGCGGCATGCCGAGGTCGATGATGAGGCGGTTGTGATCGCCGACCGGGCATCCCGCCGGAGCGATCCCGAGGGGAGCGCTCAGGTGCTCGGGTCCGAGGACGGGCTCGGTCGCCGTGGTGCAGGTGATCAGCAGGCTCGAGCGCGACGCGGTGTACGCGTATTCGTCGGCGGTGATCGGGCGGATGCCGTGCTTCGCGGCGAACGCCGCTTCGCGGCCGGACGGCGAGAAGACCGAGATGTTCACGGCGCCGCGCTCACGGAGCGTGGCGAGGGTGACGGCCGCGTAGGCGCCGGTGCCGACGAGCAGCACACGCTCGGCGGACCAGTCGGCGATGCGGCTGTCGGCGAGCTCGAGCGCGAGTCGTACCAGCGAACGGCCGGCGCGGCCGAGCGCGGTGACGTTCTTGACCTTGCGCTGCGCCTGGCTCGCGCGCTGGAAGAGTCGTTCGAGCTCGGGCGAGGTCGTGCCGTCCGTGCGCGCCGTCTTCAATGCGCGCCGGACCTGGCCGGCGATCTCGCCCTCGCCGGAGACCACGGATTCGAGGCCGGCGGCGACGGAGAACAGGTGTTCGGCGACGCGCCTGCCGGAATGCACGGCGTATGCGCCCTCGAGGTCCTTGGCGGCGACGCCGGTGGTTGCCTCGACGGCTTCGAGCACGGCTTCGACGCCGATGGCGCCGGCTGCGGTGACCGGCTCGTCGATCTCGATGTACGCCTCGAACCGGTTGCAGGTCGCCAGGACGACCGCACCCTGCACGACCGGCGCCATGCTCACCAGGGTCGGAGCGACGTCATCGGGGGTGCGGCTCAGACGTTCGAGCAGATCGAAGGAGGCGGTCTTGTGACTCGCCGAGACGCAGAGCAGCACAGTTCGATTGTACCGGCCCTCGTCGAGTGCGTCGGCGGGGCCGATATCCGGAGACTTGCAAGCACCTCAGCACGCCCATAGGCCCGGCTGGGAGAATGGTGCCATGCCTCTCTCCGACGCGCCGTTGCTGCGCGCCCTCGCCGGTGATCGCCCCGCGCAGACCCCGGTCTGGTTCATGCGCCAGGCGGGCCGGTCGCTGCCCGAATACCGGGAACTGCGGGTCGGGACGCGGATGCTGGACGCCTGCCTCACGCCGGACCTCGCCGCCGAGATCACGCTGCAGCCGGTTCGCCGGCACGGAGTGGACGCGGCCGTGTTCTTCAGCGACATCGTCATCCCGCTGCGCCTCGCCGGCGTCGACGTGGTCATCGAACCGGGACGCGGTCCGGTGTTCGCGAACCCGGTCCGCACCGCGGCCGACGTCGATCGGATCACCGCGATCGACCCCGCCTCGCTGGACGCGACTGCGATCGCCGATGCCGTGCGCCTCGTGGTCGCCGAGCTCGGCGACACTCCGCTGATCGGCTTCGCCGGTGCGCCGTTCACCCTCGCCGCCTATCTCGTCGAGGGCGGCCCCTCGAAGGAGCACATGCGTGCGCGGGCGATGATGCACGCCGACCCCGCATCGTGGAACAAGCTGGCCGGCTGGCTGGCGCAGATCTCACGGGCGTTCCTCGAGGCGCAGCGCGACGCCGGAGCATCCGTCGTGCAGCTCTTCGACTCCTGGGCGGGTTCCCTCAGCACCGCCGACTACCGCACCTTCGTCGCACCGCACTCCCGGTCCGCCCTCGACGGCATCGGCATCCCGACGATCCACTTCGGCGTCGGCACCGGGCCGTTCCTCGGCGATATGCGACTCGGTGGCATCGCCGACGGTGTCGGCGTCGACTGGCGTCAACCGCTCGACGAGGCCGCGGCCATCCTCGGGCCTGACGTCACCGTGCAGGGCAACATCGATCCCGCGCTCCTCTCCGCGCCCTGGCCGGTGCTGGAGGCGCACGTGCTCGACGTGCTCGAGCGCGGTCGCGCCGCTCGTGCGCACATCCTCAACCTCGGACACGGCGTGCCGCCGGAGACAGACCCCGACCAGCTCACTCGTATCGTCGAGCTGGTGCACTCGTCGGGACACGGAGCCTCGGTGTGACCGAACCAGCCGGCCCCGAGTCGCTCGCAGCCCGCGCCGCCGCGACGCGCGTCGTCGTGATCGGCGGGGGGATAGGCGGGTTGATCGCCGCCCGCGAATGCGTGAAGGTCGGCATGCGGGTCACCGTGCTGGAAGCCGCGGATGCTCTGGGCGGAGCGATCCGCCGGACCGACCTCGACGGCGTCCGTGTCGACATCGGAGCGGAGAGCTTCGCCACCCGGGGCGGTCATGTGCGCGGCCTGCTCACCGAACTCGGTCTTGCGGATCGGATCGTGGCACCCGCCGCCGGTGGGGCCTGGCTGGCCGGTATCCCCGGCGTGGGGGCCGCGCCGCTGCCCGTCGGCGGCATTCTCGGCATCCCGGCGAACCCGTTCCAGGACGACGTGCGCCGCATCATCGGCTGGTCGGGCGCCTGGCGGGCCTACCTCGACCGCGTGCGCCCCCCGCTCACGATCGGCCACCAGCACAGCCTCGGCAGGCTCGTCTCGTCCCGGATGGGCACGAAGGTGCGCGATCGACTGGTCGCCCCGGTGACCACCGGGGTCTACTCCGCATCGCCCGAAGATGTCGATGTCGACGTCGCAGCTCCTGGACTCAACGCCGCCCTCACTCGCGCCGGCTCACTGGCAGGCGCGGTGCAGGTGCTGCGTGACGAGGGCGCGGCACGCGCGGCCAAGGCGCCGGGAGCTGCCGTCGAGGGCATCGAGGGCGGCATGTCGGTGCTCGTCGATGCGCTGGAAGCCGAGCTGCTGCGTCTCGGCGGGGTCGTGCGCACGAAGGTTCACGCGCGGTCGCTCTCCCGAGCGGGGGAGGCGTGGCTGGTCGCGGCAGATGTGGAGCCGGATGACACAGCCGACGTCGCCACCGACGATGAGCTCGCTGAGGCGGTGGCACCGACCGAGGAGATCGAGGCCGACGCCGTCATCCTCGCCACCGACGAGGCTGTCGCACGACTGCTCCTCGATCCCCTCGTGCCCGGACTCGCCGCCTCGGCGGCGGCATCGTCGGCGCCGGAGATCGAGATCGTCACCCTGCTGCTCGACGCGCCGGCGCTCGACGCCGCGCCGCGCGGCACCGGCGTGCTCACGGTTCCCGGCAGTCACACGGCCAAGGCGCTCACGCATTCGACCGCGAAATGGGGCTGGCTGCGCGAGGCTGCAGGCGCGCGTCACCTCGTGCGGGTCTCCTTCGGCGCGCAGGGCGAGCCGCCGACGACCGCCACCCTGGACGACGAGGCTGCCGCGGTGCTCGCGCTGAGCGAGGCATCCGCGCTCCTCGGTGTGACCATTCCGCGGACCGCGCTCGTCGCCGCGCACCGCTCCCGCTTCGTGCAGTCGCAGCCGGCGTCGATCATCGGAGTGGGCGAACGACGTGCTGCCGCGCGTGCCGCAGTGCGGGCGGTCCCAGGTCTTGCTGTCGTGGGGGCGTGGGTGGCCGGAACGGGGCTCGCCCAGGTCATCCCGGACGCCAAGGACGAGGCCGACCGGCTGCGGCGCGCCCTGATCTGGGACTGAATGGCGGCGTGTGTCAACCCCCATCAAGAATTGATGCCGAAATCGGCATACAGGGTTACGCTGGTATCTGGCCGGCGGGGATCGAAGCCTGCGGCTCGACCGGAACAACGTGAGGAGCACCCTATGAAGGGGAAGATCGGACTCGTCGTCGGACTCGGCGCCGGATACGTCCTCGGTACGCGCGCCGGGCGCGAGCGCTATGAGCAGATCAAGAAGCAGTGGCTGAAGGTGTGGAACCTCGACCCTGTGCAGGACCAGGTCGACAAGGTCAAGACCTTCGCGAAGTCGCAGGCCGCGGCCGTTCCGGGCGCGCTGTGGAACGGGGCCGTCAAGGTCGTCCAGTCCGTGGGCGGATCCGGCACCCCGGGTCAGAAGCTCGACTCGGTGATCGCGACCGGCAAGGATGCCGTCGAAGACGTCGCCCGCGCAGCGGAGGACACCGAGGCCGAGGTGAAGAAGCCGGCCGCCAAGAAGCCGGCAGCCAAGAACTCCACGACAGGCTCAGGGTCCGCGAAGAGCGGCAGCTGAGATGCTGCGAGGAAAGCGCGACAGGGCTGATGACAGCCTGCTGACATTGCTCGGCGACCTGCCCGAGTTGGTCACCAACCTGGTGAAGGCGGAAGTCGACGCGGCGAAGGCGTGGATCTCACGCACCGCCAAGGACGCCGGAATCGGATCGGTCTGGTTCCTGGTCGCGTTGTTCTTCCTGTTCTGGGCGGTTCCGGTGATTCTCGTCTTCGCGATCGCCGGACTGTCATCCTGGTGGCCGGTCTGGCTTTCGGCGCTGGCGGTGTTCGGCATCCTCCTGCTCGCGGTCCTGCTCTTCGCGCTGCTGGGCATCCTGAAGTTCCGCAAGGTACTCGCCCGCCAGAATCCCGCGCAGGCCGTGGCTGAAGACATCCGACTCGTGAAGGACGCCGGCGATGACCGTATCTGAGAACACGCCCCGCACCGTCGTGCCCGCGGGGATCGTCGATCCCGTCGCCTCGGCCCGTGCCGAGCTCAAGGCGGCTCTCGCGGCGATCGAGGTGAAGGGCAACTTCCCTCGCCGGATCGAGAAGGCCTCACAGCGCGCCGCGGCGAAGGCTCGGGTGTTCGCCGATCGCAATCCGGTGGGCGCCATCGCTGCAACGATCGGCATCGCGGCAGCCGTCGGCGGTGCGATCTGGGTGATCGCCAGGGCGCTCTCGCGCTGAGGGTCCGGTCATCCGGTCGCCGCCCCCGCGTAAAGGAGGCAGACTGGAAGCATGTCCGAAGAGCTCGAAGAGAACCCGTCCGGCTTCACCCTCTGGGCCGTCTGGCGACGCCATCCCGAGATGCCGGTCACCGAGACCGACGCGACCGAACTCGAGACGATCGTCGGGTACATCGAGGACTCGGGAGTCACCGTCCGCGGCTTCTACGACGTCTCCGGCCTCAAGGCCGACGCCGACCTGATGGTCTGGCTGCACGGCGACACCGCCGAGGAGCTGCAGCGGGCATTGCGTCGCCTGCGCCGTACCGAGCTGCTGCGCACCCTCTTGCCGGTGTGGAACGTGATGGGCGTGCACCGCGACGCCGAGTTCAACCGTCAGCACGTGCCCGGCTTCCTGCGGGGTGTCGAACCGAAGCAGTGGCTGTGCCTGTACCCGTTCGTCCGCACGCCCGAGTGGTATCTCGCACCCGAAGAGGAGCGCCGCAAGATGCTCGCCGATCACGGGCGCAAGGGCGCGGCATTCACCGGGGTCATCGCGAACACCGTGGCCGCCTTCGCCCTCGGAGACTACGAGTGGCTGCTGCCGCTCGAGGCCGACGATGTGACCGAGCTCGTCGACCTGATGCGTGACCTCCGCTACACCGATGCGCGCCGTTACGTGAAGGAGGAGGTGCCCTTCTACACGGGGCGCCGACTTCGATTCGACGAGATCGCCGACGTTCTTCAGTAGTCGTGATGAACACCTCGAGCCGAGAGCGCCCGATCCTCCTGGGCACCCGCCGCAGTGCCCTGGCGCTGGCGCAGTCCGGCCATGTCGCCACCGCCATCGAGAAGCTCTCCGGGCGCCCGGTCGAGCTCGTTCCGATCGTCTCCGAAGGCGACACCAATCGCGCCTCACTGTCGGAGATCGGCGGCCAGGGCATCTTCGCGACGCGACTGCGCGAGGCGCTCTTCGCGGGTGAGTGCGACATCCTCGTGCACTCGCTCAAGGATCTGCCCACGGCGATCCCCGACGGCCTGATGATCGCAGCGACCCCCAGCCGGGAAGACGCCCGCGACGTCGTCCTGACCCGCGGGGGCACACCGCTGCATGAGCTGCGTCCCGGCAGCACCATCGGCACCGGTTCCCCGCGGCGCATCGCCCAGGTGCGGCGCCGGGCTCCGCACGCCGCCGTCGTCGACATCCGCGGCAACGTCGACTCCCGCCTCGCGCGGGTGACCTCCGGCGAGCTGGATGCCGTGATCCTCGCCGCCGCCGGTCTCTCCCGTCTCGAGTCCGACACAGATCTGAGGCGCGAGGAGCTCGGCCTCGCCGAATGGCCGACCGCGCCGGGGCAGGGTTCGCTGGCCGTCGAGACCACGACGGGAGCTCCGGCGGAACTGCTCGACGCACTCGCCGCGCTGGACGACGAGGCGACGCGTATCGCAGTCACCGTGGAGCGCGCGATCCTGGAGGGACTCGACGCCGGCTGCCAGGCGCCGATGGCCGCTCATGCCGTCGTGACGGGGGCATCCGTCCGCGTTCGGACGGTCGTCTACTCGCCGGATGACGGCCGCCGGATCGGGCTCGACGTCACGGAGACGCTGAACGGGGAGTATATTCGTCGAAACGGCAGTGGCAATGGAGCGGATGCTGCCGATGGTGCAGACCCGATGCACGCGGCACGCTTGCTCGGGTTGACTGTTGCCCGTCGGCTGCTCGAACAAGGGGCGGCTGACCTCGTCTCCCGAGAGCTTTCCTCATGACATCATCCGATTCGAAGCAAGACCGACCGCTGGACGGCTGGCGCGTACTCGTGCCCCGTGGCGGGCCGTGGGGCGACGGCGTCGCCGCGAGTCTGCGCGCCCAGGGCGCGATTCCCGTCGTCGCGCCGCTCATCAACTTCGCGCCGACCACGGACCAGGCGACGCTCGACCACGCCCTGGCGCAACTGGCGGCCGGCGAGTTCGACTGGCTCACGATCACCAGCGCGACGACGGTCGACGTGTTGTTCGCGCACCGGGCTGTCGTTCCGCGCTCCACGCGGATCGCCGCTGTCGGCGAGACCACCGCTGCCGCTCTTCAGGCGGTCGGCTACGAGGTCGACCTGGTGCCGGAGGACGACAACTCCGCCGAGGGCATGGCCGCGCAACTCATCGCTCTCGAGTCCGCGCCGCGCCGCATCCTGACCCTCCGCAGCGAGATCGCGAAGCCGGTGCTCAGCCGCTCGTTGATCGAGGCCGGGCACGACGTGCAGAGCGTCGTCGCCTATCGCACGGTGGGCGTCCCGGTCACGGAGCGCATCATGCGCGATGTCGAGAACGGGCGCATCAACGCGATCCTGATCACCAGCGGCTCTGTGGCGGCGCAGGTTCGGGAGCAGTTCCCGGAGATCCCGGACAGCACGCTGCTCGCCGCGATCGGCCCCCGAACGGCGAACGACGCCCGCAAAGCGGGGCTGCCCATCTCGGTCGTCGCCGATCGTCAGACCGTCGACGCTCTCATCGACGCCGTCTCGCAGTTCACGCTTCCGCACGCGGCGGACGAGTTCGCGCCGTGAGCTTTCCGGATGTTCGCCTGAGGCGGTTGCGACAGTCGCCCGCGGTTCGTTCCCTCGTTCGGGAGACCTCGCTCCGGCCGGGGCACCTCGTGCTTCCGATGTTCGTGCGCGAGGGACTTCACGAGCCGTCTCCGATCGGCTCGATGCCCGGTGTCCTGCAGCACTCGCTGGACTCGTTGCGCGCCGCTTCCGTCGAGGCTGCCGAAGCCGGTGTGGGCGGGGTCATGCTCTTCGGAGTGCCCGCCTCGCGTGATGCGATCGGCTCCGGGGCGGATGACCCGGATGGCATCCTGAACATCGCGACCGCGGCTGTCGCGGCCGAGGTCGGCGACGCGCTCGTCGTGCAGACCGATCTGTGCCTCGACGAGTTCACGGATCACGGGCACTGCGGGGTTCTCGCATCCGACGGTTCGGTCGACAACGACGCCACGCTGGAGCGGTACACGGCGATGGCGATTGCCCAGGCTCGCGCGGGATCGCACCTGCTGGGCCTGTCCGGGATGATGGACGGACAGGTCGCCGTCATCCGCGCCGCTCTGGACGCCGAGGGCTTCGCGCAGACGTTGCTCCTGGCCTATGCCGCCAAGTACGCGAGCGCCTTCTACGGGCCGTTCCGCGAGGCCGTCGATTCGCAGCTGACGGGTGATCGTCGCACGTACCAGCTCGACCCGGGCAACCGCCGGGAGGGCGTACGCGAGGCTGTCGTCGACGAGGCAGAGGGCGCAGACATCGTGATGGTCAAGCCGGCCATGGCGTTCCTCGATGTGCTGCGCGAAGTGCGTGACACGGTGAGCATTCCCGTCTGGGCGTACCAGGTCTCCGGCGAGTACGCCATGATCGAGGCGGCTGCGGCCAACGGCTGGATCGACCGCCGCGCGGCCGTGCTCGAGTCGTTGCTGTCGATCCGTCGCGCCGGCGCCGACGCCGTCCTCACCTACTGGGCGACCGAGGCCGCGCGCTGGCTGCGCGACGACGCTCGTTGAACGCTGCGGGGCCCCGGTCGTTGAGTGACACTTCGACTCGCTTCGCTCGCTCAGCACAGGTCTCGCGAGACGAAACGCGGCACACGAACATGAGGAAAATCAAATGACCGACCGCAATGACGACCTGTTCTCCGCTGCCCGCGCTGTGATCCCCGGCGGTGTGAACTCGCCGGTTCGCGCGTACGGCTCGGTCGGCGGTACGCCGCGGTTCCTCGCCTCGGCGCGCGGGGCGACGGTGACGGATGCCGCGGGCAACGAGTACGTCGACCTCGTCGCGTCCTGGGGGCCGGCGCTCCTCGGCCACGCACATCCCGAGGTCGTCGCCGCCGTTCAGGATGCTGCGACGCGCGGTCTCTCCTTCGGCGCGCCGACCGAGGGCGAGGTCGAACTCGCCGAGCTGATCGCCGGGCGCGTGCGGGTGGGCGATACCCGGCCCGTGGAGCGGGTGCGTCTCGTGTCGACCGGCACCGAAGCGACGATGACCGCGATCCGCCTGGCGCGCGGCGCCACCGGTCGCGATCTGCTGGTGAAGTTCGCTGGGCACTATCACGGCCACTCCGACGGGTTGCTCGCCGAGGCGGGTTCGGGCGTCGCGACGCTGGCGCTCCCGGGGTCGGCCGGTGTTCCCGCGCCGATCGCCGCGCAGACGCTTGTCATCTCCTATAACGACCCCGCTGCTCTTGAGGCTGTGTTCGCCGAGCATGGGCCGCGGATCGCCGCCGTGATCGTCGAGGCGTCTGCCGCGAACATGGGCGTCGTCGCTCCGCTTCCCGGGTTCAACCGGCTCATCGCCGATACCGTGCACGCACACGGAGCCCTGATGATCCTCGACGAGGTGCTCACCGGGTTCCGGGTGCACCCGGCGGGATTCTGGGGACTGCAGGTCGAGGGCGGCGAAGAGTTCGTCCCCGACATCATCACGTTCGGCAAGGTCGTCGGCGGCGGGATGCCGTTGGCCGCCCTCGGCGGCCGGGCGGAGATTATGGATCTGCTCGCCCCTCTTGGCCCGGTGTATCAGGCAGGCACGCTCTCCGGGAACCCGCTGTCGGTCGCCGCGGGGCTTGCGACGCTGCGGCTCGCGACTCCCGAGGTGTACGCGACGGTGGACGCCGCGGCCGCGCGCGTGGCGACGGCACTGGATGCCGCCTTGACCGACGCCGGTGTGACGCACGCCGTCGCGAACGCGGGAAGCCTGTTCAACGCCGCGTTCCGGGCATCCGCGCCACGCGATTACGCCGAGGCGCAGGCGCAGGAGTCGTTCCGCTACGCGCCGTTCTTCCACGCGATGCGCGAGCAGGGGGTGGCGCTGCCCCCGAGCGTCTTCGAAGCCTGGTTCCTGACGGCCGCGCATGGCGACGAGGAGCTCCAGCGGATCGAGGCCGCGCTTCCGATCGCGGCGGCCGCTGCGGCATCCGCCACGCGCTGAGACGAAAGCACCCCTGCGGCGATGCCGCAGGGGTGCTTTCGTGCAACAGCGGATCAGCCGCCGAGGCCGCCCAGCAGGGCGAGGAGCGTGTTGAGGAGAGAGGTGATGAGGCCGAGTACAGCGTCCATTTTTCATTCCTTCTTCTGGGGTGGGCCGAAGCCCGTTGGGGATAGCGTCCGGAGGACGCGACTCCACTTTGACCGTTTGGTATACCAGAGTGCAAGAGTGACGTTCGGCCAAAACGAAGAGGACTTTCGTCTAGGCGGCGTCTCCGACCGCCTCCACGCGAGGATGGGTCAATCCGACAACCGGATCGTTGCCTTCCTGTGAACAAGTTGCAGCCAACTCGCGGGAAGGCGCTGGCAGACTGGACTCATGGTGACGTTGCTGCTGGATTCGACGCAACTGGAAGTTGTGCTCTCGCCGATCGAGCGTGCCGCGACCTTCCACAAGAAGAGTCTCCTCATTGCGCGGGACACCATCACCAAGGTGCAGCTCACCGATGACGCCTGGACATGGTTGCGTGGCGTGCCCAACCCCGGGACGCACATCCCCGGTGTTCTCGCGGCCGGAAGCTGGAAAACCGCCGGCGCTGTCGACTTCGTTCTCATCCGCCGACGTCGACCGAGCGTCGTGATCGATCTCGAGGGCGATGAGCAGTACGGCAGGCTCATCCTCACGACGAGCCACGGACTCGCGCTGACCCAGGCGCTCCGACTGGATGTCTCGTCCGAACCTGCCGACGTCGAAGAGATCGTCTTGACCGCGCCCACGCCGACCAGCTCGGGTCGCCGGCGTCCGGTCATCCGCCCCCGGCCCGCCTGAGCGGCACCACCCCTGACAGAAACGCCCTCCGGCACCCGAAAGGTGCGGAGGGCGTTGTCACGTGACGTGAGGGCGCTCAGCCGTGGTGGTGGTGCTCGTCCCCATGGTGGTCGTGGTTCTGCTCGTGCTCGTGGCCATGCTCGCTGTGATGCTCGTCGCCCTGCTGAGCCGCGTCTGCGTCGTGATCGTTGTCGCCGGACTCGTTCGCGTCGTCTGCGGTCGGTTCGGCTTCCTGATCGGTCGACGACGAGGGCTCGTCGCCGGACGGCTCGCCCTCTGCTCTCGCGAGGGGAACCGTGTCGATGACGCCGGTCGGGGCGACCGCCCAGTGCGCGCCGTCATCCTCGGATGAACCGTCATCGACGGATTCGTCCTCGGAGCTCGCGATCGCCTGATTCAGCGGGTAGTCCTTCGGCTCGTCTTCGAAGTACGCCCGTGCGGCTGCGGCGAGCATCGAGGACACGGCGGCGGAGCGCGGGTCGTCATCGTCGTGCTCTTCGGAGGTCGCTTCGTGGTCATCGCCGAGCGCCGCGAAGATCTCGATGCCCTCGTGCTCGTGCTCGTCGTCGTCGCTGTCGGCGGCGTCGCCCTCGGCAGCGACGACGTCACCCTCGGTCTCGACGTCGCTCTCGGAGATCGTCTCCGAGGCCGGCGCGGCGCCTGCATCCTGGCTCGCGGCGTCTTCCTGTGCCGACTCTGCGTCGCCGTCCGCGGCAGTATCGGTCGCTTCGGGGGTCGACTCATCGGACTCGATGACCGGAGAGAAGGCGGCCGTTGCCGCAGTCGCGGAGACCGGAGCCGCACCGAACAGGATGTCGTCGAAAGAGGGCTTCGGCGTCGAGGCTTCCTCGTCGTCCGACGCGTCGGTCTCAGTCCATCCGGCGACGCCGCCCTCGGCGGCAGCGGTCACAGGCTCGCCGTCGGACGCGACGGGCTCAGCGGCGGGTGCCGCGTGCCAATCGATGCCCGTCCCCGTCGCGGGCTCGGGCTCGGTCGCGTCGGAGTCGTCGGAGTCATCGGTCGCGTCGGAGTCCGCGTCGGTCGAAGCAACGTGCGCGTCGTCCTCGACCTCGGCTTCATCCGGACCGGCCTCGAACTCGACCTCGTCGGAAGCGAGGTCCTCAGAAGGGACATCAACCGGGGTGACAGCATCCCCGAACAGCCCGAGCGGGCCTTCCGGAGCCTCAGCGGCCGCGGTGTCCTCGGGTGCGGAGACTGGTGCGGGGTCGGCAGGGGCCTCATCCGCGACGGTCGCCCGGAACAAGCCGGCAGCGCCGGCAGTGACCACTCCGGCCGCGACCGGTGACGGCACCGGGGCGGAATCAGCGGCGGGCTCGGCGTCGGCAGCATCGGCCTCGTCAGCGTCAGCGTCAGCGTCAGTGTCGGCATCCGCGTCGACCGCGTCCGAACCCGGCTCCGCGCTCGCGGGACCGGCGACGGGCGCGACCGGCACCGTGCCGTTGCGCTCCTGATCGACCAGCTGCGAGGCCACCGCCTCGGCGCGCGGCTCGAGAGTGCCGCCGCGAACCAGGTCGATGAAGACGTCTTCGAGGGTCGGGCCGCGCTGCACGAGCGTGCTCAGCGCGATGCCGGCGGATGCGGCGACAGCGCCGACGGTGGCGGCGTCGCCGCCGCGTACGGTCAGGCCGGAACGGAGCACCTCCACGTCGAATCCGGCGGCAGAGAGCGCCGTGGTCAGGGCTGCGCGGTCATCGGCATCCACGACGACCGACCCGGCGGCCGGATCTGCGAGCTTCTCGATGCCGCTCGCCAGAACCAGCTGGCCCTTCGAGAGCACGAGTACGTTGTCGGCGACCTGCTCGACCTCGCTGAGCACATGCGAGGAGACCAGCACGGTGCGGCCCTCGTCGGCGAGGCGGCGCATCAGCAGGCGCATCCAGCGGATTCCCTCGGGGTCGAGTCCGTTCGCGGGCTCATCGAAGACGAGCGCTCCCGGGTCGCCGAGCAGAGCGGTCGCGACGTTCAGGCGCTGCCGCATGCCGAGCGAGTAGCCGCCGAGGCGGGTTTCGCCCTCGCCAGCGAGCCCGACCATCGTGAGCACCTCGTCGATGCGGGACAGCGGGATGCCGTTCGCCTTGGCGGCGATCGTGAGCTGGCGGTTCGCCGTGCGGCGCGGACGATACGGAGTCTCCTCCAGGACCGCGCCGATCGTGCGCAGCGGCTGGCGCAGTTCGGCGTAGGAGACCCCGCCGATCGTCGCGGTTCCGGAGGTCGCCCGCAGCTGACCCAGCAGGATCCGCAGCGTGGTCGTCTTCCCGGCGCCGTTCGGGCCGAGGAACGCGGTGACGACACCGGGCTCGACACGCGCGGAGAAGTCGGAGACCGCCGTCACATCATTGAAGCGCTTCGTCACGCGCGTGAACTCGAGCACCTGTCCTTCGGGCATCCGCGACCTCTCCTTGCGTGAGCAGTTCCTCCCTATCCTGCCGGAAAATGCCGTCATTCCCTGCATTTTGCGCGCGAACCGACGGCCCTGCGATCGGAGTAGCCTGGCACGCGTGACCGAATCCGCAGCCGCACCCCGTGTCCTCGCCCGCACGGAAGGAGCACTCGGACGCCTCACTCTCAACCGCCCCGAGGCGATCAACGCGCTCGATCTCGGCATGATCGACCTCCTCGCCGACGCGCTGAACGCCTGGCGCGACGACACCGACGTGCAGATCGTCCTCATCGACGGGGCGGGTGAGCGCGGCCTGTGCGCAGGGGGCGATGTGCGCA
Organism: Microbacterium sp. LWO13-1.2; assembly: GCF_038397725.1. NCBI lineage: Bacteria > Bacillati > Actinomycetota > Actinomycetes > Micrococcales > Microbacteriaceae > Microbacterium > Microbacterium sp. LWO13-1.2. The sequence continues at coordinate 1,380,220 of NZ_CP151634.1, forward strand.
CCCTGCACGCGCAGATCGTGGCGGGGCACCCAGAGCGCACCGCGGAGTTCTTCCGCTCCGAGTACGCCCTCAACGCGCTGATCGCGGAGTACCCGAAACCGGTGGTCGCCGTGGCCGACGGCGTCACCATGGGCGGCGGGATCGGCCTCGCCGGGCACGCCGCCATCCGCATCGTCACCGAGCGGTCGAAGCTGGCGATGCCGGAGACGCGGATCGGCTTCACACCGGACGTCGGCGGCACATGGCTGCTCGGCAGGGCGCCGGGGCGATTCGGCGAGTACTTCGGACTCACCGGCAGCACCATGACCGGTGCGGACGCCATCTATCTGGGGTTCGCCGACCACTACGTGCCGACGGAGAACCTCGACGCGCTCCGTGAGGCGCTGGCGTATCGCGCCGATCCGACCGGTCCGAGCGAGATCGTCCTGCTGTTCGACGAGACGCCGGAACCTTCGACGCTTCCCGCCGACCGCGAGTGGATCGACGAGGCGTTCTCGGCGCCGACCGTCGCCGACATCATCGAGCGGCTGCGCGCACAGGGGACTCCGGATGCTGCGGCCATCGCCGACCTTCTCGAGGATCTCTCACCGACCGCACTCACGGTGACCCTCGAAGCCGTACGGGAGGCGCGCGAACTGCCGGGCCTTCGCGCGGCACTCGAGGGGGAGTACCGCCGTGTGCTCTGGTTCGCCGAGCATCACCCCGACCTCGTCGAGGGCATCCGTGCGCAGCTGGTCGACAAGGACCGCAACCCGCGCTGGCAGCCCGCGTCGATCGCCGAGCTCGAAGCGGATGCCGGCGCCGGCGCCCGCGCCCACGTTCCGGCGCAGCCGCTGTTCTGACCCCGGTCACTGCCTGCGCGGCCCGCCGCCTCGATCGGGCGTACAACTTGCATGACCACAGTGTCGAAACGGCGGCGGATCCGGCTGTTCGGCCCTGCAACCGTGCTTCGGTCATGCAAGTGGAACGCGGTTGGTGATCGGGAGCGGATGCCGCGGCATCCGCTTCTTCGTCTCGGTGCAGAAAATGAGCACCGGTCAGGGATTCGTTCGCTGTCAGCGAAGGTCCGCCTTAAGGGGGATACGAATGTCCGACCTTCGTGGCAATCTTTGTTGTGGCCGATTGTCGGTCGGCATCCGCCTGCCGAGAAATCCGCCGTTCAACCCTCTCAAGGAAGTCCGCCTGTGCTGGGAAAACTCCTCGTCCGCTATCTCTCTCGATATCGATGGCTGCTGCTCGGCGTGCTGGTGTTCCAGTTCCTCAGCGCCCTCGCAGCCCTGTACCTCCCGCGTCTGAATGCCGACATCATCGACAAGGGCGTGGCACAGGCCGACACCGGCTACATCTGGCGCACCGGCCTGTTCATGCTGGCCGTGTCGTTCGGCCAGATCGTCGCATCCGTCATCGCAACCTACTTCGCCGCGCGTGCCGCCATGGGCGCCGGCCGTGACATCCGCGCCGACGTCTTCGCCAAGGTGAGCGGCTTCTCCGAGCGCGAGGTCTCGCAGTTCGGCGCCGGCTCCCTGATCACCCGCAACACGAACGACGTGCAGCAGGTGCAGATGCTCGCCATGATGGGCGCGACGATGTTCGTGACCGCACCGCTGCTCGCGATCGGCGGCATCATCATGGCCGTCACGACGAACGTCGGCCTGAGCTGGCTGATCGCGGTGTCGGTGCCGGTGCTGCTCATCGTCGCCGTGCTCATCATCAGCCGCATGGTGCCGCTGTTCCGCAGCATGCAGACGAAGATCGACACGATCAACCGGATCATGCGCGAGCAGCTGACCGGCGTCCGCGTCGTGCGTGCGTTCGTGCGCGAGGGCATCGAGGAAGAGCGCTTCCGTGGAGCGAACACCGACATCATGGTGGTCGGCCGCAAGATCGGCTCGCTCTTCGTTCTGCTGTTCCCGCTGTTCATGCTGATCCTCAACGTCACCGTCGTCGCGGTGATCTGGTTCGGTGGCATCGAGGTCAATGAGGGCACCGTCGAGGTCGGCACCCTGTTCGCCTTCATGCAGTACATCGGTCAGATCATGATGGGCGTCATCATGTCGAGCTTCATGGCGATGATGATCCCGCGTGCGGCAGTCTCCGCCGAGCGCGTCGGCGAGGTCCTCGACGCTGAGGCGGGCATGAGCCGCCCCGAGAACGGCGTCGTCGACTTCCCGACACCGGGCTCGGTGGCCCTCGACAACGTCGAATTCACCTACCCCGGAGCCGAGTCGCCGGTGCTGAGTGGCATCAGCTTCGCCGCGGAACCGGGTGAGACCGTCGCCATCGTCGGCTCCACCGGTGCCGGCAAGACGACGCTCATCTCGCTCATCCCCCGCCTGTTCGACGTGACCGGCGGTGCCGCGTTCGTCGGCGGCACGGACGTGCGCGAGGCCGACGTCGAAGCCCTCTGGAAGAGCATCGGCCTGGTACCGCAGCGTCCCTTCCTGTTCACCGGCACTGTGGCATCCAACCTCCGCTACGGCCGGGAGGAGGCGACGGACGAAGATCTCTGGCACGCGCTCGAGATCGCGCAGGGGCGCGACTTCGTCGAGGAGATGCCGGATGGTCTGGAGTCACGCATCTCCCAGGGTGGCACGAACGTCTCGGGCGGACAGCGCCAGCGCCTGGCGATCGCACGCGCGATCGTGCACCAGCCGCAGATCCTCGTTTTCGACGACTCGTTCTCGGCGCTCGACCTCACCACGGATGCGCGCCTGAGGCAGGCGCTGTGGCGAGAGCTGCCGCATGTCACCAAAATCGTCGTCGCCCAGCGCGTGTCGACGATCACGGATGCTGATCGCATCGTCGTCCTTGAAGGAGGAACAATGGTCGGTGTCGGCACCCACGAGGAGCTGCTCGAGACCAGCGAGACCTACCGTGAGATCGTCGAGTCGCAGCTGGGGGTGGACGCATGAGCGAGCAGAAGCCGAAGAACCGCCGCGAGCGCACAGCGGCCGCCGGGGCCGTCGCTACCGTCGAACCGGAACTCACCGACGAGGAGAAGTACGAGGCAGAGCTCGCTGAGCAAGCCCGTCAGAACTCGGGCGACTGGGACAGCGTGGCGCCGGGCAAGGCCGACAACTTCGGCAAGAGCTTCGGGCGGATGATCGGGCTGCTGAAGCCCTCCGCCGTCTGGTTCGTGTTCGTGTCGATCCTCGGCGCCATCGGCGTCGTGCTCACAGTGGCCGCGCCCAAGGTGCTCGGCGAAGCGACGAACCTCGTCTACGCCGGGTTCATGTCGAACCAGCTGGCACAGCCGCAGGGCGACTTCCCCGGGTTCCCGGTCGGAACCCCGAAGGACGAGGTCGTCGAGCAACTGCGCCAGTTCGGACAGACCGACTTCGCCAACCAAGTAGCGGCACTGCGGGACTTCACCGTCGGCGCCGGCATCGACTTCGAGGCGATGCGCTGGATCATCACGGCGGTACTGGCGATCTACGTCGTCGCGGCGCTGCTGAGCTGGATCCAGGGCTACGTCATCAACGTCATCATGGTGCGCACCATGTGGCGCCTGCGTGAAGAGGTCGAGGCGAAGATCAACCGTCTGCCACTGTCGTACTTCGACAAGGTGCAGCGCGGCGAGCTGATCTCGCGCGTCACGAACGACATCGACAACATCACCCAGACGATGCAGCAGTCGCTCTCCGGAGCGCTCACCTCGGTGCTCACCGTCATCGGCGTGCTGGTGATGATGTTCTCCATTTCGTGGCAGCTCGCGCTCGTCGCCCTGATCGCGCTGCCGCTGATGGGCGTGATCTTCGGTGTCATCGGCCCGCGTTCGCAGAAGGCCTTCGGCACCCAATGGCGCAAGGTCGGCCGCCTGAACGCGCGCGTCGAAGAGGCCTTCTCCGGTCACGCGCTGGTCAAGGTCTTCGGTCGCGAGCAGGACGCCCTGGACAAGTTCCAGGTCGAGAACGAAGAGTTGTACCAGGCCGCGTTCAAGGCGCAGTTCCTCTCCGGCATCATCATGCCAGCGATGACCTTCGTCGGCAGTCTCAGCTACGCCGCACTCGCCGTGCTCGGCGGCCTCATGGTGGCCAACGGCCAGCTGCGGCTCGGTGACGTGCAGGCGTTCATCCAGTACTCGCAGCAGTTCTCCCAGCCGCTGGCGGAGCTCGGCGGTATGGCCGCGGTCGTGCAGTCGGGTACCGCATCCGCAGAGCGTGTGTTCGAGCTGCTCGACGAGGATGAGCAGGAGCCGGATGCCGATGACGCACCGGAGCTCGTCGACGGCAAGGGCGTCATCGAGTTCGAGAACGTCCAGTTCTCGTACACGCCGGAGCGTCCGCTGATCAAGGACCTCTCGTTCCGGGTGAAGCCGGGGCAGACGGTGGCGATCGTCGGACCGACGGGTGCCGGCAAGACGACGCTGGTCAACCTGATCATGCGCTTCTACGAGCTCAGCGGCGGCCGGATCACCTTGGACGGGCAGGACATCGCGGAGATCACGCGCGACGACCTGCGCTCCCGCACCGGTATGGTCCTGCAGGACCCGTGGCTCTTCGCGGGCAGCATCCGCGAGAACATCCGCTACGGGCGTTCGACGGCCACCGACGAAGAGGTGCTCGCCGCAGCGAAGGCGACGTATGTCGATCGCTTCGTGCACGCCCTGCCCGAGGGCTACGACACCGTGCTCGACGAGGACGCCTCCAACGTCTCGGCGGGTGAGCGTCAGCTCATCACCATCGCGAGGGCGTTCGTCGCTCAGCCGTCGATCCTCATCCTCGATGAGGCGACCTCGGCGGTCGACACGCGCACCGAGTTGCTGCTGCAGCACGCGATGGCGGCGCTTCGCGAAGGACGCACCTCGTTCGTCATCGCGCACCGCCTGTCCACCATCCGCGACGCCGACCTCATCCTGGTGATGGAGCACGGCGACATCGTGGAGAAGGGCACGCACGACGAGCTCATCGCTGCGCAGGGGGCCTACTGGCGCCTGTACCAGTCGCAGTTCGAGCAGGCTGCGACCGACATCGACGCTGAGGAAGCCCTCACCGCGTCGACTCCGGTCGTCGTCACGGGTGACGCTGAGGAAGTAGAAGCAGAAGCTGCGCGGATCGGCGCCTCGGTCGGCGTCGGGATGCCGGCGGCCGAGGTTGCAGCCGCAGAGGCGATCCTCGAAAGCCCGGAGGCTCCTGACCGCAAGGCCTGACCTCCATCACGCAGACGCCCCACTCCGCATCGCGCGGGGTGGGGCGTCTCGCGTTGTGCGGGTCCCCTGGGGTGTTGGGCGGCTGCCTCGTGCAGCTCCCTCAGGTGGCGCCTCGTTCGTGTGACACCTCGGGCCGGTATTCGGGTGTCATGGCGACCCGAGGTGCCAGATGAAGGGGCGCCAGTATGGGTGGCCCTGGTTCGTGTGGCACGTCGGGTCGGTACTCGGGCGTCATGGCGACCCGAGGTGTCAGATGAGAGGGCAGGGGAAGCGGATGCTGCAGGCGAGACCGGTCAGCGCTGAGCGGACTCGGCGATCCCGAACAGTTCGAGAGGGTGCGTCAGTCGCCACCACGGGCTCGGACCCGCGAGTTCATCGGCGAGGGTGAGCTTCGTCTCGGCGGTATTCAGCGGGCCGGTCGCCGTGAGCGTTCCGACCACGTCGCCGGCCGCCTGGGTGTCGCCCAGGTCGAGCTCGGGGGTCACTTCTGCGGTGCCCGCGTTCCAGAGGATGACGGCGGCATCGGCATCCGTCACGATCTTCGCCGACTCGCCCCACACCGTCTGCACTTCGCCGACGACAGTGCCCGCGGGCACCGTCGGCTTCTGCGTCTGCAGAGCTGCTTCGGCTTCGGCGAAGAGCGTGCGGGTCACGGCGAGGCGTTCGTCGTCGCCGTTCTGACCGAGGACGGCGGCGTAGAGCCGGACGGTGATGTCTCCGACCGGCACGTCCTTCGCCGTGAGGAGGTTGTAATACTCGAGGGTGCCTGTCTTGATGCCGACGACGCCCGCATCGGCGAGCATCCCGTTGCCGTTGGTCACCACGCCGACACCCGGAATATCGACCGACTTCGTGCCGACGATGCTCGCGAACACCGGGTTCTCCATGGCGAGCTGCGCGAGCTTGACCAGCGCCTCCGGCGTCGCGGTGTTGCCCTCATCGAAGCCAGAAGGCGTCACCACGGTGATGCCTTCGAGTCCGCGTTCGCGCAGCCACACCTCGGCGGCATCGGCGAAGGCGCGTTCCGAGCCCCAGATCTCGTCGGACAGCCGGTCGATGTAGTTGTTGGCAGAACCCAGCAGAATGCCCTGCAGCATCTGGAACTCCGTCAACGTGCCACCGACGGGAACATCCAGTGAGGACTGATCCGCGATCCGGTAATCCCAGTAGTCTTCGCTGTCCTGGAGAGTGAACGAGTACTCCGGGCCCTGCTCGCCGACGGCGAGCGGGAGCCTGTCCAGCACCATCAGGGTGCTGACGACCTTCGTGATGCTGGCGATGCCCGCTTCGTCCAGAGCGGAGGCGACCGCGCCGACGCCCTCGACGCCGACGGCCGCGCTGCCCTGCGTCGGCCAGGTGAGCGATGCGGGCGGTGCGGATGCCGCTTCGAACTCGACTGCCTGCACTGTCGGCGCGATCTCGTGCAGGGGCCACAGCAACGTCGTTCCGGCATAGGCGGTGACGAGCCCTGCGAGGATCCCGAGCGGCACCAGCGTCTGCGGCTGGGCGAAACCGCTGCGCAGTCGGGCACCTTTCAAAAGGCTCGCGCCGTTCGCCGTTGCGATCGGGCCGTCGAGCGTCCCTGGCCGCGTCTCGTTCGCGATCGTCGCCGGATCGACCCAGGTCAGCGCGGTCGCGCCGCGTCCGGCATCGGCCCAGCGAGCGGGGGCGGTGGATTCGACTGCTCCGGATCCGGTAGTCGCAGCGACATCCGGCAGCGCGGGATCCGGCAATCCAGCATCGGACAGTGCGGGCTCAGACAGTGCGGGCTCGGCCACCGCCGCGTCATCGATCGACGCGCGTGCGGCCGCCGCATCCGATCCCGTATCCGGGCGCGCGTCACGAAGGGTCACCTGCACACGCTACCGAATCATTCAAGGAATTCGCGGCGTATCCCGCCTCCGCGCCTGTGAAAGTCGTCCGCCGCGAGAGGGGAATCGGGCGGGCAGCGGCGAGAGTAAGATCGACAGCACAACCACGGGAGTCCGGCGAGCCGGGCTGAGAGGGAGCGATCGCGCTTCGACCGTCGAACCTGATCTGGGTCATGCCAGCGCAGGGAGGAGTTCAGATGAGTACATCCACGCCCACATCGGTGGCCACGTCCGAGGCAAAGGGCCTGCGTCGTCCTGAGATCTGGCGCTGGCGCATCGTCGACATCGTCGTCGCCAGTGTCATCGGCGTCGCCGCCGGCCTGATCTTCCTGGCCTGGAACGTCGGTTATCTCGGCCCTGCAGCGTTGCTCGAACCGCTGCTTCCCGGTGTGCAGGGCCTGCTCGACGGGCCGTGGCTGTTCGCCGGTGTGCTCGGGGGCCTGATCATCCGCAAGGCGGGCGCTGCGATCTACACCGAGGTGCTCGCTGCGGTCGTGTCCGCACTCGTCGGCAACCAGTGGGGCGGGTTCCTCACGATCGAGGCCGGACTCGTGCAGGGGCTGGGCGCCGAACTCATCTTCCTGCTCTTCTTCTACAAGCGCTGGTCGTTGCCGGTCGCGGCGCTCGCCGGTGCCGGTGCGGCTCTTGCGGGAGGCATCAACAACCTGATCCTCTGGTACGCGGGATCCGGCCCGACCTTCACCGTCGTCTACCTGATCAGCGCCGTGATCTCGGGCGCCGTCATCGCCGGCATCCTGTCCTGGGTGCTGGCGCGAGGCATCGCCGCCACCGGAGCCCTCGACAGATTCGGTTCCGGGCGCGAGGCGCGCGTCCGGGTCTGATGAGCGCGAGTACCACCGGCCCCGCCGCCGTCGAGGCGCGCGGCTGGGGCTGGCGGCACGCGAGCCGTCTCGCCTGGGCGCTGGAGGAGATCTCCTTCCGCATCGACCCGGGGGAGCGGGTGCTCGTGCTCGGAGCATCGGGGTCGGGGAAATCGACCCTGATGCACGGACTCGCCGGCGTCCTCGGCGGCGACGAAGAGGGCGAGAGCACCGGTGAACTGCTCGTCGACGGGGCGCCGGCGTCGGCCACGAGAGGCCGCAGCGGCCTGGTGCTGCAAGACCCGGATTCGCAGGTCATCCTCGCGCGGGTGGGCGACGATGTCGCCTTCGGATGCGAGAACCTCGGTGTGCCGCGGCCGGAGATCTGGTCGCGCGTCGGCGCCGCACTGGACGCGGTCGGCCTCGACGTGCCCCTCGACCGGCAGACGAAGGCGCTCTCCGGCGGGCAGAAGCAACGCCTCGCGCTCGCCGGCATCCTCGCGATGCAACCGGGGCTCGTGCTTCTCGATGAGCCGACGGCGAACCTCGATCCGCAGGGCGTCATCGAGGTGCGCGACGCGGTCGAGCGGATGCTGCAGGCGCAGCCGGCCACGCTGATCGTCGTCGAGCATCGCCTCGACGTCTGGCTGCCGCTGATCACCCGGGTCATCGTGATCGGCCAGGGAGGCGTCGTGGCTGACGGCTCGCCGGACCGCGTGCTCGGCGTCGAGGGCGCTCGGCTCGCAGCCGACGGCGTCTGGGTGCCAGGATTCGCCCCCGTACCGCCGCCGCCCCCGCGCCGCGGACCTGGGGAACCGCTGCTATCGGCCCGAGACCTTGCGGTCGCACGGGTGAAGGGCAGACCGGTCGCCTCGGGCATCGACCTCGACGTGCGCGCCGGGGAGGTGCTGGCCATCACCGGGCCGAACGGTGCCGGAAAGTCGACGCTCGGGCTCACGCTCGCTGGACTCCTGCCGCCGGCCGCCGGCCGGCTCACGGCATCCGTCGCCCTGGCCTCCGACATCGGCGAGGAACCCATCCACTGGGCATCGCGCGACCTGCTGACGCGTATCGGCATGGTCTTCCAGGAGCCTGAGCATCAGCTGCTCGCCAAGACCGTACGCGACGAGCTCGCCGTCGGACCGCGCGCGCTCGGCATGGCGGAGGACGAGATCGCGGAACGCAGCGACGAACTGCTCACGCGGCTGCGGCTCGACCGCCTCGCGCTGGCAAATCCGTACACGCTCTCCGGCGGGGAGAAGCGACGGCTGACGGTCGCGGCGGCTTTGGCGACCCGACCGCGCGTGCTCGTCCTCGACGAGCCCACCTTCGGGCAGGATGCCCGCACCTGGGCGGAACTCGTCGCCATGCTCGCCGCCCTTCGCGACGACGGGACGGCGATCGTGACGATCACCCATGACGTCGATGTCGCGAGGGCGCTGCACGCCGAGCGCTTCGAACTGGGCGGTGCGGGATGACGGTCCTCGACTCGCATGCGCGCACGGGTGGGCTCGCGCAGATCAACCCGGTCGCCAAACTCGGCGTGAGCGCACTGATCGCGATCCCGCTGATCCTCACGCTCGATCCCGTATCGGCATCGACGGCCCTCGTCCTGGAGTGCGTGCTGTTCCTCTTCACGGGGATCGGCTGGCGCGAGTTCTGGGTGCGCACCTGGCCGGTGTGGCTCGCGGCTCCGCTCACCGGGCTCACGATCGTCCTCTACGGCGAGACGAGCGGCACGGTCTACGTCGACTGGTTCGTGCTGCGCATCAGTGACGGCTCCCTCGCCTTGGCGCTGGCGACGATGCTGCGGGTGCTCGCGATCGCTCTGCCGTCGGTCGTGTTGTTCATCACGGTCGATCCGACCGACCTCGCCGATGGGCTGGCGCAGATCGTCCGCCTGCCCGCGCGTTTCGTGCTCGGCGCACTGGCGGGGCTGCGTATGGTCGGGCTCTTCATCGACGATTGGCGTGCGCTCGAGCTCGCCCGCCGGGCGCGCGGCGTCGCCGACCGAGGCAGGATCCGCCGCTTCTTCGGCATGGCGTTCGCGCTCCTGGTGCTGTCGATCCGCCGGGGAGCGAAACTCGCGACGGCGATGGAAGCGCGCGGATTCGGCGCACCGGTGGCCCGCACGTGGGCGCGCGAATCGCGCTTCGGCTGGCGGGAATGGATGCTGCTGGCAGTCGGTGCCGCGATCTCCGCGCTCGCGATCGCCGCGGCCGTCGTCACCGGCGCCTGGAACTTCATCCTCGGGCCGAGCTGACGCGAGCCACATCGGCTCCGATTCGGGAACATGTTCCCGAATCGCTCTGAGGGACCTGCGTCAGATCGTCAGATCCACTGGTGCAGCACCAGAACGCCGATGAGGATGCACGTCAGTGCGAGTCCGACCCAGCCGAGCACGACTCCCGCGTCGGCGAGTCGGCGCCCGCCCTGGCGGCGCGCGGTGATCTGGCGACGAGAGGCATATCCGGCCGCGATTGCGACCAGCGGACCGAGAACGGGCACGAGGAAGACGACCCCGGCGAGGCCGCTGATCAACGCCACGATGGCGAGTGTGTTCGTCTGAGCCGGCACGACCGTCTGCGAAGCGATATGGGTCGAGCGAGCCGGTTGCGGCCGGGGCGCACGTTCTTCGCCCCGGCGGCGGGCGGTATCTGCCCCCATGCGCGGGCCGGTCATCGTTCGAGCACGGGGCGCGGCTGCGCGCCGTGCAGGGAGGACGCGGCGAGCGTCGGATTGGTTGCCGGTGCCGTTCTCCTCGCGGATCGCCAGGCGGCTCCGACCCCCACGGCGAGCAGCAGTGCGAGGCCGGAGGCGAGTGGCGTCATCCCGTCACCGGAGTGCCACAGCGCAAGGCTGAGGATGCCTCCCGTCAGCCAGATGGCCGCTGCACCGCCCGCGAGCCCGGCTGCGTCGAATGCGATCGCCACGCTTAGCGCCACCGCACCGAGGACAGCCGTCCAGACTCCGATCTGGCCGATCGCGGTGAGCAGTTCGGATACGACGGGGGCGATGGGAAGGGGTGCCATGGTTCTCGGATTCTCGGGGTGTAGTAGACGGTTCTCCATATGAGGAGAGTCCGCCACGGCGATTCCATTACGCGGAACTCCGACGCCATCGGGCACCGGAGATGGAGTGTCGCGTAATGGAATCGGCAGCCGGCCATCTCTATAGATGGGTGACGGTTGCCCCTGCAGCCGCGCCCGTGGTGAGTGATCTGGGGTCGCTCACTCTCCTCGCCGACGCTCCCACGCCGGGGAGGATCCGGGTCTCGGCCCGGCAGGGGAGGACGGGTGGCTACCTCCTCCCCTGTTCCTGATCCATGCGTGGGCTCATCCACGCATGGCGAGACCGTCGACAGAGCCAGAGCGAGGAAGGCGAGAACATGGTGAACCAGATCGTGATCCATGTGCATGCGCTGGAGCGCTTTCGCCGCCGCAACGGAAAATCGGTGACTCAGGTCCTCGGCGAGGTGGGGATGACCGCCGCGGATCTGAACGCAGGCGTCCGTGGCGGAGGCTTCACGCTGGCTGATCTGGCACGCCTCGCCGAGGCACTCGACACCACTCCGCGCGACCTCGCAACCGCCAGCACCGTGCTCACGGCGGCGGAGAACCTTCGGCAGGCGCCCTGAGAGCCGCGAGGCTAGTGGAACGGTCCCCGAGACGACACCCCGCCGTCGATGACGATCTGCTGTCCGGTCATGTAGCGGGATTCCGATGAGCAGAGGTAGGCCACGGCCGCTGCCACCTCATCGGGGGTTCCGGTGCGACCCATCGGTATCTCATCGATCCAATCGGCGGTGTCGCTGTTCGCCACGGGTGTGCTGATCGCGCCGCCGGCGACGACGTTCATCCGGATGCCGTCGGCCGAGTACTCGGCACCCACGGTTCGCGCCAGGCTGGCGAGTCCGGCCTTCATCACTCCGTAGGCGCCTTGACCCGGCGCGCCCATGAAGCCGGTGACCGACCCGACGCTGACGATCACCCCGTGTTTCTGAGCAAGGAAGTGCGGCAGGACGAGTCGGATGAGGCGGGCGACGTAGCGCAGGTTGATCTCGTACATCGTGTCCCAGTCCTCGTCGCGCATCTCGTGCAGGCGCGCTGATGGCACGAAAGCGACCTGTCCGCCGACGACGGTGACCACGGCGTCGATTCCTCCGAAGGCCGCGACGGTCTCGGCGACGAGCTGGGTCAACTGTGCTGCGTCGCGGACGTCGACGGGAAAGCCTGCAGCCGTGCCCCCGGCCGCGGCGACTTCCGCAGCCGCGTCCGATACGCGCGTGGAGTCGATGTCGGCGATCGCCAGGCGCGCGCCGAGACTCGCGAGATGCCTCGTGATCGCAGACCCGATACCGCCACCGCCTCCGCCGACGATGAGGATGCGCATACCGGCGAGGGATCTGGACGGCGGGGTCATCGCGTCATTCTAAGCGTCTCGCTCCTCAGGTTCGGAGCCCGAGGGGCGGCTCAGGTCGCATTCCACAGGTCGCGGTAGTACGCGAGTCGTTCGCGGTCGGGTTCGACGCCGTAGGCCTCGATGAGCGCGTCTTCCCATCCGGGGCCGCAGTTCCACTCGGTGCTCATCGAGGCGACCGCGATGTCGGCCCAGCGGTCGGCGGTGCCGAGGGCCGCGAGGTCGACGTGCGCGGTCCAGCGGCCGTCGGCGGCGAGCAGGGTGTTCGGCATGCACGCGTCCCCGTGGGCGACGACCAGTCGATCGATCTCCGGCGCATCGCGGAAGGCATCGGCAATCTCGATACCGCGCCGCTCGGCGTTCGCGATTCGAGTCGGCACGCTCCATTCCCATGGGCAGTCCGCCACGGGCAGCGCGTCGTGCATCGCGCGCAGCGCCTCGCCGACCGCGCGCACGGCGGTTCCGGGATCCTCAGCCCACCTCGGCTCGACGGCGCTGTGGCCGTCGAGCGCGATCGTGACGAGCCACTCGTGCTCGGCATCCTGCCCTTGCTCGAGCACCTCCGGAACCGTGATCCAACGCCGCGCCCACCGCATCCGCTCGGCTTCATCGTGCATGTTCGCTTCGGGATCCGACGGTCCCCACTTGATGAACCGGCCGTCGTCGGTGCGGAAGGTCAGGCCGCCGATGCCGTTCCGCCACACCGGAGTGAGCGCAGCACCGCGCGCCAGAACAGCGACCTGCACGGGGATCGCAACAGGTTCGGCGGGGATCGACATCCCTCCATCCTGCCGTTCCCGCCTCGGGTCACGGCCGGATACGGTTCACAACTCAGGAGAATCGGCACGGGTCGAAGGCTGGGACGCCGGAAAGTCGGGGCTGAACGTCGAGATCCGCGCCAAGAGCCGAAGAGCTTCCTGAGTTGTGAACCGCGAACGCCCGCGCTCGCGCCGGCAGCACGTTCCGCTGCGTCGTCGGCAGTGGCGGTGTCGTAGGCTCGTTTCCGACGCAGATCCATGCTCTCAGCCCACACTCTTCGCGGGGTGGCAACAAGATCTCGTGGTGACACCAAGAACCACGTAAGCTGAGACTCAGTCGCACAACGACGTTCGAAGGAGAACACAATGCAGATCACCGGACAGGGTGCGCTGGTCACCGGCGGAGCCTCAGGGCTCGGCCTCGCGACAGCCCGACGGCTCGCCGCCGCCGGCGCCCACGTCACGATCGTCGACCTCGCCTCCTCCCATGGGGCCGAGCTCGCCGCCGAGATCGGTGGAGCATTCGCCCCGGCCGACGTCACCAGCGTCGAAGAGGTGCAAGCCGCCGTCGCCACGGCGCAGGCAGCGGCCCCGCTGCGCATCGTCGTCAACTGCGCCGGAATCGCGCCGCCGGCGAAGGTGCTCGATCGCGAAGGCAACCCTGCCGTCCTCGGAGATTTCGAGCGCATCATCCGCATCAACCTGATCGGCACGTTCAACGTCATCTCGCAGGCATCCGCCGTCATCGCGAAGAACGAACTCATCGACGGCGACCGCGGAGTGATCGTGAGCACCGCATCCGTCGCCGCATTCGACGGCCAGATCGGCCAGCCGGCGTACTCGGCGTCGAAGGGCGGCGTGCACGCGATGACGCTGCCGATCGCCCGCGAACTCGCTCGCTACGGCATCCGCGTCTGCACCATCGCGCCAGGCATCATGGAGACCCCGATGCTGATGGGTCTGCCGCAGGCGGCCCAGGACTCTCTCGGCCAGCAGGTGCCGCATCCGTCCCGTCTCGGCCGGCCCGATGAGTACGCGGCGCTCGTGCAGCACATCGTCGAGAACAGCTACCTCAACGGTGAGACGATCCGCCTCGACGGCGCGATCCGCATGGCACCGAAGTAATCCGCTCCCGTCGCAGAAGAGCACGGAAAGATCCACCGATACCGGGCTCCTCTGCGACGGGAACGACCGGTTGGACGAAGGAGAGACATGAGCACACTGGCTGGAAAGACGATTCTGATGTCCGGCGGCAGCCGCGGGATCGGGTTGGCGATCGCACTGCGCGCAGCGCGTGACGGCGCGAACATCGCCATGCTCGCGAAGACCGACACTCCGCACCCGAAGCTCGAGGGCACGGTCCACTCCGCCGCAGAGCAGATCCGCGCGGCCGGCGGCAACGCGCTGCCGATCGTCGGCGACGTGCGCGATGACGATGACATCACCGAGGCCGTGCTGAAGACGCAGGGCGAGTTCGGCGGCATCGACATCGTCATCAACAACGCCAGTGTCATCGACCTGTCGCGCTCGCTGGAACTCGGCGCGAAGAAGTACGACCTGATGCAGGACGTCAACGTCCGTGGCACGTTCATGCTCTCGCGCGCCGCGGTGCCGATCCTCAAGGATGCTGCGAACCCGCACATCCTCTCGCTGTCACCGCCGCTGAACCCGTCGCCGAAGTGGCTCGGCGCGCACACCGGCTACACGCTCGCGAAGTTCGGCATGACGATGGTGACGCTCGGGCTCGCGGCCGAGTTCGCTCGCGACGGCATCGCCGCGAACACGCTGTGGCCGCGCACCACGATCGCGACCGCGGCGGTGCAGAACCTCCTCGGCGGCGACAAGGTCATGGCGGCGAGCCGCACGGCGGACATCTATGCGGATGCCGCCTACGCGGTGCTCCTCAAGCCCGCGCGCGAGTACACAGGTCAGACCCTGATCGTGGAAGACGTGCTCGAGGCGGACGGCGTGACGGACTTCTCGAAGTACGCGGCGATTCCCGGCACTCCCGACAACGCGCTGTTCCCGGACATCTTCCTCGACTGAGGCGCGGTCGTCCGGGAGTCTTCGCTCAGATCAGCAGGTACACCGCGCCGACGACCGTCAGCGCGATGACGATCCTGTCGAACAACTGCTGGGGGATGCGGCGCGCGATGCGCAGCCCCACAAGGGCGCTGATCACGACGAGTGGAGCGAGCACCAGATCCATCAGCAGCACCTGAGTGTCGATCAGTCCGAGGCCGGCGAGAAACGGCACCTTCACCAGGTTGATGATCGCGAAGAACCACGCCGAGGTGCCGAGGAACACCTGCACCGGTGTGCGCGTCGCGAGGAAGTACATCGCCATCACCGGTCCGCCCGCGTTGGCGACCATCGTGGTGAAGCCGCCGAGGGTGCCGTAGGTGGTGGACAGCAGGACTCCGGATGCCACGGCATCCGCCGTCGACTGCCGATGTCG
This sequence comes from Microbacterium sp. LWO13-1.2, assembly GCF_038397725.1. Classification (NCBI taxonomy): domain Bacteria; kingdom Bacillati; phylum Actinomycetota; class Actinomycetes; order Micrococcales; family Microbacteriaceae; genus Microbacterium; species Microbacterium sp. LWO13-1.2. The sequence continues at coordinate 1,395,696 of NZ_CP151634.1, forward strand.
GCGCCAGAGCGTCACCGCGATCATCAGCAGCAGGATGCCGCCGACCGCCCGCCGCACGATGGCGTCGTCGGCGAACGCGAGGAACGCGAAACCGACCAGGAGGCCGGCGATCACCGCGGGAGCCAGACGGATCAGCGTCGGCCAGTGCGCGTGCCGCCGGTAGGCGATGAGCGCGAACACGTCGCCGACCATGAAGAGCAGCAGCATCGCCGCGGTCGAGGTGTGTGCGGGCAGCACCGCAGTGAACAGCACGACGGCGAGGGTCGAGCCGCCGGGGATCGCCGACTTCGAGATTCCGGTGATGACCGCGGCGAGTCCGAGTGCCGCCCATGCCCACGCGCTGAGTTCGATCACCGATCGAGCTCAGCGATGATGGCGTCGTACCCTCGGGAAGCGGCGAGCTGGCGGGGGAGCACGCCATCGCCGTCAGGGATCGTGATGTCCGCACCGCCGTCGATGAGAGCACGCACCACCTGCACGTAGCGCTCCGAGCCGTCGCCGAGCACGATCGCCTCGTGCAGAGCGGTCCAGTGCAGGTTGTTGATGTGGTTAGGATCGACGCCCGCGTCGAGCAGCATCCGCACGGTGCTGAGCAGGCCGCGCTCCGATGCCGGGATCAGCGCGGTGCCGCCGTACCGGTTGGTGCTCTTCAGATCGGCGCCGTTGTCGAGGGTGAGACGCAGGATCTCGTCGTGACCGCGAGCGCCCGCGTAGAGGTAGGCAGAGTCTTGGATGTCGTCCTTGGCGTTGACGTCGGCGCCGGCCTCGATCAGCGCCCGCGCCGCGTCGACGTGGTTCGCCTTGGTGGCCGCGACTAGCGCCGTCATTCCGCCGTCGCCACGCGCGTCGATGTCGGCACCGGCATCGAGCGCATTGCGAACAGCGCCGGCGTCGCCCTGGGCGGCTGCGGCGAGCAGGTCACGGGTGGCGTGCGACATGGCGGACTCCTCGGTGGATGAACCGGCGGATGCTGTGGGCTCGAGCGCGGTACACGCCGACAGCGCCGGCGCGCTCGCCGCGATCGCTGCCGCGAAGAGCGCCGGTCCTGTGCGCATTCCGCGCGCCCGGGCCCGTGTGATGCTCAGCCCCGGACAGCCGCGAGGGAGGCCGCGAAGCGTGCCGAACGCTGCTCGATATCGGCCCAGTCGGATGCGGCGATCGACGCACCGTTCGCGAGGTCGCCGCCGGCGCCGACCGCGACAACGCCGACCGCGAACCAGGCGGCGAGATTGTCGGGGGTGACCCCACCGGTCGGCATGAGCGGAGCATCCGGGAACGGTCCGCGCAGCGACCCGAGGTAGGAGGGACCGCCGAGCGACGCCGGGAAGATCTTGACGACATCGACGCCCAGTGCGAGCGCCGTCATCACCTCGGTCGGCGTCATGGCGCCGGTCATCACTGCGCGTCCGGTGTCGAGCATCGCGCGGGTGAGGTCGGGGAGGGTGCCCGGGCTGACGAGGAACTCCGCACCGGCCTCTGCGGCCAGGGTCGCCTGCTCGGGAGTGGTGACGGTGCCGGCGCCGATGTAGGCGGATTCGCCGTGTCGAGCGATGAGCTCACGGATCACGGCCGGAGCATCGGGCGTGGAGAAGGTCACCTCGATCCCGGTGACGCCGCCCCGGATGATCGCCTCGGATGCCTCCAGTGCGAGTTCGGGGGTGGAGGCGCGGAGCACGGCGAGGACCCCGGTGCTGCGGGCGCGGTCGAGGCGGTCGGACATGTGTCTCCTTCGGGAACGGACGTCAGCCCATTCTCTCCGCGCTGGCGCCCGATCGCGAGCCGGAGTCAGCGCGAGCGGCCAGGAACCCAGGCCTCGACGATGTCCTTGGCCTCCTTGAGGCCCAGGCCGGTGTGCTCGCGCACCAACTTGATCGCGTGGATCTTCTGATTCCCGGCGATGAGTCTGTCGACATCGGCGACGACGGAAGCGGGAAGCGCGGACCGACCGGAACCGGACGAGTGCGGCGCGGCGTTCGACGAGTAGGCCGTCGGAATCGACGAACGCGTGGGGGAGGTGTTGGAGACGGCGGCGATGTGCGCAGCGGTGGTGCTGATCGACCAGTGATCGATCCGGTCCTTCGCCTCCTTGAGGCTGAGCTTCGCGTGGTCGCGGAGCACCTTGATCGCTTGGACCTTCTTGCCGGCCGCCATGAGTCGATCGATCTGCGCGATCACTTCGGGCGAGGTCCCCGCGGGGGTCGCGGTCTTCGGGCTCGCCGTCGACGACCTCATGACCGGTACCGGCGTGAACGTCTGCGCTTCCGGAATCTTCGGCCGCATTCCGCGGAGGGCGGCGGCGAGGATGGCGACGACGGCGATCAAGCCGACGACGATGCCGATGATCCAGAAGATCTCCATGGGCTCAGTCTAGAGAGACGGGCATCCGCGCCCCAGGTGCTTCTCATCCGACAACGCGTACCCTGGGAGAATGACCGAGAATCCCCGCGCGCGCGACACGCGACCAGCATCCGCGTCCCCGCAGGGCAAGGTCCGCTCCACGAAGCCCGCGCAGGTGCGCCCCGCGACAGAGGGCTGGACGCAGAAGAAGGATGCCGAGGGGCGTCCGCTCCTGCAGTTCGCCAGCCCGAAGCGTGGCAAGCCGCCGGTGCACCTGGCCGACCTCACCCCGGCGGAGCGCACCGAGAAGGTCAAGGAGCTCGGCCTTCCCGGGTTCCGCGCGAAGCAGCTCGCGACCCACTACTTCAAGCACTACACCTCCGACCCGGAGCAGATGACCGACCTGCCGGCCGACATCCGCGACCAGCTCGTCGCGGGGCTCCTGCCGCCGCTGCTCACCGAGGTGCGGCGCCTCGAGACCGACCGCGGAGACACGATCAAGTTCCTCTGGCGGCTGCACGACGGCGCGCTCGTCGAGTCCGTGCTGATGCGGTACCCCGGGCGCATCACGCTGTGCGTGTCGAGCCAGGCCGGATGCGGCATGAACTGCCCGTTCTGCGCCACAGGCCAGGCGGGGCTCACCCGCAACATGTCGGCGGCCGAGATCATCGAGCAGATCGTCCGCGCGAACCGCCTCATCGTCGAGGGCGGTCTCGGCGGCAAGAAGGCCGATGACCATTCGATGGAGCGGGTGAGCAACATCGTGTTCATGGGCATGGGGGAGCCGCTCGCCAACTACAACCGGGTGATGCATGCCGTGCGCACGATGGTCGCCGAGCAGCCCGACGGCCTCGGCATGAGCGCTCGCGGCATCACGGTATCGACCGTGGGACTCGTGCCGGCCATCAAGAAGCTCTCGGACGAAGGCATCCCGGTCACGTTCGCCCTGTCGCTGCACGCTCCGGATGACCACCTGCGCGATGAGCTCATCCCGGTGAACTCGAAGTGGAAGGTCGACGAGGCCCTCGACGCTGCACGCGAGTACTACGAGAAGACCGGCCGCCGGGTCTCGATCGAATACGCGCTGATCAAGGACATGAACGACCACGCCTGGCGCGCCGACCTCCTCGCGGAGAAGCTCAACGCCCGCGGTCGCGGCTGGGTGCACGTGAACCCGATCCCGCTGAACCCGACGCCCGGCTCGATCTGGACCTCGTCGACCCGCGACGTGCAGAACGAATTCGTGCGCCGCCTCAACGACGCCGGCATCCCGACGACCCTCCGCGACACCCGCGGCAAGGAGATCGACGGGGCCTGCGGCCAGCTCGTCGCGACCACAGAGGACGAAGCCGCCTCGGCGGCGATGGCCTGACTCGGCCCTCCCGCCGATGAAAGCGGGGCTACTCCTTGACCGCGCCGGCGGTCAGGCCCTGCACGATCCAGCGGCTGGCGACGGCGAACATCACCATCGTGGGCAGGATCGTCAGCACGGCGGCCGCTGACATCGAGCCCCAGTCGATGTTGAACGTCGAGATGAAGCCGTTCAGTGCCGACGGCACCGTGCGATTCGAGTCGGTGTTCATGAGCACCACCGACAGGAACAGCTCGTTCCAGCAGTTGACGAAGTTGAAGATGAACGCGGCGACGATGCCGGGCGTCATCACCGGGACGAGCACCCGGAACAGCGCTCCGATGCGCGAGCATCCGTCGATCATCGCGGCCTCTTCGAGCGCGTTCGGGACGTTCTCAAAGAACCCGCGCAGCATGACCGTCGAGAACGGGATGCAGACGGCGACGTAGACGAGGATGAGGCCGAACTTGCTGTCGACGAGACCGAGATCGCTCATCATCGAGTACAGCGGTCCGAGTGCGATGAACGTCGGGATCATCTGCGTGAGCAGGAACGCGATCAGCACCATTCCCTTGCCGCGGAACTCGAAGCGGGCGATCACGTAAGCGCCCAGCAGTGCGATGAGCGTGGAGGTGAGCCCTGCAGCCAGCGAGATCAATGCGGAGTTCGCGAGGAAGACGCCGAAGCTGCTGTTCTCGAACAGGCTCACGTAGTTGGCGAGCGAGGGTTCGCTGGGCCAGTACTCGATGGGGAACCGGCTGATCGTGGCCGGCGCCTTGAATGACGTCAGGGCGATCCAGTACAGCGGGAACAGGGTGAGGAGCAGCCAGAGCGCGAGCCCGGCCGCCTTCAGCACCCCGCCGATGGTGAGGCGTCGCTCGGTTCGAGGAGCCTTGGCGGCATCGGGCACCGTGATGCGCCTGGTCTGCGTGATGGTCATCGGTTCACCTTCCTCATGGTCATGAGGTAGAACGCGCAGAAGATGAACAGGAACGCCACGACGATCAGTCCGATCGCACTGGCGATGCCGTAGTTTCCCTGCTGGGTGTAGTTGATCATCCAGGTCGTGATGATGTGCGTCTGATTCGCGGGCCCGCCGCCGGTCATCGCGTAGATGATGTCGGGGAAGTTGAAGATCCAGATCACTCGCAGCAGGATCGTCAGGAGCAACGTCATCGAGATGTACGGGATGACGATCGAGAACAACTGCCGCACCCGCCCTGCGCCGTCCAGGCTCGCCGCCTCCAGCACCTCGTCCGGAACGGACTGGAGGGCGGCGAGGATCATGATCGCGAAGAACGTCACGCCGTACCAGATGTTCGCGATGATCACGGCGAACATCGCGAGCTTCGGATCAGCGAGCCAGGGCAGCGGGGCCTCGATGAGGCCCGCTTTCATGAGCAGGTCGTTGACGACCCCGAACTCGGCGTTGAACATCCAGCGGAACAGCATCCCGATCAGGAACCCCGACACGGCCCAGGGGAAGAAGATCAGCGCCTGATAGAGGCCGCGGAAGCGGAAGCGCTTGCGGAGGGCCAGCGCGATGAGGAAGCCGATCACGAACTGCGGCACGAGCGAGCCGACGACCCACAGCACCGTGTTCAGCGCGACCGTCGGGAACGCCGGGTCGCGGAAGATCGTCAGGAAGTTGTCGAAGCCGACGAAGGGAGTCGAGGTGAGGTCCCACAGGTTCCAGTCGTGGAACGCCATCCTCGCGCCCTGCAGCATCGGGTAATAGATGAACCAGCCGACGAACACGATCGCCGGGGCCAGGAACGCGAGGATCGTCCACGCATGACGGCCGCGGAACGGTCGTTTCCTCGCGCCGGGGGAGGCCCCGCCGGTCGAACCGGCGGGACCTCTCGTGTTCGTCGCCGTGCTCACCGGGTCAGCCCTTCTCCGCGGCGTACTTCTCGGTCCAGAACGTGTCCCACGAAGCCAGCAGCTCCTCATGGGTCATGTTTCCGAGCAGCACGCTCTGCACTTCCTGGTCGGCCTTCTGGATCCACTCGGTCCACCAGCTCACGCAGCGAGGCTGCTGCACGTTGACGTAGGTCTCCGGGTCCTCGGTCATCGTGACGTAGCTGGTCCACGGACCGGAGGAGTAGAAGTCGTCCTCGGCCGCGTCGGCGATGATCGGCACCAGGCTGTTGGCCTGGGCGAACTCGGTGGCGGGCTCCGCGGAGGAGAGGAACTCCACCAGCTTGACCGCCGCCTCCTTCTGGGTGCTCCCCTCGGCGACTCCCCAGCCGGCGACGGCCAGCGGCTGCGCCGCTTTGCCGGTCGGGCCGACCAGGAGCGGTGCGGTGTTCCACTGGTCGTCGGTCAACGAGGAGTCCTGAACGGTGGCGATGACTTCGGGGTCCTGCAGCAGGAACGCCGTCGTGCCGTTGGTGAACCCGGCGACCATCTCCGGGTAGCCCCACGACACGGCTGACGGCGGGGACGCCTTCTCGAACAGTGCGAAGTAGTCGGCCAGCGCGTCCTTCGCCTCGGGGGCGGCGAAGATCGTCGATCCGTCCTCGAGGAGGAACGCGTCATCGACATCGAGGTCGTCGATCACGTAGGCCTCGATCGCGGCGACGACGTTGCTGTTCGCGTTCGGACCGCCGCGGAAGGCGTAGCCGTAGATGTTGTTCGCCGGATCCTGGATCGCGGATGCCTGCTCGAGCAGTTCCTCCCAGCTGTGCGGCGGCTCATCGAAGCCCGCCTCCTTGATGAGGTCGGTGCGATAGAAGAGCGACAGGCCGTAGAAGCCGTAGGGGACGAAATAGCTCTTGCCGCCTCCCTCGGCAACCGCCTTCGCGTTGTCGGTGAGCGCATCCCAGCCGTCCCAGTCGGACAGGTCCTTGTTCATGTCGTACAGCCAGCCGTTGTTCGCGAAGGGCCCGACGGTGATGTCGCGCACTTCGAGCACATCGACGCCCTTGCCGGACTGCAGCATCTGCTGGATCTTCTGGTCGGCCTGTTCGGTGGGCGGCGAGATCAAGGAGACCTTGATCTTGGGGTTCTCCTCCTCGAACGTGTCGAGCAGCCCGCGGATGAGATCGGTGCGGGCCGGATTGGTCAGACTCTCGACCATCTGCAGGGTGACGGTGCCGTCGGCGGATTCGCCGTTCGACGATCCGCCGGTACAACCGGACAGGACGAGGGCGGCGACGGTGCCGATCCCCGCGGCCAGTGCCAAACGCTTGTGCTTCACGGTGTGCCTCGTTTCTTGATGGGGGTGGGTGGGTCAGAGCACGACGGAGTCCGGCGAACGTCGGATGCCGGCTCGCGCCAGGATGGCGGGAACGCAGCGTTCGACGAACGCTTCGAAGTCACCGATCTCGGTGTACAGATGCGTCGAGAGACGGAAGTAGCCGGTGCCTTCGAAACTGGTGAACGCCGTTTCGACACGCGTCTCGTCGAGCAGCTGCATCCTGAGCTCGTCGGCGTCCTCGCGTGTCGCGCCGAGGCCGTCCGGAAGGCGGATCAGCCGCATCGACGGGACGGGGGACGGCAGTGGCGTGAGCGCGCGCTGGCTCGTGTAGGGCTGCAGCGCCGCCGCGATGATCTCGGCACCCTGGTCGGCGAGGTCGGCCATCGTGCGACGGGTGGCATCCCAGCCGTACTCGCGCTCGATGAACTCGATCGCGGCCGGGGTGCTCAGATACGTCGTGGCGTCGATCGTGCCCTGTGTGTCGAATCGGTCCGGATACGGCTGCTCCGCAGCCCAGGAGTCGATGAGGGGCCAGAGGTCATCGCGATCGGACGCGGCCGTCACCAGCAGGGCCGAACCGCGCGGCGCACACGGCCACTTGTGCATGTTCCCGAACCACCAGTCGCCTCCGCCGACTGCCGATGCATCGGGGACCAGCCCCGGTGCGTGCGCCCCGTCGACGAGGGTGCGCACTCCGCGCTCTGCAGCCGCGTCCGCCACACGACGTGTCGGGAGCATCCGGGCGGTCGGCGAGGTGATCTGATCGATCACGATGAGTCGGGTGCGTGCAGAGAGCGCGGAGAGGAAGATGCTGACGACCTCATCGTCCGTGGCGTGCAGCGGCAGGTTCACCGTGCGAACGCGCGCTCCGAAGCGTCGGGCGAGACGCGCCGCGCCCATCGTGACGGCACCGTACCCGTGGTTGGTGACGAGGATCTCGTCGCCGGGCTCGAGGCGGAGGCTGTTGTAGACGACGGTCGCTGCGGCGGAGGCGTTCGGGACGAAGGCGCTCGCTTCTGCGCTCGCCCCGACGAACGGCGCGGTCTGCTCCCGCGCCTGGCGGACGAGGTCACCCAGTCGCGGATACCAGGCGACCGGGCTGAGGTCGGCCTGCCGCCGCAGCTCCTCCTGAACGGTGATGACCTCGGTCGGCACCGCGCCGAACGATCCGTGATTGAGGTGGATCACCTCGGGGTCCAGCGGCCAGGCATCGCGGGCCGGTCCGCCGGATGCGAAACGCACCGGGGCAGTCGCGATCTCGGGCTGTGCCATGCATCCTCACAATGTCGTGAACCAAGTTGTTGCACAACCTTGCCATGAAGTCGCCGTATTCGCCACCCAGAACGAGAAAATCACGAAAGTCGTTATACAACTCGCGATGCGGCGCTGATCGTGACCGCCATCCGGCCGTGGCACAATTGCTGAGAAGGAGGGCCAATGACTGCGCTCGACACTGCTCTGCACGGACTGCGGGCCCTCATCGCCGACGGCACGCTGCGCCCGGGTGATCGCCTGCCGAGCGAAGGAGATCTCTGCGAGCAGCTCGGCGTCTCTCGTGGCTCTCTGCGTGAGGCGATCAGGATGCTCGCAGCCCTTGGTGTTCTCGACACCCGTCATGGGTCGGGAAGCTACGTCAGCGAGCTGCACGCCGCTGACCTCATCACCGTGCTGTCGCTGACGGTCGGCCTGTTGCCGATGGACGGCGTACTCGAGCTGATCGAGCTCCGACGCGCCTTGGAGTCGCACTCCGCGGCGCTGGCGGCGGCGCGGGTGAATCCGCAGATCATCGGTGAGCTCGACGCCCTGCTCGGGAAGATCGAGTCGAGCTCGGACTTCGATGAGCACTCAGAGCTCGACCACGCCTTCCATATGACGATCGCCGCCATGGCCGGCAATGATGCACTGACCAGTCTGGTCGATGTGCTCCGCTCGCGGTCTCGAGAGTTCCGCATCGCCGACCCCGTCGATGCCGCCCAGCTCAAGCTCCACTCCGACGCCGGTCACCGCGCCATTCTGCGGGGGCTCGAAGCGCGAGACCCGGTGGCCGCCTCTGCAGCGGCGGCCGCCCACGTCGCGCAGACCGAGTACTGGCTCCGTCAGCTTCAGCCGAGCACCAGCGATGCGGCCGACGAGGGAACCGGCTCGACGGCGCCCGCCTGATCGCGAACCGATGCGGCAGGCGTCGGGACGCCGGACCGACCGGCGTCTGAATCGGAGTGATCGCGTCGGGCATCAGCCGCTCCCAGCTGCTCTGCACGCGTGAGCCAGCGAGCGATCTTCGCCTCGTCGGCACCCTTGACGCCGAGCATCCGATGCGTGCGGACGGAGCGGATGCCGCACAGGCGCATGGTGTTGCGGGCGACCTGCGTCTGCGCAGGCAGGCCGGTGAATGGCGCCGCGTACCAGGGGGTGTCGGCGAGCAGGAGCAGTCGACCGCGCCGAGCGGGGAGCAGCCCCTGGGGCAGGCCGAGACTCGTGTAGCGGTACTCCTGCTGCGGAAGCAGTGCGCGGTCGAAGAAACCTTTGAGCACTGCCGGAACCGAGCCCCACCAGAGCGGGGTCGCGATCACGATCGTCTTCGCCGCCTGCAGGGCGAGCTTGGCATCGGCGAGGTCGTCTTCGAGCGGCATCCGCTCGCGATAGCCGAACCGCAGATGCGGGTCGAAGTCGAGGTCGCGCAGCGCGAGCACGCGGGCATCGCCGTGCGCCGCGGCGTAGCGACGGGCGAGTTCTGCGGTGAGGGAACGTGCGTCAGGGTGGCCGTCGATGACGAGTGCGGTTGCCATGATTTCTCCGATCTGGACAGTGTCAACTTGCTGGACAGTGTCAACATAGGAGAGAATGTTGCTCGTGTCAAGTTCTCGATCCGGCTATCACCACGGCGATCTCGCGCATGCGCTGGAGGCCGCGGCGATGCAGCTGCTCGCCGAGAAACCCGCCCAGGAGATCAGCCTTCGAGAGGTGGCACGGGCCGCAGACGTGAGTCACAACGCCCCGTATCATCACTTCGCCGACCGGCGAGGGCTGCTGAAGGTTCTCGCCGAGCGCAGCATGGCGGACCTCGTCGATGTCGTGCGCACGGCGATCGCGGATGCCGCCGACCCGGTCGCTGCGCTGGTCGACGGCGGCGCCGCGTACCTGCGTTTCGCGGTGGAGCATCCGCACGGCTTCGACGTCATCTACGACCCCACGGTGTGCGTCCCCGGTGAGCCCAGCGAGACCATGGCTCCACTGATCGCCGAGCTCGAACAGGTCTTGGGATCGGCAGCCGTCGCCGCCGGTCTCCCCGACGCGCAGGATGCGTTGGGCGTCTGGGGGCTCGTGCACGGCCTCGGTCTGCTGTGCGGGGCCGGGCATCTCCCTTTGGATGCGGCGCTGCTGGTCAGCGACTCGACGCTGCGGCGGATGCTGCGGGGGTGATGCCCGCACCCCCTGGTGCGCTCAGGGCGTGTGGATCCTCAGCAGCCGTCCGCTGCCCTCGATGAGTTCGCTCCAGGATCCGACGTCGACAGCGCATTCCGCGACGGCGCAGGTCGGCAACTGCACGAACTCGCCGGTGAGCTCGGCCACGGCGTCGCTCATGCCGGGGTTGTGGCCGACGAGCATGGCGACGCTGCTCTGCTCGGGAAGGGCTGCCGCGATCGCAAGGATCGAACGGGCGGATGCCGCGTACAACTGCGCCTCCTCGACCACCGTGATGCCGAACGCCGCGGCGTACTCGTCGGCGGTGCTCCGGGCGCGCGTCGCAGTGCTCGAGACGATGTGATCGACGCCGACTCCGTCGTCCGTGAGGCGCCGCGCCATCGCAGGGGCATCGCGACGCCCTCGAGTGTTGAGCGGCCGATCATGGTCGGAGAGGTGCGGAAAAGCCCAGTCCGACTTCGCGTGGCGGGCCAGCAGCAGGGTCTTCATGGGACAAGCCTGGCATCGGCGGAGCGCATGCGCATCCCCAACCTGTGAGCCGCTCGCAGGGATCTTCCGGGGTTCGCCCAGGCGTGGGTTCTTACTCTCGAAGGATGGCTTATTCCGCGCATCGCCCCGGCCAGATGGATTCGCAGGGGCGGATCACCTTCGAATCCGGCGCCCCCGACGGCACGGTTTCCGACGAGGACCTCAACTTCCTGCGCAGTTTCGAACCCACCGGTAGCGACTCCCCGACGACTCCGGTGCCGGATGCTCCCGACACCACCACGCGCCCGACAGCCGTGATCGACCCGGCCGATGTGCCAGCGTCTGCAGCGCCGGCGCCCGCTCCGAGGCCGCCGCGCGCACCCCGCCAGAAGCGTGTGAAGAAGACTCGGGTGGCCCGTACCCTCGCGATCCTCGGCGGTGCCGAGGGCGAGATCCTCGACAAGGTGCCCGGCGAGACCCCGCGCTTCGTGCAGATGTTCTTCGTGCTCGCGGGCACCGCGCTGGTCTCGGCGATCTCGATGCTGTTCGCCCTGACCACTGGCGTGCAGGCAGCGATCTGGCTGGCCGTGCCGCTCGCGATGGTCTGGGCGCTCATCATCTTCAACCTGGACCGCTTCCTCACGTCGACCATGACCTCGACCAGGAACGTCTGGAAGCTCATCGGCCTCGCCATTCCGCGCGTCATCATGGCGGCGATCATCGGCTTCGTCGTGGCCGAGCCGCTCGTGCTGCAGGTGTTCCACAATGACATCGCGCGTGAGGTGGCATCGACCAACATCACCCAGTCGCAGTCCGACCAGGATGCGCTGGAGAGCGGGCCCGAGAAGAAGGCGCTGGACGAGGCATCCGCCCGTCTCGCCGAACTCGAGAACCAGGCGGCGACGGGTATCGTCGCCGGCACCGGGTCGGCCTCGGCGAGCGAGTCGGCGGCGCAGGCGACCGTCGACGACCTGACCGCGAAGATGACGACCCAGCAGGGTGTCATCGATCAGGCACGTGCGCTCTACCAGTGCGAGCTCACCGGGGAAGGCGTGGGCACAGTGCCCGGCTGCACCGGCGTGAACGGCGAGGGCGCGAGCTCCGACGCCGCGCAGGCGCAGCTCGCGCAGACGCAGCAGACCTACGACGCGCTCGCGGAGCAGCTGCGGGTCGCGAACGAGGAGCTCGCCGCCGCCGGCAGCGCCGCGAAGGAGAACACCTCGGCCTCGGAGTCGCAGAACCGCCAGCAGGCGAACGACCAGCTGCCGGCCGCTCAGGAGTCGTACGATCAGGCGCTCGCCGCATACAACGGCAGAGCGGATGCCGTGGCGCAGGGCAACGCGGGAGCGATCGGCCTGCTCAGCCAGATCAGCGGCCTGAACAGGCTCTCCGAGAAGGAGCCGACGATCCTGTGGGCGCACCTCCTGATCGCGGCGCTGTTCTTCATGATCGAGCTGTTGCCCGTGCTGGTGAAGGTTCTCACCTCGTACGGAGAGCCGACGCTGTACGAGAAGGCGGCGGCGATCCGCAAGCAGGTCGCCCTCGACCGGGTGACCGCTGAGGGCTTCCGCGATCGGGCCGAGATCGTCGCATCCGGGGCGAGCGCGACGGATGCTGCGGTCTCGGTTGCGGAGCCCGTTGAGCCCGTTGAGCCGGCCGCCACGCGTCGAGTTCCTGTTCAGGCCACCTGAGCGTTGCGTTCCGTGCGCTGAGGCGTTCGCTTCGCTCGGCCGAATGCGCTTGCCTCGGCCGGATTCGCGGAGAGCGGCCGAGGCAAGCGCACTTCGCCGAGGCGGGCGTCCGGCGCGAGGGGCGACGGGTCGGTGCGGCCGCGCTGGGCGAGGCTACTGATCCGGATCCTGCGGAGCGCGGGGGTCGTGCGCGCTGCGTCGGCGATCGAGCGGATCAGTGCGACGGTCGAGGGGGTCGCGCTCCAGGGTGCGCCCGTGAGCGCAGCCTCGATCACGGCAAGGGGATGCCGGAGGGCGTCATCGTGCTGACGGGAGTCGTCGCTGAGCCAGTCGAGCAACTGGGCAATGGTCCATTCCGAGTCGATTGGATCAAGAAGCATCCCTGTTCTGGTGGTCATCGTGTCCATTGGTCCAGAATCGGATGTCATGAGCGTTGAAGACAGGGCCAATGGTCGGCCAGTGGACCAGCAATCGGCCACCGGTGTGCCGCTGGTGCGTGCCGGCGAGGTGTCGTCCGACCAACTCTCGGCTCGGCTCGGCCGTTGGACGCATGGCGACGGCACACTCGCGGCCCGCCTCTCGCGAGGAATCGCCGCGTTGATCGCGAGCGGCGAGCTGCGACCCGGTGACCGCCTGCCAGCCGAACGCGCGCTCGCGGCGGCGGGTTCGGTCTCGCGGGGCACCGTCGTCTCGGCCTATGCCGATCTCGCCGAGCGAGGACTCGTCGAGCGGCGGCAGGGGAGCGGCACCCGGATCGCCGGTGTCGCGGCATCCGCGGCTCTCGTTCAGCGCCCCGGCCGTGGTGAGGTGCTGTTCTCCGCCCTGCCCAACTCGATCGATCTGCTCCGCACCGTGCCGCGGATTCCCGATCTGGGCGTCCAGCTGATCCGCGATCATCAGCCACGGCTCGATCTCGCCCTGCTGCCGGAGACCGACCCGGCCGGCCTCCCCGCGCTGCGCGAGCAGATCGCCGCGCTGTTCTCGGCGGAGGGCACGCCGACGACGCCGGAGCAGATCCTGGTGACCCACGGCGCGCAGCAGGCGATCAGTCTCGTCGTCAATGCCCTCGTCGGGCCCGGTGACGTGGTGCTCGCCGAGGAGGTGACCTGGCCTGGTGTCACCGACTCGGTGGGTCTGCGGGGCGGCACGGTATACGGCATTCCGATGGGCGACGACGGCCTCGACGTCGATGCGCTCGAGGTCGCGATGTCCCGGATGCGGCCGGTGCTCGTCGCGATCAATCCGCATCACCACAACCCGACCGGAACGCGATTGCCGGCAGCCGCCCGTTACCGCGTCGCCGAGCTCGCCGCGCAGTACGGCGTGCCCATCATCGAAGACCGCGTCGTCGCCGACATCTCGTTCGACGGAGTCGTACCCCCGTCACTCGCCGCCGAGAGGGCGGATGCTCCCGTCATCGTCGCGGAGTCGGTATCGAAGTGGGCATGGGCCGGTCTTCGGATCGGCTGGCTGCGCGCCGATCCGGTCCTCGTGCGACGCCTGCGCGGAGCCCGGCAGCTCGCCGACCAGTCCACAAGCGTCCCGGGGCAGCTCCTCGCGCTCGATCTTCTCGCGCATGCAGACGAACTGCGCCGGGACACGAGTCGCACCCATCACAGGAGACTGGGCCTCCTGCAGGAGCTGATGGCTGAGCACCTGCCGGACTGGACCTACGTTCCGCCGCGCGGTGGGCTGTCGCTCTGGGCGGCGCTTCCGATCGGGTCTGCCGATGCGCTCGCGCGGGTCGCCGCCATGCACGGAGTTTCTGTCGCCGGGAGCGCGTCGTTCGCAGCGTCGGTTTCGCCGGACGATCACATCCGCCTTCCGTTCACTGCTCCAGACGAGGTTCTGACCGAGGGGATCCGGCGCCTCGGTGCGGCATGGCGGGAGTACCGGGGCAGTCTCTGAGACCGGTCACGGAAAATCAGCCCCGCTGTCGGTTCCGGCCAGTAGCGTTGGAGCATGGTCAACTATCGCTATCTCGGCAACAGCGGTCTCAAGGTCTCTGAGATCACCTACGGCAACTGGGTCACGCACGCCTCGCAGGTCGAGGACGACGCCGCCCTCAAGACGGTCCACGCCGCTCTGGATGCCGGCATCACCACGTTCGACACCGCGGACACCTACGCCAACACAGCCGCGGAGGTCGTGCTCGGCAAGGCGCTCTCCGGCCAGCGGCGCGAGGGACTGGAGATCTTCACGAAGGTCTACTTCCCGACCGGCTCGAAGGGCCCGAACGACACCGGCCTCAGCCGCAAGCACATCCTCGAATCGATCAACGGCTCGCTGAAGCGTCTCGGCACCGACTACGTCGACCTGTACCAGGCGCACCGCTTCGACTACGAGACCCCTCTCGAGGAGACTTTCCAGGCGTTCGCCGACATCGTGCGGCAGGGCAAGGTGCTCTACATCGGCGTCTCCGAGTGGACGGCGGAGCAGCTGCGTGAAGGCCACGCGCTCGCGAAGCAGCTCGGGGTGCAGCTCATCTCGAACCAGCCGCAGTACTCGATGCTGCACCGCGTGATCGAGGGCAAGGTCGTGCCGGCTTCCGAAGAGCTGGGCATCTCGCAGATCGTCTGGTCGCCGATGGCCCAGGGCGTGCTGAGCGGCAAGTACCTCCCGGGTCAGCCGGTACCTGAGGGATCGCGCGCCACCGACGAGAAGAGCGGTGCGCACTTCATCAAGGGCTTCCTGAACGATGACGTGCTCACCGCCGTGCAGCGGCTGAAGCCGATCGCAGCCGAGGCCGGACTCTCGATGCCGCAGCTCGCGATCGCCTGGGTGCTGCAGAACCCGAACATCGCCGCAGCTCTGGTCGGAGCCTCCCGTCCCGAGCAGCTCGCCGACACGGTGAAGGCATCCGGCGTGAAGCTCGACGCCGATACGATGGCTGCGATCGACGTCGCCCTCGGTGATGCGGTCAACCGGGACGCCGAGGACACCTACACGGTGTCGCCGAAGGAGCGCCTGGTCTGAAGAGAACCCCGCGAGAGGGGAAGGGCGAGGATGCCGGTCGACACGACGACGTGCTGGCAGCTGACGGCCGCTGCGTGCCGGGGTGACGTCGCGCTCGTCGCGGCCCTCGGTACGGGCAGCGGCAGGCACAATGTCGATCCGGCCCTCGCCCTCGCCCTTCTCGGAGCGGCGGAGTTCGCCGCCGGCGAGTTCGAGCGGGCCGTCATCACCACCGAGCGGGCGCGGCTCACCGCCCTCGAAGCCGGGGACGCCGAGGTGTTGCACTTCGCCTTGTCCTTCCGCGTCCTCGCCTCCGCCGGAGTGGTCTGGGAAGATCCGACCGCCGACGACGGCTTTCCGGAGCTGTGGGCGCGCCGTGGTGTGCTGGACTCGTTCGACCCGAGCATCCTTCCGCTTGCCCGGTTCGCCTTCGTCGAGGCCGCATTCGCGACCGGGCGGTTCGACGAGGCAGCGGAGGTGCTCGGTCCGATCGGCGAAGTCGTCGGCGTCGACGCCGGGCTCAGCGGCATCCATGCCTTTCCTGCTCTCGTGCTGCAACCCGCTCGACTGCTGATGTTCCGCGGCGATGCGTCGAGCGCTGCGCCCCATCTCGAAGCGGCAGCGGCGATCGCCCGGGAGCAGGGCGACGAGGTCTGGGTGCGCGCGATCGCCTCCGCAGCCGCGTTCGCCGCGGTGCTGGGAGGGGAGAGCGGACATCTCGATCAGGCCGAACGCGACCTCATCGACCCCACGCAGGCACCTCGCGGGTACATCGAAGCAGCGGTCTTCGCCTTCATCGCCTATGCGCGAGCCGGCCTCGGGCAGTGGGCCAGGGCGGAGGCCATTCTGCTCGCCGCCGGTGGTCCGGCGTTCCCGTTCATGCAGGTCGCGGATCGCGCGATGTGCACCGACATCCTCATCGCCGCAGCGATCGAGCGAGGCGACCTCGAAGGCGCCGAGCGGATCGCGACCGAACTGCTGCCGCTGATCGTGCACCCCGGTGCGCAGGTTCTCGTCGAGCAGGCCTTCGCGCGTATCGACGTCGCACGCGGCCGCATGACGGAGGCGGCAGAGCGCGCGGCCATCGCGGGCGCGCGCGCCGAACTCGCCGGGCGTTACCGCGACGCCGCCCACGTGCGGATGCTGCGGGCCCGTGCCCTCGCTGCGCTCGGACAAGCGGAGGAGGCGGTCCATGAGAACCTGTCGACCCTGCGCGATCCGGGTATCACGGGCGATCGCGGCATCGAACGCCAGGTACGGCGCCAGCTCCGCCAGCTCGGTCATCGGCCGCGGCCCACGCCCGGATCCGGCTGGGGTGCGCTCAGTGCGCGTGAACGCGAGGTCGCCACCCTCGTCGCCGGCGGGGCGAGCAACAGGGTGATCGCATCGACGCTGTTCCTCTCCGAGCGCACCGTCGAGGGGCATGTCTCCCGTATCCTCGCGGCGCTCGCCATCACCTCACGCAGCGGCATCCCGGCGTTGACCCTGGGCCACCTCGGCGCCCCGATCGTCCCCGTGCCGGCGCTCACCCCGCGTCAGCAGACCACGGCGGAGCTCGTCGCCACCGGTCTCGGCAACGCCGAGATCGCCCGACGACTCGACGTCAGCGTGAAGACCGTCGAGAAGAACGTGAGCGAGATCCTGCGTCGATGCGGGTTGACCTCACGCACGGGGATCGCGCGGATGATCATCGATGCCCCGGTGCTCGAAATCGAAACCTGACCGGGTCTGGCGCGAGGTTTCCCTACTCACGCCGGTCGGCGTCGCGGTGCGATCATCGGTGACATGAGGCATTCGAAGAGCGTTGGCGCGTTGGCACTGCTGCTGCTGCTGACCGGATGCACTCAGGCGGCGCCGCCCGCGGAGGATGGCGGGAGTGCGCCGAGCACGGTGGAGGGTGACGGCGAGGGCGACGGTGCGGCGACTGGGGCCTGCGCCGGCGACCTCGACGAAGACCTCAAGCCGTTCAGCAGCGATCTGGTCACTGAGCCGATTCCCGATCACGCGGTGTACGGGGACGGCAGCGAGATCGCATTCACCACCTCGATCGGGGCGGGGCTGTACCCCACGTTCGAGTTGCTGAAGTTCGTCGACGGCGTGCCCGCCGATTACTCGGCAGGCAACTGGGAGGACGCCGGAGACGGACGCTATACCACCGCGCTCAGCGTGTTCGACAGCGATCTCGACGGGCAGGAGGGCCTCGTCAAGGTCATGGCATTCCCGGAGGGTGTCACGTTCGACGGCGAGAAATACGAAGGGGATCAGGTGGTGCTCGGCATCTACTGCATCACCTACTCTGTCGAGTAGAGGACGTCGCTCGCGGCCGCTCCCGCGGCGAGCGTCTCAGGCGAGAGTGATGTCGACCTGGATCTCGGCCGCGAGGCGTTCGAGATCGGAGCGCAGCGTCTCGAGGTCCACGGACGCAGGCACCTTCGCCACCACGGTCGCCTCGAACAGGCGCCCACCCGACATCGCCGCATCGCGGGTCGTCGTGGTCAGGTCCTCGATGCTGAGGTCGTGCGCGCTGAGTGCGGCGGACACCTCGCGGACGATTCCGGGCCGATCGTTGCCGAGCACCTGGATGGTCAGCCGCCGATCGCCGTCGGCGGTGGCCGCCGTATCCGTGCCGGTGACCACCGCGATCGTCAGCAGCCCGTCGAGACCGCGCAATGCGGCGTCCAGTTCGGCCGTGCGATCGGCCGAGACCGAGACCTCGATCACCCCGGCGAAGGTGCCGGCGAGCTCGGCGAGCTGGCTGTTCTCCCAGTTGCCTCCGTGCGCATCGACGACATCGGCGACGGCGGCCACGAGGCCGGGACGATCTGCGCCCGCGACAGTGAGGATCAGAGTTGTCATGGGGTCAGCGTATCGAGATGCCGTCGCCGGTGAACATCGGGCCGGGGTCACTCCATCCAGTCGCCGGTCGCCAGGAACTGCTCCAGCCGTGCACGGTGCGGGGTGAGGTCCCAGCCCTGCTCGGCGACCCAGGCGTCGGAGTAGTAGGTGCCGGCGTAACGGATGCCGCTGTCGCAGATGAGCGTGACGACGCTGCCGGTCTCGCCCGCGGCGCGCATCCGCGCGATGAGCTGGAACGCTCCGTAGAGGTTGGTGCCGGTCGATCCGCCGGCCCAGTGCAGCGTGCGCTCCTTGAGCAGCCGGATCGCCGCTATGGAACCCGCGTCGGGGACGCGGATCATCTCGTCGATCACGCTCGGGACGAAGGAGAGCTCGACGCGAGGACGACCGATCCCTTCGATGCGGCTCGGGCGTCCGGCCGGAGCATCCGGGGTCCCTGCCCATCCGTCGTAGAACGCCGAGCCCTCGGGGTCGACGACGGCGACCTGCGTCTCGTGGCGGCGGTACTTGACGTAGCGCCCGAACGTCGCGCTGGTGCCGCCGGTACCGGCCCCGACCACGATCCAGCGGGGGATCGGGTGCCGCTCCTGGGCGAGCTGGCTGAACACGCTCTCGGCGATGTTGTTGTTGCCGCGCCAGTCGGTGGCGCGCTCGGCGTAGGTGAACTGGTCGAGATAGTGGCCGCGGCAATCCGAGGCGAGGCGCTGCGCGGTGGGCGACATGTCTTCGGCCCGGTCGACGAAGTGGCAGCGTCCGCCGTAGAACTCGATGAGATCGATCTTCTCCTGGCTGGTCGAGCGCGGCACGACGGTGACGAAGGGCAGCCCCAGCATCCGGGCGAAGTAGGCCTCGGAGACGGCCGTGGACCCGCTCGACGATTCCACGAGCGTGCTGTCCTCATGGATGCGGCCGTTGACCAGGCCGTACAGGATGAGCGAGCGGGCGAGACGGTGCTTGAGGGAGCCGGTCGGATGCACCGACTCATCCTTCAGGTACAGATCGATGCCCCACTCCGACGGCAACGGGAACAGGTGCAGGTGCGTGTCTGCGCTGCGATTGGCGTCGGCCTCCAGCAGGGCGATCGCGGTGCTGGTCCAGGTGGTCATTGTTCGAGGGTATCGGCCGGGCGATTCCGGGCGGGACCCGTCCGTCAGGCGGATGCGGCCTGACGCAGCCACCGCTCGATGCCGGCGATGTGCGCGGTGGCCAGCGACGTTGCGAGAGCGGGGTCGCGCTGTGCGATGGCATCTGCGATCGCGCGGTGCTCGGAGAGCGTGCGCTCGACAGCGCCTTCCTCGGTGAGACCGCGCCAGACGCGGGCGCGCACCGTCTGACTGCTGAGGTGATCGATGAGGCTCGAGAGGTACGCGTTGCCGGCCATGCGCACGATATCGCGGTGGAAACGGATGTCGTGCTCCACGAGCTCCTCGACGGTGACGGAGGCGTCGACCCCGCCGACCTCCCGTTCGAGCTCGGCGATCTCGTCACCGCTGCCCAGGGTGGCGGCGAGGCCGGTGGCCTGCGACTCCAGCATCCGTCGCACGGCGAAGATCTCCAGCATCGAGTCGTCGCCGTGCATGTCGACGACGAATGAGATGGCTTCGAGGAGCAGGTTCGGCTCGAGGCTCGTCACATAGGTTCCGTCGCCACGGCGCACATCGAGCACGCGAATGACCTCGAGCGCCTTCACCGCTTCGCGCATCGAGTTCCGGGACAGGCCGAGCCTCTCGGACAGCTCTTTCTCCGGCGGGAGCCGGTCGCCGGGGCCGAGCTCGCCGGACACGATCATCGCCTTGATCTTCTCGATCGCCTCGTCAGTCACAGCCATGGCGTCATCCTCGCACATTCATCGGATGTCTGGGGCAGGATGGAGCCATGCGCGTCCTCGACTCACACCTGCACCTGTGGAGACCCGACCTTCTGGAGTACACCTGGCTGGAAGGGCCGCTCGCTTTCGAATTCGCGGCTCTCGAGTTGGAGCACGCCCGGATCGAGGGCGCCACCGAGGTGGGTGCCGTCTTCGTCCAGGCAGAATGCGTCGAAGCACAGTTCCTCGACGAGGTGCGCTGGGTGACGGGTCTTGCCCGTGAGGCCGGTGTGAAGGCCATCGTCGCCGGTGCGCGGCTCGACGAGGGTGCTTCGACGACGGCGCATCTCGAGGCGCTCGCGGAGTTCGGGCTGGTCGTCGGGGTACGCCACCTGTTGCAGGGGGAGCGCGACGGCCTCGCGGCGACACCCGCGTTCATCGCCGGTGCCCGCGCCCTCGCCGCGCGCGAGTGGACGTTCGACGCCTGTGTTCGAGCCGCGCAGCTGCCGGACATCACGGCGCTCGCCGCGGCCGTGCCGGAACTGCGAGTGGTGCTCGACCATGTCGGCAAGCCCGCGGTGGGCATGGCATCCGCCCCGCTCGCGCCATCGGCCCAGTGGGTGTCGGACCTGACCGCTCTGGCGCAGCATCCGAATGTCTACTGCAAGCTGTCCGGGCTCCCTGGCGAGGCCGGCGGAGATTGGGATGCTGCGCAGGTCGCGCCCTTCCTGGACGCCGCCGCGGCGGCGTTCGGCCCGGAGCGGTTGATGTGGGGCAGCGACTGGCCGGTCTCGGTCATCGGGCCGGCCGAGCCCGGCGACCCGCACGCTCCGGCCGACGGTGCTCCGACGTATCAGCCGACCGCTCGCACCCGCTGGGCGCAGACGGTCGTAGCGTGGGCGACGAGTCGCGGCCACGACGTCGATGCGATCCTGTGGGCCAATGCCGCACGCTTCTACGGCATCGACAGCGCGCCCCGCCGCGGCGGCATCCTGGGCTGGCTGCGCGGCGACCGGGGCTAGCGCCCTGCAACCGTTCGGCCCCACGTCGTTCCCGTCGCAAAATGTCCCGGTATTCCTCGCGAATACCGGGACATTTCGCGACCGGAAGGGTCAGGACGACCGGCGTAGCTTCCTGGTGATGAGTTCGAAGCACACGTGCCAGACGTACTCGAGGGGACCCCGAGGGAATGCTCGCAGCCAGAGCTCGGCGAAGAGGACGAGCAGCAGGGTGATCACGACGAACATCGCCAGTGTGCCGAGCACCGGGTCGATCAGACCGGAGAGTGGCGAGTTACCGATCACGTACTGTCCCACGCGCCCGAGGATGTTCTGCAGCACATAGCAGGTGAGAGCCATCCGGCCGACCATCGAGAGTCGACGTCCGACGAATCCGATGGGGCGACGTTGATAGAACTCGGCCATGAGCGCGAGCACGCCGAAGGCGACCATGGGTGCCGTGACGTATCTGCCGAAGTTGAAAGTGTCGCCGGTGACGAACGCGAGGAGGTCCAGTGGCAGGCCGACGCCGAAGCCGATCACCATGAGCCACTTCCTGAGCCGGGCTCCGCGGCTCTCGAAGATGCCGTTTCGGTACAGCACAGCCCCGAGGGTGAAGACGGCGAGACCAAGGGTGATGATCGTGCCGGCGTCGGTGCCGAGAGTGATGTCGGAGAACACCGTCAGGACGTTCTCGTGGACGGTCTGCCAGTAGGTGGGCCGGGCTTCGTACACGGGGAATTCGCCGGGAAGCACGATCCCCGGGAGGCTCACACCGCCTGGAGCGAAGATCCCGATCGTGAGGATGGCGAGGTGCGTTGCGAGCGCCGCCCCGATGAAGACCCACTGCCGCTTCTCCGGCAGCAGGAGGACGAATGCGACGATGAAGCCGACGATGGCGTACGCGCGCAGGACGTCGAACTGCACGACGAAGATGTAGTTCAAGGCGCCGTCGAGGAAGAGCAGGCCGGCTCGGATGGGGTACGTGCCTGGCCAGCGCAGGCCCCGCCGCAGGGCCGCTTGGCGTTGGATCTCGAGACCGATGCCGAACATGATGGTCAGCAGACCCAGGAACTTGCCATCCGGGATCCACCCCAGAAAATCCTGCCACCAGATGTCCACGGCGCGATCGCCGGTGAAAGCCACGAACAGCCAGATGTTGCTCGCCAGGGTGCCGATGATGGCGACTCCGCGGATCACGTCGAGCGAAGGAATGCGGCGCTGCGACCGAGCCGACTCGATCGGCCGTGAGCTCGTCGATCCTGTGTGATCGGCGGCGTCGGCTGCGGCTGACTCGGCAGGCGGCGTAGGCGGTGCGGGCGGCGTCGGTAGTTCGGGCGGAGAATGACGGCGGTGCGGGGTCAGCGGGGACGGTGAGACGAGATCGGTCATCGACCCAGTCAATGCGTCGAGCTGTTGTGGTCTCGTATGCAGATCTCGATACGCGGACGATAGCCGGTCGCAGCGGGAGGCATCGATCCGGATGGGATCGATGCCTCCCGCGACCGGCGGTGGCTCGGGCGGCGCCCGTCAGCCGATCGGACGAGCGTCGAACGCCACGTATTCGATCGTGTGGGTCTCGGGCTGTCCGGAGCCGAGCGCATGCGTGCGGACGGTCGCCGCTCCTGCGGGAATCGTCAGCCCGTCGGCGACGAACGTGCGCGTCTGGGTCTCGCCAGGGGCGAGGCGCTTGATCCGATCCGATCCGAGCGTCGTCTCGATGCGCACGTCGGTGTCGCGGTCACCCGCACCCTGCACCGTCACGGTGAGGGCGGCTCTGCCGTCGGTTCGCGTGGCTTGGACGGACACCGCGCCCGAGGTCGCCACCGGCCCGGCGTCGAGGCCGTCGAGGAGCAGCCCTCGGTAGATCCGAGGCGCACCGTCGAGGTTGAGCTGCACCTGCCCGCCCGACGAGGCCAGTGCGCTCGTTCGGCCGAAGGAGTCCGTCTCTGTGACCGTCGCCGTGGCCGGGAGCGTCACCTGGGTCTTCGTCGACCAACCGTCCTGCCAGATCTCCGGCGCGGGGAAGCGCCAGTCCGTGCGGGCACCGGCGGTGTTGAGCAGGTATCCGTCGCTGCGGTTCCAGAGCACGGCGAGCGGGCCCTCCGGCGTGGTGAAGAGCAGGCCGTGGGTGGTTCCGTCATCGAGGTGCACCCAGCGGACGAACTCGGCCTGATCGAACGCGCGGGCTGCCGTCGCATAGGCCAGGAGCGACGGCTTGGGCCCGAGGTCTCGATTCACCAGCCCGAAGTGGTACTCCGTGTCCTCGGGGTCGGCGCCCATCGGGCTGATCGTGTACGAATCGAAGAACTGATACCAGCACACGGCCCGCACACCCTCGGCCTTGGCGAGAGCGAGCGAGAGCAGCACGTTCTCGGCGGCGTGCCGATAGGTGTCGTTCCACCACGCGTTGGGCCGGGTGCAGGCATAGGCCTCGGTGAGCCAGATCTCCTTCTCGCCGTACTCGGACATCATCTCCTTCAGCTGGCGAAGGCCACCGAGGAAGTTCCAGTACGTTCCGGTGGCCCCGGGACTCCATTCGCCGCCGTCTCCGTCCGGGACGAAGTCGGGAGTGAAGTTCCCACGCCCGGGGTGGAAGGCCACGCCGTCGACGAGATCCCACCCGCCGGCAGCGTGGAACTCCTCGAACCATGGACGATCCATTCCCGCGAGTCCGTTGTTCATGATCCGGAAGTCGGCGCCCTGGGCGGCGCGCGCCGCGTGCACCGGCTTGAGCACGCGCTCCACGTATGCCGGGGCGGCATCGCCGGTATTGAACGGACGGTTGAGCTCGTTGCCCACCTCGAACCAGGTTGCCCCTGCTGCGATGGCCGTGGCCGTGCTGGACCCGGCCCAGGTGACCAGAGCGGCATCGGTCGCCGTGAGGTCGGGCTGCAGTTCGAGGTTGTGATCCATCCCTCGAGCGTCGTACGCCGATGGCGGCAGCCCCGGCCCGCCGTCGTAGGCGATCCGGATCCACTGGATGCCGATCTTCTGCCAGAGGTCGAGGGTCGCCTGCTCGCCGGCGTTCAGCAGCCACGGGTAGTTCGCGATCCCGAACATGCTGGCCGAACCCGCGGTGTAGCCGAACGGGGTCAGCGCGGCGAGTGTGGTGCGCGCGAATGCGCTGTCGCTCGTCGTCGTGGCGGTCGCCTCGAGCAGCACCATCCCCTCCGCTTCCAGAGGGACCGTGATCGCCGCATCCGCCGTGGACAGAGCGGGGATCGTGATCGATTGCGTGCCGGAGGTGACGACGACCCCGTTGTCGTCACGCGCCCACCAGTCCAGCGCGAAGGTGTCGTCGACCGCGTGGGCATTGGTCACCGTGACCGTCGCCGTCACGTCGCCCGCCGCATCCCACACGTTGTACGGCCGCTGCGTGGAGAGCTCGATGCCCACTCCGTCTCCGCGCCCGATGGCGGCACCCGAGGCAGGACGTGCATCGGTGAGGATCAGGCTCGCGCGGGTCACGGCGGTCGTGGCATCCACCGAGCTGCCGGGGGCGTGCACCCAGGTGGATGTGGTCCAGGCCTTGCGAGACGAGTCCAGCAGCAGTAGCCCGTGGCCGGCGGCCCACGCGGACCGGTAGACGACGCCCGTCGGAACCTCGTAGGGGACGCCGCCCGCGCCGTCGCGCTGCCACTCCGACGTCGGGATGTACTCGTCGGCGGCAGTGGGCAGGTTGATCGCCCTGCTGAACATGAAGCCGGCCGGGTTGAGGGTCGTCGATCCCGACACCGTCCATTCGACGTGCATCTGCGCGGTCTGCACGCGGATGACGGCAGACACGGTCTGCCCGCCCGCCGCGACAGGCATCGTGTAGTCCATCCGGATCGCCTGCTCACCGCCGACTGTCACCAGGGACGGCGTGCCGCCGGTGGAGGTCTGGATGCCGTGGACGGTGTCCTTCGTCTGGAAGCGGGAGCCCGCCATCAGCAGCGTTCCGGTCGCGTTGTGCACGGCGATGCGCCCGCCGACGGATGCCACGACACGGATGCCGGTGGCCGTGAGCGTGACGTCGGTTCCCGCGGCTGAAGCGGTGACGGTGCTCGGAGGTAGCGCGATCAGGGCGCCCGCGAGCAGACCGGCGCCGAGGAAGTGCCGACGGGACAGCGTGAGGTGCAGGGGATCGGGGGACATCATTGTCCTTTCCATGATGATAGGGATTATCAAGGAACTATGCACCGAGTAACGATTCCAGCACAAGAGTTTGACAAGGATCCGATCCGGTCTGTTATGGTCATCTTCGAGTTCTGATAATCCGAACTATCAGGAGAGCTCGATCAGGAGAGGTCAATGACGACGAACAAGAATGGGCGCATCACCCAGCGCGAGATCGCGAAGATCGCCGGGGTGAGCCAGGCGACCGTGTCGATGGTGCTCAACGACAAGGACTACTCCAACGTCCGCATCCCCGAGGCCACTCGTGAGCGGGTGCTGCGAGCGATCGAGCAGACGACCTACGTCGTCGACCCCGCAGCGCGTCGCCTCGCCGGACTCGACAACAAGATCCTCGGCATCTTCACCTACGAGCCGGCACTGTCGGCCGAGAGCATGGACTTCTACGGTCCGCTCCTCAACGGCATCGAACGCGCCGCTGAACGGCTCAGCTGCGATCTCCTCTTCTTCACGGCTTCTCCGCTCGTCGACGGCTCGCGCAGCCTGTTCCACAAGAACACCCGGTTCCGCCTCGCCGACGGTTGCCTGCTCCTCGGGCAGCAGATGAATGGCGCAGAACTCGCACGACTGGTCGCCGAGGGTTTCCCGTTCGTCGCCGTCGGACGTCGGGATGAGCCGGATGTGCCGTACGTCGGAATCGACTACCTGTCGCTCACCGGCGAGATCATCCGCCGCCTCGCGGCTCTCGGTCACGAGCGCGCGGTCTACCTCCACCACGGCACGGTCGCCCCCGCCGCAGCCGACCGCCGTTCCGGAATCGCCCAGGCGGCCTCAGGGCTGCGCATCGCGGTCACCTCGATCGATGTGACCGGCCTCGATCGCGCGGCGATCGCTCGTCGCGTACTCGAGCTGGACTCCACCGCCGTGATCGCCGAGGACGCGTTCCTCGCCGAGTCCGCAGCGTCCGCGCTCGCCGCAGAGGCGCCGGATGCCGCCCTCAGCTACGTCGCGCTCGCCGACGTCGCCGGTCACGCCATCGACGGCGCACCGCTCAGCGGATTCGATCTGCGCCGCGAGGCCGTCGCGTCGCGGGCGCTGTCGCTGCTCCAGGACATCATCCTCACCGACGTGGCCGAACGCGGTGACCTGCAGAAGCAGGTGCTGTTGACCGGCGAGATCGTCGACGGCGCGACCCTTCACGCGGTGAGTCGATGACGTCGTTGCAGACCGACGTTCTCATCGTCGGCGGAGGACTCGGCGGGGTCGCGGCTGCGCTGGCCGCGCTCCGGCGGGGTCGCCAGGTGATCCTCACCGAGCAGTACCCCTGGCTCGGAGGGCAGCTGACCTCGCAGATCGTTCCGCCTGACGAGTCGTACTGGGTCGAGCAGTTCGGGATCACCGCGTCCTATCGCGCGCTCCGCGACGGCATCCGCGACTACTACCGCCAGAACTATCCGCTCACCGAGCGCGCTCGTTCGACGAAGGAGCTGAACCCCGGACTCGGTCGGGTCAGTCGGCTGTGCCACGAGCCGCGCGTCGCGGTCGCAGTGCTCGATGCGTTGCTCGCGCCCTACCGTGCCAGCGGGCTGCTCACCGTTCTGCAGCCGGCGCTGCCTGTCGCGGCGACCGTCGATGGCGACCTCGTGACGTCGGTCCTTGTCGAGCACGACGGGCAGCGGCGCGAGATCACCGCGTCCTTCGTCCTCGACGCCACCGAAACCGGTGATCTCCTCCCTCTCGTCAATGCCGAGTACGTCGTCGGCGCCGAATCTCGCGCCGAGACAGGGGAGCCGAACGCCGCCGAGGTGTCCGACCCGCAGAACGTGCAGGCGATCACCTGGTGCTTCGCGTTCGACCACGAGGAGGGCGCCGATCACACGATCGAGCGACCTGCGGAGTACGACCGTTTTCGGGCGGCCCATCCGGAGTTCTGGGGCGCCCCGCTGCTCTCGTTCACCGCACCGGATCCGCGCACGTTGGAACCCGTGACGCGCACCATGAACGTCAACCCGCCGATCGTCGAGCGCGGAGCATCCGATCAGAGAACCGACGCGGGAGACCGAGACCTCTGGGAGTTCCGTCGCATTCTCGCCCGTGAGAACTTCGTCCCCGGTTTCCTCGACAGCGACGTGGTCGTGGCCAACTGGCCGATGCTCGACTACCTCGACGGCTCTGTCATCGACACCGCGGATGCCGCGGACCACCTGGCCGGCGCCAAGGAACTCGCGCGGTCGTACGTGTACTGGCTGCAGACCGAGGCTCCGCGACCCGACGGCGGCTTCGGTTTTCCGGGGCTCCGCCTGCGGGGAGACGTCGCCGGTACCGAAGACGGATTCGCTCAGGCGCCCTACATCCGTGAGTCACGGCGGATCGTCGCACGACGCACGGTCGTTGAGCAGGACATCTCGGTGGCGCTCCGCGGACACGGCGGGCCCGCGACCTTCGACGACTCCGTCGGCGTCGGCATGTACCGGATCGACATCCACCCCTCCACAGGTGGTGACAACTACATCGATGTCGAGTGCGCGCCGTTCGAGATCCCCCTGGGCGCGCTCGTTCCCGTGCGGCTGCGCAACTTCCTGCCGGCGGCGAAGAACATCGGCACCACCCACATCACGAACGGCGCCTATCGCCTGCACCCCGTCGAGTGGAACATCGGCGAGTCGGCCGGCGAGCTCGCTGCCTTCTGTCTGGAAGGCGCGCTCGATCCCGGCGCCGTTCTGGCGGACCGGGCACTCGTCATCGCTTTCCAGGCCCGCCTCGTCGAGGCGGGCATCGAGATCCACTGGCCCGAGATCATCGGCTACTAGAGAAGAGAAGGAAGATGTCAACAGCAAAGAAGCTGGGTGCGGCGACCGCAATCGCCGCGTTGGGCCTGGCACTGGCGGGATGCGGGGCAGCCGCGCCGACTCCCGTCGAGACCACTGCCGCCCCGGGAAGCGTGGACCTGCGCATGTCGGTGTGGACGTCGAACGAGGATCAGCTCGCACTCTTCGATGAGATCGCCGAGGCATACAAGGCGGACCACCCGGAGATCGGCGAGATCACGTACGAATCGCTGCCCTTCGCCGATTACAACACCACCCTCACGACGCAGATCGCCGGCGGCAACGCGCCGGATCTGGCCTGGATGGGTGACCTGTCTCGCGACCTCATCGAGGCGGACGCCCTCGTGCCGCTGACCGATGCTCTGAAGGCCACCAAGGGCTGGAACTACGACGATCTCGTCGGCAGCGTCACCGCGGAGTTCGCGGTCGACGATGAGCTGTACGCCTACCCGTTCTCGAACTCGCCCTTCGCCCTCTACGTCAACAAGGATCTCCTCGGACAGGCCGGAGCCGCCATCGACGGCGACGTCACGTGGGAGAAGATCAGCGAACTCGGCGCCACCGTGCACCAGGCCACCGGCAAGGCCGGTTTCGTCATCCGCGACTTCGACTACGCGAACTGGGGCCAGCTCGCGACGGTGTGGACCGGCTGGGGTGCCAGCGCCTGGAGCGCGGATGGCAAGACCTGCACCTTCGACAGTCCGGAGATGGTGGACGCCTTCACGTTCCTGCACGACGCGGCCTTCGTCGATCAGTCGATGCCAGGGCCGGGGACCACCGCGGACTTCTTCGCCGGCGACGCAGCCTTCACTGTCGCCCAGGTGTCGCGCGCGGCGCTGCTCGATGGATCCTTCGCGTACGACGTGATCCCGCTGCCGAACGGGCCCGAGGGCGAATACTCCGTCATCGGTCAGGCCGGTGTGGGCGTGCTCGCCACGAGCCCGCACGTGCAGGAGGCGACAGACTTCCTCGCATTCCTCACGAACCCGGAGAACGCGGAGAAGCTCGCCGCGTACTTCCCGCCGCCCCGTGAGTCGCTGCTGACCGGTGAGCAGCTCGCCGCGAACAACCCGAAGCTCACGGCCGACCAGCTCGAGAGCGTCGTCATCGACCAGCTGCCCGACGCGGTGACGCTGCCCAACCACACGGGACCCGCGGAGATCAAGGCTGCGGGCAAGACCGCTCTGGATGCGATGTGGGCGGCGGATGCCGACGTCGAGGCCGTGCTCGCTGCGACCTGCGAAGCCATCGAGCCGCTGCTGTCGAAGTGACCGCTCTCGACACGGTGATCGAGTCCCGGGGCGCGGTGGCGCCCCGGGATCCGCACCGCCCGTTCTGGACGATGCGGCGGCGCGACCACCTCACCGGCTATCTCTTCATCGCGCCGCAACTGGCCGGCGTCGTGCTGTTCGTGCTCGTGCCCGTGGGACTGGGCATCTGGTACAGCCTCAACGAGTGGAACATCTTCCGCGGAGAACTCACGTTCGTCGGCGGCGACAACTACGCCGCTCTGCTGACGGACCCGCAGTTACCGGCGGTGCTCGGTGCGACCGCGGTGTTCTCACTCGGCATCGTCGTGCTCAACATCGCGGCGGGCCTCGGCCTCGCGGTTCTCCTCAACCGCCGCTTCCGCGGCGTGACGATCTTCCGCACGATCTTCTTCTCGCCCGTGATCGTCTCGGTGGTCGCGTGGACGCTGGTCTGGGGATTCCTGCTGCAGGACAACGGGGGCATCAACGCGCTCCTCGCGGTCTTCGGTATCGACGGGCCGAACTGGTTGCTCTCCGGCGACACGGCGATGATCTCGGTCATCGTCACCCAGGTCATCCGCAGCGTCGGGGTGAACATGGTGCTCTTCCTCGCTGCGCTCCAAGGCGTGCCGTCGGAGCTCTACGAGGCGGCCCGGATCGACGGTGCAGGACCGGGGCGGATCTTCCTCCGGATCACCCTGCCCCTGATCTCACCGACGCTCATGCTGACCGCCGTCATCACCATCGTCGGATCGCTGCAGGCATTCGCCAACGTCGCGGTACTCACCGGCGGCGGCCCCGGTCTGTCGACCACCGTGCTCGTCTACTACGTCTTCCAGCAGGCGTTCGAGTTCAACGACATCGGCTACGGGTCGACGCTCGCCCTGATGCTGCTGACCTTCGTGATGCTGCTGACCATGCTGCAGTGGCAGCTCCGCCGGAAGTGGGTGTTCTATGAGGAGTGAGGGATCCCGCATCCGCCGAGTGATCCTCATCGCAGCGCTGATCGTCCTCGCCGTGCCGTTCGCGGTGCCGACGATCTGGATGATCACGTCATCGTTCAAGCCGCTGGCAGAGATCTTCCGCTCGCCGCCCGCGCTGTTCGCGGAGAACCCGACGGTCGCCGCCTATGTCGAGGCATTCACCTTCCAGCCGTTCGCGCAGCAGTACTTCAACAGCGTGTACATCGCGGTGCTCGTCACGGCGATCGTGATGGCGGTGTCGAGTCTCGCCGGCTACGCCTTCGCCCGCATCCGCTTTCCCTTTGCGGATGCGCTGTTCCTCGTGGTGCTGGTCGGTCTGCTCGTGCCCGGCGAGGTGACGATCGTGCCGCTGTTCCAGATGTTCAAGCAGTGGGGGATGATCAACACCCACTGGCCGTTGATACTGGTGACGGCGCTCGCCGCCCCGTGCGTCCTCGCGACGTTCATCATGCGGCAGTTCTTCCTGTCGCTGCCCGTCGAGCTGGAGGAGGCGGCGCGCATCGACGGGTTGGGCAGGCCGGCGATCTGGTGGCGGATCAGTCTTCCGCTGTCCAAGCCGGCGCTGTCGGCGGTCGCGATCCTCACCTTCCTCTCGTCGTGGAACCTCTATCTCGAACCGACGGTGTACCTCACGTCGCCGGAGCTGTTCACGCTGCCGCAGGCACTGACCCGGTTCACGGATGCGTATGGCGGACAGATGTGGAACACGCAGCTCGCCGCCGCGACCATGACGGTGGTGCCGATGCTGATCGTGTTCATCGTGGCCCAGCGTCAGTTCGTGGAAGGGCTCGCGCACTCCGGTCTCAAAGGCTGAGGTCTGCCAGTGGCTGGTGCTCCCGTCGCCGGCTTCCGGTGTTCCGGTCGCAAGAATGCCCGGTATCCGTTCGGAATACCGGGCATTTTCGCGACGGGAGCGGAAGAGACGGCGTCGAAGGCTACTCGGAGCGGAGCCGCAGCCGCGCCATGCCGCCGTCGACCTCGATGAAGGTGCCGGTCGTCGATCCGGCCGCGGGGCTGACGAGGTAGGCCACGGCTGCAGCGACCTCGCCGGCGGAGACGAGGCGGCCATGCGGCTGACGCGCCTCGAGTGCCGCACGTTCGGCGGCGGGGTCCGCAGCCGAATCGAGCAGGCGCTGCACCCAGGGGGTGTCGGCGGTGCCCGGGTTCACGGCGTTCACGCGGATGCCCTCACGGAGGTGGTCGGCGGCCATCGCCCGCGTCAGGGCCGATACCGCGCCCTTCGACGCGCTGTAGAGCGCGCGCTGCGGGAGCCCGGTGGTGGAGGCGATGGATGCCGTGTTGCAGACTGCCGCCGCTGGAGACTTCCGCAGCCATGGCAGCGCTGCCGCGGTGACACGGGCGATTCCGGTGACGTTGATCGACAGCACTCGTGCCCACTCGTCATCGTCGTTCGCGGCGATATCGCCCTGGGCGCCGATGCCGGCGTTGTTCACGACGATGTCGATGCGGCCGAACTTCTCAGCCACCGCGGCGACCGCAGCATCCACCGACGCGCGGTCCGAGACATCGGCCGTGAAGGCGGCGAACGCGGCATCCGCGCCGGCCGTGTCGCGATCGAGCACGGCGATCTGCGCACCGTCGGCGTGCAGTCGTTCGGCGATGGCTGCGCCGATGCCGGAGGCGCCGCCGGTGACGATCGCCACCAGTCCCTCAAGTGAGCGGGTCATTTCCGTGCCTCCCATGCGACGAATTCCTGGCGCTGGTGGCCCAGTCCATCGATCTCCACCTCGACGATGTCACCGGGTGCTATGTAGGGGTACTTGCCGGAGAGGGCGACGCCTTGCGGTGTTCCGGTGAGGATCAGGTCGCCCGGCTCGAGGGTCACGTACTGCGAGAGGTGGTGCACGATGTGCTCGACCGAGAAGATCATGTCGGCGGTGTTCGAGTCCTGACGCGGCTCGCCGTTGACGAAGCTGCGCAACCCGAGCGCCTGGTGGTCGACCTCGTCGCGGGTGACCAGCCACGGGCCGGTCGGATTGAAGCCGAAGGCGATCTTGCCCTTCGACCACTGACCGCCGGAGACGGCCATCTGGAAGTCGCGCTCGGACACGTCGTTCGCGACGACGAATCCGGCGACATGGTCGAGCGACTCCTCGGGGGAGTCGAGGTAGGCCGCTCGGCGTCCGATGACGATGCCGAGCTCGACCTCCCAGTCGGTCTTCTCGCTGCCACGGGGGATCATCACGGTGTCGTTCGGGCCGACCACGGTGTTCGGCGTCTTCAGGAACACGATCGGGATGGTCGGGGGCTCTGAGCCTGACTCTGCGGCGTGCGCCGCGTAGTTCATGCCGATGCAGATGACCGCGCTCGGGCGGGCGATCGGCGCGCCGATACGCATCGCCGCCGCATCCTCGAGCACGGGGAGCTGGTCCGCCTCCCGGGCCGCCGCGATGCGCGCACGGAAGTCACCGGCGAGAAAATCACCGTTCACATCGGATGTCACGGCCCGAAGGTCGAGGTAGTGGTCGCCCTCTACGAGAACGGGGATCTCGGTCCCCGGGTCGCCAAGCCGTGCGAACTTCATGGTTCTCCTGCTTCGTCTGGATGATTCGATCGGTGGGTCGCTTTCTCAGCCGCCCTCGTTGACAGTATAGACATCCGATGTTTACACTCCAAGAGATCCGCATGAGTCATTCGCTCATGCCAGGGAGAGGAACCCGTGAGCCGTATCGTCGCACTCGACACCACCGACATCCGTTTTCCGACGTCGCTCAGTCTCGACGGCTCGGACGCGATGAACCCCGACCCCGACTACTCGGCTGCCTACGTGATCGTGCGCACCGACGCCGGGGACGATATCGAGGGTCATGCCTTCGTGTTCACGATCGGCCGCGGCAACGACGTGCAGGTCGCCGCGATCGACGCGCTCGCCGGTCACCTCGTCGGGCGCGAGCTCGAGCCGCTCATCGATGACATGGGCGGCACGTTCCGCGAGATCATCGGCGACTCGCAGCTGCGCTGGCTCGGCCCGGAGAAGGGCGTCATGCACATGGCGATCGGTGCGGTGATCAACGCGCTGTGGGACATCAAGGCGAAGCGCGCCGGGCTCCCGCTCTGGCAGCTCCTGGCGAGGATGACGCCGGAAGAGCTCGTCGATCTCGTGGACTTCCGATACCTCACCAACGCGCTCACTCGCGAGGACGCCCTGAAGATCCTGCGGGACGCGGAACCCGGGCGGGCCGCTCGCGAGCAGGAGCTGCTGGCCACCGGGTACCCCGGATATACGACCAGCCCCGGCTGGCTCGGCTACTCCGACGAGAAGCTGGAGCGCCTCGCCCGAGAGGCGATGGCCGACGGCTTCACTCAGATCAAGCTCAAGGTCGGCGCCGATCTGGATGACGACATCCGTCGCTTCCGCAAGGCACGCGAGGTGTGCGGCCCCGACTTCCCGATCGCGATCGACGCCAACCAGCGCTGGGAGGTCTCCGAGGCGATCGAGTGGGTGAACGCGCTCGCCGAGTTCCACCCCGCGTGGATCGAGGAGCCCACCAGCCCCGACGATATCCTCGGGCACGCCGAGATCGCCCGCGGCGTGGCGCCCATCCGCGTGGCCACCGGTGAGCACGCGCAGAACCGGATGATCTTCAAACAGCTGCTGCAGGCGGATGCCATCGCGGTGATGCAGATCGACGCCGTCCGCGTCGGCGGCGTCAACGAGAACATCGCCAACCTGCTTCTCGCCGCGAAGTTCGGAGTTCCGGTCTGTCCGCACGCCGGCGGCGTCGGCCTCTGCGAGGCCGTGCAGCACCTGTCGATGTTCGACTTCGTGGCGGTGAGCGGCAGCCGTGACGGCCGCATGATCGAATACGTGGACCACCTGCACGAGCACTTCGTCGTGCCGACGAACATCCAGGGCGGTTCCTACATGGTGCCGACGGCGCCAGGAACGAGCATGGAGATGAAAGCGTCCAGCATCGCGGCCTACACCTGGAAGGGCGAGCATGTCGTCGTCGCCTGATCTCCGCACGGGCTTCCCCCGCCTCGGCTACGGTGCCGCCAACGTCGGCAACCTCTTCCGCGAACTCACCGACGATGAATCCTGGGCGGTGCTGGATGCCGCGTGGGAGAGCGGCATCCGCTACTTCGACACCGCGCCGCACTACGGCCTCGGGCTCTCCGAACGGCGCCTCGGTGCGTTCCTGCAGACGAAGCCGCGCGACGAGTACGTGCTCTCGACCAAGGTCGGCCGCCTCCTGCGGCCGAACCCCGACCACGACGGCGGGCTCGACACGGCCAATGATTTCCACGTGCCTGCCGATCTCCGGCGCGTCTGGGACTTCTCGGAGGCGGGCGTTCGCACCAGCCTCGAGGAATCGCGCGAGCGGCTCGGCATCGAGCGCATCGACCTCGTCTACCTGCACGACCCGGAACGGCACGATCTCGAACTTGCACTTGCCGAGGCGCTGCCCGCGCTCGAGCAGCTCCGCGAGGAGGGGGAGGCCCCCATGATCGGCATCGGCTCGATGGTGTCGGATGCTCTCGCTGCCGCCGTGCGCGGGGCCGACCTCGACCTCATCATGGTCGCCGGGAGGTACACGTTGCTCGAGCAGCCCGCGGCGGCCGACGTGCTGCCGGCGTGCCGGGAGACCGGAACCGGCATCGTCGCGGCATCCGTCTTCAACTCGGGCCTGCTGGCATCCAGCGCGCCGCGGCGCGACGGGCGTTACGAATACGGGCAGTTGCCGGATGCGCTGTGGGAACGGCTCGTCCGGATCGCCGCCGTCTGCGACGACCACGACGTGCCGCTTCCGGCGGCCGCCATCCAGTTCCCGCTCCAGGCTCCCGAGGTGCGCTCCGTGGTCGTGGGCGGCAGCCGCCCGGCGCAGCTGCAGCAGAACGCCGACTACGCTGCCCTGGAGATTCCCGAAGCACTCTGGCAGAACCTCGCCGCCGAAGGCCTCATCCAGGCTTCCGTCGCAACGATCTGAAGGAGAAACACGTGCTGGAAGGCATCCACCCGCTGCTCACCGGAGAGCTGCTGCTGCACCTCGATCGGATGGGTCACTCCGACTCGGTCGTCATCGCCGACGCGCACTTCCCGGCGTGGGCGCTGGGGCGCCACGTGATCGACCTGCCCGGCACGACCACCCCCGAGGTACTCGCCGCGATCCGCACCGTGATTCCGCTGGATGACGCGCCCGGCATCGACCTGATGACATCGGCCGACGGCGAGGTGCTCGACGTGCAGAGCGAGCTGATGGATGCCGCCGGCACGACGCTGGACACCACCCGCTTCGTCGAGCGTTTCGCGTACTACGAGGTGGCCCGCGAGGCGTATCTGATGGTGCGCACCGGCGAGACCCGCAAGTACGGCAACGCCCTGCTGCGCAAGGGTGTGGTCGGGCACGTCTCCGCCTGAGATCCGCGTTTCCGTGAAGCCGAGCGGAGGCTCTTGTCGGGCCCTGTCGAGGGGACGAGACTGTTCTCGTCGGTTCGACGGGGACTCGACGAGAACTCGGTGGAAGGGAGCATCATGGCGCACGGCGACATCACGCACATCGACATCCCGGTGGGCGACATGGAGAGGGCGAAGTCGTTCTATTCGGGCCTGTTCGGCTGGGATATCGCGGAGATGCCCGGGTTCGAGGGCTATCCGATGTGGCGAGCCCCGAACGGCATCTCCGGCGGCGGGCTCGCGCCGCGCAGCGACGACTTCACGCATCCGCGCTCATACGTCGAGGTCGACTCCATCGACGACACAGTCGCGGCGGCGCTCGCCGCGGGAGGCTCTGTCGCGATGGAGAAGCAGCCGATCGACGAGAACAGCTCCTGGGCGGTGATCGTCGACCCCGACGGCAACCACGTCGGACTGTTCGAGGGGGTCGTGGGGGAGGGGTGAGTCTTCCGATAGGGTGATCGGAGTTCGACGAAGGAGCACTCATGGATCACCTCGACCGCATCGTCTTCATCGGGGACTCGATCACGGATGCCGGACGCGATCGCGCGGACCCGGCCTCGCTGGGCGACGGCTACGTCTCGTTGCTCGCTGACGGGTTCGCCGCCCAGGGCGCGACCGTGCGAAACCTCGGGATCAGCGGCAATCGGGCGAAGGATCTCGCCGCACGGTGGGACGCCGAGCTGATGCCGACAGGGCCCGACCTGCTGACCGTGTACGTGGGTGTGAACGACATGTGGCGGCGCTTCGACAGTGGCGACCCGACGTCCGCAGCCGATTTCGAGTCGACGTTGCGTGCGCTGCTCACTCAAGTGGTCGAGGCGCACCGACCGCGGCTCATCCTCATGGAGCCGTTCTTCCTGCCGGTTCTCGCCGAGCAGCAGGAATGGCTGCCCGATCTCGATGAGAAGCGCGCCGTGGTCCGCTCGCTCGCGGCAGAGTTCGGCGCGGAGCTGGTGCCGCTGCACGACATCTTCACGGCGGCGGCATCCGAGCATCCGATCGCCGACCTCGCGCCCGACGGCGTGCACCCGACCAGGCTCGGGTCCGAGATCATCGCCGACGCCTGGCGGGAGGCCGCGCTCGCCCGCGACGCCCGCTGACGCGCGGCGGGCAGGACCTCAGTCGTCGCCAGCGCGCCGCGCACGGTACGCCGCGACGGCGTTTCGATTCGCGCAGGTGGCCGAGCAGTAGCGTTTCGAGCGGTTGCGGGAGAGGTCGAGGGCGAGGGCATTGCACGTGTCGTCGTCGCAGACGGAGATGCGCGACCCCTCATCGGCGCGGATGACGTCGATCAGCGCCATGGTGGTCTCGATGAGCACGCGCTCGGCGAGCGGCTGCTCGTCGGCGACCGCGTGCAGGTGCCAGTCGGCGTTGACATGCCTGACGAGCTGGGGGGCGAGATTCGACTCCCCGAGCGCGGCGTTGACGTGCGCCGCCATCTCGTCGCGCGGGGCGAGCAGCATGGCGCGCAGGCGGGGGCGGAGCGCGCGCAATGAGGCGAGCTCTTCCGCATCGCGGTCCAGTCGGCCGTTGTACGGGAACATCGAGAGGAAGGCGCCCTCGTCGTCGAGGCTGTCGAGCGTGTCCGGATCCTCTGCGGAGTTCACCAGCCAGACGGCCGCGCGCAGGCCTTCCGCGGTGTCATCGGTGAAGAGCATATTGACATGTTACATCGGCGGAGCGTAACGTCACATGTCATGGACGCAATGGCAAATGACAAGGCGCGAGGGGTGCGTCTCGGCCTGCCGTTGGCGATCGGCGCCGCGTTCGCCTTCGGAATGTCGGGAGGGTGGGCGCGTGGTCTGATCGACGCGGGATGGACACCAGGGGCCGCGGTCACTGCGCGGGTCTGGGTGGCCGCCCTTGTTCTCCTCGTGCCGACACTCATCGCCATGCGCGGCCGATGGGGCGTCCTTCGGCGCAATGCCGGAATGATCGCCGCCTACGGATTGCTCGCGGTCGCCGCGACTCAGGTCTGCTACTTCCAGGCCGTGGCCGTGATGGACGTCGGGCTGGCGCTCCTCATCGAGTACACGGCACCCGTCGCCGTGGTCCTCTGGCTCTGGCTGCGCCGCGGTGAGCGCCCCAGTCGTCGCAGCGTCTTCGGCGCCGCCATCGCTTTCGTCGGTCTCGTGCTCATGCTCGACATCCTCACCGGTGCACAGGTCAACGGCGGCGGCATCCTCTGGGCGCTGGGCGCCATGGTCGGCGCTGCGATGTACTTCGTGCTCTCCGGGCGGGCCGACACCGGCGTGCCCCCTGTCGCGATGGCGGGTCTCGGTCTGTTGCTGGGAGCCATCGGGCTCACCATTGCGGGAGCCATCGGCGTACTGCCGCTCGCGTGGACCACGCAGGACATCGCGTACCGCTTCGGCACGGTGCCGTGGTTCGTTCCCGTGCTCGCGATCGGCATTCTGGCGACGGCGGTCGCGTATCTGCTCGGCATCGCCTCGACGCGGATGCTCGGGTCTCGCCTCGCCTCGTTCGTCGCGCTCGCCGAGGTGGTCGCCGCGCTGTTGTTCGGCTGGCTGCTGCTCGGTCAGCTGCCCAACCTGCTGCAGGCGTTCGGCGGGGCTCTGGTGCTCGTCGGGGTCGTGGTGGTGAAGCTGGGGGAGCCGGTGGCCCCCGAGTTCGTCGAGCCGATTCCCGAAGTTGTGGCGGAGAGCATCGCTGAGCGCTGAGCGCTGGTGCAGGCGCGGGGATCGCCCCTGCTGCCGTGACGGCCTGACAGATCGACGAATGTATACCAGGGGTCCAGCATTGGATGCGCGGATGCCGTAGCGAGCTGTTTATGTATACACTAATCTCATGACTCTCGCCGCCGATCGCACCACGGCGAGCGATCGCGCCTATGCCGATCTGCTGGACGGCATCCAGTCGGGCGCCCTGCCGTCGGGGCTGGTGCTCGGAGAGGTCGAACAGGCGGCACGCCTCGGTATCAGCCGCACGCCGATGCGCGAGGCCCTCCGTCGGCTCGCCGCCGACGGCCTCGTCGTGCAGCAGTCGCCGCGCGTGACGGTCGTGGCGGATCTGGATGCCGACGACATCCGCGCCCTCTTCGAGATCCGCCGGGCGCTCGAGGAGACCTCTGCTCGGCTCGCGGCCGCCCGTGGCGACGCCGCCTTGTTCCAGGACCTCGCCGGCGAGTTCGCGCACGTCGATCTCACCGCCGCAGAGGGCCGGGATGCGTATTACGCGCTCATCGCACGCTTCGACGCCGCACTGGACGCGGCCGTCGCCAATGACTACATATCTTCGGCACTGCGCACGGTGCGCACCCACCTGGTGCGGGTGCGACGCATGGCCCGCGACAAGCCGGCGCGACTCGCAGCCTCCGCCTCCGAGCATCGCACCATCGCCGAGGCGCTCGCCGCTCGCGACGGCGATCTCGCCGCCCACGCCACGCACGTGCACCTGCACAACGCGCTCACGAGCATCCTCGAATCCCTTCCGGAAGGATCAGCATGACCATCAACCACCACGTCCGCGTCTACCCCAGCTCCGAGACGCTCGAGCGAGAAGACCAGCTCGCCTGGAAGATCGCCGAGGTCGCCGCCGACCAGGTCGAGGTCGAGCAGGACGTCGTCGACATGATCATCAACCGGATCATCGACAACGCCTCGGTCGCCGCGGCATCCCTCACCCGCGCCCCGATCAACGCCGCCCGCGCGCAGGCGTTCAGCCACCCGGTGTCGAGGGGCGGGGCCGGCGCGACCGTGTTCGGAGCCGCGCTCGACGACCGGACCAGCCCCGAGTGGGCGGCCTGGGTGAACGGCGTCGCGGTGCGTGAGCTCGACTACCACGACACGTTCCTCGCGGCCGAGTACTCGCACCCCGGTGACAACATCCCGCCGATCCTCGCGGTGGCCCAGCACGTCGGGGCAGACGGCCGGGCCCTGGTGCGCGGCATCGCGACCGGGTACGAGATCCAGATGGACCTGGTGCGCGCCATCTGCCTGCACAAGCACAAGATCGACCACGTCGCACACCTCGGCCCCTCGGCCGCCGCCGGCATCGGCACCCTGCTCGGACTCGACGTGGAGACCATCTACCAGGCGGTCGGTCAGGGGCTGCACACCACCACCGCCACTCGGCAGAGCCGCAAGGGCGAGATCTCCACGTGGAAGGCGCACGCTCCGGCGTTCGCCGGCAAGATGGCGGTCGAAGCTGTGGATCGGGCCATGCGCGGACAGACTTCGCCGTCTCCGATCTATGAAGGCGAGGACGGCGTGATCGCCTGGATGCTCGACGGCAAGGATGCGTCTTACCAGGTGCCACTGCCCGCCCCCGGCGAGCCGAAGCGCGCGATCCTCGACTCGTACACGAAAGAGCACTCGGCCGAGTACCAGGCGCAGGCGCTGATCGACCTCGCACGCAAGCTCGGCATCGAGAACCCGGCACTGCGGGACCCGGCGAACGTCGAGGCCATCGTCATCCACACCAGCCACCACACCCACAACGTGATCGGCTCCGGCGCGAACGACCCGCAGAAGTACGATCCGACCGCGTCGCGCGAGACCCTCGACCACTCGGTGCCGTACATCTTCGCGGTCGCCCTGCAGGACGGCGGCTGGCACCACGTCGACTCGTACACCCCGGAGCGGGCCGGCCGGGAAGACACCGTCGCACTGTGGCACAAGATCACCACGGCAGAGGATGCCGAGTGGACGCGTCGGTACCACTCCGAAGACCCCGACGAGAAGGCGTTCGGCGGCCGCGTCGAGATCCGCCTCACCGATGGCACCACCGTGGTCGACGAGATCGCGGTCGCGGACGCCCACCCGCTGGGGGCTCGGCCGTTCGTGCGCGAGAACTACGTCGCGAAGTTCCGGCTGCTGGCAGAGCCGGTGCTCGAGCCGGCCGAGATCGAGCGCTTCCTCGCGCTCGTGCAGCGTCTGCCCGAGCTCACGGTCGCCGAGGTCGGCGAGCTGTCGATCATCGCGAAGCCCGGCCTGCTCGAGGCAGCGGATGCTCCGAAGGGGCTGTTCTGATGCTGTACTCCACCGTCACACCCGCGGAGAAGCGGCGGCTGTTCCGAGAGCGGCTCGCCGGCGGGGAACTGCTACAGTTCCCCGGCGCTTTCAACCCGCTCTCTGCGCGCCTCATCGAGCAGAAGGGCTTCGACGGGGTCTACATCTCGGGTGCGGTGCTCGCCGCCGACCTCGGCCTGCCCGACATCGGCCTGACCACCCTCACCGAGGTCGCCGGACGCGCGAAGCAGATCGCCCGGATGACGGACCTCCCGGCCATCGTCGATGCCGACACCGGATTCGGCGAGCCGATGAACGTCGCCCGGACGATCCAGGAGCTCGAGGATGCCGGCCTCGCCGGCGCCCACATCGAGGACCAGGTCAACCCGAAGCGCTGCGGTCATCTCGACGGCAAGAGCGTCGTCGACGAGGACACGGCGGTCAAGCGCATCCGCGCGGCGGCCGACGCCCGAAGGGACTCGAACTTCCTCATCATGGCGCGCACGGACATCCGTGGCGTCGAAGGGCTGGATGCCGCGATCGACCGTGCGAAGGCACTGGTGGATGCCGGCGCCGATGCGATCTTCCCGGAGGCGATGCGTGACCTCGCCGAGTTCGAGGCGATGGCGAAGGCTCTGGACGTGCCGATCCTCGCGAACATGACCGAGTTCGGCAAGAGCGAGCTGTTCTCCACGGCGCAGCTGCAGGACGCCGGCGTCAGCATCGTCATCTGGCCGGTTTCGCTGCTGCGCATCGCGATGGGGGCGGCCGGGCGGGCACTCGATACGCTGAACGACGACGGGCATCTGACCAGCAGGCTCGGCGAGATGCAGCACCGCGCCGATCTCTACGACCTCATCGACTACGAGTCGTACAACCATTTCGACTCCGGCGTCTTCAACTTCACCATCGACACCTCCGGCCGTTGAGCAAGGAGCGCAGCGACGAGACGAAACGCGTTTCGACTCGCTTCGCTCGCTCAACGACCGGGAGTAGCAAAAGGAGCAGGCAATGACCGATCCCGACATCAAGAAGGGCCTCGCCGGCGTCGTCGTGGACACGACGGCGATCTCGAAGGTCAACCCCGACACGAACAGTCTGCTGTACCGCGGTTACCCGGTGCAGGAGCTGGCTGCGACGCAGCCGTTCGAGGCCGTGGCGTACCTGCTGTGGCATGGGGAGCTCCCGGACGCCGCGCAGCTGGCGGCGTTCCGTGCGGAGGAGCGCGCCCACCGCGCGCTCGCCGACAACGTCAAGGCCGCGATCGATCTCGTTCCGCTCGAGGCGCATCCGATGGATGAGGTCCGCACCGCGGTCAGCCTCCTCGGCGCGACCGACCCGGCAGCGGGCGGATCCGTGCTCGACGCCGGAGGGAGCCCCGAGGACAACCTGGCGCGCAGCATCCGCCTGTTCGCCGCCCTGCCCGCAATCGTCGCCTACGGTCAGCGCCGCCGCCGCGGGCAGGAGCCGATCGCTCCGCGCGACGATCTCGACTATTCCGCGAACTTCCTCTGGATGACCTTCGGCGAGCTGCCGGATCCGGTCGTCGTCGACGCGTTCAACCGGTCGATGATCCTGTACGCGGAGCACTCCTTCAACGCGTCGACGTTCACCGCTCGCGTGATCACCTCGACGCTGAGCGACCTGTACTCCGCGGTCGTCGGTGCGATCGGCGCGCTCAAGGGTCCGCTGCACGGCGGCGCTAACGAGGCCGTGCTGCACATCTTCGACGAGATCGGCACGGCCGAGAACGTCAAGCCGTGGCTCGATGAGGCCCTCGCCGCCAAGCGCAAGATCATGGGCTTCGGGCACCGGGTCTACAAGAGCGGGGACTCGCGCGTCCCCACGATGAAGGCGGCACTGGACACCCTCGTCGATCACTACGGTCGCACCGACGTCGCCGACCTCTACGCCGCGCTCGAGCAGGAGTTCGTCGCCCGCAAGGGGATCTACCCGAACCTCGACTATCCGTCGGGTCCCGCGTACAACCTGATCGGCTTCGACACCCTCACCTTCACTCCGCTGTTCGTCGCGGCGCGGGTGACCGGGTGGACCGCGCACATCATCGAGCAGGCCGGGGCGAACGCCCTCATCCGCCCGCTCTCCGCCTACAACGGCGTCGCCGAGCGGCACATCGCCGTCTGAGGCACATCGCCGTCTGACGCGCCGTCCGGCTCGAGGCCGGACGGCGCGTCAGGGGATCAGCCGATGCGCTCCCACGCGCTGCGCTTCGCACCAGGCAGGTCTCCGCGCGACCACCACTTGGCGCGCCAGAGGTGGCCGTCGTGCTCGGCGATGTCGCCTGCCACGAAGGTGCGCGTCAGGGTCCACTTCGCGACGCCTGTCGGCGCCGTGACGATCTCCTGCCAGGGGCCCCGCTTCGCGCCGGGCACGTCCTTGCGGCTCCACCATGAGGCGAGCCACGTCGAACCGTCGAAGGAGACTAGGTCTCCCTCGGCGTACGTCGCCGAGGAGCTCCACGGGGCGGGCTCGGTGGCCGCTGCGTCATTCCCGACCACGATGCCTCGGCCGTTCGTCGCGACGTAGACCCGGCCGAACACGTCGGGATCCCCTTCGATGTCGGCGCCGAGATAACCCCACTGGTGGTCGTCGTCGTTGATGCGGATCCAGGTGTCGCCACCGTCGGTCGACCGGAAGACGCCGCGCACGCCGTCTCGGCGCGCGGCGGAGTAGATCGCGGGACGTGTCTCGCCCGGTGCGGCCTTGCCGAAGCCGATTGTGTCCGCCCCGTCGAATCCATCGACCTGTTGCCAGGTGCCGCCGCGGTCCGTCGAACGCCACATGCCGTAGGCGCCGTCCGGATCTCCGCCGGCCAGCCAGACATCTCCGATGTGCCCCGGCATCGCGCCCAAGCGCACGTTGCCCTCGGCGGGGAGGGTCCCCGCGTTCACGGCCGCGAAGCTCGATCCGCCATCCTCGGAGCGGTAGAACGTGCCCGCTGCGAAACCGTAGACGATGTCGCGATCGACGCGATCCGCTTCGACCCTCGCTCCGGCAGGCAGCCCCGCGACCGGGACCCAGGTCGCGCCGGCATCCCGGGTGACCTGCGGTGCGGCACTCGCCGGCGCCCAGACTGCTCCGCCGCCATCGGCCGTCACCGCCACGCTGCCGCCGCCGGTCGAGCCGGGGACCGCGGGAGAGGAGAACCAGGTGTCGCCGCCGTCGCTCGAGAACGCGGCGAGGTGGGCGCCGGTGCCGTCGGTGCCGGCACGGGCGATGACGCCGTCGGCCAGACCCGCCGCGTCCACAGACGTCCCGCCCCCGAAATACGGGGCTTGGAACGTGTTCGTGATGGTGTCGATGTCGTCGTGCACGAAGCCGCCGAGGTCGCCCATCGCCGAGACGAGGTCGACGTCGCCGAGCGGGGCGGCGAGCCCCTGGATGGACGTCTCCTCGATGCCGTCGGCGGATGGAGCGAGGTGGATCCGACCGCCGGGCTCATCCCAGGCGGTGAGGTCGTCGGCGCGGTAGATCGTCGCGCCGGTGCCGTACATGAGCTCGTCGGAGTTGTGCGGGTCGATTTCGAGGGACGACACCATCCAGCCCAGCTTCGGCGTCGGCTCGCTCCCCGGGACCGGTTCGCCGACCTCTTTGCCGAACGCGAGCCACGGCACGCCGTCGATGGACTGCTCATAGCGGCGATCGAGCGAGACGGCGCCGTCGCTGCCGGTGACGTAGTCCCAGATCGGCGACCAGGTCTCGCCGCGATCCGTGCTGCGGAAGATCAGGATGTCGGGCCACCACTGGATCTGCGATGCAACCATGATCGTGTCCGGGTCGTTCTGGTCGACGGTCAGGCCGCCGAAGCCGAAGTCGCCGCCGGCCGGACGCTGCGTGGGCGTGATGTCCGTCCACGTGCCGGTATCGATC
This sequence comes from Microbacterium sp. LWO13-1.2, assembly GCF_038397725.1. Classification (NCBI taxonomy): domain Bacteria; kingdom Bacillati; phylum Actinomycetota; class Actinomycetes; order Micrococcales; family Microbacteriaceae; genus Microbacterium; species Microbacterium sp. LWO13-1.2. The sequence goes on from NZ_CP151634.1 coordinate 1,440,244, forward strand.
CCGTATCGCCATACCTCGCCGTCGGACCCGTCGTAGGGACCGCTGGTGTCGGTGGTCGTGATGTACAGGAATCGACCGCTCTCGTCGATCACGCCGCGCTGGGGGAGGAACCCGGTCGGGGCGCCCTCGACCTCGGCCCAGGTCGCGCCGGCGTCGTCGGAGCGGTAGAGGATGTGCTCCTTGTCGGCGACAGCCGTGAAGATCGTCGAGGTCGCGGTGCCCGCGGGGGAGGACGCCGCGTCGAACGCGGTCCACAGCACGCCGAGCTCGGAGGTGAGGTACGAGTTCTCGGAGGCGGGATCGGGTGCGAAATCGCCCACGTTCGGGAAGCTCTCCACGCGCTGGAAGCTCACGCCGGCATCGGTCGAGCGCCAGAGTCCCTGTCGCTGTTCGGCGCCGAAATAGAGCACGTCGTTGTCGTTCGGGTCGATCTGCAGGCGTTCGCTGATTCCGCGCCCCGGCATGTTGCCGCCGACCTTGAAGGGCAGCGGCGTCGCCTGCCAGGTCTCCCCGGCGTCGGAGGACCGAAGCACAGCGCCGTTGTTCGGGTCCCAGTCGTTCGTGTACATGCCGACCGCGGCATACACCCGTGCGGTGTCGACCGGGTCGGTGGCGAGGCTCAGCACGCCGAGCCAGTTCCAGTCGTCCCAGCCGACGTGGTCGAGGAGGGGCACCCAGCGGTCGGCCTCCCGATCGAGCCGGTACGCGCCGCCGATGTCGGTGCGCGCGTACACCAGCCCCTCTTCGGTGGGGTTGTAGATGATGCCTGGCACGTATCCGCCGCCGGATATCTCGACGTTCGACCAGTCGTATTCGGGACCGGTCTGTTCCGGCGTGCTCGCAGAAGCGGGCCCGCTCGCCACCACCGCCCCCGCGGCGATCATCGCCCCCGCGGCGAGGATCGCCGTCGTGGTTCTCATCCTGACCTGCAACATTCGCACTCCTTCGTGTCGATGGCGGACCGCACGGTCCGCCGCGACTTTATCGAAGCGCTTCGAATCGCACAAGAGTCGAGTCGTGACAAGCGACCACCGACGTGATCAGGCGCGCGAGGCGAGCCACTCCGCCTGGCGCAGCCACTGCACGGTCTGGCCGCCTTCATGGCCGTTGAACTCGTAGACCTCGATCTCGGCATCCGCAGAGCCGCAGTGATTGAACGCCGCGAACACGCTCGAGGGCAGTACGACGGCATCCATCAGCGCGACGGAGAACAGCACCGGCGCCGAGATGCGGCGGGCGAAGTTCACCCCGTCGAAGTACGACAGGGTGCCGAAGACCTCGTTCGTCACTCCGCGGTGCACGGCGAGGTAGCGCTCGATCTCTTTGAAGGGATGCTCCGGCGTCAGCTCCACCGAACGGCGGAAGTGGCAGAGGAACGGGACGTCGGGCATCGCCGCGACGACACCGGGATGCAGTGCGGCGGCGGCCAGGCTGATCCCACCGCCCTGGCTGCCACCGGTGACGCTGATCCGGCTCGCATCGACGGCTGGCAGCTGCGCCACCGCGTCGATCAGCAGCGCGGCGTCGGTGAACACGCGGCGGTAGAAGTAGGTCTCGGGGCTGCGGATGCCGCGGGTCATGAACCCGGGAACCGAGCCGTCCGAGCCGTGCGGGTCGGGGGTGTCGCCCCCGGTGCCCCATCCGCTGCCCTGGCCCCGGGTGTCCATCAGCACGTGCACGTAGCCGGCCGCCGCCCACTGCAGACGTTCGCCCGGAACGCCGCGACCTCCGTTGTAGCCGATGTACTCGACGACCGTCGGCAGGGGGGAATCCGAGTGCGGGCGGGTGATCCATGCGCGGATCGGTTCGCCACCGAAGCCGCTGAACGTGAGGTCCTCGACGATCAGCTGCGTGATCGGAGTCGTCACCGCCTGCAGCTGCGGTGCGGTCGCGAGCGCTCTCGATTCCGTGAGGGTGCGCGCCCAGAAGTCATCGAAATCCGCGGGTTCGGCCACATCGGGGCGGAAGGAGCGGAGCTGGTCGAGGGGGAGATCAGTGAAGGTCACCGGCGTCACATTAGCGCAAGATTTTTTGGCAAGGCGAAGCGTTTCGATTTTCGGCCTTGTGCTTGCGGCGGTTCCGCTTTACTCTCTAAGTCGAAGCGTTTCGACAGATCTCACCCGAGGATCGACAGGGGCGCGCGAGCGATCCAACCCAAAGGCGAGTGGAGCCCCGATGACCGATGCCGTGAACTCCGCGGAGCATCCTGTAGTCCCCGGGTTCCACCCGGACCCGACGATCTGCCGGGCCGGAGACACGTACTACCTCGCGCACTCATCGTTCGAGTATTCGCCGGGTGTTCCCCTCTGGCGGAGCACGGATCTCACCACGTGGGAGCAGGTGGGTCACGCCCTCGACGGTGATGAGAACCTGCGCCCGGGCATCGCCGGACCCGGTGGAGGCGTGTACGCGCCGACGCTTCGTCATCACGCCGGACGATTCTGGATGATCACCACGAACGTCTCAGGAAAGGTCGGCCAGCTGGTCACCTCGGCCCCGAGCATCGAGGGTCCGTGGTCGCCGGGCATCGTGATCGAGGGCGCCGTCGGCATCGATCCCGACCTCGCCTGGGACGACGAGGGCACCTGTTACATGACGTTCAGCTCGAACATGTCATCGGCTCCGGGAATCGCCCAGGTGCGAGTGGACCTGGAGACGGGCACAGTGCTCGACGAGCCGCGGACCGTCTCGCGCGGCACCGGACTGGCGTACCCCGAAGCTCCGCATGTCTTCCGGCGCGGCGACTGGTGGTACCTGCTCTACGCCGAGGGCGGCACGGAGCGCGGGCACACGGTGGGCATCGCCAGGGCGAAGACCCCGACGGGACCGTTCGAACTTCATCCGCACAATCCGATCTTCACCCGCCGCAGCACCACCTTCCCGGTGCAGAACGCCGGCCATGCCGACCTGATCGAGCGCCTCGACGGCTCCTGGGCGATGGTCTATCTCGGCGTCCGTCCGCGCGGAGCCACCCCTCAGTTCCACGTGAACGGTCGTGAGACGTTCCTCGCCGGCATCGACTGGGTCGACGACTGGCCTGTGGTCGTCCCGGACCGCTTCACCTTCACCCCCGCACCGACCGGGTTCACCGACCGCTTCGACGGACCGCTGCACCCCCGATGGACCTCTCCGGGCTTCGCCCCCGCCGAGATCGCCGAGAGCACACCGGGCGGCATCCGGATCGCCGTCGAGGATGACGCGCCCAACGGGGCACCGTCGATGCTCGCGACCCGCACCCTCGACGCGCACTGGCGATTCTCGGCGACGACCGAGGCCTCCGAGGCGGCCGCGGTGCGCGTGCGCATGGACGATCGGCACTGGGGCGAGGTCCGCATCGACTCCGGTCGCGCGCGGGCCGCACTTCACATCGGCGGGCTGACCCGCACCATCGACGACGACCGCACCGCGGCGTCCGGTGCGCGGTCGCTGATCATCGAATCCCGACCAGCGACGTCCGGGGGCCCGGACGACCTCGTCTTCGCCATCGCCGACGCCGACGGGGAGCGGGAACTCGCGCGCCTGGACGGACGGTATCTGTCGACCGAGGTCGCCGGTGGGTTCGTGGGGCGCACGGTCGGTCTGCGCGCGGCGAGCACAGCGGCGCTGTTCACGGACGTGGCGTACGAGCCACGGGAAGCCGCCAACGAGAACGCGGAGGTTCACTCATGACCTTGACGATCGGGAACACGACCGCGGTCCAATCCGTGGTGATCAAGGACTCGCCCACCTCGCGCCGACGCCGTGGGCGCCGCCAGCGACAGCAGGCCGGCGGCCGCCGTTCGATGGGGATGTTCCTGTGCATCCTGCCCTTCCTGGTGCTGGTCTTCCTCTTCTCCTACTTCCCGCTCTACGGCTGGATCTATTCGCTGTTCGACTACCGGCCGGCCCTCGGGCTCGCCGGCAGCGAGTTCGTCGGACTGCAGTGGTTCGAGCTCCTCGTCAGCTCACCGACGCAGGTGGCCCAGATCGGGCAGGTGCTGCTGAACACGCTCGCCATCAGCTTCCTCGGCATCGCGACCTCGATCCTCCCGCTGTTCTTCGCGATCTTCCTCAACGAGGTGCGTGCTCCGTGGTTCCGCAACGCCGTGCAGACGCTGACCACACTCCCGAACTTCATCTCGTGGGTGCTCGTCTACATGATCGCGTTCTCGCTGTTCTCCAGCTCGGGCCTCGTCAACAACGTGCTCAACGACGCGGGGCTCATCACGCAGCCGCTCAAGTTCCTCGACAGCGATCAGAACGTCTGGCTCACGATGACGTTGTGGAGCGTCTGGAAGGGCCTCGGCTGGGGCGCGATCATCTACCTCGCCGCGATCGCCGGCATCGACCAGTCGCTGTACGAGTCGGCCAAGATCGACGGCGCCGGACGATTCCAGCTGATGCGGTACATCACCATTCCGCAGCTGATGCCGACCTACCTCGTGCTGCTGCTCCTGTCGGTCGCGAACATGCTGAACAACGGCATGGAGCAGTACTTCGTGTTCCAGAACGCCTTCAACAAGGAGACCATCCAGGTCCTCGATCTGTACGTCTACAACATCGGCATCACGGGCAACAGCCTGTCGATGGCGACCGCGATCGGCATGCTGAAGAGCATCATCTCGGTCGCTCTCCTGCTCACCGTCAACTGGATCGCCAAGCGCGTCCGCGGCCAGTCCATCGTCTGAGAAGGAGACACCCATGAGCAGCACGACCTTCGGGGTCCGCCGTCGCAGCAGTGGCGACATCATCTTCGCGATGACGAACTACACGGTCTTCATCGCGCTCGCCTTCCTGTGCGCCTACCCGTTCTACTTCCTGATCATCAACTCGATCAGCGCCAACGACGTCTCGGCCCTCGGGCAGGTGCGCTGGTTCCCTGTCGATCTCCACCTCGAGAACTACTCGCAGGTGCTGCAGTTGAACGGCCTCCCGATGGCGGCCGTGGTCAGCATCGGGCGCACGGCGATCGGCACCTTCGCCGCCGTCCTCGCCTCCGCCTTCCTCGGGTTCATGTTCTCGCAGAGCAAGATGTGGGGCCGCCAGTTCTGGTACCGCTCCGTCATCATCACCATGTACTTCAGCGCCGGACTCATCCCGGTGTTCATCGTGATGAAGACGCTCGGCCTCACCAACAACTTCTGGGTCTACGTGCTGCCGTTCATCGTGCAGCCGTTCTTCATCATCCTGGTGAAGACGTACGTCGAGGCGATGCCCGAGTCGCTCCAGGAAGCGGCCGAGATGGACGGCGCGAACATCGTGCAGATCTTCTTCCGCATCTTCCTGCCGAACATGACCCCGATCCTCGCGACGGTCGCTATTTTCTCGGCGGTCGCCCAGTGGAACTCGTTCCAGGACACGTTGATCTACATCACCGATCAGAGTCTGTACACCCTGCAGTACCTGCTCTACATGTTCATCAATCAGGCCAACAGCCTGGCTCAAGCCGCTCAGAACTCCGGCGGCAACCTGACCGGCATCATCACGGCGGCGACCACACAGACGCCGACGTCGATCAGGATGACCGTCTCCGTGCTGGTCGTGCTGCCGATCATCTTCATCTATCCCCTGTTCCAGCGCTTCTTCGTGAAGGGCATCATGCTGGGCGCCGTCAAGGGCTGACGACGTCACTGCATCCAAGAAAGGAAATGCAATGAAACTCAAGCGCAAGGTGGCGCTCACCGCGGTGGCGCTCGTTGCCGCGGGCCTGCTCACGTCCTGCACCGGAGGTGACGCGCAGCAACAGGAGTCCATCTCCTCCTTCCCCGACAAGTGGGATGAGGAGATCACGATCGACGTCTTCGACGGGCTCGCGAATTACATGGGGATCCAGGAGGGCTGGTTCGCCGACATCGTGAAGAAGAAGTTCAACATGAAGCTGAACATCATCGCCCCGAACGTCGCCGGCGGCGGTGACACCCTCTACAACACGCGGGTCTCGGCGGGCGATCTCGGCGACATGATCATCACCGAGAAGGGTGAGAAGCTCGATGAGCTGGTCCAGGGCGGGCTGGTGATGGACAGCGCGCCGTTCTACCCCGCGATGAGCAACGTCGAGGAGTTCGACACGGCCGTCGAGCACCTCAACGACGGAAAGGACGGCGTCTTCGCCTTCCCGACCTCGGTCTCCTCGCTGAAGCCGACCCAGCCGTCTGAGGGGCTGGACCCGACGTTCGGCCCGTATGTCCGCTGGGATCTCTACAAGGCCCTCGGCTATCCGGAACTCAACACCCTCGAGGATCTCGTTCCGGTGCTGAAGGACATGCAGGATCTTGAGCCGACCGCCCCCAACGGCGGCAAGGTGTACGCGCTGTCGCTGTTCAAGGACTGGGACGGCAACATGATGGTCACCGCCAAGCAGCCGACCACCTTCTACGGCTACGACGAGCTCGGCTTCGTGTTGGCGAAGGCCGACGGTTCGGACTACCAGGGCATCCTCGACGATGACGGCGAGTACATGCGCACGCTGAAGTTCTACCACGAGGCCAACAAGCTCGGCCTCGTCGACCCCGAATCGACCACCCAGAACTACGACACCATGTGGTCGAAGGTGCAGAACGGACAGGTCCTCTTCTCGTGGTGGCCGTGGCTCGGTCAGGCCGCCTACAACACCGATGTGAACACCGCGGCGGGCAAGGGCTTCGAGCTCGCGCCGGTCAAGGACATCAACATCTTCTCGTACGGAGCAGAGGCCTATGGCGGCAAGCCGGTGATCGCGATCGGCTCGAAGGCCGAGGACCCGGAGCGCATCGCGGCGTTCATCGACTGGCTGTACTCGGCCGAAGGCACCTACGCCAACAACAGCCAGACCATGGGCGCAGCCGGCCCGCAGGGCATGACCTGGGAGCTCGACGACGCCGGTCAGCCGGTGCTGACCGAACTCGGCAAGCAGGCCTTCATCAGCGGTGAGGCGCAGGTTCCGGCTGAGCTGGGCGGCGGCACGTACACCGACGGCGCCTCCGCGCTCAACGTCACCGCCGTCCTTCCCGTCGACATCGACGAGGAGACCGGGCTGCCGTTCAGCTACAAGGCATGGCCGTCGTACCAGGAGCTCGTGAAGACGCCGCTCTCGGAGGACTGGTCGGCCAAGATGGGCGGAGCCGCCACCACCATGGAGTACCTGGAGACGAACGACCAGCTGCTGGTCGCCCCCGGCGCGAGCTATGCGGCCCCCGCCGACCCCTCGGAGATCGAGACGCTCCGCAACCAGGTCAAGGCCATCGTCATCCAGTACTCGTGGCAGATGGCATTCGCCGCCAGCGACGACGAGTTCGAGTCACTGAAGGCCCAGCTGCAGGAGCAGGCAGCCGGTCTCGGATACGACAAGGTGCTCGAGTTCGACATGGAGAACGCCGAGTCGCAGAACAAGCAACGTGAGGCGGTGGCGGCAGACGCCGGCTGACCCTCCTCGCAGAACGCCCCCGGGACCATGTGGTCCCGGGGGCGTTCTGCGTGGGGTTGCGGGTTACCGGCGGTGCCGCGCGAAGACGCTGCGGAAGAGGAAGGCGGCGGCGTAGGCGCCGACCGAGAAGCCGACTGTTCCCATGATCACCAGGAACGGCGGGAAGAGGATGCTGATGCACGCCAGCGTCACCGGGATCATCAGCAGGCCGAAGGTGCGTGCCGGCTCGGCAGCCGCGAGCAGCACGGCGTTCTTCAGGGTGCGTCGGACGCCGTCGTCGAACGTCGCCACCAGCGCCATCGCATAGAGGAAAGCGGTGAAGAGGAAGACGGCGGCGAGTGCGGCGACCACGCCGCCGGTCGTTCCCAGCACGCTCGGCGTGGACAACCAGAACACGGCGCTGAAGACCAGCAGCGCGACCGGCACCAGCAGTGCGAGGCCGGTGAGCGCACCGCGGCGGAAGTTCTTCACGAACGCGGGGAGGAAATCGGCGACCGGCCGCCCGGTCTCGTCATCGGAATAGCGGATGGTGACCTGGAACAGCGCGCTCGTCGCGGCGCCGATCGTGACGATCGGAAGGCACGTGACCAGATACATCACGTTCAGCGCGACGAACTCGATGAACGTCGACAGCCCCTGCACGGACCGGCTGTTCGGGTCGATCCTCATCGGGCGATGACTTCGGCCTGCTCGAGGGCTGACTCTTGTCGCGACGAGGCGAGAACCGGCGGCAGCAGCCGCACCTTCGGCGTGCTCTCACCGGCGAGCAGGGCCATGAGCGCCTGCGTGGCGGCGATGCCGAGGCCCTCGGCCGGCAGGTCGATGCTGTCGGCCAGGGTCGGCACGGTGCGTGCCGTATCCGCCGGGCAGAGCGCGATCGCCTCGAGCCCTTCGACCGTCGCCGCGCGTGCCGCGAGGTGTGCCAGAGCACCTTCGTTGTGGATGAAGAGGCCTGTCACATCAGGATGCTCGGCGAGGACCGCGTCCAGGACCTCGACGGATTCGTGCGTGGTCGGGCACGGGTGCACCGTCGCCGGAACACCGCGCTCCGCGCACACGGCGAGGAAGCCGGTGGAGAGCCGTTCGGCATACGAGGTGCGCCGGTCGATCACCTCACGGGGCGAGCCGAGCAGCGCCACGCGGCGGTGACCGAGGGCGATCAGCCGCTCCGCAGCCGCGCGTCCCGCGCTCTCGAAGTCGAAGTCGACGCAGGTCAGCTCCTCGGCCCCGCGCGGCAGGCCGATCAGCACGCTGGGGGCGGAGAGGTCGCGCAGGGTGGCGATGCGCGGATCGTCCGACTCGACATCCATCAACAGTAGGGCGTCGACCATCGAGGCGCCGGTCGCGCGGCGCAGGCCCTCGCCGTCGTCACTGGTGAGCAGCAGGATGTCGTACTGGTGCACCCGCGCCTCGCGCACGATGCCGGCGACGATCTCCATGACGACGTGCACGTCGACACCCGAGCGCAGCGGTGCCTGCAGGCCGATCACACTGGTGGATCGCGAAGCGAGCGAGCGGGCACTCGCGTGCGGTCGGTACTCCAGCGCATCGATGGCGCTCTCGACGCGCTCCTTCGTGTCCTGAGAGATCGTCCTCTTGCCGCTCATCACGTATGAGACGGTCGAGATGGAGACGCCGGCTGCCCGTGCGACGTCTGCGATGGTCACCATCGGTTCTCCCTCGGCTCGATGAGAGCGGGCTGCCCTGCAGTGAGGACGACGGATCGGATGCCGATCCCCGGCCCGCTCATCTCTATTGTGGTGTTCCCATCGCTGCGCAACCGTACTTTCACGATTTCGCCGTGTTCCCAGTCGATGTCGACGGTCACGCCCCCTCGTGCGCGCAACCCGCGCACGCTTCCGACCGGCCAGTCCGGTGGCAGTGCCGGCAGCAGCAGCAGCATCCGCTCGTCATGGGACTGCAGCAGCGCCTCGGCGACACCGGCGGTGAGGCCGATGTTCCCGTCGATCTGGAACGGCGGATGCGCGCTGAATCCATTCGCATAGAGACCGCCGCGGTGGCCCCCGCCGTCGGAGACCGCAGGACGCAGCGCCATCGTGATCTGGTCGAGCACCTGCGCGCCATCCCCGAGGCGTGCCCACATCGCGGTGCGCCAGGCCAGTGCCCACCCCGTCGACTCCCGTCCACGGGAGATGATCGAGGCTGCCGCAGCGGCGGCGAGCTCAGGCGACCGGGCCGGCGTGATCTGCGCAAGCGGGAACAGGCCGACGAGATGAGACAGGTGCCGGTGGTCGGGCTCGGTGTCCTCGCGGGGGCGGTCCCATTCCCGCAGGGTGCCGTCGGCATCGACCTCGGCGTCGGGAAGGGCGGTGGTCAGGGTGAGCAGCTCGGCGATCCACGGCTCGTCGATGCCGAGTGCCATCGAGGCCTGCACGCACGCCGTCGCGAGGGCCCGCAGCAGCGCGACGTCCATCGTCGAGGATTCGCCCACGCCGGTCGCGGTGCCGTCATCGGCGAGGAAGTGGTTCTCCGGTGACGTCGAGGGGCTCGTGTACGTGCGGGTGCCGTCATCCCGGATCCATGACAGCGCGAACTGTGCGGCGGAGGCGAGCACCGGCCACGACTGCATGCGCAGCTCATCGATGTCGCCGGTGAACGCGTAGCGCTCCCAGAGGTGCAGGCTCAGCCAGACCCCGCCCATCGGCCAGAACGCCCAGGCAGGGTCGCCGTGACCGGCCCCGACCGGCGCAGCGTGCCCCCAGGCGTCGGAATTGTGGTGCGCCACCCAGCCGTCCGCACCGTGCAGCTCACGTGCGACGGTGCTGCCGGATCCGGCCGCGAGCCGCCGGATGAAGCGCAGCAGTGGGGTGTGGCATTCGCTGAGCGCGGTGGTCTCGGCAGCCCAGTACGCCATCTGCAAGTTGATGTTCGTCGTGTACGCGCTCGACCATGGGCCGGGAAGCTCGGCATTCCACAGGCCCTGCAGCGTGAGGGGCAGTCCGGTGTGCCGGGACGACGACAGCAGGAGGTAGCGACCGTAGTGGAAGAGCAGGGCGACGAGGCCGGGGTCCGGCCGCTCCTGCGCTGCCGCGATCCGCTGTTCGGTGCTGAGCTCCATTGCACCGTCCGCAGAGGGCAGGGTCAAGGCACAGCGCAGATACAACTCCTGATGCGCGGCGACGTGCGTCCCGTACAGCCGCGCGGACTCGGCGACGGCATCCGATCCGACCTGCCCCAGCACGGCGACCGCGCGTGTCGGAGCATCGGCCTCCGACTCCGGCTCTCCGGAGATCGACGGCGCGGTCGCGGTGCCGATGACGAAGACGTGGGTGCGGGCGAGCTCGGTGACCAGCGTTCCGGCCTGGACGGTCGCCGGGCCCGCCGACCGCACGGCGATCGCGCCGGTGCGTCCGTCGCCGTACCGGACCGGCTCCGGCGGGGTCTCGTGCCCCGGAGCCACATCGATCGGCAGCAGCAGCTCGCGGACGATTCCGTCGGGGATGCCGGCATCCGGCCCCGCGGAGCGGAGCAGGCTCCCGACACGCAGCCGCACGCGCACCGGAGCATCCGCCTCGATCCGGTGCACGATCGCCCCGCCGGCGGAGTCCGCCCATGTCGTATGGCGCACGCCGGCGTACTCGAGATGGGCGGTCGCCGTCGTGAGGTCGAGACGGCGACGGCATCCGTCGTCGAAGGTTCCGTCGACCTCGACGTCGATCCAGCCGAGCGGCAGGAAGGCCTGCACCCACGGCGTCTGCTGTCGCTGGAGGAGCCGTTCGGCTGCGGCGGCATCGCCGCCGGCGATGGCAGCGCGCACCGCGTGGAGAGCATCCGGACCGCGATCGACCACGCCGGCGAGCGGGTCCTGGTCGGGGAGGCCGGACCAGGCGGTGATGTCGTTCAGCCACAAGCGCTCAGCGCCGGGGCCGCCCTGACAGGTCGCTCCGCGCACCCCGTTGCCGACCGGGAAGGCATCGGTCCATCGCGCGGCCGCGCGATCGGAGCGCAGCATGTGAAGCGCTTCGCGAAGCATCGTGGACATCGGCACCCGGCTAGTATATGGTCTCGTTGTTGAAGCGCTTCGACAATCGCAGAGATGAGAGAGAAAATGTCGACGGAGACATCCGCCACCGGTTCGTTCGGTGCCGTGACGGCCGAACGAGGAATCTGTTTCGGAGGCGACTACAACCCCGAGCAGTGGGACTCCTCGGTCTGGCGTGAAGATGTCGAACTGATGCAACGGGCCGGCGTGAATCTCGTGACCGTCGGGGTGTTCAGCTGGGCCCGCATCGAGCCGTCTCCTGGCGTCCGCGACTTCGCCTGGCTCGATGAGGTGCTCGATCTGTTGCACGCCGCCGGCATCGCCGTCGACCTGGCCACACCTACGGCATCGCCGCCGCCGTGGCTCGGCATCCGCTACCCGGAGACGCTTCCTGTCGATCAGGACGGCGTTCGGCTGGTGCCGGGTTCACGCAACCAGTTCTCTCCTGCGTCACGCGTCTACCGCGAGCACGCGCTGGCGATCTCGCGTGACCTCGCAGCGCGCTACGCCACCCACCCTGCGGTGCGCATGTGGCACGTCGGCAACGAGTTCGGTCAGGTGGACTTCGGCGACGAGGCGGCACGCGAGTTCCGGCGCTGGCTGCACACGAGGTACGGCGGCGTCGACGGAGTCAACACAGCCTGGGGGACGGCGTTCTGGTCGCAGCACTACGCCGACTTCGATGAGATCCTGCCGCCGCGCCGGGCGCCCTACCTGATCAACCCGACGCAGTCGCTGGACTTCCGCCGCTTCACCTCCGACCTGTTGCGTGAGTGCTACCGCGAGATCCGCGACGCGATCCGCGAGGCCGGAGCGACGCAGCCCGTGACCACCAACTTCATGGGGTTCTTCGCACTCGTCGACTACCGGTCCTGGGCAGATGACGTCGATGTCATCGCTGACGACCAGTACCCCGATCCCGCCGACCCGCAGTCGGCCGTCGACATCGCACTCACACAGGATCTGATGCGCTCGCTCGGCGGCGGGCGACCATGGATCCTGATGGAGCAGGCCACGACGGCGATCTCGTGGCGCTCCCACAATCTGCCGAAGAGCCCGCAGAAGGCGCGCCTCGATTCGCTGCAGGCCGTCGCCCGCGGCGCGGACGGCGTCTGCTACTTCCAGTGGCGGGCCTCCAGCGCCGGGGCCGAGCGCTTCCATGCGGCGATGCTCCCGCACGCCGGTGCCGACACCGACCTGTTCCGCGGCGTGTGCCGGCAGGGTGCGGATCTGCGGCTCCTGCGTCCTGTGGTCGGGTCGACGGTCGAGGCCGAGGTGGCGATCGTGTTCGACTGGTCGTCGTGGTGGGCCGCGGAAGAGCCGGCCCGCCCCACGGAACGGCTCGTCGCGATGGAGCAGCTCGGCCGCTGGTACCGCCAACTCTGGCGGAGGGGTATCGCCGTCGACGTGGTGGCGCCCGACGCGGATCTGGACCGCTACCGGCTCGTACTCGCACCGCAGCTGTACATCACCGAACCGGATGCCGCTGCGGCTCTGGAGCGCGCGGTGGAGCGTGGTGCGCACCTCGTCGTCGGCCCGTTCAGCGGCGTTGCCGATCGCAATGCCCACGTCCTCATCGGCCGCTCGCCTGCGCTCCTGCGCGAGGTGATGGGCGTGAGCGGCGAGGAATGGTGCGCACTTCCCGATGACGATGCCGAACTCGTCGGCGACTGGTGGCAGCAGACGGACGGTGCTGCCGAAGCGTCGATTCTCGGCGAGCGGCTGCGGACGGACGGTGCCGAGGTGCTGCTGTCCTACGCCGACGGTCCTCTCGCGGGTCTGCCGGCAGTCGCGCGGAACTCCCGCGGAGCCGGCGCCGCCTGGCACCTGGGCGCTGTCGTCTCGGATGCTGTCCTGTCGAAGATCCTCGGCGAGGCCGCCGCTGCCGCCGGAGTGCGCGGCGTCGTGCCGGAGCTCGATGTCCTGCCGGACCTCCTGGAGGCCGTGCAGCGCGGACCGGTGCTCTTCCTGCTCAACCACGGGACCGAGGAGCAGCGCATTCCGGTGCGCCCCGGACTCGTGGACCTCCTGACCTCGGAGGCGACGGATCACGTCGTCACTGTGCGCCCCGGCGAAGTCCGGGCCTTGATCGAAAGGGCGGACTCGTGAAGTTCACCGACGGCTACTGGCTGACCAGGCCGGGTTTCACTCCGCTCTTCGGGGTCGAAGTCGATGACATCCGTGTCGACGAACAGGCGGGCACGCTCACCGTGTACGCCGCCACCGCCGGCATCCGCCACCGCGGCGACACCCTCAATCGTCCGATGCTGACCATCACGTTCTCGGCACCGTCGCCCGGCGTCGTGCGCACCAGGGTGCAGCGCCATGCGGGTGGTGTGCACCCTCGCCCCGACTTCGCGATCGCCGCCCAGCCGGGGTTCCTCCCGGTCGTGAGCCTCGACGACGAGTACGGCGTGCTCGACGCCGACGGACTCCGCGTTCGGGTGCGTCGCACCGGTCAGTGGCAGATCGACTTCGAGCAGGGCGACACCGTGATCACCCGCGCCCTGCCCCGGTCGAGCGGTCACATCTCGGGGCCGGACGGCGCCTGGGTGCATCAGCAGCTGACGCTCGAGCCGGGGGAGCGCATCTATGGTCTCGGCGAGCGGTTCGGCGCGCTCATCAAGAACGGTCAGACCGTCGACACCTGGAACGCCGATGGTGGCACCTCCAGCGAGCAGTCGTACAAGTCGATCCCGTTCTACCTGTCGAGCCGGGGCTACGGCGTCCTCGTCGACAGCCCCGACAACGTCTCCTTCGAGGTCGGTTCCGAGGTCAACACCCGCGTGCAGTTCTCCGTGCCGGGCGAGACGATCGACTACTTCGTGATCGCCGGGCCGACCCCGAAAAACGTGCTGCGCCGCTACACCGGACTCACCGGACGCCCGGCCAGGGTGCCGGCCTGGTCGTTCGGGTTGTGGCTGACCACGTCGTTCACCGCCGACTACGACGAGGCGAGCGTCAACGCGTTCATCGACGGCATGGCCGAGCGCGATCTGCCGCTGAGCGTGTTCCATTTCGACTGCTTCTGGATGCGCGAGTACCAGTGGACGGACTTCGAGTGGGACCCGCGGACGTTCCCTGACCCCGAGGGGCAGCTCGCGCGCCTGCACGACCGCGGGCTCAAGGTCTCGGCGTGGATCAATCCGTACATCGCGCAGCGCTCGCGGTTGTTCGAGGAGGCGCGCGAGCGCGGCTTCCTGCTGACCCGGACCGACGGCAGCGTCTGGCAGTGGGACCTGTGGCAGGCGGGAATGGGCATCATCGACTTCACGAACCCGGAGGCCACCGATTGGTACGTCGAGCACCTCGAGCGACTGATGTCGCAGGGCGTCGACACGTTCAAGACCGACTTCGGTGAGCGGATCCCGTCCGAGGGCGTCGTGTGGCATGACGGCTCCGACCCCGCCCGCATGCACAACTACTATCCGTACCTCTACAACGAGGCCGTATTCCGCGCGCTCGAGCGGCGCTACGGCGAGGGGCAGGCCATCGTGTTCGCGCGCTCGGCGACGGTGGGCACGCAGCAGTTCCCCGTGCACTGGGGCGGAGACAGCGACTCGACGTTCCTGTCGATGGCGGAGTCGCTGCGGGGCGGGCTGTCGCTGGCGATGAGCGGCTTCGGCTACTGGAGCCATGACATCGGCGGCTTCGAGGGCACGCCGGACGCCGGCGTCTTCAAGCGCTGGCTCGCGTTCGGCCTGCTCTCCTCGCATTCGCGGCTGCACGGCTCCTCGTCGCTGCGGGTGCCGTGGGCGTTCGACGACGAGGCGGTGGAGATCACCCGGCAGTTCACGCGGTTGAAGATGCGGCTGATGCCGTACCTGATCGGCGCCGCCGAAGAGGCGCACCAGACCGGTACCCCGATGATGCGTCCGATGGTGCTCGAGTTCCCCGAGGACCGGAGCGGCTACGACGCCGATGCGCAGTACATGCTCGGCGATTCGTTGCTCGTCGCGCCGGTCTTCAGCGAGCAGGGCGACGTCGAGTACTACCTCCCCGAGGGCGACTGGACGTCGTTGCTCGACGGCGGGCTGCAGGACGGGCGTCGCTGGCTGCGCGAACGCCACGGCTTCGACTCGCTGCCCGTGCGCGTGCGCCCCGGCACCGTGCTGCCGTGGGGCGCACGCGATGATCGCCCGGACTACGACTGGGCAGACGGTGTCACTCTGCGGTGCTTCGCCCTGCCGGACGGCTTCGACCGCACGGTCACCGTACTCGGTGCCGATGGTGCCTCGACCGCGTTCCGTGTGCGGCGCGAGGGCGACCGGATCACCGCCGGCTCCACCGATGCCCGCGCGCCGTGGTCGCTGCAGGCCGGCGACGTCTCGGCCGATGCGGCGGGCGCCGGAGACATCACCATCACGATCGAGGAGACCCGATGACCGCCGAGCCGTTCCGCGACACGTCGTTGACGGTCGCCCAGCGTGCACAGGACCTGCTGAGCCGGCTCACCGCCGACGAGCGCATCGCCATGCTGCACCAGGCGGCCCCGGCGGTCGAACGGCTGCAGGTGTCGGCATTCCACACGGGCTGCGAGGCGCTTCATGGGGCGGCGTGGCTCGGGACGGCGACCGTCTTCCCGCAGCCGGTCGGCATGGCGGCGACGTGGGATGTCGACCTCATCGAGCGCATCGGCGAGGTGGCCGCGACCGAGGTGCGCGCCAAGCGCGCGGAGAACCCGCTGGTCAGCCTGAACGTGTGGGCGCCGGTCGTCAACACGCTGCGCCATCCTGCCTGGGGACGCAACGAGGAGGGGTACTCCGAGGACCCGCACGTGACCGGTCATTTCGGGGCCGCATATTCGCAGGGGCTGCGCGGAAGGCACGAACGCGTCTGGCGCACGGTTCCCGCGCTCAAGCACTTCCTCGGGTACAGCAACGAGACGGACCGCTCGGCGACCTCATCGG
Source organism: Microbacterium sp. LWO13-1.2 (assembly GCF_038397725.1). Taxonomy (NCBI): domain Bacteria; kingdom Bacillati; phylum Actinomycetota; class Actinomycetes; order Micrococcales; family Microbacteriaceae; genus Microbacterium; species Microbacterium sp. LWO13-1.2. The sequence goes on from NZ_CP151634.1 coordinate 1,456,538, forward strand.
AGATGTCGCTGCGCACCCTGCACGAGGAGGAGCTGCCGGCCTTCCGCGACGCGATCGAGCGCGGTGTCGCCGGAGGCATGATGCTCGCCTACAACCAGGTCAACGGCACGCCCGCCCACACTCAACCCGAACTCGTCGACGAGGCGCGCTCATGGGCGCCCGGTTCGCTCGCCGTGGTGTCGGATGCCGGCGCGCCCACCTTCGTGGTGAAGGTGCAGCGCGCGCAGCCGGACCACGAGCACGCCGCCGCGGCCCTGGTGCGCAGCGGCATGGACTCGTTCACCGATGACGGCGCCGACGCCGAGCCGACGATCGCGCACGTCCGCCGTGCGCTCGAGGCAGGACTGCTGAGCCAGGACGACGTCGACCGCGCGGTCGCCCGCGTGCTCGAGATGCGGGTGCGAAGCGGTGAGTTCGACGGTGCGGACGACCCCTATGCCGGCATCACTGCCGACGACATCGACGCGCCGGCATCCCGTGCCCTCGCCAGAGAGGTCGTCGCCCGCTCGGTCGTGGTGCTGCGGAACGACGCTGCGCTGCTGCCGCTCGCGGCTCCCGCATCCGTGGCTGTCGTCGGACCGCTCGCCGATCTGGTGCTCACGGACTGGTACGCCGGGACGCCGCCCTATGCCGTGGGCATCGCACAGGGAATCGGTGCCCGTTACCCCTCGGCCGCCGTGCGCGTCGAGACCGGCGCCGACACGATCGCCCTGCGCGACCTCGCGTCCGGGCGCTACGTCGCCGCCGATCACGACGGCGCGGCAGTGGACGCGTCGGCGGATGCTGCCGGCGAGGCCGCGATGTGGGACCTCACCGACTGGGGCGACGGCATCCTGACCCTGCGCTCGCATGCGAGCGGGCGGCTGCTCACCGGCGGCGCGTGGCCGATGCGGGCCGACGCCGATCGCGTCGGGGGCTGGGTCGTGCAGGAGACCTTCCGGAAGCACGTGCACGCGGACGGGTCGTGGTCGCTGCTGCACCTCGGCTCAGGGCGCTGGGTCAAGGTGTCGCGCGAGGTCGGGCTTCTGGTGGCGGAGGGCATCACCGTCGGCGACGCGTCGCGCTTCGCCGCGCGAGTGATTCGCTCAGGGCAGGCCGCGGTCGTAGAGGCCGCCGCCGAGGCGGACGTCGTGATCGTCGCGGTCGGCAACGACCCGCACCTCTCGGGGCGCGAGACCGAGGATCGCCCGCATCTGATGCTGCCGGAGTCGGCGGTCGCCGTCTGGCGCGCCGCGCGCGAGCAGAACGCCGACGCGGTGCTCGCGATCGTGTCGAGCTACCCGTACGTGCTCGGGGAGGGCATGGCGGATGCCGGCACCATCGTCTGGTCGAGTCATGGCGGACAGGAGCTGGGCAACGGCGTCGCCGACGTGCTCAGCGGTGATGTGCCGCCGAGCGGTCGGCTCGCGCAGTCGTGGCCGACGGATGCCGCTCAGGCGGGTGACCTGTTCGACTACGACACGCTGCGGCAGGGGGCGACCTATCGGCACCAGCCGTCGCCGTACGCCTTCGCGTTCGGGCACGGGCTGACGCTGAGCGAGGTCGCCTACCTCGGAGTGACGCTCGACGACCCCGCGGTCGAGGCGCCGGCTCCGTCGCATCGGCATGCACCGCTGGTCGCGACAGACCCGTCGGACGCATCGGTTCGGACCACCGTTCGCGTCGCGAACCGCGGCGCGCGCGTGGCGGAGGAGCTCGTGCAGCTGTACGCGCTCGCTCCCTCGGATCTGCCGATTCCGACGCCGCGCCGCGTGCTGGTCGGCTACCGTCGCGTCAGGCTCGAGCCGGGGGAGGAGCGCGACGTCGAGATCGGGTTCGACCCGGCGCGGCTCGCGGTCTGGGACGACGGCATCCGCGTGGAGGGCGCGGTCGACGACTGGCTGCACCAGGGAGCGTTGCGCGTGCAGGCGGGCGCGTATCGGGTCGCGGCGGGGCCGTCGGCTGACGACCTCTCGGTGGGGGCGGTGCTCCAGGTGACCGAGGGTGGTGTCTGAGGGCGCACGGGTGCGGCTGTAGGGTGATCTCGTCGTAATGACACGATTCTGCAACGTTGTAGAATGATGTCGGAACAGGGGGATCGGATGGCGGTGACGTTGCACGACGTGGCGGGGCTCGCCGGCGTCTCGATCAAGACGGTCTCGAATGTCATCAACGACTACCCGCATATCCGCCCGGCGACCAGGGAGAAGGTCGAAGCGGCGATCGCCGAACTCGGCTACACGCCCAACCTCACCGCGCGGAACCTCCGTTCCGGCCGCACCGGCGCGATCGCTCTCGCACTGCCCGATCTGAGCCTCGCCTACTTCGCTGAGCTCGCCGCCCAGGTCATCCACGAGGCCGAAGCCGCCGGCGTCGTCGTGCTCGTCGAGCAGACCGGCGCCGATCGCACCAGGGAACTCGAACTGCTGCGCAGCTCGCGTCTCAAGCTCACCGACGGACTGATCTTCAGTCCGCTGGGCATGGGGCAGGAGGATGCCGCCGCGCTCGACGTGGGCTTCCCGCTGGTGCTGCTCGGCGAGCGCATCTTCGACGGCCCTACGGACCACGTCACGATGCGCAACGTCGAAGCGGCCCGCGCGGCCACCGAGTACCTCATCGCCCATGGGCGCCGGCGGATCGCCGTGGTCGGTGCTCACGAGGGCGAAGTCATCGGCTCGGCGGCTCTGCGCCTTCGGGGTTACCGGGAAGCGCTCGAAGCGGCCGGCATCCCCTACGACGACGACATCGTCGGGTACACGACGCTCTGGCATCGTGCGAACGGCGCCCATTCGATGCGCGAGATCCTCGCCAGGGGCGGCGAGTTCGATGCCGTCTTCGGGCTGAACGACACGCTCGCGCTCGGCGCGATGCGCGTGCTGCAGGAAGCGGGGCGCAAGGTCCCGGAAGACGTCGCAGTGGTCGGCTTCGACGGTCTGGATGAGGCCGAGTACTCCATTCCGAGCCTCACCACCGTCGATCCCGGCCGCGAGTGGATCGCCAAGACCGCCGTGGCGACGCTGCTGGCGCGCATCGCCGGAGATGCGGATGCGCCGCCGCGCACGCTCCTGGCCGACTTCCGCATCCTCGACCGAGAGTCCGCTCCCGCCACCTGACCTCGCCCGTCGCCCGACCCGCCACCCTCTGGCCGTCGCGAGTCTTCGGAGAGGCTTTTCGCTGGTCCCCAGGTCTCTGGACCAGCCGATTCCATCTCTGTGAGCGACGAGAGCGGCAGGCGCTGACGAATCGCGATTGACAGGGCGGGGCGTTCGGGTCACAATGTCTCTACAACGTTTACTACAACGTTGTAGAACGAGAGAGATCGCTCCTGCGGCCCAGCCCGAGCGACGACATCGAAGTCAGCTCCCGAGAGGAAACACAGCACAATGAAGTCACGGATCCTGGCGGTCACGGCCGTCTCAGCGGTCGCCCTGGCGACAATCACCGGATGCTCGAGCGGCGCTGCGGGCAGCGACGGCGACACCATCACGTTCATGTTCCGCGGCAACGACGCGGAGAAGGCGGCGTACACCGCGGCCATCGAGCAGTTCGAGAAGGACCACGACGTCGACGTCAAGATCATCATGACGACGGCGGACGAGTACTCCACCAAGCTCAAGGCCGCCATCACCGGCAAGCAGATCCCGGATGTCTTCTACATCGACCCGGGCAGCGTCCAGGCCTACGTCAAGTCCGGCATCGTCAAGGACATCACCGACAAGGTCGAGGAGTCCGTCGACCTCGACAACATCTGGGAGTACGGCGTCGACAGCTACCGCTTCGACGGCAAGCTGATGGGACAGGGCGCGATCTACGCGATGCCCAAGGACATCGGCCCGTTCTCCTTCGGCTACAACAAGACCATGTTCGATGCGGCCGGCATCCCGCTGCCCGACCCGGAGGTCCCGTACACCTGGGCCGAGTTCGTCGACGTCGCCAAGAAGCTGACCCTCGACACGAACTCCGACGGAACGCTCGACCAGTGGGGCACCGGACTCAACGTGCAGTGGAATCTGCAGCCGTTCGTCTGGTCCAACGGCGGCGACTGGCTGAACGAGGATCGCACCAAGGTCACGGTGGACACTCCGGAGTTCGCCGAGGCGCTGCAGTTCTTCGCCGACATGTCCAATGTCGAGAAGGTCACGCCGTCCACCTCCGACGCGCAGACGCTGGACACCTACCAGCGCTGGATGCAGGGACAGATCGGCTTCTTCCCGGTCGGCCCGTGGGACGTGCCCACCTACGAGAAGCTGGACTTCGAGTGGGATCTGATCCCCTACCCGGTCGGCGCCACCGGCGAGACCGCGACCTGGACGGGCACGCTCGGCATCGCCGTCGCCGAGACGACGAAGAACGCCGACATCGCGACCGAACTCGCGATCTACCTGTCCACGGATCCGACGGCGCAGCAGTCCCTCGTCGATGCGGGCGTGCAGGTGCCGAACCTGAAGGACATGGCCGACGAGTGGGTCGCCTCCGCGACGCTGCCGCCGGCGAACAAGCAGGAGTTCCTCGACATCGCGAACGAGTACGGCAGGGCGCTTCCGGCCAACACCACCTACAGCGCCGAGTGGTACGACGAGCTCTTCAAGAACATCCAGCCCGTCCTCGACGGCGAGCAGTCCGCCGAGGACTACCTCGCCGAGGTGCAGCCGCGCATGCAGCAGCTGCTCGACAAGGCGAACGCCGACGCAGGCATCGGCTAGCGGATCCCCCGGGGCCGGCCCCCACGGCCGGCCCCGGCACCATCCGTACGTCTCACAGAAGAGGTGACCATGTCCACGACGACCATTCGTCGCTCCCGGCTGCACCGGCGCGAGCATCTCGCCGCCGCCGCCTTCATCGCCGTCCCGGTGCTCGGGTTCCTGATCTTCATCGCCTACCCGCTGCTGTTCGCCGTGTACGCGTCGTTCACCAAGTGGAACGGTCTCGGCGAGCCGGTGCTCAACGGCCTCGACAACTACGTCGAGATGTGGAACGACCCGTACTTCTGGCAGGCGATGGGCAACACGGTGTTCATGATGATCGGCATCCCGATCGGACTGGTCATCTCGCTGCTGCTCGCGCTCGCCCTCAACCGCAAGATGCGCGGCACCACGTTCTTCCGCACCGTGTACTACGTGCCCGTCATCTCCTCGCTCGCCGCTGTCGCCATCCTCTGGCAGTGGGCGTACAACGGCGACTTCGGCCTGGTCAACCAGGTGCTGGCGTTCTTCGGGATCGACGGCCCGAACTGGCTGCAGAACGCCGACACCGCGAAGCCGGCGATCGTGATCATGGCCGTGTGGAAGGGCCTCGGGTTCTCGATGCTCCTCTATCTGGCGGCGCTGCAGTCGGTGCCGCGGCACCTGTACGAGGCCGCGGCCATCGACGGGGCGGGCGCGTTCTCGCAGTTCCGCCACATCACGATCCCGATGCTGCGCCCGGTGACCTTCTTCCTCGTCGTCACCAGCATCATCGGCGGTGCCCAGATCTTCATCGAGATCAACATCATGACCCCCACCGGAGGACCCGAGTTCTCCACGGCATCCATCGTCTGGTACATCTGGCAGAAGGCGTTCAACTACCTCCAGATGGGCTACGCGACAGCGATGTCGGTCGTGCTGGGACTGCTGGTCTTCGTCATCACGGCGATCCAGTTCCAGGTCAACCGTCGGTCCCAGTTCTCCATCGAGTGAGGCAGCCATGACTCTTTCAGCCCCTGGAATGCAGGCAGTCCGCGAGACGGAGACAGCGCCTGGAACGATGACCACCGTGTTACCGGTGACCGCCCGCCGCCGGCTCCCGCGCCGCGTCTCCGGCGGATCGGATGCCCCGGTCGGCACGCGCTCCCGCTCCTACCGTGCGATGAACGTCATCGTCACGATCATCCTGTCCATCGGCGGCATCGTGATGATCGCTCCGCTGCTGTGGACCTTCAGCACTTCGCTGAAGACCAAAGAGGCCGTGTTCGCCCTCCCGCCGCAGTGGATCCCCGATCCGGTGCAGTGGGAGACCTACATCCGCGTCTGGACCGCCGGCCCGCTCGCCAGTGGCATCTGGAACAGCATCATCGTCTCGGTGAGCGTCACCGTCGTCGGCACGGTGACCTCGGCGGTCGCGGCCTTCGCCTTCGCGAAGATGCGGCTCCCGTTCAAGAACGTCGTGTTCCTGGCGATGCTCTCGGCGATCATGATCCCGTTCCCGACGATCATGATCCCGCAGTTCAAGATGTTCGCGGATGCCGGAATGGTCGACACCCTGTGGCCGCTGATCCTGCCCGGCCTGTTCGGCAACATCGTGATGATCTTCTTCCTCCGGCAGTTCCTCGACTCGGTTCCCGACTCGATCATCGAGGCGGCGAAGCTCGACGGCGCCGGCTACCTGCGGATCTTCTTCACCTTGATCTTCCCGGCGATCCGTCCGGCGATCGCGGCGCAGTTCATCCTCTGGTTCATGGCGATGTGGAACGACTACCTCGCGCCGATCATCTACCTGAACTCGCCCGAGAAGCAGACCCTGCAGCTCGTGATCGCGAGCTTCAACGCCACCTATGCCAGCCAGACCGACTACCCGCTGATCATGGCGGCGTCCTTCATCGCGCTGGTGCCCGTGCTCGTCGTATTCGTCGTGTTCCAGCGGCAGATCATCGAATCGGTCGCTCTGAGCGGATCGAAGGCCTGAGATGTCGACCATGACGAACGACCCGAGCACCTGGGGCGCGCGCAACGCGCATGACCCGACCGTGGTCCGCGGCGACGACGGGCTCTGGTACATGTTCTCGACGGATGCCGCCGCCGGCGTCTCGGACTTCCCGGTCGGTGCGCACATCCGCACCTCGACAGATCTCGTCACCTGGTCGTTCCACGGCACCGCGCTCGGCGAGGTGCCGGCCGCGGCGAAGGAATGGAGCGGTGCCGAAGGGCTGTGGGCTCCCGAGGTGGTGCGCTGGCCGACAGCGGACGGCACGTCGCGCTGGCACATGTACTACTCGGCCTCGACGTTCGGCTCACGCACCTCGGCGATCGGCCTGGCCACGGCGAGCAGCCCGGCCGGTCCCTGGGCCGATCAGGGCATCGTGATAGCGACGCGGCACGACCGCGACGCGTACAACGCGATCGACGCCGCCATCGCATTCGATCGCGCAGGACGTCCGTGGATGATCTACGGATCGTTCTTCGGAGGCATCCATATCGTCGAACTCTCGGCGGAGACGGGGACGCGGCTCCGCGACGAACCCGGTGCGCTCATCGCCCGGCGTCCGGCCAGCGTCGACGGGGCGATCGAAGGCGCGTACATCCAGTACCGCCCGGAGGACGATCGCTTCGTGCTGTTCGTCTCCTACGACTCGCTCGTCGACACCTACAGCGTGCGCGTCGGAGTCGCCGATGAGATCACCGGTCCGTATCGGGATGCGGCGGGGAACGATCTGACCTCGCCGACGGATGAGCGCGCTGCCGCGACCGGTACCAAGGTGCTCGGCGGCCACCGCTTCCCTGGTGGCACCGGGTTCATCGCGCCTGGGCACAACTCGATCTTCACCGACGGCGATGCGACGTTCATGGTGCATCACGTGCGGCTGGCCGATGCGCCCACGCGGCACGAGGCGCAGATCCGCCGCGTGCACTGGACCCGGAGCGGCTGGCCCGTGGTGTCGCCGCATCCTTTCGCCGGGGCCGGGACGGAGCGCCTGACCGCGCCCGAGCAGGTCGCAGGGGAGTGGGATGCCGTGCGCTTCGCGCCCGAGGTGTCCGCGCTCGTCGAAGCGCAGAGGGTGACTCTCGTATCGGATGCCGTGTCGGATGGCGAGCCTGTCGCGGTGACGATCCTCGTGGAGGGCGTTTCGTCTCGTCGCTTCGCTCCTCGCTCAACGACCGGGGTCACGCACCCGGTCGTTGAGCGCGCGGAGCGAGACGAAACGCGTGACGGAGTCGAGCTCGACGCGGTCGTGTTCGGCGCCTGGGATCCGGTCGCCTCGCGCACCGTCCTCGCCTTCAGCGGCATCGACCCGAACGGTGTCGTCTGGAGCGGCTCGAAGGCGGTGACGTCGTGACCGCCCCCGCGCTGGGCGGTCTCGGCTGGACCGGCCGCGTGATGCAGGTACTGCAGGTGGTGACCTCCCTGATCGCCGTGAACGTGATGTTCCTGCTCGGCACGCTGCTCGGGCTCGGCATCCTCGGGCTCATGCCGGCTGCGGTCGCGGCATCCGCAGTGCTCCGGCAGGGCGACCTGCTCTCCGGTACCGCGGAAGGCGGCGTGGTCCGCACCTTCTGGATTCGCTACCGGGCGGAGTTCGCCCGTGCCAACCTCGCCGGCATCCCGTTCGGGATCGCCGGCCTGCTGCTCGCTGCCGACGCCGCGCTCCTGCCAACGCTGCAGGGCCCGCTCTCCGCCGCATTGCTCATGCTCACCGGCGTCGTCGTGATCGGCACCGCGACCATCGCGATCACCGCGGTCGTGCTGCTCTCCCGCTATGACGACCGCCCGGTTCCGGTGCTGCGTTTCGCGCTGGTTCTGCCGCTCACGTCCGTTCCCATGTCGCTCGGTGTGCTCGTCGTCATCGCGGCGTGGGCGGCGATCGTCGGGGCCTTCCCAGTGCTCCTGCCGCTGCTCGGAGTCTCGATTCCGATGGCGATCGCGGTCCGGCTCATCGACCGCCGACTCGACCGCATCGACCACGCCGGCTGACCGGCATCCCCATCCGTTTCCCATAGCCCGAGTACCTCGCCGTGCTGCGCGTGCAGCCGGCCTGTCCCAGAGAAGGAAAATCCGTGACCAAGGCACGCATCTCCATCGACCGCGAGGCGGTCGTCGCTCCGATCGATCGGCGCATCTTCGGCTCGTTCGTCGAGCACCTCGGCCGCTGCGTCTACGACGGCATCTACGAACCCGGCCACCCCACGGCGAACGAGGACGGCTTCCGCCTCGATGTCGTCGACCTCGTCCGCGAGCTCGGCTCCAGCACCATCCGCTACCCCGGAGGCAACTTCGTCTCCGGCTTCCGCTGGGAGGACTCGGTCGGCCCGCGTGAGCAGCGCCCGGTGCGGCGCGACCTGGCCTGGCACTCGATCGAGACGAACCAGGTCGGCGTCGACGAGTTCTCGCGCTGGCTCGCGCTCACCGGCTCCGAACTGATGATGGCGGTGAACCTCGGCACGCGCGGCATCGAGGCAGCCCTCGACCTGCTCGAGTACTGCAACCACCCCTCCGGTACGGCGCTGAGCGACCAGCGCATCGCCAACGGCTCCGTCGAGCCGCATGGCATCAAGATGTGGTGCCTGGGCAACGAGATGGACGGCCCGTGGCAGACCGGCTACATGACGGCCGAGGACTACGGCAAGATCGCCGCCCGCACGGCGCAGGCGATGAAGACCGCGGACAAGACTCTCGAGCTCGTCGTGTGCGGGTCGTCGAGCTCGTCGATGCCGACCTTCGGCGACTGGGAGCGCACGGTGCTCGAGCACGCCTACGAGCACGTGGACTACATCTCCTGCCACGCCTACTACCAGGAGCGCGGCGGCGACCTGGCCTCGTACCTCGCATCGTCGGTCGACATGCAGTATTTCATCGAGACGGTCGTCGCGACGGCCGACCACGTCGGCAACAAGCTGAAGTCGTCGAAGAAGATCAAGCTCTCCTTCGATGAGTGGAACATCTGGTACCTCGACGAGCACCAGGCATCCGACGAGGTCAACGACGAATGGCGCGTCGCGCCCCGCCAGCTCGAGGACGTGTACTGCGTGGCGGATGCCGTGGTGCTCGGCAACCTGCTGATCACGCTGCTGAAGAACCACGACCGCGTGGCATCCGCCTCGCTCGCCCAGCTGGTCAACGTGATCGCGCCGATCATGACCGAACCGGGCGGCGACGCCTGGCGTCAGACCACGTTCTTCCCGTTCTCGGTGACCTCGCGCCTCGCGAAGGGCGAGATCGTGAAGCCGCGGATCGACGTCGGCACGTATGAGACGAAGGTGTACGGCGAGGCACCCCTGGTCGACTCGGTGGTCACCACCGACGGTCCGCAGTCGGCGGTCTTCCTGGTGAACCGCAGCCAGACCGAATCCATCGAGGTGCAGATCGCCGTCACCGAGCTCGGCGCGACGTCGATCGACGAAGCCGTGACGGTCTGGGACGACGACGTGTACGCCAAGAACACGCTCGAGAACCAGACCCGCGTCGGACTGAAGACGCTCGAGGGCGCCGCGCTCGCCGACGGCGTGCTCACCGTCATGCTGCCGCCGGTGTCATGGTCGGCCATCGCGCTGAGCTGATCCGATGAATCCTCTCTTGCGTCTGGCCGGCGCCGTCGCAGTCGTCGCGGTGACGGCGGCGCTGGCCGGATGCGGAACCGCGGCCGCGGCCGCGCCCCAACTGTCCGGCGACATCTTCGTGCACGACCCGGCCTACGTGCAGACGGCCGATGGCGAGTACGTGTACTCGACGGGGAACGGGCAGATCGGTGACGGCAACATCCAGATCCGCCGATCCGATGACGGGGCGAGCTGGGAGTACGTCGGCGAGGTCTGGGCGTCCAAGCCCGATTGGTTGTCGGATGCCGTGCCCGGCGTCGACAACCTCTGGGCTCCTGAGCTCTACGAACACGACGGCGTCTGGTACCTCTACTACTCGGCGTCGACCTTCGGCAGCAGTGATTCGGTGATCGCACTCGCTACCAACACGACTCTCGACCCGGAGGATCCGTCGTATGAGTGGGTCGATCGAGGCGAGGTGATCTCCTCTGCCGGCGCCGACTTCAACGCGATCGATCCGGGCATCGTCGAGGATGCGGACGGCGTGCCGTGGATGGCATTCGGCTCATTCTTCTCCGGCATCCATATGGTGCAGCTGGAGTGGCCGAGCGGATTGCGTGCATCCGACGCAGACGAGCCGATCCGCATCGCGGATCGCGGACTCGTCGAGAACGCGATCGAGGCGCCGTACATCGTGCCGCACGACGGCTGGTACTACCTGTTCCTGTCGCGCAACTTCTGCTGCAAGGGCGTCGACAGCACGTACGAGATCATCGTCGGGCGATCGAAGTCGGTAACGGGGCCGTATCTGGATGCGGACGGCGGCGAGCTCCTCGACGACGGCGGCACCGTGGTGCTGACGACCGATGGCTCCCGCGTCGGGCCGGGTGGGCAGTCCGTGTTCGAGGACATGCTCGCCTTCCACTTCTACGACGGTGCCGCCGATGGCATCCCGACTCTGGGCCTTCGACCGCTCACCTGGCGCGACGGCTGGCCTGAGGTCGCTGACTGAGCTACGCGCGAGTCGCCTCCAGCTCGATCACCGACCAGGAGAGCGCCGGGAGAGTTGCGCGGACGGCACCGTCGACGATCTCGGCCGCGGCGAGCGGGACCATGTGCACGGCATCCGGAGTGGTCTCGAGGTTGGTGGTCAGGCGGTCGCCGCCCTCCGGGATCGTGAGCGTCTCGGCCCCGACGACCCGAAGCCCGCCCATCCCGCGCAGGTCGATCGTCAGGTCGCTCTCCTCGCTCAGCGAGCGGTTCGCGACGAACACCACGACGCGTCCGGTCTCCTCATCCCAGGTCGCGGCGGCGTCGACCGCATCGACGCCGCCGTAGCGCTTCGTCTCGATCTGCGGCGCCGACACCGCGAGCCGCAGGATGCGCCCCTGTGCGAGACGCGCCATCCGCTCGAACGGCCAGAAGCTCGTCTGTCGCCAGGCCGGTCCGTTCTCCTCCGAGCGGATGGGCGCGATCACGTTCACCAGCTGCGCCTGGTTCGCGATCTTCACGCGGTCGCCGTGGCGCAGGAGGCTGTTGAGCAGGGTGCCGACGACGACGGCATCGGTCACGTCGTAGGTGTCCTCGATCAGACGCGGATGCTCTCGCCACCCCGCCTTCGCGATCTCGCCTGCCTCGACGTCGTTGTACTTCACCTGGTCCCAGACGTTCCATTCGTCGAACGAGATGTCGACCTGCTTGGTGTGCTTGCCCGCGGCCTTGACCGCATCGACCGTCGCGATGACACCCTCGATGAAGGCATCCATGTCGACCGACTCGGCGAGGAACGACTCGGCGTCGCCGTCGTGCTCCTGGTAGTAGGCGTGCATCGAGACGTAGTCGACCTCGTCGTACGCGTGGGTGAGCACCGTGTGCTCCCATGTCCCGAAGGTCGGCATCGAACGGGAGGACGAGCCCACGGCCACCAGCTCGATCGACGGGTCGACGAGTTTCATCGCCTTGGCCGACTCCTGCGCCAGTCGCCCGTACTCGCCGGCTGTCTTGCCGCCGATCTGCCACGGGCCGTCGAGCTCGTTGCCCAGGCACCACAGCTTGATGTCGAACGGCTGCTCGGCGCCGTTCTTGCGACGCAGGTCCGACCAGTACGTTCCGCCGGGGTGGTTGGCGTATTCGACGAGCGACCGGGCCTCCTCGACGCCACGAGTGCCGAGGTTGATCGCCTCCATGACCTCGACGTCGGCCTCCTTCGCCCAGTCCATGAACTCGTGCAGGCCGAAGGCGTTGGTCTCGATCGTGTGCCAGGCGCCGTCGATGCGCACGGGACGACCCTCCACGGGACCCACGCCGTCCTCCCACCGGTAGCCCGAGACGAAGTTGCCGCCCGGGTAGCGGACGACCGTCGGGCCCATCTCCCGCACCAGCGCGAGCACGTCCGTGCGGAAGCCGCGTTCATCGGCCTGCGGGTGCCCCGGCTCGTAGATGCCGGTGTACACGCAGCGCCCCATGTGCTCGACGAACGATCCGAAGAGTCTCCGGGGGACGTCGGCGATCGTGAAGTCGCGGTCGATGGTGATGCGGGCGCTACTCATTGCTCTCCAATTGAGGGGTTCACTGACCGCCGAAGCCGCTGGTCGCGACGCCTTTGACGATCTGCTTCTGGAAGATGATGAACACGATGATGAGGGGGAGTGCGGCGAGGACCGCCTGCGCCATGACCTGTGCGTACTGGACGCCGTAGGCGCTGATGACGGTCTGCAGTCCCACCGGAAGAGTCATCAGCGTGGTGTCGTTGATGACCAGGAACGGCCAGAGGAAGTTGTTCCACGCGCCGATGAACACGAAGATCGCCACCGATGCCAGGATCGGCCGTGACAGCGGCAGCACGATCGACCAGAAGATCCGGAACCGGCTGGCGCCGTCCACGCGTGCCGCCTCTTCGAGCTCGATCGGGACCGCGTCGAAGAACCGCTTGAGGATGAACACCATCGCCGGCGCCACCACCTGCGGCAGGATCAGGCCCCAGTAGGTGTCGATCATGTTGAAGGTGAGCATCTGGTAGAACAGCGGGATGATCAGCACCTGCGGCGGCACCACGATCGACGCGATGATGACGGCGAACAGCCACTTGCGGCCGGTGAAGTCGAGCCGCGAGAACGCGTAGGCCGCCAGGGCCGAGATCGCCAGGGTGATCAAGGTCACCGCCGCCGACGTCCACAGGCTGTTGAACGCCCAGGTGTAGACGTTCCCCTGCGAGAGGATCGCCGTGAACGCCTCGATCGTCGGACCGGAGGCGCCGATCCATCCGGGGTCGCCGGATGCGGCATCCGTCTCCGTCTTGAACGCGGTGGCGACCGCCCAGAGGAAGGGCAGCAGCCAGCCGATCGCGAGCAGCGCGAGCACGGCGAACGCGACGATGCGCAGCGGGCCGAACGGCTTCTGGCCGGGGACGTGCGGGCGACGCCTCGCGCGCGCCTGCGGAGCGACGATCGTCTCGGTCGTGGGTGCGAGAGTGGTGGCAGACATCACAGCTGCTCCTTCCGGCGGCGCGAGACCACGGCCTGCGCGACGCCGACGATGACGATGAGGGCGAAGAAGACGTACGAGATCGCGGCCGAGTAGCCGAATCGGTAGCTGGTGAAACCGGCTTCGTAGATGTACTGGACGATCGAACGGGTGGTGTCGCTCGCGACGCCGCCGAGCATCTGGTACGCCTGGTCGAACAGCTTCAGCGAGGCGAGGATCTGCAGGAGCAGGATGAGTACGGTGGCCGGACCGAGCTGCGGCAGCGTGATCGACCAGAACTGACGCCAGGTGCTCGCGCCGTCCAGCGACGCCGCCTCGTACTGCTGCGGCGGGATGTTCTGCATCGCGGCGAGATAGAGCAGGAAGTTGAATCCGACCGTCCACCAGACCGTGGCGATCACGATCGACATCATGTTGGTCTCGGGGTTCTGCAGCCATGCGAGCGGCTCGAGTCCGAAGGCCTCGAGGACGTTGTTCGCCGCGCCGATCTGAGGGTTGAAGATCCACACCCAGATCTGCGAGATGACGGTGGAGGCGAGCAGATACGGCATGAAGAACGACAGTCGCCACAGCCACTGCCCGGGAAGCCCCCGGTCGACGAGCGCGGCCATCAGCAGGGCGATCGCCACCAGCGGGACCGTGGAGAGCAGGGTGAACCACACCGTGTTCCCCATCGACCGCCACATCACGGGGTCCGTCAGCGCCTCGGCATAGTTCGCGAAGCCCACGAGCGATCCGCCGGCACCGGTGAGGGACTGGTCGGTGAAGCTGAGGTAGATCCCGTGCACGATCGGCCAGATGAGGAACAGGACGAACGCGACGACGAACGGCGCGAGGAACGCCCAGCTGACCAGCTGCTCGCGGCGCCCGGTGCCCGCGCGACGCGGACGGAGATCGGATGCTCCGCCGGTGACGATCGCGCGTGTGGAGGTGGCGGTGTTCGTCATGGCTTCCACGTCCCCTCGGGGTCTGCCGGGTTGGGTTGCGCGAGCAGGGTGTTGACGCGGGCTTCGAAGCGGTCGATCGCGGCTGCCGGGTCGTCGCCGGAGAGCAGCACTCCTTGCACGGCGGCGCCGAATTCGCCCTGGAAGCTCGATCCCGACCCGGTGAACCAGGCCGTCGGGTCGTAGACGACGTGCTCGGCGGCTTCGGCGTAGTGCGCCTGCGGGAGGAGGTCGTCGTATTTCGGCGACTGCGTGACCGGCAGGAACGCGGGAACGTGCCCGGCCTCCGCCCAGCCGAACGAGCCCTTCAGCATGTCGGCGACGAATCGGTACGTGAGATCCCGCTTCGCCGGGTCCGGGTTGGTCTGATTCGGCAGGACGAAGGAGTGCGAGTCGGCGTACACGGCCGGAGTGCCGTACAGCGTGGGGATGACGGTGGCATCGAAGGGCAGCTTCGCGTTCTGCATGGTGCGCAGCTCCCAGACGCCGG
Organism: Microbacterium sp. LWO13-1.2; assembly: GCF_038397725.1. NCBI lineage: Bacteria > Bacillati > Actinomycetota > Actinomycetes > Micrococcales > Microbacteriaceae > Microbacterium > Microbacterium sp. LWO13-1.2. The sequence continues at coordinate 1,471,660 of NZ_CP151634.1, forward strand.
TGAAGAGCATCCCGCTCTTGCCGGTCGCGAACTCCGCCACTGCGCTGCCGTAGTCGTTCTGCGCCGCGGCGATCTCGCCGTCGAGCAGGGTCTGCATGAATTCGAGCGATTCGATCGCGGCATCCTTGTCGATGATGGCCTTGCCGCCGATCGGGAGCTCCATCGCCAGCCCGTGCTGCGCATACAGGCAGTAGAACAGGCGCCACATCTGGGCGCCGTCGCCCAGGTATCCGTAGGAGAGCGCGTGGCCTTCCGCCGTGCCGCTGACCGTTCGGAGCTGGTCGACGAACTCTTCCGGAGAAGACGTCTTCTTCAGTGCGCCGTCGGTGTCGAGAACGCCGGCCGCATCACAGATATCGGTGTTGAACATCATCACGAACGGGTGGGCATCGAGGGCGATGCTGTACATGTTCTCGCCGACGAAGCCCTTCTCCCAGATCGGATCCGGGAATTTCGAGCCGTCGATGCCGAGCTCGGCGAGGCGGTCCAGGTCCCACGGGTCGAGCAGGCCGCCGGGTGCCCAGCCGACGGTGCGGGTGGCATGCATGACGGCGACATCGGGAGCACGGCCACCGGCGCCGGCCATCGCGAGCTTCGTGTAGTACGGGGTGCCCCAGGCGAGCACGGTCGGACGGATGCGGAACGCATCCTGCGCGTCGTTCGCCTGTTGCAGAAGCGTCGACATCGTGACGCCGTCACCGCCGGAGAGCAGGTGCCAGAACTGCAGGGTCTGGGGGCCGGAGCCCAGGGTGGCGCCGGGGGCGCACCCGGCGAGGAGGGCGGTGCCGGCTGTCAGCCCGGCGACGCTCAGGAACTGTCGTCTGGATAGGCCTGCGGGTTCTATCGGGGGCGTCATTCGTCACTCCTTCGTGACTGCGGGCTGGGGGCGCACCCATCATTACATCGTGGTAATCCGAGCGCAAGAGCGCCCCGCTTTCAAAGAGCGCAAACGGCTGCATCCACGGTCCGAATGCAGCCGTTTGCGCTCTTTGAAGCGGGGTGCGGGTTCAGGGATGGTGGCCGGCAGGGGGCCCGGCGGTGCTGGCGCGCTCGATGAGCCGGTGAGAGAGGGTCAGGCCTCGCGGCGCGGCGCTGCGGTCATCCATCCGCGATTCGAGGAGGCCCAGCGCGGCCTCGGCGAGCTCGCGGCGGTCGAACGCGATCGTGGTGAGCGATGGCGAGGTGAACTCCGAGAACTCCACATCGTCGAACCCGGTCACGATCACATCTTCGGGAACGCGGATGCCGTGCTCATGCAGGGCATGCAGCACGCCGAGTGCGAGAGAGTCGGTGAGCGCGATGATCGCATCGAAATCGACGCCGCGCGAGAGCAGGATCCGCGCTGCTTCGGCGCCACTGGACATCGACCACGGCAGGAGATTGACCTCCAGAGCGGGATCGGCCGCGAGGCCGGCGGTGCGCAGCGCATCGTGGACGCCTTCGAGTCTCAGTCGGCTCGTCGCGGTCGCGACCGATCGGTCTTCATCGGCGCCGATCACGGCGATGCGGCGGGCGCCACGCGACAGCACGTGGCGCGTCGCGTCGGCGGCCGCGAGGCGGCTGTCGATGCGCACATGATCGGCCCTGTTCTGCTCGACCTCGCCGATCACCACGAGCGGCGGCAGTCGGTCGGCGTACTTGACGACGCTGTCCTCGAGGCGGACCGGATTCAGGATCATGCCGTCGATGAGCTGGGCGCGGGCGCGGGACAGCAGCTCCTTCTCGCGCTCCGGCTCCGACGCCGTCTCCTCGATCAGCACCGCCAGCCCGCGTTCATGGGCGGCTTCGACGATGCGGTGCACGAGCTCCGCCGAATACGCGGTGGCAAGGTCAGGGAGCGCGAGGGCGATGATCCCTGATCGCCCCTTGCGCAGTCCTCGGGCGCTCAGATTCGGGACGAAGTCGAGCTCCGCCATTGCCGCCTCGACGCGGGCCTTGGTCTCGTCGCGGACGGCCACAGTGCCGGTGACGACATTGGAGACGGTCTTCGGCGAGACGCCGGCGAGGGCAGCGACGTCCTTCATCGTGGCCCGCGGCGGCGGCATCGCTGTCATCCGGTCAGCCTAACGGGGAGCCTGGGCGATCGCGGAGTACAACGATGTAGTTCGATCGCTATCCTGACACGATGAGCATTGAGCGCAACTGGGCGGGCAACCTCGAGTATCGAGCCGCTGGAGTGTCACACCCGGAGTCGGTCGATGAGCTGCGCGCGCTGATCGCGACCGGTGGCCAGACCCGGATTCTCGGCACGCGTCACTGCTTCAACGACATCGCTGACACGGCGGGCGCGCTGATCGCGCTGGATCGGATGCCGGCGACGTACGAGGTCGGCGCAGCACGGGACTCGGTCCGGGTCGCGGGTGCGCTCCGTTACGGCGACATCGCATCACGACTCGAAGACGAGGGGCTCGCGCTGGCGAACCTCGCCTCGTTGCCGCACATCTCGGTCGCCGGTGCGGTCGCCACCGGTACCCACGGATCCGGTGACGGGATCGGCGCGCTGTCCACTGCCGTGCGCGGCCTCAGCATCATGACCGCATCCGGCGATATCCGCACGCTCGCGCGCGGCGATGAGGGTTTCGACGGGGCGGTCGTGAGCCTCGGCGCTCTCGGCGCGGTGCTCGAGGTCACGCTCGACGTCGAGCCGACCTACCAGATCGCTCAGCACGTCTTCGAGCATCCCTCATGGGACGCGATCCTCGCCGACCTGGGCGCGGTCACCGGCGCCGGAACCAGCGTCAGCATCTTCTCGACGTGGCAGCAGACGGACGTCGCCGACCAGATCTGGATCAAGCAGCGGGTCGCGGCCACCCGGGCGGATGCTCGAGCCGGGCAGTCGCAGCGCGACGACCTCGCCGCTCGTCTCGGCGCGGCGGCCGCCGAGGGCAAGCGGCACCCGATCCTCGGCGTCGATCCGGAGGCGTGCACCGAGCAGGGCGGCGTCGCCGGTGCCTGGTTCCAGCGGCTGCCGCACTTCAAGCTCGAGTTCACGCCCTCCGCCGGAGCAGAGATTCAGAGCGAGTACCTGGTGCCGCGGACCGACGCCGTCGCGGCGATCGAGGCGGTCCGCTCGCTCGCCGACCGGATCGCGCCGCTGCTGCTGGTGAACGAGATCCGCACGGTCAAGGCGGACGAACTCTGGCTGAGCTCCTCCTCCGGAACGGATGCCGTGGGCCTGCACTTCACGTGGAAGCCCGATGAGGCCGCCGTCCGGGAGTTCCTCCCGACCCTCGAGGCGGCGCTGCCGGCATCCGCTCGCCCGCACTGGGGAAAGGTGTTCACCCTCGACGGCGCCGCGGTGCGTGCCCGCTACCCGCGCTGGGACGACTTCGCCGCGCTCGCCGCGTCGTGCGACCCCGAGCGTCGGTTCGTGAACGAGTACCTGGAGCGCCTCGGTCTCTGAGTCCGGGGCCCCGGACGGACGACGACCCGCCTCGGGTCAGGTGAGCCCGTCCGCAGCAGCGCCCCAGGCGACCAGGGCCTGGCGGACATCGTCGCGCGGCTCGTCGGAGACCGCCTGCGCATACGCCTGCTCCAGAACCTCGGCGATCGCGACGCGCGTCCCCGACTCGGCGGAGCGGACGGCGGCCTCCACCATCGCGAGGCTCAGAACGTTCGCGTGCACCTCTCCCGACGGTACGCGGCCGTCGCGTAGGGCGCCGACGAACTCCACGAGGGACCCGGCGATCTCCGCGGGCACGGTGGCCATCGCCGTCGGCGTCTCGATCGCCGCTGGCACGCCGTTCTGCGGGGCGAGCTGGCGCTGCGGCGCCGTATCGCCGTCCCAGGCGGCCGAACCGTGCTCACCGTTGACCCGCCACATGCCGTTCCACGACGTCTCCAGTCCGTCGGCGCACCAGCTGCCGGTGTACGTGTAGCGCACGCCTCCCTCGAACTCGAAGACCGCGGTGGCCGCGGCGTCGGCCGCGTACCAGCTCCACGGCGGGTTGAACTCCTCGCAGTAGACCGAGACCGGGTCGCTGCCGAGGAGGAAGCGCGCGGCGTCGAAGGCGTGGATGGCCATGTCGACGAGCAGCACGTGCGGCATCTCGTCGCGGAAACCACCGAAATGCGGCGCCTTGAAGAACTCGGTCGTCGCGGATCCGAGCCTTCCCAGGGACGCGATCTGCTCACGGAACGCGGCGATCGAGGCGTAGTACCGCCGTGACTGGCTGGTCATGAGCAGTTGTCCACTGGCCTCGGCCGTCGCCGCGAGCGAGAGCGCCTGCGCGACCGTCGGCGCGATCGGCTTCTCGCAGAGCACCGGCAGTCCGGCGAACAGCGCCTCCGTGTTCACCGGGTGGTGGGCCACGGGAACGGTCACGTTCACGACGGCGTCGGCACCGGTCGCCCTGGCGACCTCCGAGACGCTGGTCCCGACGAGCACGCCGCCCTCGCCCGGCTGCAGCCCGGCGTCAGAGACGGCTGTTTCGGCGAGCGCGGTATCGAGGTCGACGACGCCGACGAGCTCGGTGGCCGGATTCGCGAGGATGGTCCCCAACCACGCGCGGCCCATTCCTCCGGCCCCGACGAGCACGATTCGGACGGGAGCTGCCGAGTCCGCGAGCGTGGCGAAGTCTCCGTTCAGCGGTGCACTCATCGGACGAGGGCTCCCTGGTAACCGCGGCCGTTGTAGAAGTCTTCGGTCTCATAGCGCAGCAACACGGGCACGGCCCGCTCCGGGCGCAGGGTCACGGCCCAGCGGACGCCGTTCGCGAGCACGCGGCGCACGTGCTCGTGGTGGTAGACGGGGTAGTCCTGATCGCCGGGCGAGAAGAAGAAGATCTTCCCGAAGCCGCGCTTGTAGGTCATGCCGGAGCGGAAGACCTCACCGCCGGTGAAGGTCGAGAGGAAGATCAGTTCGTCCGGCGCCGGGACGTCGAAGAACTCGCCGTACATCTCCTGCGCGGGGATGATGAACGGGTGCGGGATGCCCTGTGCGATCGGGTGGGTGGGATCGACCGTCCAGACGATCTCACGGTCTTCTTCGGAACGCCACCGCAGCGTGCAGCTGGTGCCCATGAGCGTGCCGAAGATCTTCGACCAGTGGCCCGAGTGCAGGACGAGCAGGCCCATGCCGGCGAGCACATGCTGATGCACGCGCTCGACGACCTCGTCGGAGACCTCGTGGTGCGCGGCATGCCCCCACCAGACGAGCACGTCGGTCGCGGCGAGGACCTCCTCGGTCAGGCCGTGTTCCGGCTCGTCGAGGGTCGTCGTGGTGACGATCGCCTCGGCGCCGAGATACTCCTCGATGCCCTCCTTGATCGTGGTGTGCATGCCGTCCGGATAGATCGCACGGACCTTCTCCTCCAGCTGCTCGTGGCGGTTCTCGCCCCAGACGAGGACCCGGATGGGGGTGGCTCGGGTGTCGGACATGGTCGTGCTCCTTCGGGGATGTGTCGGGTGGTCTGGTGTGTTCGAGGTCATTTCACGGCACCGCCGGTGGCGCCGGCCGCGATGAACCGTTGGGCGATGACGAGCAGCAGGATGGCGGGCAGTGATGACAGCACGGCGGTCGCCATGACGGCGCTCCAGTTCGAGACCTGCGAGCCGAGGTACTGGTAGATGCCGAGCGTCACCGGTCGCACGTCCTCGGTGGTGGTGAGGGTGAGGGCGAAGAGGAAGTCGCTCCACGAGAACAGGAAGGCGAACAGGCCGGCCGTGATCAGCGCGTTGCGGCTCACCGGTACGACGATCGAGACGAACGCGCGGACCAGGCCGGCTCCGTCCACTCGTGCGGCCTCGACGATGGATGGCGGGATGGTCTGCATCGACGCCCGCAGGATGAGGATCGCGAAGGGGATCGCGTGCGAGGCGTCGGCGAGGATGAGCCCGGGGATGGAGTTCAGCATGCCGAGATCGTTGTAGGCCGAGTAGAGGGCGTTCGCGATCACGATGCCAGGGATCATCTGTGCGATCAGGATGACGAGCAGAGCGATGCTGATCCACCGGAAGCGGAACTGCGCGAGTGCATAGGCGGCCGGGGCGGCGATCGCGAGGGTCAGCACGACGGTCCCGAGGGAGATCGCGAGGCTCGTGAGGAGGTGGCCGCCCTGGTCGGCGAACGCCTTCTCGTAGCCGGCGAAGCTGGGGTTGACGGGGAAGAAGTCGCCCGTGAGCGTGTTCCCCGACGGTTGCAGCGAGGCGTTCACCATCCAGTAGACGGGGAAGAGCATGATCGCGAGGATCACGATGCCGATGAACGTGTAGCCCAGGTGCCGCCGCGGGCCGGGTCGCCTGCGTGCGCCGGCCGGATCGAACGGCCGACGCCGCTGGGCCCCGCCGGTGACGATGCTGGTCGTGGTCATGGTCGGTCCTTACTCGTCGACGGCGCGGCGGTTGGCGCGCAGGTACACGATGGCGAAGAGCAGCGAGATGACGATCAGGATGTTGCTGAACGCCGCCCCGACACCGAACTCGAAGTTCACGAACGACTCCTGGTAGCTCCGGACCGCGAGGGTCTGGGTCGCGTTCGCCGGCCCGCCGTTCGTGAGCCCGAGGATGATGTCGAGCACCTTGATCGTGTACACGACGCCGAGGACGAGGACCACGCTCACGACGGGCCGGAGGTTCGGCCAGGTGATGTGGCGGAACGCCTTCCAGCCGGTGGCACCGTCGAGTGCGCCCGCCTCGTACAGTTCGTCGGGGATGTCCTGCAGTCCGCCGTAGAGGATGGTGACGTTGAACGGGATGCCGATCCAGATGTTCACGAGCACCACGGCGAGCAGCGCGACCGACGGACTGGTCAGCCACGGGACTCCGGAGAGGCCGATCGACTCCAGTGCGGCATTGAGGACGCCGCTGTCCTGATCGAGGATCGAGCGCCAGGTCGCGCTCGAGACGATCAACGGCAGCAGCCAGGGGAGCAGCAGCATCGCCCGCAGGAACGAGCTCAGCGGGAAACGCCTCTTGAAGAACACGGCGAGGGCGAGCCCGATGAGGAACTGCCCGGCGATCGAACCGATCGTGAACAGTGCCGTGTTCAGCAGGGCCGGCGTGAACAGCTGCGAACCGAACACGGTCGCGTAGTTCGCGAACCCGACCCAGGGCGCCTCGCCGGTGAAGAAGGTCTTCGTCGTGTACTCCTGCAGGCTCATCGTGATGTTCTTGACCACGGGGTAGCCGAAGAACAGGACGATGTAGAGCGCCGCGGGCAGGACGAAGCCGAGTTTCACGAGCTCCTCGCGCCGGAAGCGGCGGGAGTGCGTCCGGCCGCTTCCGGCGATGCTGCTGCTCACCAGGATCAGCCCGCCGCTGCCTGCTCGAACGCCTCGGAGGGCGTCGCCTGCCCGGTGAGGGCGAGCTGGATGGCGGTGTAGATCTCGGTGGCGGCTTCCGGCCAGTCCTCGCCGAGCTCGCCGGTGCGTGAACGGGCGTTCGCGACCTGCTCGGTGAAGGCTGCCATCTCCGGCACCTTCGCCACGTACTGCTCCGCCAGGGCGGTCTTCGTCGGGACGGTGAAGCGGGCCTCGGCGAGTGCGAGCTGGTTCTCGTCGTTCGAGATGCACTCGACGAACTCGGCCGCCTTTGCCTGCTTGGCGTCATCGCCTGTCACCGGGACGGTCCACACCTCGCCGCCGAGGGGTGCGACCGGTGTCTGGCCGGCCTGGTTGACCGGCACCTGGACGCTGCCGTAGTTCAGGTCGGCGTCTGCGCTGAGCGCCGGGATCTGCCACGGTCCGTTGATCATCATCGCGGCCTTGCCGGCCATGAACTGGTCGTTGACGTCGGCCTGGGACCAGTTGATGACGCTCTTCGAGGCGGAGCCGGACTCGACGAGGTCGACCTGCAACTGGAGGGCCTCGGCGACCGCGGGTGACGTGAGATCCGTCTCATCGCCGCCGTTGGTCCACATGAACGGAAGGAACTGCCAGCTGCCCTCATAGGTGGCGATCGAGCTGAACGCCAGACCGTACGTGTCGCCCTCGGTGAGCGCGGCCGCTGCGGTCTTGAGCTCGGCCCAGGTGGTCGGCGGGGTGATGCCCTTGGCGGCGAGAAGATCCTCGTTGTAGAACAGGCCGATGGTGTTCACGGTCGGGGCGAGTCCGTAGACCTCGCCCTCGTAGCTGGCGGCGTCGAGGATGCCTTGCGCGAACCCCGATGTGTCGACGTCGTAGTCGCTGAGCGGAGACAGGCCGCCGGTCGCGGCGATCTCCTGGACATCGGGATTGTCGAGCATGAGGACGTCCGGCAGCGTCTTGGACGATGACTGCTGTAGGACCTTCTGGATGAGGTCCTTGCCGGGGACGGTCTCGCGTTTGATCGTGACGCCGATCTCGTCGGCGCAGCGGTCGAGCGCGTCGCCGACCAGAGTCTTGTCGGGCTCGTTGTTGTAGTAATCGAGGATGGTGAGGGTGTCCGGGTCGCCGCCGGATGCCGCGCCGCCGCCGCCACAGGCGGTCAGGGCGAGCGGGGCGATCGCGAGGATCGCGAGCGAACCCATGACGCGCGGCCTGCGGAGCGGCCGGCGGGGGTTCGATGTGCTGGTGGATCTCATATCGTGGCTCCTTTGCCTGGTGAGGGTGCGTGCGGCGTCGGTGGTGCGGGTCGTTCTGTCAGTGGGGGATCTCGGTCCACGCGGCGTCGGCCGCTGCGCTCGCCGCGACGGCGGTGAGGATGCGCTGCACGATGAGACCGTCGGCGAATCCGGGTGCCGGCGCGCGGCCGGCGGCGAGGTCGCGGGCGAAGTCGGCGACCTCGTGCACGAAGGTGTGCTCGTAGCCGAGGCCGTGGCCGGCGGGCCACCACGCTGCTGCGTAGGGATGCCCCGGCTCGGTCACGAGGATGCGGCGGAACCCCGCCTCCTCTGCCGGGAGCGTGTGGTCGTGGAACTGGAGCTCGTTCATCCGCTCGAAATCGAAGGAGATCGAACCGAGTGATCCGTCGACCTCAAGGCGCATGGCGTTCTTGCGTCCCGAGGCGAAGCGGGTCGCCTCGAAGGATGCGAGTGCGCCGCCGTCGGTGCGGCCGATGAAGACGACCGCGTCATCGACGGTGACACGTCCCATCGCCCGGTCGTCGCCCGACCCGCTGTCTGCGGAGGCGCTCAGACCGCTGGAGGCGGTCGGAAGCGGGCGCTCCGTCACGAAGGTGGACGACAGGGCGCTCACGCCGGTGAGCTCGTGCCCGGTCACGAATCGGGCGAGATCGATGATGTGCGCGCCGATGTCGCCCAGCGCCCCGGAGCCCGCCTGCTCGGCATCGAGTCGCCACACGAGGGGGAACTCGGGGTCGACGATCCAGTCCTGCAGGTACTGCGCACGGATGTGGCGGATGGTGCCGAGCCGCCCATCCTCGATCAAGCGCTTGGCGTAGGCGAGCGCGGGAGTGCGGCGGTAGCTGAAGCCGACCATCGCCTGCACGCCTTTCACTGCGGCGCGCTCGGCTGCGGCCGCCATCCGTTCGGCCTCCTCGACGGAGTTGGCCAGCGGCTTCTCGCAGAGCACGTGGATGCCGGCGTCGAGGGCGGCGATCGCGATCTCCGCGTGCAGATGCCCGGGGGTGCAGATGTCGATCACATCGATGTCGCCGCGGGTCAGCAGCGCGCGCCAGTCGGTCTCCACGTCGGCGATGCCGAACTTGTCGGCGAAGGCGCGAGCAGCGCCGGCGTCGCGGCCGCTGACGGCGACGAGCTCGACGCCGTCAGCGAGATCGAAGAAGCGGGGAGCGGTGGTCCAAGCCTGCGCGTGGATGGTGCCCATGAAGCTGTAACCGATGATCGCGACGCGGAGTGCGTGACCGGGACGAGGGTCGGTGTCGGGCCCGGTGGGTGTCATCGCGGCTCCTTCGCCGGTCGAGGTCGTGGTACCCGTCACCGAATAGTTAACCGGTTTACTGGGCGCTTCGGAGACCAGCTTGCCTCGGGGGCTCAGCCAAAGTCAAGAGAAATTTAACCGGTTTACTGCATCGGGATCCGTGAGAGACTGACCGAGGATCGACAGTGGGGAAACGAGGATTCATGGCAACGATGCGTGACGTCGCGCGGCTCGCCGGTGTCTCCGTCGCCACTGTCTCATTCGTCGTGAATGACTCCAAGCCGGTTGCTCCGGGCACCAGGCTTCGCGTCGAGGCGGCGATGGCCGAACTCGATTTCCGTCGCAACGCCGTGGCGCGGGCGCTCGCCAGCCGCCGCACGCGCATCATCGCGCTGCTGTTCCCCGTCCTGCAGCACCGTCTCTCGGACACCGCCGCCCGATTCTTCACCGGAGCCGCCGAGGCTGCGTCCGAGCTCGGGTACACGGTCGTCCTCTGGCCGGTGGCGAACGACTCCGACTCCCTGCGCGAGCTCACATCGGACGGGCTCGTCGACGGCGTCATCCTCATGGAGGTGCAGCTCGACGACCACCGGATCGATCAGCTGCTCGCCGCGAAGACCCCGTTGACCCTCATCGGCCGCAACCGCGATCCGTCCGGCCTCGACTACGTGGACGTCGACTTCGAGGGCATGGTCGAGCAGTCGATCGACCGCCTGCAATCGCTCGGGCACCGGGACTTCGTCCTGCTCGAGGAGTCCGAGAGTCCGGGTCTCGAAGGGTATGGCCCGGCCGTCCGCGTGGACGAGACGTTCCATGCCGTCTGCGCGGCGCGCGGTTTGCGCGGGCGGACGCTCCGGTGCACGGCGACTCCGGCCGCCGGGCGCGCATTCGCATCGACACTGATCGCTGAGGCGCCCGAGGCGACGGCGATGCTCGTCCTCAACGAACACGCCGCAGTCGGTCTGGTGAGCGGGCTCGGCAGGCTGGGCGTATCCGTCCCTCGCGACCTGTCGGTCGTCCTCATAGGGTCGACGATCGAGATCTCCGCCATGGCGGATCCCGAACTGGCTGTCGTGGTCTCGCCGGCCGCAGAACTCGGTCGGCTGGGTGTCGAGACGCTCGTCGGTCGGCTCGACGGCACGCTGGGCGCCCTCCGCCACGAACTCCTGATGGGGGAGTTCCACGAGGGCGAGTCCCTTGCGCCTGCCCCGGCCGCTCGTGGTGACCTCGGGAGGACAGCTATTTGAGGGGAGGGGAATCACCGCGATTCCTCCGGCCGTCATCGAGCTACTGTGTCCGATCTTGCCGGCAAGGCGTTCTGGTGGCCACCAGCAGGCGTGTCGAGCGTGCGTGAACCGGATTGTCAACCTGCCGTGAACGATCGTTTGCGGCAGGCCGTCGCTAGCGGCTGGCGTCTCGCGCGTCATCGCGTGCATAGTGAGACTCGTGAGTGATTTGCACATACGGGGGGCAAGGGCCGAGGAGCATAGCGAGATCTCCGCGTTGGCGTTGCGTTCGAAGGGCCACTGGGGATACTCGGCCGAGTTTCTTGAAGCGTGCCGAGCTGAGCTGACGTTCGATGCGACCGTCTGCGGATCTGGACTGATGTGGGTCGTGGAGCAGGGCGACACGGTTCTTGGCTTCTGCCTCTTGGGAGGTGAGCCGAATGACGGCGAACTGTCGGCGTTGTTCATTGATCCGTCTGCGATAGGCACCGGCTGCGGCCGAATGCTGCTTGAGCATGCCCTGCACGCCGCGCGGGCCGCAGGGTTCACGCGCCTGGAACTCGACGCTGATCCCGGTGCGGAGTCGTTCTATCTACGATTCGGTGCTCGACGGATCGGTACCACGCCTAGCGGTTCCATTCCCGGCCGCGAGCTTCCGCGTCTCGCATTCGTCGTCACTGAGTAGTCGGGAACCGTGCACGGAGGCGGTCGTTGACAGCCCTGGACCACACCGCGACTGATCGTTATCAGCGGGGAGGTGGTCGATCTATTACCGCCGTTGAGCCGTCGTTATCCAAGTGTGATTCTCGGGGCAGTTATGCCCCCTGATCTGGGGTTGGAATGTCGGTGGCCCCTGGTGTACTGGGGGTTATGACGGCGTTGATGGATGCGACAGTGGAGCAGGTGGCGACGCTGGCTGCGCTCACCGACTCGGTCGTGGAGATCGAGCGCACGATCAGTAGTCTGCAGGCCGCCAGGGACGGGATGCTCGCCCTCGGCTCCCGGGTCGCTCTTGACGTCGCCCAGCAGGCCGGGCACCCCGATTACGGCGACATGGCGTTGCGGACGGTCGCGGCGGAGATGGGTGCCGCGCTGCGGGTCAGCGACCGGACGGTGCAACGACGGATGACGGAAGCATCGTTCCTGGTGGAGCAGTTCCCGTCGGTGTGGCAGGCGCAGGGCGCCGGGCGGATCAGCGCTGGGCATGCCCGTGTCATTGTTGACGCCGCCGAACATCTTGAGGATCCGGCCGCGCGGGACGCGTACTCGGAGCAGATGATCGAATTCGCCGAGACGGAGTCCCCGAATCGGGTGGGGCGGATGGCCCGACGGGTCGCAGAACGGTTGCAGGTGCGTCCGATCCAGGACCGGCACCAGGATGCCCTCGACGAGCGGGGCGTGTGGGCGAGAGACGATGCCGCTGGGATCGCGGAGTTCGGTCTGCGCGGGCCCGCCGCGCTCGTGCACGGAGCGTTCGACCGGGTCACGTCAATGGCGAAGGCGGTGCAGGGGCAGGCGGACGCCGGTGACGAGCGCACGCTCGATCAGATCCGCTGCGACCTCGCCCTCGACCTCCTCCTCACCGGGACCCCCGCCGGACACGACACCCCTGAGGCTCTCCTGGCCGGAATCACCGCGCACGTATCGGTCACCGTACCGATCACGACGCTGATCGGCGTCGGCACGACTCCGGCGGAGTTGAACGGTCGCACCCCGATCGACCCCGCCACCGCCCGGCGGCTTGCCGGGGCTGCATCCGGGTGGGACCGGATCCTCACGCACCCGATCACCGGCGGGTTGCTCGCCGTGGACCGATACCGGCCTTCTGCACACCTCAAGCGACTGCTGCGGGCACGGGATCAACGCTGCCGCTTCCCCACCTGCGGACTCCCCGCCGCGGATTGCGACATCGATCACAATCAGGATGCAGCCTTGGGCGGGGCGACCAGCGAGGAGAACCTCGGAGATCTCTGCCGCCGACATCACGTCCTCAAACACAACTCCCCATGGCACGTCGAACAACTCGAAGGCGGTGTCTTCGCGTGGACCAGCCCCACCGGGAAGGTCTACCTCGATCGGCCACCACCCCCGAATACCGTCATCTTCACTGAAGATGACACCCCACCGCCCTTCTGAACCGGGGGAGAGGGGCGGCCCATGACCCAGAAGTAATTTCGGGTCAGCGTGAATGTCGGGCATCGAGGTGACACCGAGCACACCCGCCGAATGTGGGCCGCGTCGTGCGTGGTGGGCGAGCATAGCGAGCCGAGGGGCGAGCGTAACGGTGAGTGCGTGAGCATGACGGCCTGATCAGGTGGTGGGCCGGAATCTGACGTACCCGGCCGGAACCTGACGGGCTTGGCCTGAACTGACGGGCCCGAGCGCGACGGCCCGAACCTGCCGATCACTATTGACCATGCGAAGGGCCGGCCAGGTTCTCCCCGGCCGACCCGGCGCCGGACTCAGCAGCCCTTCGCCGCGTAGGCAGCAGACACGGTCGCGCTCCCTGTCGGCCCCGTCGCGGTGACCTGCACCGACCCTGCCGGCAGCGAGGCCACCCTGGTGTTGAAGGACGCACTGCGCGATTCGCCGGTCGCGAGAGCGAACGACTTCGTGCCGTAGGTGCTCGTCGCGGTGATGTCGAGCACGACGGCATCCGCATTGCGCACCGTCGCGACGACGACCGCCTTGCCTGCCACGCAGCGCGTCGCGGCAGTGGCCTCCACTGTGACGACCGGTGCCACCGGATCCGGCGCGACCGACGACAGCCGGAACCGCTGGCAGTCGTTATTCAGCACGCTGTACTGATGCACGCGCGTGCCGTCGGAGACGGCGCAGAACGAGAGATCCAGTGCCTTGCCGCTCGTGCCGTTGCGGAACTCGATGACACCGTCGCCCGAGACCAGCACTCGCCACGTGCTGCCAGCGATGCCGCAGGCGCCCTGCGTGACGGCGACGGAGTCGGCAGTCGACCCGCCGCTCACCGCGAGGCACTTCTCCGGTGCCGAGCCGAGGTGCATCTCGGATTCGCCGTTCGCCGCGGTCGTGAACGTGACGCTCTGGCAGGCAGTACCGGTGTACTCGCGCTGTTGCAGGATCGCACCGTCTGCACTCGAGCAGTTCGGCACTTCGAGCGCCTTGCCCGAGACGATCGAGGTGACCGCGACAGCGCCGGCCGGGCGCAGCGCCCAGTCCTGGGCGGCCGAGGCATCCGCCGCCGACTGCACGATCGCCCCGTCGCCCGCCGCGAGAGCCTTGCCACTCGTGCGGTTCGTCAGCATCGACCAGCCGCCCGTCGTCGGGGTCACCGTCCACTGCTGGCACCCCGAGGTGCGGAACGGTGTCTGCTGCACCGCCGTGCCCTCGGCGGAGGCGCAGTCGAGAGGACCGAGAGTCATACCGCTCGCCGCGCCGACGAGGCGCAGATATCCGTCACCGGTCGAGTCGAGCACGAAGCGCGACCGCGACGAGGAGCAGTCTCCGGGCGCGAGCGCCGCTCCGTCGGCATCCGATCCCACCGTGGCGCACTGACCGGTGCTGCGGCTGACGAGGTTCCAGCGCGCCCCTTCGACCTGCGCCGTGATCGGCGCGTTCTCGCCGCTCGGCACCATCACCGCGGTGGTGGTGGCCTGAGGGATGCCGAAGTCGGGCTCGCCGGCTGCATCCCAGGTCACCTCCTGCGCTCGCGCCGAGCGTTCGCGGCTGCATCCACCATCCGGTCGGGCGTTGGCGTGGTACAGATTCCACGTCTCGGTGCCGTCCGGCGAGGTGAAGAAGTCGTTGTGACCGGTGCCGTAGGCGCCGTTGGCCTTCGAGAACACCGGCCCGTCGCTCTTCTGCCACGATGACGACAGCACCGGGTCGCCCCCGAGGTACTCGAGCGTGCCGAGCTGGTAGTCCTCGGTGCCGCAGAAGCTCGCCGAGTAGGTGACCCAGGTTCGCCCGTCCTTCTGCAACGCGATCGGTCCCTCGTTCACGGGCTGGCCGATCGTCTCCCAGGCCTCGACCGGCTGGGACAGGATGTTCAGAGGTCCGGTCGCGGTCCAGGGGTCCGACATTCGGGCGATGTAGTTGCTCTGCAGCCCGTCCGGCGCGAACGCCGACCAGAGCACGAAGAGCTCGCCGTTCAGCTCCATGTAGGAGCCGTCGATGTTCCAGTCGTCGGTCGGGATCGGCCGGCCCTTGTAGGTGTACGGACCCATCGGGTCATCGGCTGCACTCTCGATGACCTGCAGGTGCTGAGTGCCGTAGTTGCCCGCGACGCCCATCGTGTACATCAGATACCAGCGCGTGCCGTTCGGCCCCGCGATCCGCGCGAGTTCCGGAGCCCACATGTTCCCGTTGCGCCCGGCGTTGGTGTCGGAGTAGACCGTGACTGGCTTGGTGGTGCCGAGCGCGGCGAGCGTCGGCGCCTTGCGCATCACCACCCTGTTGTCCCACGTCGTCGACACCATGTAGTAGTTGCCGTCGTGGAACTCGATCGTCGGATCGGCCGTGTCTGGAGCGAGCGGATTGGTGAACGTGTCCTCGCCGACGGCCTGCGCGGCGGGCGCCTGTGCGACCCCGGCCGCGCCGAGAGCGCCCAGCGCGATCGCCGCGGTCAGCGCGATGTGCAGCGCGGTGCGGATGGGTTTCAGCATGAGCGACCTCCGTAGCTTGCGGTCGAGACGGCGCCGTCGACGGTGCCGGAGATCTCGCCGGCTGGTGCCGTGGCGAGACGGGATGAGAAGGATGCCGAGGCGCTCGATCCCGCGGCGACGGTGAGCGTGCGCGTCCCGTACGGTGATGCCACCACGACGGACGCCGACTGCGACGCCGCATTCGCGACCGTCGCGACGACGACCGCTTTTCCGGCCACGCAGCGCGTCGAGGCGACGACACTGATTCCCGGGGTCACGGTGACGGTCGCCGTCACCGGCATCCGCGATTCGTCCTGAGCGACGCCTCGAACGGTGAACGTGCCGGTGGTCGCATAGTCCTCCGGATCCATGCCCTCCCAGGCGACGGATGCGGTCTTCACCGTGCCGTCGGCCGTGGTCAGCCGCGCATCCGGCAGCACCGGTGCAGTGCCTGCCCGCGTCGACACCGCGATCGGGTCGACCTGCGCGACGGCGATCGCCGGCGCGTACGCCTCGAGCACCTTCTCGTACTCGGAGCGGGTCACCGGCAGCACCGTGCCGTGACGCGGCTTGCCCCCATCGCTGTTCTGCGGCAGGTTCGCGCGCAGCGTCTCGCCCAACGGCTGCCAGGAGTCGCCGTCCGTGATGTCGGTCGAGCCGAACGGGATGTAGTGGTTCGGTCCGCCGTGGTAGGACGGCTGGTCGATGAACAGGTACCAGTCGAAGCCGTTCACATCACCGGGGTTCGACGGGAACACGCTCGGTCCCTCCCCGTGGGTGTAAGTGCCGCCCGGTTCGCCGTTCGGCAGGCCGGTGGCCACCTCGTCCTTGATCAGCGTCCACTCGTCGGCCGGCCCGGTCGTACCGGGGTACGTTCCCGAGATCGGTGCGAGCAGGTCGGTCGACTTCTCCAGGCGCAGCGTCATCGACGACTCGTCCTTGCTGAAGCGGTAGTACGTGCCGTCCTTCTTCGCGACGGTCGAGTCGATGGTTCCCCAGTTGTTGTTGACGACGTCCGTCCAGACCTGCGGTTCCGAGAAGGTCACGAAGTCGTCGGTCGTGACGTACATCATGCGGTTGTAGGTGACGCCGGTGCGGTCGGCGGGATCGGCGGTGGGGTACAGGTTCGATGCCCAGAACACGACGTAGCGGCCGAGTTCGTCATCCCAGTACGCCTCGGGCGCCCAGGTGTTCCCGGCGAACGGCGATGAGACCTCGACGTGCCGTTGCGCCGACCAGTTCACCAGGTCGGTCGATTCCCACACCTCGATCGAGCGGGAGCCGGAGATCTGCGCCGTCGTGAAGCCCCCGGGGAGTCCGGCTACCTTCAGGTCGGTGGCGAGCATGTAGAACTTGTCGCCCTCGTGCGAGCGGATGATGAACGGGTCGCGCAGTCCCTGCGTGCCCTGGGTGGAGGTGAAGATCGGCTCGCCGTCGTTCAGGGTGTTCCAGCGGAGTGCGTCGTTCCCCTGAGACGCGGCGAGACTGACGCGTTCGGCGCCGGCCCCCTCACCGGTGAAGAAGGCCCAGACATAGGCCTCCGGGTCGGCGGATGCTGCGGGCATCGGGCGCACCGTCAGCGTGAATTCGCGCTCGGCTGTCGCCGAGCCGCTGGTCGCCGTGGCCGTGAGGACCACGTCGACGGCCGCGGCATCCGCTGCCGGACGGGTGATCGACACGGTCGCCGAACCCGCCTTGACCCCGTCGCGGATCTCCGCGTGCGCGGAACCCGACGTGACTGACCAGGTCAGCGTCGAGCCGTGCGCCCCCGTCGTGGGGACGGCGATGCTGGTGCGGATGTCATCAGTCGCGCCGAGGTCGACGGCGGCGATGTCGGCCTCCGCCTTTGCGGCATCCGTGAGCTCAGCGGGGATCGTGACCGTATAGGTGCGGGTCGTGCTCTCCCCAGCGGCCGTGAAGGTCGCGGTGAGAGTGGCGGTTGCGTCTGCCGACCCCGCTGCGGGCCGGACGACCGCGGCATCGCCGCCGATGATCGTGACGGCGGCATTGTCGGATGCCCACGAGATCGTGGCCCCGCTGGCAGCCGTCGGCAGGGTGAAATCGGCATCGGCGGTGGCCGGCACCGTCACCGCGGCGACCGCGCGCTCGAGCGCCTGATCGGCGAACACCTGCTGCACGTCGGCGGCGCTGAGCGCTTCGCCGTACACCGCGAAGTCGTCGACGTCGCCGGCCCAGCCAGGGTCGTTGTAGGTCGATCGGCCGAGGTACGACACCAGCTGCGATCCGAACGACGACACGTCGCGGTTCAGCGCCTGCTGTGCGATCTGGGTGCCGTTCACGTAGACGGTGAGCTGCTTGCTCGCCCCGTCGATCACAGTCGTGTACAGCGACATCGTGGCTGGCGTGCGGATGCCGGAGGTGGCGGCGTTCGTGGAGCCGGGACCGACTTCGGTGCCCCAGGGCGCACCGGCGTTCACGGTGCCGGTGACGACCGACTTCACGTACCCGCTCGGGTTCGCGGGGTTGAGCAACCAGTACCCGCTGGAGTACGAAGCGCCAGAGGCGACCGGGGCGCCGATGAAGGCCGCTGCCGTGTTCCCGGGGCCGGAGCGACCGGCGAGCCATGTCGACACCGTCAGCTGCTGCTTTCCGGTGAGCTGCGCCGTCGGGATCTCCAGATACCCGGCGGTGCCGCGCGTTCCGCCCGGCAGCGACAGCCGACCGTCTGCGACGGCGGCTCCGCTCTGCCGGATGATGCCGTCGTTGCCGTTGCCCGATGAATCGGCCACGA
This sequence comes from Microbacterium sp. LWO13-1.2, assembly GCF_038397725.1. NCBI lineage: Bacteria > Bacillati > Actinomycetota > Actinomycetes > Micrococcales > Microbacteriaceae > Microbacterium > Microbacterium sp. LWO13-1.2. The sequence continues at coordinate 1,490,015 of NZ_CP151634.1, forward strand.
TGCCGCTCTCGGCGGCGTCGAAGGTGTAGTGGATGAGCGGGGTGGGGCCGTCGGCGGCGAAGGTCGCAGATGGTGACGTGGTCACGCCGATGGCGATGACCGTCGCGGCGGCGGCGGTGAGGGCCGCCGCTCTGCGCACGCGCTGGCTGAAGGTGCCGTTCATGATCTCCTCTGATCAGTCTGGGGTGTTCGGGTTCGGGCGGATTCAGCCACCCGTGGGCGCATCCGTCGGACGACGGATGCACCCGAGTGGTTCAGCCGCAGGCTCCCGGAGGTATCGGCGCGGAGCCTTCGTAGCGCTGGCCGTCAGCGGCGATGCCGGTCACGGTCGCCGTGCCGCTCGTGATCGACGCGAGGCGCGTCGGGAACGAGGTCGAGGCTGCAGCCCCCGCGGCGATGGTGGCGGTCTTCGTGCCGAACGGGGTGCGGATCACGGTGTCGGCGGGAACGGTGTCGAGATTGCGAACGGTGACGACGACCTGCGCCTTGCCGGCGACGCAACGCACGGCGGTCGAGGCGGTGAGGTCGAGGTCGCCGGCCACGGTCTCGGCGGTCGACGTCGAGGTCGCGACGGCGCCGTCGGCGTATCCGTCGTAGGTGGCCGTGACGGAGGTCACTCCTGCGGGCACCGTGACGGTGGCCGCCGCATCCGCGAGCGTCGCAGACTGCGTCCAGCCGTCGCCCGAGAACGTGACGGTGCCAACGACCTCGCCGTCGTCGGCCGCCGTCACCGTGGCTGTGGCCTCGCGGCCATTCACCGTGAGCTCCGTCGCCGAGGCGACAGCCGCGATCGAGGTCCAGTCGTGCATCGCGGTGAGCACCGTCTGCGGCACGCTCACGAACGCCCCGTGGCGCGGGCTCGCGGGGAGTCCGCCGGCCGGGCGCACGTTCCACTCGGGCCGCTTCGAGAGTCGATCGGCCTGCGTGCTCGACGCGATCTCGTCACCGGTGGTCACGAATGCCCGGTAGCCCCCGGCGCCGTAGTTGTCGACGAGGAAGACATAACCGTCGCCGCCGGTGTTGCTCGGGTCGCCGGCGTTCAGCTTCACGATCTCCGGGCCTTCGCCGGCCTGCCCCGTCTCCAGCCCCGTCATCCGGGTGTCGGTGAGCTGCCAGGTCTGCGTGGGATCCGCGTTCCAGTTCGAGGTCGTGGTCGGCGCGGTCAGTACCTTCGACCGCTCCAGGAAGATGTCCTTGCCCGCTTCGAGGGGGCCGGCCGCGCCGCCGTCCTCGTTCTTGGTGAACCGGTAGTAATACTCGCCGATCTTGGTGACCGTCGAGTCGATGCGCGCGAAACCGGTGTCCTGCCACGTCGCCGGTGGAGAGGTGAACGTCTGGAAATCGCGCGTCAGGACGGCGAACATCCGCGCGTGCAGATTGTCGGAGTTCGTGTGCGAGGCGTCCGAGTACAGACGTGAGGCGAAGAAGACGACGTACGACTGCAAGTCGTCGTCCCAGTACGCCTCGGGCGCCCAGGTCATCCCGGCCTCTGGCTGGTTGATCGTGATGCCGGTGTTCTCGCCGTTGGTCCTGTCCCAGTGCACGAGATCGGTGGATTCCCAGACCTCGACCTTGAGGCTGCCTTCGGACTGCGCCGGTCCCCAGCCGGTTCCGCAGCCGATGCAGAGGTCGGTGGCGATCATGTAGTACTTGTCGCCGTCGTGCGAGCGCAGGATGTACGGGTCGCGGAGTCCCCGGGTATCGGTCGTCGATGTGATCACCGGAGCGCCGCCGTTGACGGGTGAGAAGGTGAAGAAGTCGTTGCCGCTCGTCGCCGCCTGGTAGATCTTCTCATCGGAGTCGGAGCGGAAGTACGCCGCCGCATAGCCGGCATCTGGGGCGGTGCGGGCGCGTTCGGCCACCGCGACCGAGAATTCGCGTTCGATCGTCGTGCCGCCCGCCGTCGCGTGCGCGGTGAGGGTCACGGACCGGTCGCCCGCTCCGTATGCCGGCCGGCTGACGATCCCGCCTCCGCGGTACGGGTCGGACATGCCGGCGGCCGGGGCCGTGTAGCCGGGGTCGGTGGGGGAGACCAGTGACGCATCGGACGACGTCCAGGTGATCTGCGAGCCGTCCACGGATCCGGTGGTCACCAGCGGGAGGTTCTCCGTCGTGCGCGGTGCGAGGGCGATGGCGTCCAGGTCGGCGGATGCCGAGGGTGCGACGACCACGGCCGTCAGCTGGATGCTGGTGCCGAGCGACGTGGTCGCCGTGAGCTGCACGGAGGTGTCGGACGAGATGGCGCGGGAGACCGTGCCGGTGGCGGAGATGACGGACGGGTCGGAGCTCGACCAGGTGAGCGTGATCCCGTTCGACGACGCGGGCAGCACGAGGTCGCTGCGGACCGCATCCAGCGAGGCGTTCTCTCCCCGCACGACTGCCGGCAGATCCAGTCGCAGCAGGGCGTCGGTGCTGGCAGCCTTCCGCTCGGCGGTGGGCATGCTCGCGGTCACCTGCTCGGGGGTCAGTGAGGTGTCCCAGAAGCGCACATCGGTGACATCCGCCTGCAGCAGCGGGTCAGGCGCGTAGAGCGAGCGGCCGAGGTAGCCGAGGGTGCTGCCCGTCGGCACGATCGAGGAGAGGCTGTAGGCGTGCGTCACGGTCGAGATCTGCTGGCCGTCGCGGTAGAGGGTGATCCGGTCGCCGCTTCCGACCATCGTGATCGTGGAGAATCCGGGGTTCAGGCCGCCGCCGGCGGGAACGCGCACCTCGCCGTTGCTCGAACCGGTCTTGACCCGGATGCCGGAGAGGACCTGGCCGCTGTACGAACCCTCTGCCGAGCGCGGATTCACGAACACGTGGTTGCCGAGTGCGGTGGTGTTCCACGCGCCGACGCCGTCTCCGATGACCCAGCCGAACTGGTTGCCTGACGTCGATGCCGACACGGTGTACTCCACGGTGAAGGCGTTGTCCGTGCCGGTCACGAGGCCCTGCGGCAGCGCCGCATATCCGTCCCGCTTGAAGCGCAGCACCGCATCGCCGTCGGCGTCGGTGAATGAGGCGTCCGTCAGGCCGGTGAGCGTCGCGTCGCGGCCGTTGCCGGAGACATCCAGCAGAGTGCTGCCGGAGTGGGACATGTCGTAGTGCGCGGTCGGCGCGGGGACGTCGGCCGCAGACGCGGCAGGGGCGAGGGTGCACAGCGAGGCTGCCAGACCGACGCTGATCCCGGCGGCGAGCAGTCGCCGGGAGCGGGTTTCGGGTGTTCTCATGCGAAAGTCCTTGTCATCGTTGACGGTCGGCCGCACGTGGTCGGGTCGTGCGATCCAATGCCCGGGGTACGTGAATGTTACCGGACACAATGGCGGAAACATAGGAGTTTCTCGTGACGCGAAGGTTGCCGAAACAAACCCTCGCGAGACGCGACCGTGCTGTGCTACGGTTCCTGGTTACCGGTAACAGTGAGTGTTGCCGCCACAACCAGGAGTCCTCGATGGCGAAGTCCCCTTCTCTCTGTGCCCGTCCGGCGCGACGACGCTTTCCGCTGTCTCTGCGGGGCGCCGGTGCGCTCGCACTCGCCGCGGTCATCGCCCCGGGACTGATCGGTCCGACGAGCGCGTCCGGTGCCGAGATCACGGCCCCGCGCACCGGACTCGTCGCCGAGTACCTGTTCTCGCAGGAGGCCGGAACCGCCGTCCCGAACACCGCAGGCAGCGCCGTCGGCGCCGCCACGGTCGTCAACGGCACGGATGCGCACTGGACCGGATCGTCTCTCGTGCTCACCGGCGGGGACAAGGGCGGCACCGGCGACTGGGTGCGGCTGCCCGACAGCCTGCTCGCCGGCGAGGAATCGGCCACGATCACGGTCGAGACGAAGTTCGATGCGTCGATGGCATCCGCCTGGCACTTCCTCTGGAACATCGGCAGCGAGGGCACCTCGGCATACTGGTTCGCCTCGCTGAAGGACACCGCGCGCACCGCGATCACCACCGGCGGCGGCGGCGCAGAGGTGAACGCGCGCGGCCCCGCGCCGCTCACCCCTGACCGCTGGTACAGCGTGACCAGCGTGATCGACGGCGCCGCCGACGTCATCACCTTCTACGTCGACGGCGTGCGCGCGGGCAGCGCCCCGACGACGCTCACGCCCGGCTCCATCGCCGCGCAGACCATGAACACCATCGGCCGTGCGCCGTACCCCGACCCGCTCTACAAGGGCGAGGTCGCCGCATTCCGGGTGTACGACCGGGCCCTGAGTCAGGAAGAGGTCGCAGACGTGTCGATCGCAGACGCCGTAGCGCACGCAGACGAGATGGAGGCAGCGGCGCAGACCGCGGTGGACGCGCTCGCCCCGGTCACCATCGACGACGCGCATGTCACGCTGCCGGGATCGACTTCCGCGGCCGTCACCTGGACGTCGTCGAGCGACGACATCGTGATCGGCGCCGACGGCCGCTCGGCCACCGTGACGCAGCCGGCGGCAGGGTCCGCGCCCGTGGAGACCACCCTCACCGCGACCGCGACGGTGCGCGGAGTCGCTGCGACGAGAGAGATCCCCGTGACGATCCAGCCCGCGGCGACCGAAGCAGACGACTACGGATACCTCATGGTGCACTTCATCGAGGATGCCGACGGATACGCCGAGAAGATCTACCTCGACGTCTCGCGCGGTGACGACCCCGAGAAGTGGGACCCGCTCAACAGCGGCAAGCCGATCCTCGCCTCGCAGCTCGGGACGACCGGCGTGCGTGATCCGTTCCTGACGCGCAACCCCGAGACCGGCCGGTACTACATCATCGCCACTGACCTGCGGGTGTTCGGCGGTGACGGCGGCTCCGGCTCGTGCACCAGCTGGTGCCACTGGACGACGAAGGGCAGCACCGACCTGGTCGTCTGGGAATCCGACGACCTGGTGAACTGGGGCGAGCCGCGCACGTTCGACACGGCGCTGGACAGCAGCGGCGCCCAGGTGGCCGAGCTCGGCATGGCCTGGGCACCCGAGGCGCTGTGGGTCGACGACTACCACCCGGACGGTCGGGGCGCGTTCGTCATGTACTGGTCGTCGAATGTGTACCCGGATGCTTCGCACACCGGTCCGAGCCACAACCGGGTTCTGTGGGGTGCCACCACCGACTTCTCCCAGGAGACCTATTCGTACGGCGGTGACTTCGTCAACACCGGCGCCAACACGATCGACACGACGATGATCCAGGACGACGGCACGACCTACCGCGTCACCAAGGACAACGGCCTGGGCAAGGGCATCTACATGGAGTCCACCACGGCCGAGCGGTGGTGGGAGCAGGGCACCTCCTGGACGACCCTGCAGACCGAGATCGGCGCGGCATGGGCGGGCGGAAACGCCGGCGGAGTCGAGGGGCCCGCCGTCTTCAAGAGCCACAGCGACGAGAAGTGGTACCTGTACGTCGACGTGATCCCGAGCACCGGATATCGGCCCATGGTCACAACGGATCTCGATGCCGGGTGGACGCAGCTGAACGACCCCTCGTTCTCGATGGCCCCGCACACCAAGCACGGCGGCATCGTCTCGCTGACCAAGGGCGAGTACGACCGGGTGCGAGCCGCGGATGCCGTCTCCGTCGTCACGGCGGATCTCGGGGTGGTCGAGGTCGAGGCGGGCGCCGGTACCGGCGACCTCGTCGCCGCGCTTCCGCAGGAGGCCGACATCACACTCGCCTACGGCCGAGGCGCGGCTTCGCAGCCGGTCTCGTGGGACACCTCGTCCGTCGACCTGTCCGCACCGGGAGCCTACGAGGTCACCGGAATCGTGCAGACGCTCGGCGCCAACCTCGACTCGTGGACCGGCGCCGGCGGCTCGACCGCCTGGAACGCCCCCGATCGTGTGCTCGCTCGCAGCGGGGCGCTCACGGTCACCGCGCAGGTCACCGTGACGGATGCCGCCACGCCGACCATCACCGCGACCGCGATCACCCGTTGCGTCGCCGGCAAGGTCGTGCTCGTCACCGAGGTCGAGAACGCCGGGACGACGCCGGTCTCACTGACCGTCACCACGGCGTTCGGTGTGACGGATGCCGGAACCCTCGCCGCAGGGAAGTCCGTCAGTCGCAGCACGAGCACCCGCCTGGCCGCGGTCGAATCCGGTGAGGTCACGGTGACCGCATCCGCCCTGATCGACGGAGCGGTTCGCACCACCACTGCCGTCGCCGAGTACGCCGCGCGAACCTGCGCTCGCTGATCCGTCAGCCGCCCGAACTGTCATCACCCACCTGAGGAGCGTCAGCATGTCACGGAGAACCCGCGTCGCGGCATCCGCCACCATCGCATGCCTGGTCGGCGGTGCTCTCGTCGTCGGCTCCGCACCCGCCGCGGTCGCCGCAGAGGAGATCAGCATCGAATCGTCCAAAGTCCTCGAGCTCGGTTTCGACGGTGCCCTGACCGACACCAGCCCGCGCGGAGCCGCCATCGGCCTGCAGAAGGGATCGGCGGTGTATGCGGCCGGCATCCGCGGGCAGGCATTCGCGTTCGACGGTTCCACCGCGCTGCGCCTCGGCACCGACGCCTACCTGCAGCCGCAGGACCTGACCGTCTCGTTCTGGTACAACCCGAGTGCGCCGATGACTGGCGAGCAGGTGTTCTCCTGGAACAAAGCCGCCTACAACTCCGACGGCTGGTATCTCACCAGCGAGAACGACACCGCCCCGCTCGCGCTGTCGATCGGACCGTCGTCGGGTCAGCCTTACAAGGTCGCGGTCGAGGGCACCCGCTCGACGTTCTTCCCAGCCGGCACGTGGACGCACATCGTCGCCACCTACGACCACCAGAGCAAAGCGGTTACGTTCTACCGCAACGGCGTGCGGCAGGTGTCCTCGGTCAAGTACCCGGTCAGTGCCGCCGCGAGCGGTGTGCTGGGCTCCGAGAGCACCACCGTGAAGACGATCGGCTACAACGGACCGCAGTACAACGGTTCGCACCTGAAGGGCCTGCTCGATGACTACGCGGTCTACGACGGCGTGGCCACGATCGACGATGTCGTCGCGCTCACGCAGCGCGGTACCGCCGATTTCGACCCCGCCACTGTCGCCGGCGCCGACATCGCAGCGCTGACGCTGCCCGCCACGGTCAGTGTCGACTTCCCGCTGCCGATCGAGGGCGCGAGCGGCAGCGCCGTCGCGTGGTCTTCGTCGGACACCGATCTCATCGAGGTCGACGGCGCGACCGCGCACGTCACCGTTCCGGCTGAGGGGGAGGGCACAGCCACTCTCACGGCCTCGGCCACGTATGGTGCGAGTGCGCCTGCCACCCGGGAGTTCGCGGTGACCGTCACACCGCCGGCCGGCGCATCGGAGTACCTGCTCGATGCGGGGCTCGAGAACCTGGCTGTCACCGACGAGTATCTGGGGAACGCGAACGGTCAGACGATCGACTATCTGCTCAGCCTCGATCCGGAGAAGTTCCTGTACGGCTGGTATCAGCAGGCGGGGCTCACCCCGACCACGGCCTCCGGCTATGGCGGCTGGGAGCGGACCAGCGGCACCCGGTTCTCCGGCCACTTCTTCGGCCACTATCTGTCGGCGCTCGCCCAGGCCTACGCGACGACGACGGATGCCGAGGTCAAGGCGCAGCTTCTGGCCAAGCTCACCGCGGGTGTCGAAGGACTCAAGCGATGCCAGGACGCGTGGGCGGCCGCGCACCCCGAGAGCGCCGGTTTCATGGCGCCCTTCCCGATCAGCGCCCTCCCCAGCGGTCAGGACGGATTGCTCGTGCCGTTCTATAACCTGCACAAGGTGCTCGCCGGGCTCATCGACGCACACCAGTACGCCCCCGAGGCTCTCGCCGACGATGCGCTGTCCGTGGCATCCGGATTCGGCACCTGGGTGCGCGACTACGCCGCGTCTCTCCCCAACCCCGCCACGATCCTGAACACCGAGTACGGCGGAATGAACGAGGCCCTATACGAACTGTACGAACTCACCCGCGACCCGGCGCACAAGCGGGCGGCGGAGTACTTCGACGAGGTCGCACTGTTCCAGAAGCTCGCGAACGGGCAGGACGTCCTGAACGGCCTGCATGCGAACACGACGATCCCGAAGCTGATCGGCGCGCTGAAGCGATACACCCTCTTCACGAGCGATGCCGGGCTCTATGAGACGCTGAGCGACGCCGAGAAGGCGGCTCTGCCGATGTATCTCGCTGCGGCGAAGAACTTCTGGCAGATCGTCGTCGACGACCACACCTACGCCAACGGTGCGAACAGCCAGTCCGAGCATTTCCACGGGGCGGACAGTCTGTACGCGTACGCCACCAACGGGGTGACCACCGGCTACGGCGAGAACTCCACCGCCGAAGGGTGCAACGAGTACAACATGCTCAAGCTCACCCATGCGCTGTTCGCCGTGGAGCCGCAACTGAAGTACGCCGACTACTACGAATCGACGTTCATCAACACGATCCTCGCTTCACAGAACCCCGAGACCGGGATGGTCACATACTTCCAGCCGCAGACCGCCGGCTACGCCAAGGTCTTCGGCACTCCGCTCGACCAGTTCTGGTGCGACCACGGCACCGGCATCGAGAGCTTCACGAAGCTCGGCGATTCGATGTACTTCACCGACTCAGACGGCGTGTGGCTGAACCAGTTCTACAGCTCCGAGTTCCGCGATCCGGCGCATAACCTGCGCGTGACGCAGGCCGCGAACGTACCGGCAGATCCGCTGGTGAGCATCTCCATCGACGCGCTCGACGGCACCACCGTCGCCGAGGGAACGCTGCTGCGCCTGCGCGTGCCGTCGTGGGCGGCATCCGCTCCCACGCTCACGGTGAACGGCACTCCAACCGAGATCGCCCCTGTCGACGGCTACATCACGCTGGAAGTGGCGGCCGGAGACGAGCTCGCGTACACGCTCCCGGCGCAGGTCACGGTGGATGACGGCACCGAGAATGCCAACTGGGTCGCATTCAAGTACGGGCCGGTGCTGCTGGGCACCGAGCTCAGCCGTGCGAACGTCGAAGCGAGCTACACGGCAGGGGTGCTCGTGCAGATGGGCGTGGCCGACAAGTCACTGAACGCGAACGTCGTCGTCGATGACGCGCCCGCATGGAAGGCCGCCGTCGCACAGAACGTCGAACGCCTCGCCGACGGCGTGAACGCGAACGGCCGCACCACGATGCGCTTCGCCCTTCACGGCGTCGACCCGGCGGCATCCGCCCTCACCTTCGAGCCGTACTACAGCCTCTACGGCGCGCGCTACGCGACCTACATGACGCTCGTGCAGCCGGACTCGGCCGAGGCGCAGGCGCTGATCCTGAGGGAGAAACAACAGCTGCGCATCGACGAGACGACGATCGACGCGCTGACGTCATTCGACAACAACAACAGTGAGGCCGACAAGAACCACCGCTACAACAAGTCGTCGGTCGGTGTCTTCAATGGTCAGCCGTACCGCGACGGACAACGCGCGGCCGACGCCTTCTTCCAATACGACATGATCGTCGATCCCGCACTGCCGGCGAACCACCTGGGCGTCCGCTACTACGGCGGCGACGTGGGGCGCACGTTCGACGTCTACCTCAACGACGTCCTGCTCAAGCACGAGCGGATCACCGACGCGCACGGCGCGCAGGACTGGTACATCCAGTACGACAGGATCCCGCAGGAGGTGCTCGACGGCATCGTGGCGAAGGACAGCTACAAGCGCGATCAGAACGGCCAGTATGTGCTGGATGCCGAAGGGCAGCGCATCCCGATCGTCACCGTGCGCTTCCAGAGCAACGGGACGAGTTTCGTCGGCGGCGTCTTCGGGGTGTACACCTCGGCGGTCGACCACTATGCGACGGATGCCGAGCTCTCGGCCCTCGCGGTCGACGGCGGAGCCCTCAGCCCTGCGCTCACCGCGGGGGTGGTTGACTACACGGTCACCGTGCCGGTGGGGGCGACCGAGGTGGCGCTGACGCTGACGCCGGCCGTTCCGAGCGGGCTCGTCCACGTCGACGGGATCCTGATCGACGACACCCTGCCGCGTACGGTGGCGGTGGCGCCGGGGGAGGCACCCACGGTCGTCGCGGTGAAGGCGACCGCACAGGACCACGTCACGACCGCCGAGTACTCGATCCGCATCGTGCGCGAGTCCGAACTCGAGGTGACATCCGACGCCTCGGTGCGCTGTGTCGCCGGCAAGGCCGTGCTCGTGGTCAAGGTGCGCAACGGTGCGGACGCCCCGGTGAACGCCGTGATCATGTCCGCGTTCGGCAGCGCCCGGTTGCGGGTCGGTGCGGGCGGGAGCGCTTCGACGTCGATCGCCACCCGTCAGCCGGCGATCGCGGCCGGCGAGGTCGTGGTCGAGGCGTCAGCGGAGGTCGGTGGCCGACTGATCGTGACACGGACGACCGTGAGCCATCTCGCCGCGACCTGCCGCTGAACGGACGCTTGACGGATGGATGGAGGTTACCTAATCTAACTTTGTTCCCGCTAACATTGGGGCGGGAGCGTGGTCCACAGACGGAACACGAAAAGGCGACGATGCCGACCGAGGTCGCATGCGAAGCCTGAGAAGCGAACCGACAGCCTGGGGCTGATCGCTGATTCGGCACGGCAGACGCCGACCGAGGAATTGGAGTAACCATGAAGATCACCAAGGGAACCGCGGCACGTTGCGCCGCAGGCATCCTCGGCGGAGTGCTGCTGGCGGGCGTCGGAAGCGCCGCCTTCGCGGCGTGGCCGGACGAGGAAGACAGCTCGGGCGTCGACGTCAAGGTCGACATCGCCCCGGTGGCGGGCGGCGCACTGAGCCTGACCGTCGACGGCACCGAATCCGTGCTGACCGAGACGGGGTCGACGGCCTCGTACCGCCAGTTCACCGGCACCCTGCCGAACGTGACGGTGACGGATACCCGCACCGACGTGCCCGCCGGCGTGTACTGGTACGTCACGGGTCAGGCCGGTGACTTCACTGGAGCCGCCGGACAGCCGAGCATCACGCCCGACCACCTCGGGTGGACCCCGGCCCTGGTGACTACGGGCAACGGCGAGGTCACCGCCGGCGATGCCGTCGCCACCTCGAAGGATGACCCGACGCCGCCGGTGCCGAACAACGTAGGACTCGTCGGCCAGGAGATGCTGCAGCTCGCGCTCGACTCTGCCGAGGCGCAGGCCGCGGCCGGACAGTGGACGGCGAATGCCGGCCTCGTCCTGAAGACCGACGTGAACGTCGCTCCGGGCAGCTACACGTCGTTGCTGACGCTGTCGCTCTTCGAAGACACGTTCTGAGCACCATTCCGACGAGGGGCTGGGTCCGGGTGACCGGCCCAGCCCCCATCACCTGATCAGGACTCCCGTGAACTCTGTGCGATTCCGTTCGCTGCTGGTGAGTGCGCTGGCCGCTCTCACTCTGCTCGGTGCACCCGCCGTGGCGGCTGCTGCCGAAGGCGACGCGCCGATCTCGTGGTCGGTGACCCCGGCTGACGAGTCCGGGCCGGACGGTCGCGTGTTCGTGGAGCACGCCATCGACCCCGGTGAGACCGTCGACGATCACCTGGCGGTGCGCAACCTCGGTGCCGAGCAGGTCACCTTCCGCCTTTCCGCCGCTGACGGCTTCTACAACGCGAACGGCCGGTTCGACATGCTCCGCTCCGATGAGGAGTCGGTGGCGGCCGGAACCTGGATCACGCTGCCGGAAAGCGTCACCGTCGCACCCGGGGCGACAGCGGTGGTTCCGTTCTCCCTGACGGTCCCCGAGGATGCGGAGCCGGGTGACCATGCTGCCGGCATCACCGCGTCTGTGGTCTCCGGGTCGAACGGCGAGGGCACCGGAGTCGGCGTGGAGAGCCGCGTCGGGTTCAAGGTGATGACTCAGGTCACCGGCCCGCTGAAGCCGGCGTTCTCCGTCGAGAAGATGCAGACCGACTATCTGCTCTCCTGGAACCCGTTCCGACCCGGTGACATCGCGACGACGTTCACCGTGGTCAACACGGGCAACACCCGGCTGATGGTCGAGGGCGCGCTAGACGTCGCCGGTCAGACGATCGTCTTCCCCGCCGAGGGGGAGCGTCGCAGCGAGCTCCTGCCGGGCGAGGAGAGGTCGTACGCGCTAGCGGTCGATGACGTGTGGCCGCTTTTCGGCTTCCCCGCCGACCTCACCGTCGCACCGGTGGTGTCGTCATCCGCCGAAGAGACAACTGTCGTCACTGCCGCGACCACCACGCAGTTCCTCTGGGCCATGCCGTGGCCGCATCTCCTGGTCATCCTGGGTGTCGGACTTCTCCTGGTCGCGCTGCTGTGGAACCGCATCCGTTCGCGTCGGCGATTGGACGGCCTCATCGAGAAGGCCGTGGAGCGCGGCCGTGAGCAGGCGCTCAGAGAATCCTCCGTCCAGACGGAGAGCGTATGAATCCGTTCGCGATCGCGGCCCTGGAGCGCGAGGGCGGTGAACTCGCAGACGGAACGGTCGGCGTCTACATCCATGTCGAGATCCTCCCGCGCACGTGCCTCGAATCCTGCGTCGGACTCCCGGCGACGGGCGGCGAGGTGCCAGCGGTTCTGCTGGCCATCGGCCTCGTGCTGATCGTCGTCGGCGTCGCATTCCTGGCGATCAGGAATGTTCGCCGTCGCATCCGGACTGACCAGGCAACCTCGGGCGCCATCCTCTGATCCTCACCCCGGCGGCTGCCGGATACCCAGGAAGTGCAATGATGCAGACTTTCACCAGACGGACCATCGCGGGTCTCACCGCGCTCACGCTCGGCCTCGCAGGTGCTCTGATCGTGACGCAGCCCGCCCTCGCAGCCGCACAACCGGAGCCCATCGCCGAATACGACTTCGACGACGGCACGCTTGCGGACTCGATCGGCGGAGCCGACCTCACCGCGAGCGGCACGGCCGTCGTCACCACCGACGCGGAGAAGGGCAAGGCGTTGCGGCTGGACGGTACAACCGACGGCTTCGCCGCGTTCCCGGCCGGGTTCTTCGACGGGCGCAGCACCATGACGGTGTCGATGGACGTGAAGTCCGAGAAGACCAGCGGCAACTTCTTCACGTTCGCGATTGGTGCGGATGCGAACAAGTACCACTTCCTTCGGGTGCGCGGGGCCGATGTGCGCAGCGCGATCACGCAGAACTCGTGGCAGAACGAGTCCGCAGTGACCGGCACCGTGTCGAGCGGGCAGTGGCACAAGATCGATGTCGTCTTCGACGGCACCGCCATGACGGTGTACGCCGACGGTGTGAAACTCGGTGAGAACGCCGCGCTGGGCACGACGGTGGAACAACTGGGTACCGACCTCGCCGGATACCTCGGCAAGTCGTTCTACGCGGGTGACGAGTACTTCAAGGGCTGGTTCGACGACGTGCGCATCTACGACCGGGCGCTGTCGGCCACCGAGGTGCTGGGGAACGCCGGCGTGACGGATCAGCTCATCGATGTCTCGCTCACCGACCCCGCAACGCTCAAGCTGGCTCCGATCGTGAACGCGACAGCGCACACGGTCGTGCTCCCGGTGGTGAAGGGAACGGACGTGACCGCGCTCGCACCGACGTTCGGCGCGGCCGACGGCGTCACGGTTTCGCCGGTATCCGGCACCGTCGTCGATCTGAGCGCTCCGGTGACCTACACGCTCACCGCCGCAGGTGGCGCGACCGCGACCTGGACGATCGAGGCGCGAGTGGTGAACAGCCCGGTGCTGCCCGGTCTCTACGCAGACCCCAACATCGCGGTGTTCGGCGACACCTACTTCATCTACGCGACCTCTGACGGTTACGCCGGGTGGGGAGGCAAGGACTTCTACGTGTGGAGCTCGAAGGACCTGGTGGACTGGGTCCGCTCCGATCAGCCCTTCCTGTCGCTCGACGGCGCGAACGGCAACGTGCCGTGGGCCACGGGCAACGCGTGGGCGCCGACCATCATCGAGCGTGCGGGGAAGTACTACTTCTATTTCAGCGGTCACAACGAGAGCCTGAATCGCAAGACGATCGGGGTCGCCGTCGCGGACAGCCCGTACGGGCCGTTCATTGCGGAGCCGAGCGCGATGATCCTCAACAACGAGACCGTCACCTCGGGTCAGGCCATCGACCCGGCCGCCTTCCACGACCCGGTGACCGGCAAGTGGTACCTGGGCTGGGGGAACGGATCACCGGTGCTCGCTGAGCTCGGCGACGACATGGTCTCGATCAAGCCGGGCAGCTACCAGCGGATCACCGGGCTGACCGACTTCCGTGAAGGGGTCTTCTTCAACCATCGCAACGGGCTGTACCACCTCACCTACGCGATCGACGACACCGGCTCGGAGAACTACCGCGTCGGGTACGCCACGGCGACGAGCATGAACGGGCCGTGGACCTATCGCGGAGTGATCCTGCAGAAGAACCTGGGCCTCGGCATCAAGGGCCCCGGTCACAGCTCGATCATCAACGTCCCCGGCACGGATGACTGGTACATCGCCTATCACCGGTTCGCGATTCACGGCGGCAACGGCAACAACCGCGAGACGACCATCGACAGGCTTGAGTTCGGGGCCGACGGTCTGATGAAGCCGGTCGTTCCGACGCTCGAGAGCGTGCCGGCGCAGATCGTGGAGCAGCCGCCGACGGGGCCCGATGTCGAGGTCGCGCTCATCACGCGCTGCACCGCCGGCAAGGTCACGCTCGTCGTTACGACCTGGAACAGGGACGATGCTGCGGTGAGCGTGGAGATCAGCACGCCGCATGGCACGAAGACCGTCGCGGAGGTAATGCCGGACAGGTCGTCTTCGCTGGCGATCTCCACGAGGCTCGCGTCGATCGATGCGGGCTCCGCCACCGTGGTGGCGACAGGCGAATCGGGCACGACCGAGATCACCGAGTCCTACTCCGCCCGCGCCTGCGGCTGAATCACTGACACACACACCGATGCACGAAAGAACGAAGGGGTTCTCATGATGAGTTCTGAACAGACGCGCAGCCGCGGCCGGCGCGTGATCGCGGGCGCACTGGGCGTGGTGCTGGTGGGGGGTCTGTCACTCACCGTCCCGGCGGCGGCGAATGCGGCACCGGTCCGTGCCGCAGGAGCCGACGAACCGGCGTCACTCGTGGCGCTGTACGACTTCTCGGAGGAGAGCGGCACGATCGCGCACGATGCGAGCACGCACGGCAACGACGCCACGGTGGTCGGCGGTGACGCCTGGAACAGCGGATACATGCAGTTCACCGGCGCCAACCACGTGAAGATGCCGAACGACCTGCTGGCCGGACGCAGCGCGGCGACGATCGTCATCGAGACCTCGCCGCAGGCGCTCACCGGCGCGAAGTTCCTGTGGAACATCGGCGGCACCGCCGGCCCGTCGAGCGGTCAGGGCCAGTTCTTCATCCAGCCGGTCGCACCCCGCGTCGCGATCACCAAGACGAACTGGTCCGGTGAGCAGACGGTCACGTCGCCGACGAAGCTCGTCGAAGGGCAGTGGCAGTCGGTCGCCGCGACCATCGCGAAGAACCCCGACGGCACCACGTCGACCCTGCGGCTGTTCATCGACGGAGCGCAGGTGGCCGAGAAGACCGACTCGAGCGTCAACCTCACCGACCTGCTGACGCACACCGTCAATTACATCGGCAAGAGCGCCTACCCCGCAGACACCCTGTATCAGGGCAAGGTCTCGACGTTCCGGGTGTACGAGGAGGCACTGCCGGCGGCGACGCTGACCGAGATCGCAGCGACGGATGCCGCGAGCGCCGCGACCGAGACGGTCGCAGCGATCGATCTCGCCGCCGTGAACGCGCAGAGTCTCGACGCCGTGGAGACGAACCTCACGCTGCCCACCGCCGGCGGCGTCACGTGGACCTCGTCGGAGCCCGGCATCGTCGCCGCCGACGGCACCGTGACGCAGCCGGAGTCCGACACGGGCGTGACCCTTACGGCGGTCTCCGCCGTGCGCGGAGTGCAGAGCACGCCTCGCACCTTCCCGGTCACTGTGCTCAGGGATCCCGCGGCCTCGGACAAGGCCCAGCGCGACCTCGATGCGATCAGCATCGCGGGCACCGACGACATCCGCTCGAACTTCGCGCTGCCCGCATCCGGATCCCGCTACGGCTCCGCGCTGACCTGGCAGAGCTCCTCTCCTTCGATCGTCGATGTGGCCGGCACCGCGCAGACCGCACCCGGAATCGTGACGCGTCCCGAGGGCGGCGACGCCAAGGTCATGCTGACCGTCACCGCGACGATCGATGGCGAGACCGCCACCCGCGAAATCGCGCTCGTGGTTCGTGCGGCCTACGACATGCCCGCGACGACCGACTACATCTTCGCCCACTTCACCGGTACGGAGGGCTCTGCGTCCGACGAGCAGATCTACTTCGCCACCAGCCGCGACGCCAAGGTCTTTACCGACACCCGCCCTGCAGGCGCCCCGGTGCTGTCGACCGAACGCAACGCCGGAGAGGGCGAGGGCGGCGTGCGCGACCCGTTCCTGGTGCGCTCGCCGGAGGGCGACCGGTTCTACCTGATCGCGACCGACCTGAGCATCTACCACCGCGGCGGCTGGGGCAACGCCCATGCCACCGAGGACGGCTCGACCGAGCTCGTGATCTGGGAATCCACCGACCTCGTGAACTGGAGCGAGCCGCGTCTCTCGGACGTCGCCGGCGAGATCCCGAACGCCGGGATGGCCTGGGCGCCCGAAGCGATCTGGGATGAGGTCACGGGTCAGTACTACGTGTATTGGGCGACCCGCGCCGACGGGAACACCGCATTCGGGGACAGCGTCGACATCTACCTCTCGACCACGCGGGACTTCCGTACCTTCTCGACTCCGGTCAAGTGGATCGACCGCGAGCATTCCATCATCGACACCACGGTGATCAAGGTGGGTGACTGGTACTACCGTGCCTCGGGCGACGGTGAGATCACGATCGAGCGATCGAAGAACCTCGCCGCGACCACGGCGTCGGCTCTGCCGGCCGCCACGGGCACCGATCAGCAGTGGGTGCTCGTCGGGACGCTGCAGTCGATCCTGCAGGGCAGCGGCACCTGCGCCGTCGGCACGAACTACACCGGCGCCTGCCTCGAGGGTCCGGAGTTCTTCCAGTACAACGACGACGATCGTGCCGGCGCGCAACAGCTCTACGGGCTGCTCGCCGACCAGTACGCGACCGGTCGCGGTTATGTGCCCTTCCGGACGACCGACCTCGCCTCCACGTCGAACACAGTGTGGAGCAAGGCGAGCGACGTCAACCTCGGTGCGATCAAGAAGCGTCACGGCGGCATCGTGCCGATCACCGCGGCGGAGTACCAGCGCGTGATGTTCCATTACGCCGGAGTCGGCGCCGATCCCGACCTGAAACTGAGCTCGGCGGTCACCACGCGCTGCGTCGCCGGCAAGGTGGCCCTCGCCGTCTCGGTCACGAACGACGACAGCCGGGCGGCCGATGTCGTCATCACAACCCCTTTCGGCGACAAGACGGTCAAGGCCCTGCAGGCGGGTAAGACAGTGACGCAGACCGTGTCGACCAGGCAGAGCGCGATCGCGGCGGCATCCATCGCCGTGCAGGGCACCGCGAGTGACGCCTCGTACTCCGCAAGCACCTTCTACGAGACCCGCACCTGCGGCTGACGGGAGGCCGGAACAGAGTAGCGCCGCACCGCATCGAGCCGCGCTGGGCGAATCGCCCCAGCGCGGCTCGGCGCGCCCTTCCCCGCCGCCCGGGTAGTCTTGCGATGTTCGCGGTCGCGGGGAGGGGGAGGCATGAGCAGTGGTTCGGCGCCCTCAGGCGACTCGGCACGTCCGAGCATCTACGACGTCGCGGATCGCGCCGGCGTCTCGCACATGACCGTGTCGCGCGTGCTCAACGGCCACCCCAACATCCGGGAATCGACCAGGCATCGCGTCATGGATGCGATCGAGCAACTGAACTACACCCGCAGCTCGATCGCCCGCGCCCTCGCGACCCGCAGGTCGATGCGGATCGGCGCGATCGTCGACAACCCCGAGCAGTTCGGTCCGAACAGCACTCTTCGAGCAGTCGAGACCGCGGCGCGCGCTGAGGGGTACGCGGTCAGCGCGTTCTCGGTCGTCGATGCCGAGGCCGGCGGCATCGATGCCGGGGTGCTGGAGCTCGTCACCCAGGGCATCGATGCGCTGTGCGTGATCGCACCGCGTGCTTCGTCTCTGGATGCGGTGCGGCTCGCGACCGTCCCCACGCTCGTGGTGAAGGAAGAGCCGGATGACCGCATGCACACGGTCGCGGTCGACCAGCGAGCCGGTGCGACGGCCGCGGTGCGGCACCTCATCGACCTCGGGCACCGGGTGATCCTGCACGTCGCCGGTCCGCAGGACTGGCTCGATGCCAAGGCGCGGACCGAGGCATGGCGGAGCTGCCTCGAACAGGACGGGCTTGAGGTGCGCGACCTCGCCATCGGCGACTGGTCATCCGACTCCGGGTACGAGTTCGGGCGGACGCTCGAACTGGGCGACGCCACCGCCGTGTTCGTCGCGAACGACCAGATGGCGCTCGGCTTCATCCATGGACTCGCCGAGCGCGGCCTCCGGGTGCCCGAAGACATCAGCGTCGTCGGCTTCGACGACCTCCCCGACGCCCGCCACTATCTGCCGCCGTTGACCACTGTGCGGCAGGACTTCGCCGCGCTCGGACGACTGGTGATGCGCGAGCTGCTGATCGCGATCGACGGCGGCGAATCGGATCTGCGCGAGCTCATCCAGCCCGAGCTCGTTGTGCGTGCCTCGTCGGCGCCGCCGCGCGCCTGAGCACCGCACGCGAGCGCTGTCAAGGCTTTTCGAAACCGTTGCTCCTCGTTTTCTGATACCGGTAACATCCGAGCTGTCGGCGTCTCGCGCCGCATCTCGAAGAGGAGACCGCATGAAGAAGATCATCGACGGCGCCAGGACGGCGCCGCATACCGGACGGGCGCGAGGCAGGTCGATCCGACTCGCCACGGCGCTGGTGGGCGCCGCCGCACTCGTCGCATCGCCGATGGCGGCGTTCGGCAGCAGCGCGGTGTACACCGCACCTGCCGGCATCGTCGAGAGCGGCGTGCTCTCCGGCATCGTGCCGGCAGCCGGCGCCGTCGTGACGGCCGTGGCCGACCCGCCGGCCGTACCGGGGAACCTGCTGCCGGATGGCCGCTTCGTCAGCGACTTCGCCGGTTGGAGCGCTCCGCGCGGGGGAACGCTGGCATTGAGCGAGGATGCCGCGAGCGGTGCGCACTCATTGCAGGCGACGGCCCGCGCGAACACCCAGTCCGGTCCCTTCGCCAGTGTCACCGGCAAGATCGAGCTCGGCGCCGTGTACCGGTTGACCGGAAAGCTGAAGTTCGACGAGGGCAACGCCACGCAGCAGTTCAACTTCACGTTCTGCCCGGCGAACTTCAACGGCTGCGCCGACTATGGCCAGACTTTCACCAAGGGTGAGTGGGGCAGCTTCTCGCGGGAGTTCACCGCCGAGGCGAAGCACGTCGCCGCGGACTGGCTCTTCGTCGAGACGCCGTGGGGCTCCAGCGCGCTGCAGGCGTTCAGCGTCGACGAGGTCTCTCTCATCAAGATCGCCGACGCGCCGGAAGGGCCCGACTTCGCAGGCCTGGAGAACGTGCAGACCAAGCCGATCGGCGACCACAACCCGCTGGTCGGCCACAAGTTCGGCGCCGATCCGCACCACCTCGTCTACGACGGTCGCCTGTACATCTACTCGACGGACGACACGCAGCAGTACGACCTGAACAGCAAGGACGCGAACGGACTGCCGACGCAGTCCAATGGCTACGGCGGGATCACCCGGCTGAACGTGATGTCCACCAGTGACATGGTCAACTGGGTCGATCACGGCACGGTTCCCGTCGCGCGTGAAGGCGGCGCGGCGCCGTGGAGCCGGAACTCCTGGGCACCGGCCGCGATCGAGAAGGACGGCAAGGTCTACCTGTACTTCTGCGACAGCGGAACAGGAACGGCCGTGGTCGTCGGCGGTTCGCCGCTCGGGCCGTGGGAGGACCCGCTCGGGAAGAAGATCATCCCGGACACCGTGTCGCCCGAGTACATCGCCGGCGGCGGATTCCCGGCCGGGATGTGGCTGTTCGACCCCGAGGTGTTCATCGACGACGACGGACAGGGCTACCTGTACTTCGGCGGCAACTCGCAGATCGGCACCTCACCAAACGTGCAGGGACCGCAGAACCCGAAGTCGACCAGAGTGGTCAAGCTGAAGGACGACATGGTCACCCTCGACGGCGACCCGGTCGAGATCGACGGGCCCGGGATGTTCGAGGCCTCGAGCATGTTCAAGCACGACGGCAAGTACTACTACTCGTACTCGTCGAACTTCCAGGTCAACGAGGTGCCGGGGGCGTACCCGTCGCGGGGCGCGATCGCGTACATGATGACCGATGACCCGATGGATCTCACGGCCGCACAGTACGCGGGCGTGGCATTCCAGAACCCCTCGACCTTCTTCGGCGCAGGCAACGGGGGCAACAACCACTCCGACATGTTCGACTACAAGGGCGGCACGTACTTCACCTACCACGCCCAAACCAGGGGTGCGGCATGGGCGGCGGCGCTGGGAACGCCGGGTGCGACTCAGGGTTACCGCTCCGTGCACATCGACAAGCTCGAGTTCAACGCGGACGGCACGATCAAGCCGGTCACCGGAACCCGGGCCGGCGTCGAGCAGGTCGAGAGCTTCGATCCGTATCGCACCTTCGAGGCCGAGACCCTGGCGTGGCAGCGCGGAATCAGCACGGCGAAGACGGATGCCGCCTCGGTGGAGTTCCCGAAGCACAACGGCGGCGGCAACATGATGCTTTCCGCCATCGATGACGGGGACTTCGCCGGAATCGCCGGAGTCGACTTCGGGGCAGGCGCCGCGACGGTCTCGGCCACGGTGAAGCCGCTCGTCGCCGGCGGCAGCATCCAGGTGCGCCTGGATGACGTCGACGGTCCGGTCATCGCCGAGATCCCTGTCGGCGGCACCGTCGGTGAGTGGACGAGTGTGCAGGCGGCCGTGACGGGAGCCACCGGAGAGCATGACGTGTTCTTCGTGTTCGCCGGTCCGGAGGGTGCCGAAGCGACGGCCGATCTCGTCGAAGTGGACAACTGGTCCTTCACGGCCGCCGCGTCGCTGGAGTTCTCGGTCGAGGTGACCACGCGCTGCGTCGCGGGCAAGAACCTGACCCAGACCGTACGGGTGGTGAACGAGGATGCGGTGGGGATCGCTTTCACCGCGGTGTCCGACTTCGGGCGTCGTGATCTCGGCACGGTGCTGCCGGATGCCGGAAAGTCTGCCGCGATCAACACCCGCGCGGCGACCATCCCGGCCGGCGAGGTGACGGTCGAGGCCACGGCCACGGTCGGCGGCGAACAGGTGCAGGTGCAGCGGCAGGTCGACACCGAGGCGGCCGCATGCGGCTGATGCTCTGACGCTCTGACGTGCAGAAGGATCCGGGCAATGCCCGGGTCCTTCTGCGCATCGATTGCGCCGCCGGAGCTGTTCTCGGTAACATCATCGAAGGCGGGGCCGACGGAGGTGCGCATGGTGAACGTCGGCTCGGACAAGCCCAATATCCGCCAGGTGGCGGTGATCGCCGGCGTCTCGCACATGACCGTCTCGCGGGTGCTGAACGATCACCCGAACATCAAACCGGACACCAAACGGCGCGTGCTCGAGGCCATCGAAGAGCTCGACTACCGTCCCAACCTCGTTGCCCGCGCGCTTGCGACTCAGCGCACCAGGCGCATCGGCGTCATCATCGAGAGTCCGGTGGCCTTCGGTCCGACCAGCATCCTCCGGGCCGTCGAACTCGCCGCCAGGGCCGCCGGGTACTCGGTCACAGCGGTCGCGCTGCACGAGGGCGATGCGCTCACCCCGCAGGATGCCGTCGACAACCTCGTCACGCAGGGCGTCGACGCGCTGTGCGTGATTGC
The DNA here is from genome assembly GCF_038397725.1 of Microbacterium sp. LWO13-1.2. NCBI lineage: Bacteria > Bacillati > Actinomycetota > Actinomycetes > Micrococcales > Microbacteriaceae > Microbacterium > Microbacterium sp. LWO13-1.2. The sequence goes on from NZ_CP151634.1 coordinate 1,511,816, forward strand.
GCCGCGATCGTCGTCGGTGGCCGCGTTGCGCAGGATCTCGCTCAGCGTGCCGATGCTCGTGGTGAAGGCGGATGCCGACCCCACGTTCCTGACGGTATCGATCGACCAGCACGCCGGCACGACGCTCGTCGTCGACCACCTCGTCTCGCTCGGGCATCGCGACATCCTGCACCTCGCCGGCCCCCTGGATTGGCTGGACGCTCGGGCCAGAGAACGCGCCTTCCACTCCAGGGCGAAGTCCTGGGGTATCCGGGAGCGACCGATCGTGGTCGGCGATTGGACCGCCGACTTCGCCTACGACTTCGCCATGGGACTGAACCGCCTCCCCGACTACACCGCGATCTTCGTGGCCAACGACGACATGGCGATCGGGCTGATCCACGGACTGCATGACAAGGGATTCGAGGTGCCGAAGGACCTCAGCATCGTCGGCTTCGATGATGTGCCGCTGGCGCGCCACTTCCTGCCGCCGCTGACGACCGTGCGCCAGGACTTCCACGCGCTGGGCGGCGCCGTCGTCGAGATGCTCCGCGCTGCGATGGAGGAGCGCGAGATCCCGCCGCTGACCCGCATCCCGACCGAACTCGTGCCGCGGGCGTCGTCTGCCGCGCCGCGGGAGGTGCGCTGATGGCGCTCCCCGACCCGCAGCCGCTGGTCGAGCTCGAAGGAATCACCGTGGATTTCCCCGGGGTGCGCGCTCTCGACGATGTCGACTTCCGGCTGTTCCCCGGCGAGGTGCACGCGCTGATGGGTGAGAACGGCGCAGGCAAGTCCACGCTGATCGCCGTCCTCACCGGTACCTGCGCACCGGTGACCGGAACGGTCAGCGTCGCCGGTGAGCAGCGCCGCTTCGCGGGTGTGGCCGATGCCCGTGCCGCGGGGATCGCGACCGTCTTCCAGGAGACGCAGCTGAGCCCGAACCTGAGTGTCGGTGAGAACGTCATGCTGGGGCGCGAGCGCCGCGGCATGTTCGGCATCGACTGGCGCCGGACGAGAGCGGATGCGGCTGCCGCACTGGCACGGCTCGGTCTCGACGACCTCGACCCGAAGACTCCGTTGTCGATGCTCTCGCCGGCGCAGAAACAGCTCGTGGCGCTTGCGCGCGCCGTCGTCGATGACCCCCGGGTGCTGGTGCTTGACGAACCCACCTCGAGCCTCGATCAGGCCGAAGTCGCCATCCTGATGCGCGTGATCCGGGGCCTTCGGGAACGCGGGGTCGCGATCCTGTTCGTCTCGCACTTCCTCGAACAGGCCTTCGCGATCAGCGATCGGATGACGGTGCTGCGCGGCGGGCGCTGGATCGGAGAGCACGCGACCCGCGACCTCGAGCGCGCCGACCTCATCTCGCAGATGCTCGGCAAGGACATCGAGAGCCTGCGAGCGCTGAAGTCGGAGCGCAAGGCCCACCACTACGCCTCGGACGCCACACCCGTGCTGCAGGCGACGGATCTGGGACGCCGCGGCGAACTGGACCGGATGGATGTGGAGGTGCAGCGCGGCGAGATCGTCGGCCTCGCGGGGCTGCGCGGCTCCGGGCGGACCGAGCTGGCCTCCCTGCTGAGCGGATCCGTCCGGGCGGACAGCGGCGAGATATGGGTCGACGGCGCGAAAGTCGACATGCGCAGTCCCTCGACGGCGCTGCGGCACCGCATCGCGATGACCGCCGAGAGCCGCCGCACGCAGGGGCTGATCGGCGAGCTCACGGCGCGCGAGAACATCGTGCTCTCTCTGCAGGCGCTGCGTGGCTGGTCGCGACCATTGTCGCCGTCGGAAGCTGCGACGCTGATCGACACCTACGTGGAGGCGTTGCACCTGGACCCCGCCGACCTCGATCGGCCGGTGAAGCTGCTCTCCGGTGGTACCCAGCAGAAGGTTCTGCTGGCCCGCGCCCTCGCGGTGCGCCCGCACGTGCTGATCCTCGACGAGCCGACGCGCGGCATCGACATCGCCGCGAAGCTCGACATCCAGCGCCGGATCACACAGCTCGCCGGCGACGGCGTGGCGGTGGTGTTCATCTCCTCCGAACTCGAAGAGGTCGTGCGCTTGAGCGATCGCATCATCGTGCTGAAGGACCGGGAGAAGATCGGCGAGCTGAGCAACGGCCCCGGGGTGACCGTCGACACGGTCGTCGAGATGATCGCCGCAGACAGGGGGTCGACCGACGAATCGTGACCGGACTGTGACCGGTAACGAGAACGCGGCCGCGACTTTGAAAGAACTTTGCGAGAAATGTTGTGTTCCACGAATTGTTCCCGGTAACATCGCCGCAGGGCGCTCGACCAGGCGTCCTGCAATCACGCAGGGGACCACGTCGGTCCGCACGCTTGCCGGGGGAGAACCCCGGCCTCTCAAGGAGGAGAACATGTCCGTGAACACGCGCATCCGCACCGCACTGGGGCTGGCCGCAGTCGGCGCGCTCGCATTGGGTCTTGCCGCTTGCTCGACCGCGGCCCCGGAAGAGGGCAACGGAGGCGGCTCCGGTGAGCTGACCACCGTCGGCTTCGTCGCCGTCGGCCCCGAGGGAGCATGGCGCGAGGCGAACGAGCAGAACATCCAGGACACCTTCACCGAGGACGCCGGATACGAGCTCAAGTACGCACCAGCCACCAACCTCGACCAGAAGTCGCAGATCGACGCATTCACGTCTTTCGTCGACGAGGGCGTCGACGTCATCCTGCTGTCCGCCACCGAGGCGTCCGGCTGGGAGGACTCGCTCAAGCGTGCGCAGGAGGCCGAGATCCCGGTCATCCTGCTCGACCGCGGCATCGAGCCCGATGACGACAGCCTCTACGTCACCCGCATCGCCCCCGACAACGTCGAGGTCGCCAAGGAGGTCGGCGCCTGGGCTGCAGCCACCTTCCCCGATGGCGGCAACTACGTCGTCCTCGAGGGCCCGGCCGGCGTCGGCGTCGTCAACGAGCGCAACAAGGGCTTCGACGAGGGCCTCGGAGACACGAAGCTGACCAAGCTCGACGCGCAGACCGCGAACTGGTCTGCCGAAGAGGGCAAGAGCGTCTTCGAAACGATGCTGAAGGCCAACAGCAACAACATCCAGCTCGTGTTCGCCCAGAACGACGAGATGGGCCTCGGCGCGGCTCAGGCAGCTGAAGAGGCGGGCCTGGTCGTGGGCAAGGACGTCAAGATCGCCACGATCGACGGCACCAAGAACGCCATGACGGCGCTCGCCGACGGCCAGCTCAGCTACGTGCACGAGTACAACCCGCTGTTCGGGGAGACCGCCCTCGAGGTTGTCGAGAAGGCTCTCGCAGGCGAGAAGGTCGATTCCTACATCGTCGTCCCGAGCGAGGAGTTCGACTCGGCCGAGGCGGCCAAGGCCGTCCTGGCGGACCGCAAGTACTGATCACTCCGCCGGAGCGATCCGGCGACCGGCCCGGGTGGCGGCGCGTCCGCCACCCGGGCAACACCATCTTCGAAACTGAGAGTCAGCGATGAACGAAGAACTCCCCATCGTCGAGATGCGCGGGATCTCCATCGAGTTCCCCGGCGTCAAAGCCCTCGACGGCGTCGACTTCCGGCTTTTCCAGGGCGAGGTCCACGCGCTCATGGGCGAGAACGGCGCCGGCAAGTCGACCCTGATCAAGGCGCTCACCGGTGTGTACCGGATCGGTGCCGGCTCGATCGTCGTCGCCGGCGGCGAACGAAGCTTCGCGGGCACGGCAGATGCGCAGGAGGCCGGCATCTCGACGGTCTACCAGGAGGTCAACCTCGCGCCGAACCTGTCGATCGGCGAGAACGTGATGCTCGGACACGAGATCCGCGGCCCGTTCGGCATCAACTGGCGTGCGACCCACCGCGCGGCGACCGAGGCCCTCACGCGTCTCGGTCTCGAGCACCTCGACACGCACAAGCCGCTCTCGACGCTCTCGATCGCCCTTCAGCAACTCGTCGCGATCAGCCGCGCGATGGCGATCAAGGCCAAGGTGCTGATCCTCGACGAGCCCACCTCGAGCCTCGACGCCGCCGAGGTCGAAGGCCTCTTCACCGTCATGCGGACCCTGCGCGATCAGGGCGTCGCCATCCTCTTCGTCTCGCACTTCCTCGACCAGATCTACGCGATCAGCGACCGGCTCACGGTGCTGCGCAACGGACGGTACGAGGGCGAGTACCTCACGCGCGATCTCGATCGGCATGCGCTCATCTCGACGATGATCGGCAAGGACCTCGACACCCTCAAGTCGCTGGGCGGCAACCGCCGCCGCGCACCGCGCGAAGCGGGAGAGAAGCCGGTGCTCTCGGCATCCGGCATCGCCCGCCGCGGTGCTGTCGAAGCGACGGACCTCGAGATCCGCCCGGGAGAGGTGGTCGGCTTCGCCGGCCTGCTCGGCTCGGGCCGGACCGAGCTCGCCCGGCTCCTCTACGGTGCCGACCGCCCCGACGAGGGCACGATCACGGTCAAGGGCGCGAAGGCCGATCTGAAATCGCCTGCCGAAGCGCTCGCCCGGCGCATCGCGTTCTCCACCGAGAACCGCCGCGACGAGGGCATCATCGGCGATCTCACCGTTCGCGAGAACATCATCCTCGCCGTCCAGGCCGAACGCGGCTGGGCGCGGCCCATGTCGCGCAAGGAGCAGGACGCGATCGTCGAAAAGTACATCGCTGAACTCAACGTGCGCCCGGCCGACCCGGAACGCATGATCAAGAACCTCTCCGGCGGCAACCAGCAGAAGGTGCTGCTCGGTCGCTGGCTCGCCACGAAGCCCGAGCTATTGATCCTCGACGAGCCCACCAGAGGAATCGACGTGGGCGCGAAGGCCGAGATCCAGGAGGCCGTCGCGATGCTCGCCGAGGAAGGCGTGGCCGTCGTGTTCATCTCCTCCGAACTCGAGGAGGTCGTGCGCCTCTCCGAGCGCATCGTCGTCCTCAAGGACCATCGCAAGATCGGCGAGATCCAGAACGGCCCGGACATCACCGCGCAGGAGATCGTCGACGTGATCGCCGCCCACGGGGTGGATGCGGCCGCTGAGACCCTCGAGGAGACCGACGGCGCGGCACCCGATACGATCGCCCACATCACCGAGAAGGAGGAGGCGCGATGACCGCCGCATCTCGCACGTCGCTCTGGCGTGAACTCATCCACAAGCCGTTCTTCTGGGGGATCGTCGCGATCCTCGCGCTGCTCGCGCTGAACGTGGTGAAGGACCCCGCGTACCTCGCGATGTCAGTCAACCCCAACAACGGCAACCTCGTCGGAAACCTCATCGACATCCTGCGCCAGGCGGCGCCGATCATGATGATCGCGATCGGGATGTCGCTGGTCATCGCCACCGGCGGCATCGACCTCTCGGTCGGATCGCTGATGGCCGTCGCCGGTGCCGTGTCGATGGAGTTCCTCAACGCCGCCGGCGACTCTGGCTCGGTGGGGGTCGCATTCGCCGCCGCCGGTCTCGCGCTGCTGATCACCGCCATCCTGGGCGCCGTCAACGGTGTGCTGGTGGCGTACGTCGGACTGCAACCCTTCATCGCCACGCTCGTGCTGATGCTCGCCGGTCGCGGAATCGCGAAGGTGATCACCGGCGGGCAGAACACCGCGGCATCCAGTGATCCGTTCCGGTGGATCTCGAACGGGTACCTGATCGGCATCCCCGTGGTGTTCATCCTCGCCGTGCTGATCGTCATCCTCGTCGGCTGGGTCGTGCGCCGCAGCGCGCTCGGTCTGATGATCGAAGCGATCGGCATCAACCCCAAGGCCAGCCGGATGGCGGGCATCAAGCCCAAGGGCCTGCTGCTGACCACCTACATCCTGAGTGGCATCCTCGCCGGGATCGCCGGCATCATGTCGGTCGGCAGTGTGATGACCGTCGACATCTCCCGCACCGGCTACCAGCTGGAGCTCGACGCGATCCTCGCGGTCGTGATCGGCGGAGCATCCTTGGCCGGCGGAAAGTTCTCGCTCAGCGGGGCATTCGTCGGCGCCCTGCTCATCGCGACCCTCGACAAGACCGTGCTGTTCCTGGGCGTCTCCTCGTCGGCGACACCCGCGTTCAAGGCGATCGTGATCGTCGTGCTCTGCCTGCTGCAGTCCGAGCGCGTTCGCAGCTGGTTCCGCACGCGTCGGCGGGAGAAACCGGCAGCATCAGAGCTGAAGACCATGAAAGAGGAGGTGCAGGCATGACCGCCCTGACCGCGGCACGCGTGCGCGACGAACCTGTGGCCATCCTGGACCGGGTGCGCCGGATGATCCAGGCGAACCCTTCTGTCCTGCCGACGATCGCCTCCGTCGTGATCTTCGTCGGCATGGTCGTCTACGGCGAGGTGGCCTATGGGCGCATCCTCCAGGCGAGCACCCTGTCGAACCTGCTCATCAACAACGCGCACCTGATCGTGCTCGCCGTGGCTCTGACGTTCGTCATCATCACCGGCGGCATCGACCTGTCCGTGGGCTCGATCATCGCGTTCTCCTCGGTGGCCGGCGTGATGCTGGCCAACGCAGGGTGGAACGCGATCGCGGTGATGGTCGTGATGGTCGGCATCGGCGCGCTCTTCGGCGTGGTGTCCGGCGTGCTGATCCGGTACTTCAACGTGCAGCCGTTCATCGCCACGCTGGCGATGATGTTCCTCGGGCGCGGCCTGGCATCGCTGCTGAGCACCAAGCCGGAGCGTCTCGGCGAGGACTCCCCGATCCGTTGGATCGGCGTCCAGCTCAAGGTGGTCGACGGCCCGAAGGTGAACGACCTGGTGATCACGCCGGCCGTCATCATCGCGGTCATCGTCGTCCTCGCAGCGTTCTTCGTCCTGCACCGCACCCGCACCGGGCGCACGGTCTACGCGATCGGCGGCTCCGAGAGCTCCGCCCTGCTGATGGGCCTGTCGGTGCAGCGCACCAAGGTTCTCGTCTACGTCATCAGCGGCGCCCTCGCCGGTCTCGCCGCCGTCCTCTACACGGCCCGCCTCGGCACGGCGCAGAACATCACGGGCATCGGCTGGGAGCTCGACGCGATCGCCGCGGCGGTCATCGGCGGCACGCTGCTGACCGGCGCCTACGGCTACGTGCTCGGCTCGGTCATCGGCGCGCTGGTCCTCGGGCTCATGAACGTGCTGATCACGCGCGACGGCGGGATCCCCCCGGAGATGACGACGATCATCACGGGCGGCATCCTGCTCGTCTTCGTGCTGCTGCAGCGCGCGGTGACGCGCAAGAAGGAGTAGCGCAGACAGCGAAAGCGATGAGTCCGCCCCGGCCCGCGTGCGCGTAGCCGGGGCGGTTCACCCGTGGTCGCGCCAGGAATGCCGCGGCTCGAAACCGAGCACGCTCCGCGCCTTCTCGATCGAGAGCAGAGTCTCGTGCGGTCCGACCTCGCGGGTCACCGGCACGCCGGGGAACACTTCGGCGATGAGCTCGGCGTTCGGTCGAGACATCACGGTGTCCGCCGCGGCGATGATGAACCGGTCGAAGCCGGGTGCGGCCACCTCGAGCGCGCGCTGCACGGCCTGCGCGCCGTCACGCCCGTCGATGTAGCCCCAGAGGTTCCACTTGCGGCGCAGGGCATCGGCGTCGAAGTCGGGGAACTCCGCATAGTCCTCCGGGTCCATCACGTTCGAGAATCGCAGGGCCGTGATCGAGAGATCGGGGTGCCAGCGGACCAGCTCCGATGCGAGCTGCTCCTCGAGTGTCTTCACGAGCGAGTACACCGACTCGGGGCGGGCCGGATACTCCTCGTCGACGGGGATGTACGGGGGCGGCACGTCGAACGGCAGCCCGAGCACGGTCTCGCTCGAGGCGTACACGATGCGACGGATGCCGAGGCGCACCGCTGCCCAGAACACGTTGAACGTCGCCGGCATGTTGTTGTGGAACGTCGCGACATCGCTGCGGATGCCCGGGGCGGGGATCGCGCCGAGATGCACGACGGCGTCGATGCCGTCGTGACGATCGCCGACGGCGGTGAAAGCGTCGATGACCTGGCCGTAATCCGTCAGATCGACCTGCACGAAGCCGGCTCCTCGAGGGCCGGAGAGGTCCATGCCGATGACCTCGTAGCCGTTCGATCGCAGTTCGCGTGCGACGACGCGACCGAGCTTGCCGGATGAGCCAGTGAGAGCGATGCGCATGTCACCAGAGTGGCACGAAGGCGCGCGGCCGGGGCGCGGGGTCATACACTCAACGGCGTGAGTGAGTCCCGCAGCACCCCCGGCCGCACCGTCGGCGTACGCGATGTCGCGGCGCTCGCCGGCGTCTCCCGGCAGACGGTCTCGCGGGTGTTGAACGACCATCCCGAGGTCGCTGCCGACACCAAGGAGCGCGTGCTTGCCGCCATGGCCGAGCTCGGCTACCGGATGAACAACGCCGCCAGAGCATTGGGCACCCGACGCTCGCGCACGCTCGGCGTGCTGGCATCGGATGCGCTGCAGTACGGACCGTCGCGCAGCATCGCCGCCATCGAGGCTTCCGCTCGCGGGGCCGGGTACTGGGTGAGCGCCGCGTTCGCCGACGCCGGGGATGCCGGGGCGGTGGTCGCCGCCGTCGACCATCTGATCGCCCAGGGAGTCGAGGGCATCGTCGTGGTCGCCCCGCACGCGCGGACCCTCGAGGTGCTCGACGCGCTCCGCACCGGCGTGCCGGTGGTCACCCTGCACTCGGCGGGGCGCGGTGCACGCGGTCTCTCCGTCGACCAGGCGGCCGGAGCGCGACTCGCGGTCGCCGCGCTGGCGGATGCCGGACATACCCGCATCGCGCATCTCGCCGGTCCAGCGGACTGGCTCGAGGCGGAGTCGCGCGCTGACGGCTATGCCGCCGAGCTGGCCGCGCGGGGACTGCCGATCGGACCGGTCATCGCGGGGGATTGGTCTGCGGGATCCGGCTATGCCGCCGTACCGGCGCTGCGGGATTCCGGCGTCACCGCGGTCTTCGCCGCGAACGACCAGATGGCGCTGGGGCTGCTCGGCGGCCTTCAGGAGATCGGTCTCGCCGTGCCGCGCGATCTCAGTGTGGTGGGGTTCGATGACGTGCCGGATGCCGCGTACTACTGGCCCCGGCTCACCACCGTCCGCCAGGACTTCGACGAGCTCGCGCGCCGTGCGGTCGCCGCCGTCGTCGGAGGGGCAGATGCTCCGGCATCCGACCTCGCCCCCGTCGCCCCCGAGCTGATCGTGCGCGACTCGGTGGTGCCGCCGCGCGCCTGAACCGCGTCCGTCGTCTTGACGGTCGGCGGGCTCCGTGACACACTACTGTGACCGGTCACAGTGATCGCCGACGAACCAGAGGTACCCGTGAGCAACGAAGCCCCCGTCTTCTCCACCGAGATCGACGCATCGATCCAGGCCGTGCGGGCCGATGTCGCACGTCTGCACAGCGAACTGGTCCGGTACGGCCTCGTCGTCTGGACGGGCGGCAACGTCTCCGGCCGCGTTCCCGGCGCCGACCTGTTCGTGATCAAGCCGTCCGGCGTCTCGTACGACGACCTGACGCCGGCGAACATGATCCTCTGCGACCTCGACGGCAACGTCATCCCCGGCACGCCGGGCAGCGACCGTTCACCGTCCAGCGACACCGCGGCGCACGCCTACGTGTATCGGAACATGCCGGAGGTCGGCGGCGTCGTGCACACGCACTCGACCTATGCGGTCGCCTGGGCAGCGCGCGGCGAGGAGATCCCCTGCGTGATCACGGCCATGGCCGACGAGTTCGGCGGCCCCATTCCGGTCGGCCCCTTCGCGATCATCGGCGACGATTCGATCGGCCGCGGGATCGTACAGACCCTGCATGGGCACCGCAGCCGCGCGGTGCTCATGCAGAACCACGGACCGTTCACGATCGGCGTGAACGCGAAGGATGCGGTGAAGGCGGCCGTCATGGTCGAAGACGTCGCCCGCACCGTGCACCACGCGCGGGAGGCCGGTCCGCTCATCCCGATCCCGCAGGAGGCGATCGACAGCCTCTACAACCGGTACCAGAATGTGTACGGCCAGAACTCGGACACCCGCCGATGAGCGGCCGCGACGACCTCCTCACCGGTCGCACCAGCCTCGGCATCGAACTCGGCTCGACCCGCATCAAGGCATGCCTGATCGGCGCGGATGCCACCGAGGTGCTCGCCACGGGATCCTTCGCGTGGGAGAACAAACTCGAGGACGGCCTCTGGACCTACGCGCTCGAGGAGGTCTGGCAGGGGGTGCAGGCGGCGCTCGCCGACCTCGTCGCCGACGCGCACGATCGCTTCGGCATCCGCCCCGACTCGTTCGGGGCCATCGGCATCTCGGCGATGATGCACGGCTACCTCGCCTTCGACGATGCGGGTGAGCAGCTGGTGCCGTTCCGCACCTGGCGGAACACGAACACCGGGGTCGCGGCCACCGAGCTCACCGAGCTGCTGGGCGTCAACATCCCGCTGCGCTGGTCGATCGCTCACCTGCATCAGGCCGTGGTCGACGGCGAGGCGCACGTGCCGCAGCTCGACTTCGTCACCACCCTCGCCGGTTACGTGCACTGGAAGCTCACCGGCGAGCGCGTGCTCGGCGTGGGCGACGCGTCCGGCATGTTCCCGATCGATTCCGCGACGGGCGACTATGACGAGCGGATGCTCACCGCATACGACGCCCTCGTCGGTGACCGCATGCCCGCCCCGGTCATCCGCCTGCTCCCGGCTGTGCTCCCCGCCGGTGCCGCGGCCGGAACGCTCACACCCGATGGTGCGAGACTCCTCGATCCGACCGGCGCCCTGAAGCCTGGCATCCCGCTCTGCCCGCCCGAGGGCGATGCCGGCACCGGCATGGTCGCGACCAACTCCGTCGCTCCCCGCACCGGCAACGTCTCCGCCGGTACCAGCATCTTCGCGATGGTCGTGCTGGAGCATCCGCTCGCGAATGTCCACCACGAGCTCGACCTCGTGACGACGCCGGCCGGCGACCCGGTGGCGATGGTGCACTGCAACAACGGCGCGAGTGAGCTCGCTGCCTGGGCCGGTCTCTTCACCCGTTTCTCGGCAGCGGCCGGCCACCCGCTGAACGACGACGCCGTGTTCGACGCGCTGTTCCGTGAGGCGCTGCTCGGCGAAGCGGATGCCGGTGGGCTGCTCGCTTACAACCATCTCGCCGGTGAGCCGATCGCCGGTCTCGCCGAGGGGCGCCCGCTGTTCGTGCGCACGCCCGACAGCGCCTTCACTCTGGCGAACTTCATGCGCGCGCAGCTCTACGGCGTCTTCGGCACGCTCGCTCTCGGCATGCAGGTGCTCGCGGCCGAGGGCGTGGGTCTTGACCGCATGTTCGCGCACGGGGGCATGTTCCGCACCGCCGGCGTCGCGCAGCGGTTCCTGGCGGGAGCACTCGATGCTCCCGTCGCTGTGGGCGAACTCGCCGCCGAGGGCGGAGCGTGGGGCATCGCCGTGCTGGCGTCGTACCTCGCGCACGCCGAGTCTGCCGACCTCGGGACGTACCTCGACCAGCAGGTCTTCGCCGGCGCATCTCTCGCCGTCGTCGATCCCGACCCGTCCGACGTCGCCGGATTCGCCTCGTATCTCGACCGTTACCGTGGAGGCCTCGCCATCGAGGCCGCCGCCGTCGCATCGCTCTGATCTCCACCCAGAACACTGAAGGACCATTCATGACCCGTACTCCGCTCACCACCTCCCTCGACGGCTACGAGGTCTGGTTCCTCACTGGAAGCCAGCACCTGTACGGCCCGGAGACGCTCGCCCAGGTCGCCGCGCAGTCGCAGGAGATCGCCGGCATCCTCGACGCGGCCGGCGAGGTCCCGGTGAAGATCGTCTGGAAGCCGGTCCTGACGGATTCCGCCGCCATCAAGCGGATCGCCCTCGAGGCGAACGCCGACGATTCGGTGATCGGTCTCGTTGCCTGGATGCACACCTTCAGCCCGGCGAAGATGTGGATCGCCGGCCTGGACGCGCTGCAGAAGCCGCTCGCGCACCTGCACACGCAGGCCAACGTCGAGCTCCCATGGGCCGACATCGACTTCGACTTCATGAACCTGAATCAGGCGGCGCACGGCGACCGCGAGTTCGGGTACATCCAGACGCGTCTCGGCGTGCCGCGCAAGACGATCGTCGGTCACGCCAGCGACCCGCGCGTGCGACAGGAACTCGCCACCTGGCAGCGCGCCGCAGCCGGTCTCGCGGCCTCCCGCTCCTTGAAGCTCGCCCGTTTCGGCGACAACATGCGTTTCGTCGCGGTCACCGAGGGCGATAAGACCGAAGCCGAGCTGCGCTTCGGTGTCCAGGTGAACACGTGGGGCGTCAACGATCTGGCCGATGCCGTCGCGGCGGCATCCGAATCCGACATCGACGCCCTCGTCGCCGAATATGAGGAGCTGTACGAGGTCGTCCCCGAGCTGCGCAAGGGCGGCGATCGTCACCAGTCGTTGCGCGACGGCGCGGCGATCGAGCTCGGGCTGCGCTCGTTCCTCGAGGAGGGCGGTTTCGGCGCCTTCACCACCTCGTTCGAAGACCTCGGCGCCCTGAAGCAGCTGCCGGGACTGGCCGTGCAGCGCCTGATGGCGGAGGGCTATGGCTTCGGAGCGGAGGGCGACTGGAAGACGGCCGTGCTCGTGCGCGTCGCGAACGTGATGGGAGCGGGCCTGCCCGGCGGTGCGAGCCTCATGGAGGACTACACCTACGACATGACGCCGGGGGATGAGCTCATCCTCGGCGCGCACATGCTCGAGGTCTCTCCGTCGCTCACGACGGCGAAGCCGACGCTCGAGATCCACCCGCTCGGCATCGGCGGCAAGGACGACCCGGTGCGCCTGGTCTTCACGGCCGACCCCGGCCCTGCCGTCGTCGTCGCCCTCAGCGACATGCGCGATCGGTTCCGCCTCACCGCGAACATCGTCGAGAACGTGCCTCCGCGCGCGTCGCTGCCGAAGCTGCCGGTCGGTCGCGCGGTATGGAAGCCCGCACCCGACTTCAACACCAGCGCGGCGGCCTGGCTGACGGCCGGCGCCGCCCACCACACGGTCATGTCGACCGCGGTCGGCATCGAGGCGTTCCGCGACTTCGCCGAGATGGCCGAAGTCGAGCTGCTCGTGATCGATGACGCGACGACCCTGCCGGAGTTCCAGAAGCAGGTGCGCTGGAACCAGGCGTACTACCGTCTGGCGCAGGGCTTCTGATGGTGTCGCGGTCGGGGCGTCAGCTGCGCATCGCGGCGCACGGGTACGAGGCCGTGATCGCGAGTGTCGGCGCCTCGCTGCGCACGCTCACGCTCGACGGCCGCGACCTCGTCGTGCCGTTCGAGGCAGACGAGGTGCGCCCCGGGTATCGAGGCACGACGCTTGCGCCGTGGCCGAACCGCATCGTCGACGGCCGCTACACGTTCGGCGGCGTCGAGCACCAGCTGCCGCTGACCGAGCCGGCTCGGGGGCAGGCCCTGCACGGGCTGCTGTCGTGGGCGGAGTTCTCGGACCGCGTCGTCGAGGACGACCGCGTCGTGCTCGCCGCGGTCATCGAACCGCAGGGCGGATACCCGTTCCGTATCGAGGTCGAGACCGAGTACCGCCTCGACTCCGGCGGCCTCACGCAGACGGTCACGGCGCGCAACCTCGGGGCGGATGCCGCGCCCTGGGGCACCGGACCGCATCCCTATCTCGTCGCAGGCCCCGGCCGGGTCGATGACTGGACGTTTACGCTGCCGGCATCCGAGGTGCTGACGGTGACCCCCGACCGTCTGAGTCCGGTCTCCGTGGAATCGGTGGCGGAGCATCCGGAGTGGGACTTCCGCGCCCCCCGCGCGATCGGCGATGTGTTCATCGACCACGCGTTCACGGGGCTGTCGCGTTTCGACGGCGTCGCCGAGGTCCGCCTGACGGCAACCGACGGCACCGGTGTCGCGATGACCTGGGATGACCATTGCCCGTGGGTGCAGGTGCACACCGCCGACAATCCAGGGCTCGACGGCATCCACCGAATCGGCCTCGCCGTCGAGCCGATGACGTGCCCGCCCGATGCGTTCAACTCCGCCGTCGACCTCGTTGTGCTGGAGCCCGGAGACACGCACTCCGCCTCCTGGACCATCCGGGCGCTATGAGCACGGTAACCCCGCCGATGGGGTGGAACAGCTGGGACTGCTACGGCACCACGGTGACCGAGGCCGAGGTGCTCGCGAACGCCGAGTTCATGGCCGCGCACCTGCTGGCTCACGGCTGGGACACGGTCGTGGTCGACATCGACTGGTCCGATCCTGCCGCGCGCTCGCACGGCTACAACACGGATGCGCCGCTGGAGCTCGACGAGTGGGGGCGGCTGATCCCCGACCCCGTGCGATTTCCGAGTTCAGCGGGCGGGGCGGGCTTCGGCCCGCTTGCAGTCCGTATCCACGCGCTGGGACTCCGCTTCGGCATCCATACGATGCGGGGCATCCCGCGCCGGGCGGTCGCGCAGAATCTGCCGATCCTCGGAACGGATGCGCAGGCCGCCGATGTCGCCGACGTGACCAACGTCTGCGAGTGGAACCCCGACATGGTGGGTATCGATCACACGCACCCTGCGGCCCAGGCCTACTACGACTCGACCCTCGCGCTGTATGCCGGGTGGGGTGTCGACTTCATCAAGTCCGATGACATGCTCTGGCCGTATCAGGCGGCCGACATCGAGGCATATGCGGAGGCCATCCGCCGGTCCGGCCGCGACATCGTGCTCAGCCTCTCGCCCGGGCGCGACCTGTCGCTCGAACGGCTCGATCACCTGCGTGCGCATGCGGACATGTGGCGCATCTGCGACGACCTGTGGGACTCGTGGGATGACGTCGCGGCGAACTTCGCCCGTTTCGCCCGATGGGCGCCGTTCGCCGGCGAGCACGGCTGGCCGGACGGTGACATGCTCCCGCTCGGACGCATCGGTATCCGTGCCGAACGCGGTGAGCCTCGCGACGACCGGCTGACACCGCACGAGCGCATCTCGCTGATGACGCTGTGGATCATCGCGCGCTCGCCGCTGATGATCGGCGGCGATCTGCCGTCCACGGATCCCGCCACGATCGCCCTGTTCCAGAACGCCGAGGCGCTCGCGGTGATCAGGCAGTCCTCGCGGAACCGCGAGGTGTTCCGCGAAGGGCGACTCGTGCTCTGGGCCGCCGACGGACCGGCCGGCGAGCGGTACGCGGCAGCGTTCAACCTGGGCGACGAGCCGTTCGAGGCCGTGTTGGATGCCGTGAACATCGGTTTCCCGGCATCGGGAACGGTCACCGAGCTCTGGAGCGGTCACGCGGTCGTGCTCGAGCCGGTCTCCGTGCAGAGCGACGCGGCGCGCGGTGTTGCTCCCGGCAGCGCCGCTCTGCGACTGACCCTCCAGCCGCACGGCGCCGCGCTGCTGCGGCACCGCGACTGACGCCTGAGGAAGACGCATTCGGGAAAGGGCTTGCCCGGCGAGTGCCCGTCCTGCTTGGATGTGTGTTGACGTCAACCGTTAACGTCAACACACGGAGCGATGAAGCTTCGATCACAAGGGAGTGGTTATGAAGAGAACGAAGGCTGTCGCCATGGCGGTCTGCACCGCTGCGGTACTGACGGTTTCGGCTGTGGGTTCGGCGCAGGCCGCCGTTCCCACCGGCGACCCCGCGACGTACACCTCTTATCCCGGCATCCAGGACCCGGGGAGTGCATCGCCGAGCTACTTCCAGCCGTACTGGTTCGACGACAACGGCGCCCACATCCAGGCGCACGGCGGCGCGGTCGTCTCCGCCCAGGAACTCGGTGTCGAAGGAGGCGATGTGGTCACCGGTGAGGAGGATGACCGCACCGTCTACTACTGGTACGGCGAAGACCGCAGCAACGGCTACTATGGCAGCCCCGGCGTGCACGCCTACAAGTCCTACGACACGCTCAACTGGACCGACGAGGGCGTCGTGCTGCGCTCGGTGTCCGACGCCGCCGAGCTCGAGTCCGAGTACTTCGACACGCTCTACGACACCGTCGACGACGCCGGACAGCCGCGGGCTGAGCGCATCTCCACGCTGAACTACCACCTCAACACCAACGACGCCGCCGAGCTCACCACGATCTTCGAGCGGCCCAAGGTGCTCTTCAACGAGTCGACGGGCAAATGGGTGCTGTGGTGGCACTCCGACGGGCAGACCTCGGCCGGCGGCAGCATGTACGCCCGATCGATGGCGGGAGTCGCGGTTTCCGACAGCCCGACGGGTCCCTTCCGCCTGACGGGTGTCTATCGGATGCCGAACCGCACCGACTACAAGGCCTGCATCTCGGCCGCAGTTCCCGGTCAGGCGCGCGACATGACGGTCTTCCAGGACGACGACGGCACCGCGTACATCGTCTACTCGTCCGAGGAGAACCGCTCGCTCTACGTCGCCGAACTCGACGCGTCGTACACGAACGTCACGCACACGACCGACGTCGACATGGCGAACGCCGGACAGTACTCCGACGACGGCCGCTACCCGTATCTGTTCGCGGACGGCACCGCCGACGCTCCGGTGCGCGGCGAGGACTTCCAGATCGTGAAGGAATGCGGGATGCTCGAGGCGCCCGCGCTCTTCCAACACGGCGGCAAGTACTACGCCGTGGCATCCGGCGCGACCGGGTGGGCACCGAACCCGCAGACGTACCACACGGCCGACAGCATCCTCGGCACCTGGATCCGCGGCGTCGAGACCGGCGACGTCTACGAGAACGTGGCCTACAACGCGATTCCCGAAGGGGGCGACGGGCTGCTGTCCGTCGGCGACACCCGGCGCACGTCGTTCGGATCGCAGTCGACCAACGTGCTCGACCTCGGCGGCGGCCGCTTCGTCTACATGGGCGATCGCTGGAACTCCGGCGCTGCCGACTCCACATACGTGTGGCTGCCGATCACGATCGGCGAGAACGGTCGTGCCGAGATGCGCAACCCCGCCACCGAGGATCCGACCAGGTGGGCTGCGGGCTGGGACGCGTCGTACTGGGATGACAAGGGCACGGGCACCGAGATCTGGCGCGTCGTCGAAGACGGCCTTCCCGAGACCGTCGAACCCGGCGAGGACTTCTCGGATGCCCTCCCGGCGACTGTCTCCGTCGACGTCGGTGGTGTGACCACCGACGTGGCCGTGGAGTGGAGCGCGAGCTCGTTCACTGAGCGCGGCACGCAGGCGATCATCGGAACGCTCCCGGCGGACGCGCAGTTCACGGCTGGGCGCACCTTCACCCGGACGATCGAGGTCGCCACCCCAGGGGTCGTGAATCTCGCGCCGGAGTCGGCGGTGTCCGCATCCAGCCGTCCGACGCTCGCGCCCACGGTCGTGGACGGCAACGTCAAGGGCAAGGGCTGGGATGACTGGGTCGGCGGCGGCGTCTACCCGAAGTCCGGCTGGCTCTCGTTCTCGTGGCCGTTGGCGCAGGACGTCGACGAGGTCGTCGTGCACACGTACAAGGACGGCGCGGGCGCGACCTGGCCGTCGACGATCGCGGCCGAGTACCTCGACGCGTCGGGCGCCTGGGTCTCGGCGGACGTGAGCGTCGAATTGGCGCAGGATGCCACGGCAACCGCACCCGTCGCAGCGCTCGACGTCTCGGCGTTGCCGCGGACCAACGGCGTCCGCCTGCAGCTGAAGACGGCGACCAACACCTGGCAGTCCATCTCGGAGGTGCAGATCTGGGGCGCCGACGGCGTCGAGGACATCTGCTCGGCTGAGGGCACGGCCGTGTCGGCGAGCTTCTCGCAGACCGAGTGGGAGACGATGCCCGCCCGGAACGCCTGTGACGGCAGCGCCGCGACCTCCTGGTCGACCTGGACCGGCGGCACCATGAAGGACTCGGCGACGTTCACCGTCGAGCCGGCGGCGGCCCGCATCGTCGACAGCGTCGGCTTCACGAACATCGAGGGGACGATCACCGCCGTGGGGGTCGAGTACCGCGATGTCGAGGGCAGCTGGCATGCGACGAGCGCGCAGAACGTCGTGCCGAGCGCCAATGGCGCACCGACGTCGATCTCGTTCGACGCGGTCGTCGCGTCGGCCGTCCGGATGACGTTCGCGACACCGGGGTCGTTCCTGAAGATCCCGGTCCTGGCGGTCGGGGCGCGGTCCTCGGACTTCGTTCCGGCGGTCTCCACGCGCTGCATCGCCGGCAAGGTGCAGCTCGTCTCCAGTGTGCACAATGCGGGCGCCGAACCGGTGGATGCCGTCGTCGAGACGCCATTCGGGCGCAGGGTCGTCGAAGCGGTGGGCGCAGGGGAGAAGGGTTCTGCCGTGGCCGCGACGCGCAAGGCCTCGATCGCCGCCGACGAGGTCGTCGTCTCCGTCGGAGAGTCGACGGTGACGGCGGGTTACGCCGCGAAGAACTGCGGCTGATCCTTGTCCTGACGGGCGGAGTCGGTCAACCGGCGCCGCCCGTCACTTTCTTCTGTTGACTTTCATCGACGGTTAGTTTTAGTCTTGGAATTGCTTCGACGACGAAGCGATGGCATCCCGCAGAGAGGCGAAGATGGCACAGTTGCAGACCTCCCGACCGCGCGCATCAGTGTGGCGGAGCATGATCCAGAACAGGATGCTCCTGTTCATGTGCCTGCCGGCGATCGCGTTCTTCCTGCTCTTCAGCTACGCGCCGCTCCCCGGTATCTGGATCGCGTTCACGAACTTCAATTACAACGACGGGATCTTCGGCAGCCCGTTCGTCGGACTCAAGAACTTCGAGTTCCTGCTCAAGTCCGGTCAACTCTGGCTGCTGACCCGCAACACGATCCTGTACAACGTCGCATTCATCGTGCTCGGCAACATCCTGCAGATCGCGATCGCCATCATGCTCAACGAGGTGCGGCTGAAGTACTTCAAGAAGATCAGCCAGGGCGTCATGTTCCTGCCCTACTTCATCTCGGTCGTCCTCGTCGGCGTCATCGCCTTCAACCTGCTCAACTACGACACCGGCGCGCTCAACGCCCTCATCGTGCAGACCGGCGGCGATCCGGTCAAGATCTACAGCACCGCCGGCGCCTGGCCGCTGATCATCATCCTGGTCCAGCTCTGGCAGAGCACCGGCTACGGCTCCATCGTGTACTTCGCAGCCATCATGGGCATCGACAAGGGGCTGATCGAGGCGGCATCCATCGACGGTGCCTCCGCCTGGCAGCGCATCCGCCACGTCATCCTGCCCAGCCTCAAGCCGACTTTCATCATCCTGCTGCTGTTCTCCCTCGGCGGCATCATGAACGGCAACTTCGGCCTGTTCTGGAACCTCGTCGGCAACAACGCCGCACTCTTCGCCACCACCGACATCATCGAGACCGCGGTCTACCGCATGGTCATGTCGCAGAACAACTTCACGACGTCCACCGCCGTGGGGCTGTACCAGTCGCTGTTCGGGTTCGCGATCGTCATGACGGCGAACTGGATCGTACGAAGGATGAACAAGGACTATGCGCTCTTCTGAACTCGCACCCGCCGTCATCTCCGACCCTGTGACCACCGAGGCGATCGTCCTCGCCGGGCGCAAGCCGCGCGGCAGGAAGCCGGCCGGCAGGCCCATCAAGCTCGAACGCGGCGACTACCTGCTGCGCGGCATCTCGTACGTCACGGTCTCGCTGTTCGCCCTGTTCTGCCTGCTGCCGTTCGTGCTGATCGTGTCGGCCTCGTTCTCCAGCGAGTCCGAGATCATGAAGACCGGCTTCGGACTGCTTCCCAAAGGCTTCACCTTCACGGCCTACGAGTACATCTTCAAGGCGCCGGGTCAGATCATCGGGTCCTACGTCGTCACGATCATCATGACCGTCACCGGCACCGCCGTGGGACTGCTCGTCATCTCGATGACCGGGTACGCCCTCTGGCGCCCGGACTTCCGGTTCCGCAACCAGATCTCCTTCTTCATCTACTTCACCACCCTGTTCTCCGCCGGTCTCGCGCCGACCTTCCTCTGGATCGGTCGCACGCTCGATCTCCGCGGCAACTATCTCGCCGTCTGGCTGCCGCTGCTGATGACGCCGTGGCTCATCATCCTGATGAAGAGCTTCATGCGCACCGTGCCCTTCGAGATCGTGGAGTCGGGCAAGATCGACGGCGCCGGCGACTTCCGCATCTTCTGGCAGCTGACGCTGCCGATGATGAAGCCCGCACTCGCGACCGTCGGGCTCTTCCTCGCCCTCGGCTACTGGAACGAGTGGTATCTGTCGTCGCTGTATCTCGGCAGCACGGTCGAGTTCAAACCGCTCCAGTACCAGCTCTACAACGTGATCAACACGGCGAACGCGCTGCGCAACTCCGTCGCCGGTTCCAACGTCAGCATCACCGACCTGCCGAGCAACACCCTGAAGATGGCGAGCGCGGTCGTCGCGACCGGCCCGATCCTGCTCGTCTACCCGTTCGTCCAGAAGTACTTCGTCAGCGGCATCACCGTCGGCGCCGTCAAGGGCTGATCCCCGCCCCTACCCGCAGCAACACCACCCGCACCAACAGATATGAGCCGAAGGAGTCTCACATGAAGAGAAGGATCATCACGTCCACGGCAGCGCTGATCGCGCTCGGCATCAGCGCGACCGCGCTGACCGCCTGCACCGGTGGCGACGGCGACCAAGAGGGGGGTGCGCCGACCGAGATCACCATGCTCGTACTCGGCGACAAGCCCACCAACGGTCGCCTGGAGGCCATGCTCGACAAGCTCAACGAGCGGCTCGTCGAGAAGGCGAACGCGAAGCTCGACCTGTTCTACGTCGAGTGGGCCGACTGGCAGACGCAGTACAACCTCCAGCTCCTCTCCGGCGACGACAACGTCGACCTCATCACCACCGCGACCGACTGGCTCTACGCGTGGGAGAACGCCAAGAAGGGCGCCTTCCTGCCGCTGAGCGAGGACATGCTCAAGGAGAACGCGCCGAAGACCTGGGAGCAGGTGGATGCTGCAGGCGACTGGGAGCTCACCAAGCTCGACAACGACCAGATCTACTTCATCCCCGAGGACGCTTACACGCAGTGGACCAACCACGGCTTCTTCTACCGCGGAGACTGGGCAGCTCAAGCCGGCTTCGCGAACGGCGAGATCACGAAGTTCGAGGACTTCACGACGTACTTCCAGTGGATCAAGACGAACGTGCCGGACGCGTACCCCTGGGATGTCGCCGGTGCCAATGAGTTCGCCCTCACCGGATACCTCCAGGGGCACACCGACCTGCAGACCATTCAGCAGATCACCGCGGGCAACTACTTCCCGTTCCAGACGCCCGAGGGCGACGAGACCGATGTCACCTCCTGGTACATGGAGGGCGACGAGCTGCTCGCCGCGGCCGAGCTCGCCAAGGAATGGAACGACATCGGCGTGTGGCGCGAGGATGCGCTGAACTACGACGGAGTCACGCGTGAGCTCCTCTACGCAGGACTGACCGGGACCGACCAGCACCACACGCAGACGTTCGTCGGGCAGATCGTCGACAACATGACGACCAAGCAGCCGGGCTCCGACCCGAAGCTGTTCTCCTTCGGGTCCGAGAACGGCAACTACTTCCGCGACATCAAGACGCATGGAGCGATGGCGGTCAGCGCCAATTCGTCTAACCCGGAGAAGGCGCTGCAGGTCTACGACCTCCTCCGCAACGATGAAGAGGCGTACAACCTGATCAACTTCGGCATCGAGGGCACCGACTACGTCGTGACCGACGACGGCAAGCTCGGCTACCCGGAGGGCTACGACTCGTCGACCGACGGTCTCGGCGCCAACTTCTGGGCTGGACGCATGGACGAGTTCGAGCTGCCGCGGACGTCCGAGGCGCCGAACAAGGACGAGATCTACGACGCGCTCGACGCCGATGCCAAGGACTACCCGTACTCGACGCTCGTGGTCGACAAGACGCCGATCGAATCGACCCTTGCGGCCATGAGCGGCGTGCTCTCCGAGTACATCCCGCAGCTGCAGTACGGCAAGTTCGACGACCCGGCGGCGGCGATCGCCGAGATGCGTCAGAAGCTCAAGGACGTCGGCTACGAAGACGCCAGGGCCGATGTCGAAGCGCAGATCAAGGCCTGGGACGAAGCCCGAGAGGGCTGAGCAGGCACCACAGCCGGGCGGGCGGGGCCATCTCGCCCGCCCGGCTCCCGCAGAAGCTCTCATAGAAAGAGGGGGGACGACATGTCGAGCAGCATCCTCGCGCCGGATTCCACGCTGATGCGATTCCTCACGCGGATCGCGGATCTGATGATCCTGAACGTCCTGTTCGTTCTCACATCGCTCCCCATCGTCACGATCGGCGCGTCGCTCACGGCACTGAATTTCGTGGGCATGCGGATCGCCACCGACACCGACCGCACGATCGTCGGCGACTACCTCCGCTCGTTCCGCCGGAATCTCAAGCAGTCGACGCTGCTCGCGCTGATCCTCGCCGGCATCGGCAGTGCGCTCGCCGCCTGGTACTACGTCGTCACCACAGCCCCCCTCCCGTCGATCGCCGTGATCGTGCTGATGGCGATCTGGTACCTGCTCGCGTTCATGTTCGTGATGGCCGCGCTCTATGTGTTCCCCTACGTGGCTCGCTTCGAGGGCAGCATCGGCGAAGTGCTGCGCAACGCCCGCCGGATGTCGATCCGGCATCCGCTCGCGCCGCTCACCGTCGCCGCCCTTACCGCGCTCAGCGTCATCGTGACCATCTACTATCCGCAGGCCACCGCGTGGGGCCTGCTCTGGCTGATGATCGGCTTCGCCGGCATCGCCTTCCTGGGCGGCGCACTCTTCGCCCGCGTGTTCCAGAGATACATATCGGCATCCGCACTCGTCAGCGACCAGGAAGAGGAATAGCACCCCGTGCACACGCAGACCATCGATCAGTGGCTCTTCTCGCGAGCGGACGACCCGGATGCCTGGGCGAAGCGGTACGACGACGCACCATGGCGGGCGGTCGCCGTGCCGCACGACTGGAGCGTCGAGGAGGAGTTCTCCGCCACGTTCTCCAGCGGCACCGGATACCTGCCAGGGGGCATCGGCTGGTACCGGGCGCATGTTCCCACGGCAGGGCTCGGGCTGCGCGAAGACAACGTGGTGCGCCTCGTCTTCCACGGCGTCTACAAGAACGCCGAGGTGTGGGTCAACGGCTACCACCTGGGTCGCCGCCCGTCCGGGCATGCGCGCTTCTCATTCGACGTCAGCGAGATCCTCGCCTACGCCACCGACGATGATCTGGTGATCAGCGTGCGCGTCGACCACACCGACATCTCCGATTCCCGCTGGTACAACGGTTCGGGGCTCACGCGTCGCGTCGACCTCGAGGTGCACGAGCCGGTGCACCTGCGCGAGCACGGCACGGTGGTGACCACACTGGCGGCGGATGCGGCTGAGGCGACGATCCGCATCGAGCAGACGCTCATCAACAGCACGGCAGAGCAGGTCGCCGTGCACGCGCGGCACGAGCTCACCTCCCTGACGACCGGTCGGATCCATGTCGCCGAGGTGTCCGCAGAGATCGCGCCCGGTGCGTCTTCGTCGACCTCGACGGACATGCGGATCGCGGAGCCGGAACTCTGGTCGGACGACGACCCGCGCCTGCAGCGGCTCACGACGACACTCTCGTGGACCGGCGGCGCGGCATCGGGAGAGGCGCAGTACAGCGAGGTGATCGGCATCCGCACCTTCCGCTTCGACCCCGACCACGGCTTCTCGATCAACGGCGACGCGCGCATTCTCACCGGCGTCTGCCTGCATGAGGACGCCGGCTGCCTCGGCACCGCGGTGCCGGTCGAGGTGTGGTTGCGGCGCCTCCTGGCCCTCAAGGAGATGGGTTGCAACGCCGTGCGGATGGCGCACAATCCGCATGGGCCGGAGCTGTACACGCTGTGCGACGCTCTCGGGTTCTACGTCATCGACGAGGCTTTCGACGAGTGGGAGAACGCGAAGAACAAATGGTGGCAGGGGCACAACGTCTACCCGCCGCGGCACCAGGGCTACGCCTCCGACTTCCCCGAATGGCACGGACGTGATCTGACCTCGATGGTCGAGGGCGGTCGCAACCATCCGTCGATCATCGCCTGGAGCATCGGCAATGAGATCGACTATCCGAACGACCCGTACGCGAGCCCGCTGTTCACCGAGATGACCGGCAACAACGACGCGAACAAGCCGGATGCCGAGCGGGTGTACGACCCCACCCGTCCTGACATCCGCCGCCTCACGACGATCGCCAGGAACCTCGCGCGGATCGTCCGCGAGAGCGATCGGACCCGGCCGGTGACGCTGGCCGCGGCGTTCCCTGAGCTCTCCAGCCGCACCGGGCTCTTCGAACCGCTCGACGTCGTCGGATACAACTACAAGGAGCACCTGTACGAGGACGACCACCGTCGGTTCCCTGGCACGCCGTTCCTGGGCAGCGAGAACTCCCATCGATATGCCGACTGGCAGGCCGTCACCGGCAACGAGTTCATCGCCGGCCAGTTCCTCTGGACCGGCATCGACTATCTCGGCGAGGCCCATGGCTGGCCCATCCACGGGTCGGGTGCGGGTCTGCTCACCCTCGCCGGCTTCCCGAAGCACACGTGGCATCTGCGTCGCAGCTGGTGGTCGGATGAGCCGCTCGCCCATC
This sequence comes from Microbacterium sp. LWO13-1.2, assembly GCF_038397725.1. Taxonomy (NCBI): domain Bacteria; kingdom Bacillati; phylum Actinomycetota; class Actinomycetes; order Micrococcales; family Microbacteriaceae; genus Microbacterium; species Microbacterium sp. LWO13-1.2. The sequence continues at coordinate 1,536,259 of NZ_CP151634.1, forward strand.
TCGTGGTCCGGCCGTTCACCGAGGGGGAGACGTCGTTCTGGAGCCACCCGGTCTCGCGGTCGGTCGACTTCGCTGCGGCTGGTCCCACCGAGGTCCTGTGCTTCGCCCGGGCCGACGAGGTGCGTTTGACGGTCGGCGGGCAGCAGGTCGATGTCGAGTGGGACGACGAGCACGGCTATTGGCGCGGGGTGGTGCCGGCGCTGACCGGGCCCGTCGAGGTGCAAACGCTGCGCGGCGGCACCGTGGTCGCCACCGATCGTCTCGAGAGCGCGGGCGAGCCGGCGAACCTCGAGGCCGTTGTGTGGCAGTCGCCCGGGGACGCACTAGCGCGGTGCGCCGCTGCGGGGCTGCCCGCCGCGGCCATCGTGCAGATCGAATGCACCATCCGCGACGCGGGCGGTGCCGTCGCGCGCGGCGACGTGCTCGTGGAGGCGAGTATCGAGGGCGGGGAACTGCTCGGGTTGGAGAACGGCGATCTCGCCGACGTCACCCCCTATGCGCTTCCGCAGCGCCGCACGCTGGACGGGCGTCTGATCGTCTTCGTGCGCGCCGGCGGACCGGCATCCGTGCGGCTTCGTGTCGAGGGGCTGGAAGATGCCCTCGTGGTGATCGAGTGATGGGATACTGGCGAAGGTCGGCGCACAGCGCCCGACGTGCGCCGAGTGAGGGCGGGAACGCGGTGCACGAGCAGAGGGAGTGAGTATGGGGCTGGCGAGGCGGACATCGCGGGATATCCGCAGCGACTCGCGCGTCGACGTCCTCCATGCCGTCCTGTCTGCGGGCCAGACCACGAGGAACGGCGTGGCACAGTCCACGGGGCTGAGCCCGGCCACGGTGGCGACCATCGTCGGCGAGCTCATCGACGAGGGCATCATCGCCGAGACCCGCGGTATCGCGGGCGGCATCGGCCGACCGACCGCGGTGATTGGCATGAACGGCGACCGCGGGCGGGTGGTCGGCATCGATGTCGCCGAGACCTACGTGCGCACCGTGCTCTTCGACACCGCACTGACCCAGCTCGCCACGACGGTGACTGAGCGCGACGAGCACATCCTCGACCCGGCATCCGTCGTCGAGGAGATCGGGGGCGCGCTCGATCGGATGCTGCTGCAGGAGAACGTCTCGCGGGATGCGCTGCTGGGCGTCGGAGTCGCCCTTCCCGCCCTCGTGCAGGAACCCTCCGGCGTCTCGGTGCTAGTGCCGAACTGGACCTGGCACTCCGTCGAGCTGGAGCACCTGCGCACCCGGGTCGGCCTGCCGCTTGTGATCGAGAACCCGCTGAAGGCCATGGTCGCCGCCGAACTCTGGCTCGGTCGAGGCCGCTCGGCGGCCAGCCTCGTCACCGTGAACCTCGGCACCGGCGTCGGAGCGGGCATCGTCCTCGAGGGGCGGATCCTGCGCGGTGCGACGAACTCTGCGGGGGAGTGGGGGCACTCCCTGCTCGTCCTCGACGGACGGCGCTGCCGCTGCGGGCGAAACGGCTGCGTCGAGGCGTACATCGGGGCACCCGGCATCCAGCAGACGCTCCGCGAGATCGCGCAGGACCATCCGCTGGCCGACGTCGCCCTGCAGGCCGACTTCATCGCCGCACTCGCGGCTGCCGCGAACGCGCCCGAGCCGGATCCGGCCGTCGCGGAGACGCTCGACCGGACCGCCTACTATCTCGGGTCCGCACTCGCAGACCTCGTTGCGATCGTCAACCCCGAGGTCGTGACGCTCACCGGCTGGACCACTTGGGGGCTGGGCTCCCACCTGCTCGAACCGGCTCGCCGTCACCTGCGGGAGCAGTCGCCGGGGCATGCGGGCGGAGACGTAGAGCTGGTGGTGTCGACGGTGTCGGGGAACCCGGTGGCGACCGGCGTCGCCCTGATCGCACTCGAGCGCTCTCTCGTCGACGCGGGGTTGCTGACGACGCACATCCCCGTCGCCCTCTGAGCGCAGGTGAGACGCAGAAGCCCCGCGACCCGATCGGGTCGCGGGGCTTCTCCATGATGGCGGTGGCTACCCGCGCGTCCACTGCTGGGTCGGCGAGGCGGGGTCGCAGGGTGCCAGCGCGAGGCCCCACTCGTTGGCCGGCGTCGCCAGGCAGAGTCCTGGATCTGCGCCGCTGCTGATGGTGAGGTCGGCGTTCACCAGCCACTGCTGTGCCGCGTCGCCCGAGCAGTCGGCGATGGCGAGGGGGCTACCCGCGACCAGGCCGCCGACGGCTTCGACGCAGAGGTCTCCGTAGACCGAGAGCTCGCCGGCATCCGTCGCGTGGAACGACTGGTTGCCGCCCCCGTTGCAGTGCCACAGGCCCAGCTGCGTGCCGGGAGTCGTCGAGCCGCCGGGCACGTCGACGCACACGCCGTGCGCGACGCTCTTCAGGGGTTCACCGGGGGGAGCCGGCGGCAGGTCGTTGAGCTGCTCCTTCTTGAGCAGGCCCCAGCCCCACTGGAGCTGGGCGAGACCGGACTCGTTCGTCACCTCGAGCCCGCCGTCATCTGTCTGCTCCGTCAGCGTGTACGAATCGCCGGTGCGAAGGCCGGGCCAGTAGACGACGCCCATCCCCTGGTCGCGAGTGACCTCGGTGAGAGCACCGAGGTACGCGGTCGACACGTCGCCCTCGTGGTTGCCGTAGTTCAGGCCGGTGGTCATCGGGGATCCAGCCTCGGAGACCAGGGTGCGCCAGCCGTACTCGCCGATGCGGGGCAGCAGGTTCGCCTTCCACTCGTCCTCCGTGGTGTGGCTCGCCCAGAAGCCGTAGAAGTGCAGCGACAGCAGCGTGCCCTCCAGCTCTTCGGCTGCGCCGACGCCGGTCACGTCGTCGTTGTAGCCCGTGCCGGAGATGATCACGCGCTTGCGCGGCACGGCGGCATGGTCGTCGAGCCATCCGGATGTCAGCGACACCCACTCGTCGAGCGTGTAGCCGAACGGCTCGTTCATCGGCTCGAAGTAGACCTTCGGGTTCTTGCCGTACTCGGCCACCACGGTGTCCCACATCGCGTCGAAGGCGGCAGCGTCGTCCGCTCGCCCGTCCTTCGCGTTGTCCGCCTCCCAGTAGCTGAGGATGACCTTGAAACCGCTGTCGACCGAGGCGTCGATGGCCGCCTGATACGACGCCCACCAGTCGGTGCCGACGCTCGAGGGGTTGATCGGCAGGCGGACCGTGTTGGCCCTGACCTCCGCGCGGAACTCGCCGATGATGGCGGCCGACTTGTCGTATGTCGTGTCGTAGTCGTCGGAGGTGCTGAGGCTGGACGGCACGACCTCGTCGTCTGCATAGTTGTCTCGGGGGTCGGCCCAGTTCACCCCGCGGAATTCGTTGGTACTGTGCGGGCCTCCCTGAGCTGCGGTGGCGGGCAACGGGGCGATGCCCATCAGGAGGGCGGCGGCCGCGACGGCCGCTCCGATCTGTCTCTTCATCGGGATCCGTTCGGTTCGGGTGCGCGACTCTGCGCGGGCGTCGACGGGTATCGACACTCGGCCAGCGTTGCACGGGAGGCGTTAATACTCAAGGGTTAAAACAACGGTGAGAAAAAGTACTTGCGGTTCCGCCGCCAGGCTCTATAACGTTGCAGGAATGATCACCGCCGTCGTTGAATCTGCCTCGCCCGTCATCGATCGCCGCATCTACGGACAGTTCGCCGAACATCTGGGGCGCGGCATCTACGAGGGTCTCTGGGTGGGTGAATCCTCCGACATCCCGAATCGCAACGGCTTGCGGATCGACGCGATCCAGGCCCTGCGCGACATCAAGGTGCCGGTCGTGCGGTGGCCGGGCGGATGCTTCGCCGACGAATACCACTGGCTGCAGGGGATCGGGCCCGACCGGGGCGCGATGGTGAACACGCACTGGGGCGGCGTGGTCGACCCGAACGAGTTCGGCACCCACGAGTACTTCGAGCTGCTGAACCAGCTCGATGCCGAGGCATACATCAACGGCAACGTGGGCAGCGGCACCGTCGCCGAGATGCAGGACTGGATCGAGTACATGACGCTCGACAGCCACACGCCGATGGCCGAACTGCGTAAGAGCCACGGGCGCGCGCAGCCGTGGAAGGTGCAGTTCTTCGGCGTCGGGAACGAGAGCTGGGGATGCGGCGGCAACATGATGCCGTTGCACTATGCGAACCTGTACCGGCAGTACCAGACGTACGTGCGCGACTACGGAGACAATCGCATCACCAAAGTCGCCTGCGGCGCCAACGCCGACGACTACGAATGGACCGATGTCCTGATGGCACGCGCTGCGGGTCACATGGACGCGCTGAGCCTGCACTACTACACGCTCCCGACCGGGAACTGGGACGTGAAGGGCGCTGCTCGTGGCTTCGACGACGCGGCGTGGTACGAGACCATCCGTCGCACCCTGTTCATGGACACCCTGCTCACTCGCCACGGCGAGATCATGGATCGCTACGACCCCGCGAAGCGCGTCGGGATCTATGTCGACGAGTGGGGGACCTGGTACGACGTCGAGCAGGGCACCAATCCCGGCTTCCTGTACCAGCAGAACACGATGCGCGATGCCGTGGTGGCAGCGCTGAACTTCCACGTCTTCCATCGGCACGCGGCGCGCGTGCGGATGACGAACATCGCGCAGATGGTCAACGTGCTGCAGGCGATGCTGCTCACCGACGGCCCGAGCCTGATCAAGACGCCGACGTACTTCGCCTTCGCGCTGTACACCGATCACCACGACGCGACACTGCTGCCGATCGAGGGTTCGCTGCCGCCGCACACCGACGTCACGGCTTCTCGCAAGGACGGGGCCGTCACCGTGAGCGCCGTGAACTACGCGCTGGATCGCCCTGCCCGGATCGAGATCGACCTGCCAGGGGCCATCGGCACCATCCGGCGCAGCGAGATCCTCGCCGGATCATCGACCGACCACAACACCTTCGAGGTGCCATCCGCCGTGGGTCTGACGGCGTTCGAAGGCGTTGCAGTGACCGGGTCGCGGCTGGTGCTGGACGTGCCGCCGTGCAGCGTCGTCACCGTTCGGGCAGACGTCGCGGGCGTCTGAGGCTCCCACCTCGTGAAGGGATCATGACGATGCAACGACTCGACGACTTCTGGGCGCACGACCCGTTCATCCTCCCGTACGCGGCGGATTCGACCTACTACCTGTACACCGCGGCGCGGGACCAGCCGGCCGTCGTCGCGTACCGCAGTGCCGACCTCGATAACTGGGATGATGAGCCGGTCGTCGTGTTCCGCGTGCCGGAGGGATCATGGGCCTCCGCGACCGAAGCGCCGTGGGCGCCGGAAGTCCACGAATACCGTGGTCGCTTCTACCTGTTCACGACGTTGCACGACTCGTCACGGCAGCTGGACGTGCCCGGTGGAGCGCGGTTCCGAGCGTTCGCAGAGGACGGCGGCTCCGCGTACATTCCGACGGCGAGGGGCACGGTGATCGCCGTGGCCGATCATCCGGCCGGGCCGTTCGAGCTGCTGCGCGCCGACGCGCCCGTCGCGCCGGCCGAGTTCATGACGCTCGACGGCACCCTGTTCGTCGATGACGACGGTGCGGCGTGGATGGTCTACGCGCACGAATGGGTGCAGATCTTCGACGGGACGATCGAGGCCGTACCGCTCGCGCTCGACCTCACGGCGGCCTCCGGTGATCCGATTCTGCTCTTCCGCGGCTCGGAGGCGGCGCTGCTGAGAACGCTGCCGCCGAGCGCCAGGACCCGGATGCCGTACGTCACCGACGGTCCGCAGCTGAGGCGGCTGCGCAGTGGCGCGCTCGTGATGCTGTGGGCGACCTATCATCCGCGCGACGACGGATCCGACTACGTCGAGACGATGGCCGTGTCGCGCAACGGACAGCTGACGGGACCCTGGGAGCAGCTCGAGACCCTGGTCGACGGCAACGCGGGCCACGGCATGCTGTTCGACACGTTCGACGGGCGCACGATGCTCGTGCTGCACCGCGGGATGGGGACCCCGCGTGTGCGTGCCGAACTGCACGAGGTCGTCGAGACCGAGGATCGCGTTCGTCTCGTGGACTGATACGGATTCCACTCGAGCGATTCGAAACGTCTGTCAGCGGGCGAGCCAGTTCCGCAGCGAGCGCGTGACCCACGGCAGCACCCAATAGGTCATGATCGGGGTGAGCACGAGCGTGGTGATGAGTACGCGCAGCCAGATCGGCAGCACGTCGCCCCAACCGGGTATCGGGTTCATCAGATAGGTGAAGCCGACGTTCAGCGGGAAGAATCCCAGCCAGATCGCGACGGCCTGCTTCCAGCGCGGCGGTGCGGTGACGACCTCTGTCGCACCGGTGGCGGCATCCACCACCGTGATCGATCCGGTCGCCGGCTCATCGAACCAGCCCTCGATGCCGGTGCGACGTTTCGAGCGCTCGCTGCGGACGAAACCCTCGCCCATCGACAGCCACCACTCGCGCTCAGCGGATTGCTCCCAGGCCTCGAGGGTCTCGGTGCCCGCGAACCGGTAGAGCATGTGCCACACCTGCGAGTTCTCGCCGGCTCGCACCCACCCAGATCCGAGGAACCCGGGATACTTGCTCGCGAGGTTCAGGCCCGTCTGCACCCATGCGGTCGCCTCGGCGATGCGGGCGGGATCCACCTCTCGACGGATGGAGACGGTGATCGGCTCGCTGGGCAGCGTGCGGGATTCGCGGGACATCGTGGCCTCAGGAAAGCAGGCGTGCCCGGATCACGGGCACGCCCGAGTGCGGATGCGCCAGGGTATCGGCGCTGTGTCAATTCTACTCCGGCAGCCGGCTGGGGTTTCAGAGAGCGCAAACGGCTCGAAAAACCGCCCGGATTGAGCCGTTTGCGCTCTCTGAATCGGGTTCTCAGCGGCTGAGAGCGGCGGCGACGCGGCGGATGAGTTCGGCCCGGTTCTTCAGCAGCGACGAGGTGACCTCGATCACGTTCCAGCCGTCGGCGCGGAGGGCAGCGATCCGCTCGACGTCACGCGCCCAGCTCTCGCCGTGCAGCATCCCGAGATACTCGATCGCGACCCGCTTCTCGCGATAGGCCATGTCTACGCATCCGAGGAAGTGGCCGCGCCCGTCGAACAGGTCGACGTTGAGTTCGGGTTCCGGCAGGCCGGCGCTCACCAGGATGTACCGGACCATGGACTCGCGCGGCGACCAGGAGTCTTCGCGGATCCATTCGAGCGCCTCGCGGAGGCGGGATGCTCCGTGCCGGCGTCCGGCGTCGACGGCTGCCTTCAGGTCATCGACGGTTGCCAGCGGCTCGCGTCCGGCATGCGGACGGCCATAACTCTCCCGCCATCGACGGCAGAAGTAGTCGCCGAGTGCGATCAGATCGGGAACCGACAGGGAACCGAGAGACGCCCACGTCGAGGCAGGTGAGGAGAGCCGAAGCCCGCTGTGTTCCCGCACCGTCATGAGGCTGGACAGTGTGCGATGCCCGGCGACTCCCGCCGCGCGCGGGAGCGGTGCCGGACCAAGCGCGCACACGTGGAGGTCGAGGTGCGCGAAGTCCAGCGGTCTGCCTCGCGGGTCGACCTCGAGCGGCAGCGGGGCGCCCCACGCCGACGCGGCGGTCTGCCGGCTGAAACAATGCCCCGGGTGAAGCCGTGCTTCATACTCTCTGGCACGCATCACGCGAAAGAGCCGCTGTCGTTCGTACGGATCATCGGTCTGCACCGTGTCTGGGCCATCGGCGGCCTGCGTCTGAATGCGCACGCCGTGGAAGGGGCGAGCGAGGTCTGAACCGCGCAACCTTCCTCGACCGATTCCGTTCGCTTTCGCGACGGTGACAGTGAAGGCGGAGCCGAGGTGTGTCGGCAGATTCTGCTTTCGTCCCATGGCGACACCGTGCCAGGATCGTCGCCGGCTTCGCAGAAGTTGTCCACAGGAGGCCCCTCCTCAACTTTTAAAGAGCGCAAACGGCTCGAAAATGGCCGGAGATCGAGCCATTTGCGCTCTTTGAAAGGGACCGAGAGGAAAGAGAAGACCCCCGCCGACCCGATTCGGCGGGGGTCTTGCGGTTTGTGAACCGCGGTGGGAGCGACGAGAGCGCTCACCGTGCGCGGAATCAAATGACTACCCGATCCGGTCTAAGTCCATCCGCGCACCTGCAGGTATACGGAACGAAGGTGTCCGGATGGTGAACCGGCGATGAAGGTCTCCTCGTGCGCCTGAGCATCGAGCGGAAGCAGAGTTCAGCGGGTTCGCCGCGGCGGCGGCACTTCTCCTGCTCGCCGCCGGTTGGCTCCTGCTCGCGCGGCGTAGCGCCGCCTGAATCGAGGCGACCGGACGTCGCCCACAAAGAAGCGCCGGCTCTGACCTGTGTCAGAACCGGCGCTTCTGTGCTCAGCCCGTCGGGATCACTCCGCGCGGGGCGGCGTGACCGTGATCAGCGCCGCGGTGTCGTTCTGCATCGACTTCTTCACGGTGACCACCGTGCCGTAACCGACTCCTGCATCCGCCGGGTTTCCGGTGCCGAGCACCGTGAATCCGAGGTCGAGGCCGTACACGTCGGTTGCGGGGGTGCCGTCCGGGTTCACCACTCGCGTGGAGTACGGCGCTTCATTCACCGACGGCACGACCACAGACGCGTCACGCAGGCGGTTCAGCAGCTGGCCGTCGCGCAGCTCGATGCCGGCGACCCAGCCCTGGTCGTCGGTGAAGGTGCTCACCGGCGCCTGCGGGGCGAAGGTCGTGCACGCCTCGTTGCTGAGCGCGGCGTCGACCAGGCAGTCCTTGAACGACGCGGTCGGCACCAGGCCGAATGCGGCGTTCGACGACTGCGCGCGAGTCGACACGTTCTTCAGCAGCGACGGGTCGAGCTCAGCCTCGGCGCCGGTGCGGCGCAGCGGGTCGAAGTGGCTGTCCACGAGCAGCAGGCCGCCCTTGGCGCCGTAGCTCGGCAGGTTGGTCAGGTTCGAGCTGACGTGGTTCACGTCACCGTAGGCGGTGTCGCGGTACCAGATCAGTGCGCCGGGCGCGTTGTACGGAACCTTCTCGACCTTCCAGCCTTCAGCGGAGTACACGGTGGTGTACCCGTACTTCAGGCCTTCATCGAAGCCGTCGTAGTTGCGCCATTCGACCAGGTAGTACTGCGCCTTGACCTGGGTGCCGCTGTCGCGGTGCCATCCGGCTCCTGTCGTGTCGGTCCAGCTTTCGACGGTCGCGGTCCAGCCGTTGTCGCCGGACTCGACGTCGTCGGTCCACACCCCGGCGCCCGCGCTGGTGAGCGCGAAGTCATCCGAGAACCATCCGCGTTCTTCGAAGCCGGCATCCGTCGCCTCCCGCAGGCGGATCTGGATGTTCTGGCCGGCGAACGCCGACAGGTCCACGTAGTCGTGACGCCATCCACCGGAAGAACCCGTGAGACCGTACTTCTTGTTCCCGTAGTCCTTCATCCGCCCGTTCGGGTCGGAATAGCCGTCATCGGTCGAGACCAGTGCACCGGACTCGTCGTAGACCTTCTGCTCGGTCCAGGTGGTTCCGCCGTCGGCCGAGACCTCGACGAAGCCGTAGTCCCAGTCCTCTTCGATGACGTAGTCGTTCCACATCCAGAACCTGGCATCGGCCGGTACCGACTCGATCGTCCGGGTCAGACGCACATCGGCCCAACTCTGATCCGCGCCGGAGTACCACATCTCCGCGCCGCTGTGCGGCTGGGCGAGAACGATCTCCTTGTCCGGAAGGTTGATCTTGATGCCGTCCTTCGTGCCCTTCTTCGGGCGCGACGTCTGACCGACCTTGACGGTGGTGGTGTCATCGCCGGGGTTCACGACCTGAGGGTCGACCCAGCCGAGCACCCACTTGTCCCAGAGGCCCATGTGGGTCGGCATCGACTGGAAGATCGGCCCCGAGTGCGATCCCGAGCTCATCAGATCCCAGAAGTCGATGTCGGAGTTGCCGTTGTTCGACGTGTCGTACAGGTCGGGCAGGCCCAGGTCGTGACCGTACTCGTGCGCGAATACGCCGACGCCGGAGTCCTCGGGCTGCACGATGTAGTTCGAGATCTGGAAGTCGGTGCCGGGGATGACGGCTCCGCCGGCCACGGCTGAGGAGTGCGCCCAGATCGCGTAGGTGCCTTCCTTTCCGCCGCCGCCCGACTTGTCCTCGCCCGCGTGCACCAGCACGACGTGGTCGATGACGCCGTCGGGTTCGTTGACGTTGCCGTCACCGTCGCGGTCGCCCTGGTCCTCGATGTCGTAATCGGCCCACGGGAAGTCGGGGTTGTCTGCGGCGACTGCCGCGACCGCGTCGATCGGCAGCTGTCCGGGGCCGAGTGGGTTGTCCGGGTGACCCTGCTGGTCCTGCATGGGGCCGGCCTCATACTCGCCCTCGTCGTTGAGGTGGCACACCGTTGCGCCGTAGTAGCCCTCGGAGTGGGGCACCGAGACCCATGCCGTCGCCTCGCCGCTGAGCGAGTACGCGCCGCGGGACATCTCCTCGTACATGTTCTTCATCGTGTAGCCGGAGATGTCGAAGCCGGGCTGTCCGTCAGGTCCGGTCAGGTCGGTGCGCACGCGCTCCGTGATGCCGTCTTCAGAGAAGAGCATCTTGTTGTAGTGCTCGGACGAGAAGTCCGGCACCCACATGCTGTTGTTGTCCGCCTGTGCGGCATCCGCCGGATTCGGGATGTTGTTGTGCAGGGTGGGCCCCTGCTCGCTGCCGGGCATGCAGGTCGTGGCGCCGAACTCGGTGGGCACATAGACGTCGGAGAAGTCGTCGGTGCCGTCGAACTCGACGAGGATCGTGAGCAGCTTCGCCTGCTGAGTGGTCTTGGAGTGCTTCAACGCCTTCGGGCTCTTGCCCGTCTTGATGGATTGGGCCTCGGTCTTCGCCAGCTGCCTGGCCGCCACCGGATTGCCGTGCGCGTGCTTCTCATCGTTCTTCTGCGCATGCTCCAGAGGGGAGCCGCCATAGGGCCCTCTGGCGTTGCCGCTGGTGATCACCGAATCATCGGAGGAGTCGAATGCCCCTTCCGCCCGCGGTGCCACGTAGTTCATGTAGTACTCGTCGGCGCCGATGACTGCCGGTGCCGGTGGGGCATCAGCATCCGGTGGGGCCGCGGTGGCCGAGCCGGATCCGAGTGTCACGAACCCGGTGGCCGCGAGTGCGAACGCCGTGCTCGTGGCGAAGGCACGTCGTCGTGCCTGAGCCGTCCATTGAGACATGTTTCTCCTTTTCGCGCGCGCCAGGGCGAAAGGTCATCGCCACGGTGCGATCGGGTTGTGCGCCGATCAGGCGCACCGAACAAGATCTACCGTGCACCGCGCCGCAACGGAAGAGGTGGCGGGAGATTCGTGTGGCTTCGGTGCAGTCATCCAGATACAAGGATCTCCTAGTAAATAATCGGATGCCGGAGTAACATCGTCATTGTGCCAATGAAGGCACGGAGGGATGTCACACAATGACTCGTACTATCCCGCACTTCGTGGGCGGATCGCTTCTCACCCCTGACGGCGGACGCTTCGCCGACGTCTTCGACCCGAGCACCGGATCGGTGCAGGCGCGCGTGCCGCTCGCCTCGCCCGACGAAGTGCGACGCGTCATCGACAACGCCGAGGCGGCGCAGCCGGAATGGGCTGCGACCAACCCGCAGAAGCGCGCCCGCGTGCTGCTGCGCTTCCTCGATCTCGTGCAGAAGGACATGACGGCGATCGCCCGGCTCCTCTCCAGCGAGCACGGCAAGACGCTCGACGACGCGAAGGGCGACATCCAGCGCGGCCTCGAAGTCATCGAGTTCGCGGCCGGCGCGCCGCATCTGCTCAAGGGCGAGTACTCCACCGGCGCAGGGGCCGGTATCGACGTCTACTCGATGCGGCAGCCGCTCGGTGTCGTCGCAGGCATCACCCCGTTCAACTTCCCGGCGATGATCCCGCTGTGGAAGGCGGGCCCCGCGATCGCGGCCGGCAACGCCTTCGTGCTCAAGCCCAGCGAGCGCGACCCTTCGGTTCCGGTGCGACTGGCCGAGCTCTTCCTCGAGGCGGGCCTTCCGGCCGGCATCCTCAACGTCGTGCACGGCGACAAGGAAGCCGTCGACACGATCCTCACCGATCCGCGGATCCAGGCCGTCGGCTTCGTCGGCTCCACGCCGATCGCCGAGTACATCTACTCGACCGCTGCCGCGCACGGCAAGCGGGCGCAGTGCTTCGGCGGCGCGAAGAACCACATGATCGTGATGCCGGATGCCGATCTCGACCAGGTTGCCGACGCGCTGATGGGTTCCGGCTACGGCTCTGCGGGCGAGCGGTGCATGGCGATCTCGGTCGCTGTGCCGGTCGGCGAAGAAACGGCGGATGCGCTGGCGGCGAAGCTCACCGAGCGCGTCGCACAGTTGCGCATCGGCCCCTCGCTCGCCGAGGACGTGGACTACGGTCCGCTCGTGAACCGCGCAGCGGTCGAGCGCGTCGAGGGATACATCCAGCAGGGCGTCGACGAAGGCGCCACCCTCCTCGCCGACGGTCGCGGCTTCCGCGTCGACGGTCACGAGGAAGGCTTCTACCTCGGCCCGACGCTGTTCGACCACGTCACGACCGACATGACGATCTACCGGGAGGAGATCTTCGGGCCGGTGCTCGTCATCGCCCGGGCCGCCGACTACGAAGAGGCGCTGCGGATGGCATCCGAGCACGAGTTCGGCAACGGCGTCGCGATCTTCACCCGTGACGGCGACGCCGCCCGCGACTTCGCCGCCAGGGTCAACGTCGGCATGGTCGGCATCAACGTGCCGATCCCGGTCCCGATCGCGTACTACACCTTCGGCGGCTGGAAGAGGTCTGGCTTCGGCGATCTCAACCAGCACGGCGCCGACGCCTTCCGCTTCTACACGAAGACCAAGACGGTCACCAGCCGCTGGCCGGCGGCGGGCATCCGCGATGGCGCCAGCTTCGTCATCCCCACAATGCACTGATCTCCCGGAGCCACCATGACAATCAGTACCGTCACCACCACGACCGCCGAAGAACGCGAGGCGATCCTCGACGCCGTCCGCGAGTATGTCGACGCCGAGCTCGCGCCGCACGCGAATGAGCGCGACGAGAAGCACGTCTTCCCGAGGGAGTCACTGCAGCGCGGAGGCGAGTTGGGCCTCGGCGGCATCTACGTGCGCGAGGAGTTCGGCGGCACCGGCCTCAGCCGCACCGACACCGTCGCGATCTTCGAGGAACTCGCCAAGGGAGACCCGGCGGTCGCCGCCTACATCTCGATCCACAACATGGTCGTCTGGATGATCGACACCTACGGTGATGATTCGCAGCGCGGCGAGTGGTTGCCGAAGCTCACGGCGATGACCGATTTCGGCGGCTACTGCCTCACCGAGCCCGGCGCCGGTTCGGACGCCGCGAACATCGCGACCAGCGCTGTCCGCGATGGTGACGACTACGTGCTCACGGGCGTGAAGCAGTTCATCTCGGGCGCCGGCGAAGCCGCGGTCTACGTCGTGATGGCGCGCACCGGTGAGCCGGGCGCGCGCGGAATCAGCGCGTTCCTCGTCGCCGGTGACGCCGAGGGGCTGAGCTTCGGGTCCCTCGAGAAGAAGATGGGCTGGCACGCTCAGCCCACACGGCAGGTCATCCTCGACGGCGTGCGTGTGCCGGCGTCCGCCATGCTGGGAGAGCCGGGCAAGGGCTTCGCGATCGCGATGTCGGCGCTCAACGGCGGTCGTCTCAATATCGCCGCCTGCTCGCTGGGAGGCGCGCAGTGGGCTTTGGACCGCGCCGTGCAGTACGTGCACGAGCGGGTCGCGTTCGGCGAGCCGCTCGCCGAGAAGCAGTCGATCCTGTTCGCCATCGCCGATATGCGCACCGATCTGCAGGCGGCACGGCTCATGGTCCGCGACGGTGCTCAGGCGGTCGACGAGCACGCGCCCGACGCGACGATGCGCTGTGCGATGGCCAAGCGCTTCGCGACGGATGCCGGTTTCGATGTCGCCAATCGCGCTCTTCAACTCCACGGCGGCTACGGGTACCTTCAGGATTACGGGATCGAGAAGGTCGTCCGTGATCTGCGGGTGCACCAGATCCTGGAAGGGACGAACGAGATCATGCGCCTGATCGTCGGACGAGAGATGCTGCGGCCCGCCGGCTCCGGCTCGATGCGGAGCGCATCATGACCGCGACCGCATCGAAAGTGGTCGCCTTCCTCGGGCTCGGGCACATGGGACTGCCGATGGCCGTCAACCTGGTCAAGGCCGGGTACGAGGTGCATGGTTTCGACCTGGTTCCCGCCGCGGTCGAGGCCGCAGGAGAGGCAGGCATCCCGGTCGCAGCGAGCGGTGCGGATGCCGTCGCAAACGCCGATGTCGTGATCACGATGTTCCCCGCAGGCAGGCACGTGATCGACGCCTATCGGGGAGAGCTGCTGGCGGCAGCCCGGCCGGGAACGCTGTTCATCGAGTCCTCGACGATCGCCGTCGATGAGGCCCGCACCGCGCACGAGCTCGCGCTCGCCGCGGGGCACCGCAACGTCGATGCCCCGGTCTCGGGTGGTGTCGTCGGTGCCGAGAACGGCACGTTGGCCTTCATGGTCGGTGGCTCCGACGACGACTTCGCCGCTGCGCTGCCGCTGCTCGAGGCCATGGGCAAGCGCATCGTGCACTGCGGCGGGCCCGGACTCGGTCAGGCGGCGAAGGTGTGCAACAACATGGTCCTCGCGGTCTCGCAGATCGCCGTCGCCGAGGCGTTCGTGCTCGGCGAACGGCTGGGGCTCGAACACCAGGCGCTGTTCGACGTCGTGTCGCAGGCATCCGGTCAGTGCTGGTCGATCACGACCAACTGCCCCGTGCCCGGCCCGGTGCCGACCAGCCCGGCGAACCGCGACTACCAGCCGGGTTTCGCCGGTGCATTGATGGCCAAGGATCTCGGCCTCGCGCTGCAGGCGATCGAGCAGACGTCGACGGATGCGCAGATGGGCCGCCTCGCCCAGCAGATCTACGCGGCGTACGCGGCCGGCGACGGGGCAGGGCGCGACTTCTCCGGCATCATTACCGACATTCGCGAGGACCGCGTCTGACGCGTCGCAGCACTCCCCCCCCGGTCGTTGAGCGAGGGAGCCTGCGACCGAGACGAAACGCGTTCTCAATCACGCAACTCCCGCAATACTGAAACCACCCACGACGAAGCGGAGGCACGATGGCCGAGTACGAGACGATCCTGGTCGAGCAGCGGGGACGCGTGGGCTGGATCACGCTCAACAGGCCGCAGGCGCTGAACGCGCTGAACGGGCGCGTGGCCGAAGAGGTCACCGCGGCCGCCGTCGACTTCGATGCCGACGAGGGCATCGGCGCGATCGTGCTGACCGGGTCGGAGAAGGCCTTCGCTGCCGGTGCCGACATCAAGGAGATGGAGGGGATGTCGGCATCAGAGATGCTCGAGACCGACCACTTCGGCTCCTGGCGCGACTTCGCCGCCGTGCGCACCCCGGTGATCGCGGCAGTCTCCGGCTTCGCTCTCGGCGGCGGCTGCGAGCTCGCGATGATGTGCGACATCATCCTCGCCGCCGACACCGCGAAGTTCGGTCAACCCGAGATCAACCTCGGCGTCATCCCCGGAATGGGCGGCACGCAGCGACTGATCCGCGCCGTCGGCTACTACAAGGCGGCCGAACTCGTGCTCTCCGGGCGCTTCATGGGCGCCGAGGAGGCGGAGCGCGCCGGTCTGGTGTCGCGCGTCGTTCCGGCATCCGATCTGCTCGCCGAAGCGTCGAAGCTCGCCGAGTCGATCGCCTCGAAGTCGCTGCCCTCCGTCTACGCGGCAAAGGCTGCTTTGGATGCTGCGATGGAGACGACGCTCGCCGAGGGTCTCGAGCACGAGAAGCAGGCCTTCGCCGCGCTGTTCGACACCGCGGATCAGAAGGAAGGCATGTCGGCCTTCCGCGAGAAGCGTGTGCCGGACTTCCAGAACCGCTGAGCGTGGCTCACAACTGCGCAGTCATGCACGCCGCGGGCGGGTCGGAGTCAACCGCGCAGTCCATCGAGGATCTTCGCCAGACGCCGCTCGCGGGTGGCATCCTGCTTCGCCTCGGCGACGGTGCGGGCGTGCTCCTTGCGGATCGAGTGCGGCAGGGCGTCGAACAGCGCCCGCAGCTCCGGTTCGGCAGCCAGGGCTTCGGCGAGGGCCGGAGGGATCTCGACGACCCGCTCAGCCGTGTCCACCGTGATCGTGACCTCGATCTCCTGATCAATCTCCAGCCCGAGGTCGGCCCGCGTCGCCTTGCTGAAGCCGATCATGTTCTCCCCTCCCATCCGCGACAGCCGCAACCGGGCGCTCCGGTCGCCGAAGGAGACGACGACGGGGAAGGCTTTGCCGGCGCCGAGAGAGGCGACCTGCTCATCGCTGAGGAAGATCGCCGCGGCCGGTCCCCGGCCGATGAGGACGGTGTGCAGGTGCAGCGCGGTCATGACGTCAGCGTACGCCGCCGGCCCTCGACCTCGGCAGCCAGCACCGCGTTGCGCTCATCGATGATCCGTCGCATGTACGCGCGCATGAAGATCGCATCGACGAGTCGCCCGATCGGACCGAACGGAGATCGGAACGTGATCGTGTCGCGCATCAGCGTGCCCCGCGGATGCTCCTCGAAGGCGTGCTCGTGCAGAAACGCACCGAACGGCCCGCTGATCTGCCGGTCGCGGAAACCGCGAGGCGGATCGATGTCGAAGACGACCGAGCGCAGGCGGAACGCGATGCCGAAGTGCCGCGCGCGCCAGGTCACCGTCGACCCCTCGCGGAAGACGCCGCCTTCCGGCGCCTCCACCATGGTCTCTCCGAACCGCGCCATCGAGCGCACGTGCAGGCCAGGGTCGAGGGATGCGGCGAAGACCTCGGCCGGGGGAGCGGCGATGATCCGCTCCAGCAGGAACTGCGCCATCTCAGAGCGGGTCGGGCTGCGGGCGAGGATCGGTGAAGTCGCCGGCGTCTCTGCGCAGGCGGGCGACGATCCCGACGAGGTCGGCCGCGTCGTCGCGGCTGATGCCGGGGGCGGCGAAAACCTCGGAGTTCAGCGCCTTCGTTGCGCGTTCGACCAGCTCGCGGCCGGCATCCGTCAGAGCGAGGAGTGCGGCCCGACCGTCATGCGGATGGGGCTCGCGCACGATGAGTCCGTCACGCACCAGTCGATCAGAAGTGCTCGTCACCGTCGTGGCGTGCACCTGCAGGCGCGCGACCACGCTCGACAGCGGAAGGCGCCCACTGCGGCTGAAGGCGAGCAGGCGCAGCACCTCGTAACGGGCGAAGCTGAGTTCGAACGGCTTCAGCGTCGCTTCGACGCGGGCGAGCAGCAGTTGCTGCGCGCGCATCACCGAGATCACCACAGTCATGCCGTCCGCGGCATCCGTCCATCCGTGCGCGACCCATTGCCGCTTCGCCTCGGCGAGCGGATCCACGGGGAGCGGACGGAGTTGGGCCACGGCTCTACGGTAGGCCATCCTGCAGGGCGCGGCCGGGAGCGACCAGCCGTGACGCTCAGTAGCATGGCAAGTGAAACTGAGTATCACGGTCTAGAATCGACACAGTCGTGAGGAGCAATCGATGAAGATCTTCGTCCTGGTCAAAGAGGTGCCGGACACCTATGGCGATCGCAAGCTGAATCTCGAGACGGGACTCGCCGAGCGGTCCGCAGGTGACGTGGTGTTGGACGAGATCACCGAGCGCGCTCTCGAGGTCGCGCTGAGCTATGCCGACAAGAATCCGGACGCCGAGGTCGTGGCACTCTCGATGGCGCCGGAATCGTCGACGGCTTCGGTGCGCAGGGCCCTTGCGATCGGCGCGGCATCTGCGGTGCACATCGCCGACGAACAGCTCGCGGGAGCCGACCTCGGACTCACCGCCGAGGTGCTGGCCGCGGCGATCCGCCGAGGCGGGGCCGACCTGGTCATCACCGGCAATCTCTCCACCGACGGCTCCGGGGGAGTCATCCCGGCGATGCTGGCCGAGCACCTCGGATTCGCGCAGGCGACCGCGCTCAACGCCGTGGAGATCAGCGCGGACAGCATCTCCGGTACGCGGGCGGCGGATGCCGGCGCGCAACCGGTCTCCGCTCAGCTGCCAGCGGTCATCTCGGTGACGGAGGCGCTTCCGGACGCGCGGTTCCCCAACTTCAAGGGCATCATGGCGGCCAAGAAGAAGCCCCTGGAGGTGCTCTCGCTGGCCGACCTCGAGGTGTCGGCAGATCCGGCGGCGGCACCCCGCACGATCATGACCGCGATCGCCGAGAAGCCGCCCCGTGCGGCCGGCGTGAAGATCACCGATGAGGGCGATGCCGGCAACCAGCTGGTGGAGTACCTCGTGCAGAACAGGTTGGTGTGACGATGAGCTACCCCGAGAACTCGATCCTCGTCCTGGTGGACGTCGACCCGGCAGGGAATGCGGCGTCGAGCACCGCCGCGCTGATCGGTGCGGCTGCGGCGGTCGGCTCACCGGTGGCGCTCGTGGTGGGCGGCGCACAGGCGGCCGTCGACGCGGCGGCCGCTGCGGGAGCATCCGTCGTACTCACCGCGCAGGGCGATGACGCCGCCCTCACTGTTCCGATCGTCGACGCACTGCAGGCGGCCGCTGAAAAGGTGCGCCCGGATGCCGTGCTCATCTCGAACTCGATCACCGGGCGTGATGTCGCCGGGCGCTTCGCCGTCCGCACGAAGAGTGCCCTCTCGGTGGACGCGATCGGCGTCTCCCGCGACGAAGAAGGCATCGTCGCGCATCACTCGGTCTACGGCGGCGCGTATCTCGTCGACTCGGCGCCGACATACGGCGCAGCCGTGATCACGGTTCGTCAGGGTGCCGTCGATGCGCGGGCCGAAGCTGTCGCCGCCCCCGTCGTCGAAGCGCTCGAGGTCGCACCGTCCGGCGCGATCGCGGCCAAGGCCGGAGCCGTCGAAGCCGTCGAGGTCGCGTCCTCCCGGCCCGATCTGCGCGGTGCGACCCGGGTCGTGTCCGGAGGGCGCGGACTCGCCTCCAAGGAGAAGTTCGTGCTCGTCGAAGAGCTGGCCGATGCGCTCGGTGCGGCCGTCGGCGCCTCGCGTGCGGCGGTCGACGCCGGATACATCCCGCAGTCGCACCAGGTCGGACAGACCGGCGTCTCGGTGTCGCCGCAGCTCTATGTCGCTCTGGGCATCTCCGGCGCGATCCAGCACCGCGCCGGCATGCAGACGTCGAAGACGATCGTGGCGATCAACAAGGATGCGGAGGCGCCGATCTTCGACGTCGCCGACTTCGGCATCGTCGGCGATCTGTTCACGATCGTTCCCCAGATCATCGCCGCGCTCGAGGCGCGGAAGAAGTAGACATGGCGACGCGGATGCTGCGGCGGGGACTGCCCCGCGTGATCGGCGGCGAGCCGTGGCCGCCCGCGGATGCCGTCGCCGAGGTCGCCGCCGAGGCTGTGGTCGAGGCCGCGGAGGCGTCTTCCCCGGTCGTTGAGCGAGCGGAGCGAGACGAAACGCAGCACGGTTCCGAGTCTCCGGTCGGAGATGAGCGTTTCGTCTCGGTCGCTCCGCTCCCTCGCTCAACGACCGAGAGCAACGCGGTGGCCCCGCTCCGCCGCGGCCTTCCCCGTGTCGTCGGTGGCGAGCCATGGCCGCCCGCCGATGCGGTCGCGACAGCGACTCCCGATTCGCTGTCGCCGCGTGCAGCGGAGCGCGATTCCACGCTTCAGCCCGCGCCGAACGCCGGAGAGGCGCGTGCCGACTCGCCTGCGGCTCGCTCAACGACCGGGAGTGCGCCTGCGGCGCACTCGACGGCCGGTGGCGGGAATGCAGTCCGCGCGGCAGCATCCAGCGCCGCGGACGATGGCGGAATTCCTGTCCGGCGCGGACTCCCGCGTGCGGTCGGGGGAGACCCGTGGCCGCCCGCCGGGACGGTTCCTCTCGCCGCAGCGACGGTGAGCGAGATCGACGAGGCCGCGTACGAAGGCGTCGAGTCGCCGGTCGTCGTCGCTGAAGAGCGAGCGCCCGAGCAGAAGGCGGTCTCGCCGATCGTCACCGCCGGCGAACTGGCGCCGATCCCGTTCACGCGCACGGTGTGGCACGGCAGCGCTCCGCGGCATGCTCCTACTCCGGCATCCGATCGCCGTCGCCCGACCTGGACGCAAGCAATCGCGGGTCTGCTGGGAGCCGCCGCCCTCGGCATCCTCGCCGGCGCTGCCGTCGCATTCGTGCGTGCGCTGCTGAGCATGCCGTTCATGCAGGACTTCCTCGCGGCGTTCCCCGGCGAATACGACCCCGCCATCGAGGTCGCCCCCGGCTTCGCGCCCTGGATCGGCTGGCAGCACTTCTTCAACATGTTCCTGATCGTGCTGATCATCCGCTCCGGCCTGCGCGTGCGCACCGAGAAGCGTCCGACCGTGTTCTGGGCTCCCCGTGGCAGTACCAACGGCAAGGGCAAGATCAGCCTCACCCTGTGGTTCCACCAGGCGCTGGACATCCTCTGGCTCGTGAACGGCGTGACCTTCGTCGTGCTGATCTTCGTCACCGGGCACTGGGTGCGCATCGTGCCGACCAGCTGGGAGGTGCTGCCGAACGCTCTGTCCGCAGCGCTGCAGTACGTCTCCTTCAACTGGCCGACCGAACACGGCTGGGTGAACTACAACAGCCTGCAGCAGCTCGCCTACTTCACCACCGTCTTCCTCGCCGCGCCGCTGGCCGCTGCCACCGGGTTCCGGATGTCGGGGATGTGGCCGAAGAAGGCGGAGCGCCTGTCGAAGGCGTACCCGGTCGAATGGGCGCGCGCCGTGCACTTCCCCGTGATGCTGTACTTCGTCGCGTTCATCATCGGGCACGTGGCGCTGGTGTTCCTCACCGGCTTCCTGCGCAACCTGAACCACATGTTCGCGTCGTCGGATGCCGTCGGCTGGACCGGGTTCTGGGTGTTCACGGCATCCGTCGTCGTGATCATCGTCGCCTGGATCGCCGCCCGGCCCCTGGTGCTCGCACCGATCGCCAAGCTCTTCGGCAACGTCTCCGGCCGCTGAGCCCCCGAGGGGCTACGCCTTGCGGGGGCGCATCAACCACGCGGCGGCGGCGAGCGTGAGCACCCAGCCGATCACCTCGATGAGCAGGTGATCCGTCGCGTTGGGGACGGACTGCAGCAGGTACACCCGGATGCTGTTGATCGCCCCGTGCGCCAGCACCGCAGGCCAGACGCTGCCCGATCGCCAGCGCAGGGCGAGCAGGAGCGGCGCCCACGGCAGCATGCCCGCGAAGTAGATGACGATGTCCCAGAGCGGTCGATCGCCGATCACTGCGAGCACGGGCAGGTGCCAGACGATCCAGACCAGACCGCTGACCAGAGCCAGCGGCCAGAAACCCCACGACGCGGCGCGCGTCGCCAGCCAGCCGCGCCAGCCGAACTCCTCGCCGATGGCGAAGACGGACTGCATGAGGAGGACCGGAACGACCCACATGGTCGCCGCGGCGATCTGGTCGAGCGGGTTCAACTCCCAGATGCCCAATGCCAGTGCAACGGCGGTCTGGATCGCGGCGATCGCCGCGATGAGGCCGATACCGATACCGATCCACCGAGGCGTGCCGCGCCACCCGGTGGCGAACGTCTCTCGGAACGTCCCTGGTCGCCGGGCGAGCCACATGATGATCCCTGCGAGCAGAGGGGTCAGCTGCAGGAGCGGCGTGATCAGGTTGTTGAAGTCCGTGGGGACGAGTCGGAAGACCATCGGAACCGACAGCGAGAAGCACAGGAGGATGGCGATCGCGAAGAACCACGTGACATCGGTGACCGTCGATCGGGCAGAGCGGGCGAGCGGGGGAGACGCAACCATGGTGACCTCGGTTCGTGTGAGGAGCGGACGCGCGGACTCTGCGCGTCTAGGACTCTAGGCGAGCGCTCATACCCGCAGGAACGCGGGAAACCCGAAGCCTGACTCGGGGTATCCGGAATCCTCACGGCTCCTGGCGCACACGCAGAAACGGCTTCCCCGCGCGAGCGGGGAAGCCGTTTCTCAGGAGTCGCGAACGCGCTCAGCGCACGAAGCGGACCTCGGTGAGCGTCTCGCCGAGGAAGGGCTCGGTGTGCGAAGCGCCGTCGAGCGTGAATCCGTTGCGCGTGTAGAAGCGGTGCGCGCGGGGGTTGTCCTCCGCGACCCAGAGGTACAGCGACTCGTCGTCGGCGGCAGCGGACTCGAACAGGCGCTGGCCGATTCCCGTACCGTGCCAGGCGTCGAGCAGGTAGATGAAGTACAGCTCCCGGAAGGCCGGGGCGTCCTTGTCGCGGGCGGGGCCGGAGCCGGCGAAACCGACGATCTCACCGTCGACGAGCGCAGCGCTCATCCGGAAATCCTCGCCCTGTGCGGCCCAGTGCGTCCAGAGCTCCGCCATGCGGCGCGGAGACACCTTCTCGAGGGCGGCCTTGCTGATCAGGTGGTCGTAGGTCTCGTGCCAGCACTGGGCGTGCACGCGACCGAGGGCTTCCGCATCGACATCACGGACCGGACGGACGATGACTTCGGAGTGGGCTTCGGCGCTCATGCCGCGACTCTACGCGCGGCTCCCGCGAACAGGAAATCGAGCAGATGCCATCCAAGACGCACGCGCACCGGATGGAGGGTTCGCACAACGATGTTCGCGAAACGTGCACCGATGGCTACGATCGATCCTCGTGAACGTGATCTGGCGCACTCTCCTGGTGATCCTCGGCGCTCGTCGCCGCGTGCGGCGGGGGCAGACCCTCGACCCGACGGCGGTGGGGAGCATCCGAGCGACGACGCTCCCCTCCGATATCGACATCCTCCGCCACATGAACAACGGCAGGTATCTGTCGCTGTTCGATCTCGGGCGCTGGGACCAGTTGATCCGCACCGGGCTGTTCGATGCGATGAAGAAGCAGGGCTGGTATGCGGTGGTCTCCAGCGAGACGATCACCTTCCGCAAGTCGCTGGAACTGTGGCAGCGATTCGAGATCCAGTCCCGGTTCATCGGGCACGACGAGAAGGCGCTGTTCATGGAGCACCGCGCGGTCGTCGACGGCGAGATCTACGCGCGTGCGATCGTGCGGGCGCGGATGCTTCGGCGCACCGGCGGCACCGTGAGCAACGAGGAGCTCTTCGCGGCCGTCGGCAAGCCGGAGGGCGTGCCCGAGATCGACGAATGGGTGCACGACTGGGCGGCGGCATCTGCCCTGCCGCCGGTGCGGAAGACGGCGCCGAGCGTCTGGAACTGACTCCGTCCGCCCGGCGCGGTAATGTCGGGTCGTGCTGGATATCCTGACGACGACGGGCCGGGTGCTGTGGCGGCACTGGCCGGCGATGATTGCGTGGTATCTGGCGGGCATCCTTGTGCACTACGTCGTAGTCCAGACGGCCGGATCGATCGGCGCCTACTCGGCCACGGTCGGCCTGCTCGTGCTGCCGATCGCGATCCTGGCGCGCTTGATCAGCCTGGTCGCGATGTTCCTCGTACTGCGCGACGGTTTACGCAATCTGCAGGAGGTAGCGCCCCTTCCGGAGTCGTCGGTCGAACGTCGTCGCACCTTCCTCTCCGCGCTGCTCGCCGGCATCCTCCCCTTCTTCGCGGTGTACTGGGCGCAGGGGCTGTTGCGGGAAGACATCAACGCCTATTCGGCGCGGGCACTCTATGTGCGCGACGGGCTCGGGTGGCAGGCGGTGGTGGACGGAACGGGACCTCTGCCCCAGGGCGACGCGGTGACTGATCTGCCTTTGAGTGGATGGACGGTCGCCATCATCGTGTTGGCGTTCGCCGGTCGCTGGGCGTGGTCGAAATGGTCAGCGCGCCTGAGCCGCTGGTTCTCACCGGTCGCGGTGTACTTCGAAGTCGTCTGGGTGTTCTTCTCGGTGATCCTTCTCGGTGATCTCTTCGACACCGTGAAGAGCTGGGTCGACACACGCGTGGCGATGGCGGTTCTTGAAGACGTCCGTGAAGGCATCCTCAACGCGGTCGCACCGCTGCGCTGGCTCTGGGAGGCGATCGGTTGGGTTCTCACCGAGGTCGGGCCGGTGCTGCTCGCTCCGCTCGCGTGGCTCACGATCGCCGGAGTGGTGTTCGGACAGGCGATCGTCGCCGAGAAGCTGCGCGTCGAAAACGACCTCGCTTCTCGGGTTCGCGAACATGTGAAGGCGATTCCGAATCCCGTCGCGCGACGACTGAAAGACCTCGGGGACGAACTCGGAGCACGGTTCCGACCGCTCTGGCGCGCTGTCGTGCTGATGTGGCGTGCTGGCCCGGTACTGGTCGCTTCGTATGCATTCCTATACGTGGCGGTGAAGGCATTGGAGTCCTACCTGCAGCTGGGACTCACGCGTGTGATCGGTGCGCAGGACTTCGTGTTCTGGTCGATCGCCATACCGGTGGTTTCGCTCGTGCCGCTGCTATTCACGGAGCCTCTGAGGATCGCCCTCGTCGCCGGCGCTTACGACGCGACTCTCGCACGACTGCGTAAACGCACCGATCGTGCGGACTCCGGATCGGTGTCCGTCGAAGAGCAGGAGATGCGCGCGGTAGCGGATGCTGCCGGGCTGCTGCCTGTCTCCGCCGACGCCGTGGCCGCTTCGATCGTCTCTGCGCCGAGACCTGATGAGGTCGGCGGTCAGGGGTCGATCGAGAATCTGAGGAACGATCCGCCTGAAAGCTCACCGGGTGAACGGATCTCGACCCAGAACGGACCGTCGACGTCATCGGGCAACACGAACGGCGCGATGAGCTCGTAATCCCCGGTATCGGCGGTCGTGCAGTACTCGGGTTCGTCGATGTTCGACGGAAGTCCGATCTCGCTGCGGGCCGGCCTCCACTCGTGGCCGGTCGCCTGCTGGACCAGTACCACCTGGCACGAGACACCGGTCGTGCCGGTGTGAACCGGAATCGCTGCGGCGATCAAACGGGCGTCCGAGGGTACGTCGAGTCCGCTCAGATCTTCGATCAGACCGCTGCGAATTGGGCCGAATGTGGCTCCGATGAACTCGGCGTCGCTCTTCTTCTCCACGAGAATCGGCTTGTATGGGAGCATGCCGTAGCCGTAGTGCTCATACCAGCCTTGCCATCCGATTGTCACTGCGGTCGAAGGGGCGAGCAGGGCGAGCGCCACGAGCGCCAGAGCGTTACGCCTCCACCACGACGGGCGGACAGCGGGCTCCGCGGGAGTGTTGCGCGGGGCGATCGGCTCGGGGATGCTCATCGTGCCCATCCGTTCTCCTGCAACGGCACCTCAGCCTCGACCGGGGTGGCATCGAGATCGATCATCAACTCGATGACGCCGTCCAAGGGTACGGTTCCGTCGTCAGCGGTCAGCAGACCCAGCCGGAGAGTCGCTGTGCCCCTCAACGCATCCGCGGGGAGTTCGAAGGCCAGGCTTCCGGACTGCGGTACGCCGGTCATGAGCTGATGCCGTGCGAAGGTGGTGCCGCGATCGGTAGGTGCGAAGGTGCGCTCGCCGATGAACAGATTCGCGTGGTTGAGGAGCGAGGGTTTCTGTACCGATGCTGCTTCGAGGTCGACCACGAGCCACGTACCGTCCGCCGACCAGCCTTCGGAACTCGTCACGCGTCGAGCTGCATGCACGTCGGTGATGGTGACGACGAGGTTGCGGGCCGACGCTTGTTCGCCGATCGTGGCCACTGTCGGGAAAGGTGCGAGTGAGGAGCCCTCGGGGAGAGTCACCTTCACCAGGAACCAGGCACCGGCGAGTAGCAGGAGAGTGAGCGCCCAGCGCGCGACGTGTCCGCTGAGGCGAGGACGGGGCGCGGTCTTCTGGAGGTCCGTCATTGCACATCCTTCGCCGAGACGGACGCGGTGACCGTGGCGCCGACACGGAGGTCGTCCCAGTAGTCGACGCCCCTCCACACGTTCTGGCCAACGTGATGGGTCGAGTCAGGGAGGGTGACGGTCACGTGGTCGTCGTCCGCGAGCTCTCCGCGTTCGACGATCCAGGAGAGCAGAAGCCGCGCTTGCACATCCGGTTGGAGCACGACGTTGAAAGTTCCGTCGGCGGCCAGGCTGACCTCCGGGGGGATATCGAATCCGCTGACCCGGACGTGATCCAGTAGACCGTCATTGCTGATGCTCGATGACCGGCGTGGCTTGTCGAAGGTGCTCAGGACATCGATGGTGACGACCAGCACCTTCTCGCCCTTCTCCTCATCGGGGAACACGGCTGCGTTGCCGTTGTTGTCCCAGAGCTCCACGCCGACGACAGTGAACTCGAAGTCCGAACCCTTGAACGTGTCGCCGACGGCGACCTCGGGGACCGGATCAGCGGGCGCGGTCGCGAGGCCGCCGAAGGCCGCGGTCGTCGCGAGGAGGACGGCCCCGGCTCCGGTGATCAGCCACGACGTCGGCACGAGGTCGATGGTGCGGCGTGCCCAGCCGAGCACCTTCGCCCGTGCGCTGGCGTTCGATGCCGACGTAGTGGTGGCATCGGCAGGATGCGCCGTTCCCTCCGGCCGTGTCGTGTTCACGGCACCAGCTTAGAGCTGCCGAGCTCTGGGTCTCCGCGTGCGGCAAGCCACCTGATCCTCGGCGCTCGTCATGGAGCGATCGTGGATCGCCGTATCAGATGACACGCGCGTTGTATGTCCCCCGAAGGTCCTACATACAGGCGAATAGCAGCAACGTAGCGTCGTGAAAGTCGCTCGCGACAGAAAGGAATTGCTTCATGGAAATGACTAAGAAGTGCACGATGATGGTAGGCGCTGCCGCAGTGTTGGTGATGCTGGTGGGTGGAAACAGCCCCGCGCTCGCGGCGTCGAATGAGACGTCAGCTGCGGGGGACAAATCTCCCACAATCAGTCGAGTCGTCGCCGGTATTCCGGTCGATATTGGGGTTCTCGAAGCGGCCAGGAGCGAGATTCTGAGAAGTGCAGCGGGAATCAAGGGGACCGCAAGACCCACCGACCACACGGTGAGACTCATCAACAATGCTGCATCCGAGATGCAGCAAGTCGGTAACTACCTTGGCGGAACGAGTGCCTCGGCCTTGCTGAGAGCCGAGCAGGACATGCGCAATGCGTTCGCGCGCGGAGATGCCACTGAGGGGTACAACATCATGATCCGGGTCGCCAACGCGTTGCAGGCGGCGATCAACAGCTACGCGAGGGGCGATCGCGAAGGTGTGAGGTGGTCTTGATGGTGTGACAACCTCAGCCTCCCAGGGCGCCCCGTTGAAGGCTTCGGCGGGGCGCCCTGTCGTTCATCCGCTTTCCTCAAGAACCTCGAATCTTCACGCGTCATACGCCCGCCGACGGGCGGTGGGCGGCCCCTGCGTCAGTAGTCTGAGCGGGAACATTCGGGGATCGTCCCGGGAGCCCGTCGATGCGGACGGGCGGAGGAGGTTGCAATGGCAGTCATCGGAATCGTGCGGGAACCGGGAGGCGAGTCTCGAGTCTCGGCCACGCCCGCGACCGTCGGCTCGCTTCGGAAGCTGGGCTACGAAGTCGTTGTGGAACGCGGAGCCGGCACCGCTGCGTCGTACCCCGATGAGGAGTTCGCGGCCGCGGGTGCGGAGCTCGTCGATCGCGCAAGTGCCTGGGGGAGCGAGATCGTGCTCGCGATCACCGCACCGGATGCCGAGGCGATCGGTCTTCTCTCCGATGACGCGACGATCATCGCCCTGCTCTCGCCTGCGCTGCGTCCCGATCTGGTCGAGGCGCTCGCGCAGCGCGGCATCACTGCGGTCGCTCTCGACGCGGTGCCGCGCATCTCGCGGGCGCAGTCGATGGACGTGCTGAGTTCGATGGCGAACATCACCGGATACCGAGCGGTCGTCGAAGCCGCGCACGAGTTCGGCCGCTTCTTCACCGGACAGGTCACCGCGGCGGGCAAGGTGCCGCCGGCGAAGGTTCTCGTCGCGGGTGCCGGCGTCGCCGGCCTCGCCGCGATCGGCGCGGCCAGCAGCCTCGGCGCGATCGTCCGCGCCACCGATCCGCGCCCCGAGGTCGCCGACCAGGTCTCATCGATCGGCGGCGAGTACCTGCCGGTCGACGTGGCCGTCGCGGCGT
The DNA here is from genome assembly GCF_038397725.1 of Microbacterium sp. LWO13-1.2. Classification (NCBI taxonomy): domain Bacteria; kingdom Bacillati; phylum Actinomycetota; class Actinomycetes; order Micrococcales; family Microbacteriaceae; genus Microbacterium; species Microbacterium sp. LWO13-1.2. Next base: position 1,564,154 of record NZ_CP151634.1, read on the forward strand.
CGACCGATGGCTATGCGAAGGCCACCAGCGAGGACTACGACCGTCGCGCCGCGGAGATATACACCGAACAGGCATCCGAGGTCGACATCATCATCACGACCGCTCTCATCCCCGGGCGGACGGCGCCGCGGCTGATCACGGCATCCGACGTCGCCCGGATGACACCGGGCAGCGTCATCGTCGATATGGCGGCAGGGCAGGGCGGCAACGTCGAGGGATCCGTCGCCGGCCAGCGCATCGTCACCGACAATGGCGTCATCATCCTCGGCTACACCGACCTGGCCTCGCGCCTCGCGACCCAGGCCTCGCAGCTCTACGGTACGAACGTCGCCAATCTCGTCGCCCTGCTGACGCCGGCGAAGGACGGGCAGCTGACCATCGACTTCGACGACGTCGTGCAGCGCTCGGTCACCGTCGTCCGCGACGGCGAGGTCACCTGGCCGCCACCACCCGTGCAGGTCGCGGCGGCACCGGCCGCCGTCGCCCAGGCCGCCACCGCCGAGATCGCCGCGCCCACGAAGATGTCGGCGGGGAGCAAAGTCCTGCTCATCGCGCTCGGAATCGCCGCGCTCTTCGCTGTCAACGCGTTCGCTCCCGCGCCGCTGCCCCAGCACTTCACCGTGCTCATGCTGTCGGTCGTCGTCGGCTTCTATGTCATCGGCAAGGTGCACCACGCCCTGCACACGCCGCTGATGTCGGTGACGAATGCGATCTCCGGCGTCATCGTCGTCGGTGCGATGCTGCAAGTCACGTCCGCCAATCCGGTCGTGCAGGTGCTCGCGGCGATCGCGGTTCTGCTCGCGAGCATCAACATCTTCGGAGGCTTCGCCGTGACCCGCCGAATGCTCGCGATGTTCACGAAGGGCGGCCAGAAATGACCGTCGACGCCCTCGCCGGGGCCGCCTACATCGTCGCGGCCCTCCTCTTCATCCTCAGCCTGGCCGGGCTCTCCCGGCACGAGTCCGCACGATCCGGCGTGATCTACGGCATCACCGGAATGACGATCGCTCTGCTCGCAACTCTCGCGCTCACGATCGCGGATGCCTGGACCACGGGCGCCGTCATCGGACTCGTGCTGCTGCTCGTCGCCCTCACGATCGGTGCGGCCATCGGGCTGTGGCGTGCGCGCGTGGTCGCGATGACCGGGATGCCCGAGCTCATCGCGCTCCTGCACAGCTTCGTCGGCCTGGCCGCTGTCCTCGTCGGCTGGAACGGCCACCTGGCGCACCCGGAGGTCGCGCCGCAGCTCGTCGGCATTCACAACGCCGAGGTCTTCATCGGCATCTTCATCGGCGGGGTGACCTTCACCGGGTCGATCGTCGCCTATCTGAAGCTCTCCGCGAAGATCTCGTCGAAGCCGCTCATGCTGCCGGGCAAGAACGCGCTGAACATCGGCGCTCTGGTCGCCTTCGTCGCACTCACCGTCTGGTTCGTGAACGATCAGCAGCTGTGGTTGCTGATCGCGGTGACCGTGCTGTCGTTCGCCCTCGGCTGGCACCTGGTCGCATCGATCGGCGGCGGCGACATGCCGGTGGTCGTCTCGATGCTGAACAGCTACTCGGGCTGGGCGGCCGCGGCCGCGGGCTTCCTGCTGAACAATGATCTCCTGATCGTCACCGGAGCTCTCGTCGGATCCTCGGGTGCGTACCTCTCCTATGTCATGTGCAAGGCGATGAACCGCTCGTTCCTCTCGGTGATCGCCGGCGGCTTCGGGATCGTCGCGGCGACATCATCGGATGCGGAGTACGGCGAGCACCGAGAGATCACCGCCGAGAGCGCGGCCGAGCTGCTCGCGAGCGCCTCGAGCGTCGTGATCACGCCGGGCTACGGGATGGCTGTCGCGCAGGCGCAGTATCCCGTCGCCGACCTGGTGCGCCGTTTGCGTGAGCGCGGCGTCGATGTGCGCTTCGGCATCCATCCCGTCGCCGGTCGCCTGCCCGGGCACATGAACGTGCTGCTCGCCGAGGCGAAGGTGCCGTACGACATCGTGCTGAGCATGGACGAGATCAACGACGACTTCGCAGCGACGTCGGTGGTGCTCGTCATCGGCGCGAACGACACCGTGAACCCGGCCGCCGCCGAGGATCCGGGCAGCCCGATCGCCGGGATGCCGGTGCTGCACGTCTGGGAGGCCGAGAACGTCATCGTGTTCAAGCGTTCGATGGCCGCCGGCTACGCGGGCGTGCAGAACCCGCTGTTCTTCCGGGACAACGCCTCGATGCTGTTCGGCGACGCGAAGGAGCGGGTGGAGGACATCATCCAGGCCCTGTGACACGGGCGCGGTGGCGCTACCCCACTCTGCCGAAGCATGACCGAGAGGTGGCGCAGATGGTCGCGTCGAGGACCTTGAAGCGACCATATTCGACCCCTCCTCGCTGAAACTCGACCGAGAGGTGGCGCAGATGGTCGCGTCGAGGACCTTGAAGCGACCATGTGCGACCCCTGCGGCTCATGAGTCAGGACCTCGTGGCTCACGGTATCCACGGGCGCGGTGCCGACGGCCGGAACGGCCGCAGACCTAGGGTGGAGAGCATGGCTGAGCCGTCGTCAACTCCGTCGGATGCCGCGGCATCCGCTCCTCTCGCCGAGCGGGCGGTCCAGCTCGCCCGCCGGTGGGTGATCGAGGCGGGAGCCGCCGAGGTCGACCCTGCCGCCGAGCGTTTGGCGGGCGTGCTGCAGGACGTCAACGGACTGCCCTTCACCCTCGGTTTCGTCGACGGCGTGATGAGGCCGGAGAGTCTCGGTGCCGCTGCGGCCCAGCTGCACCGGATCGCTCCGATCGTGCCCGAATTCCTGCCCTGGTACGTGCGCGGTGCCGTGCGGCTCGGCGGCGGCGTCGCGCAGATCCTGCCCACCCCGGTGGTGCCGATCGCGCGGAGGGTGCTCCGGGACATGGTCGGGCATCTCGTCGTCGACGCCCGTCCGGCGAAGCTCGGACCGGCGATCGAGAAGATCCGTGAGTCGGGCGCGAAGCTCAACCTCAACCTGCTCGGCGAGGCCGTGCTCGGCGAAGCCGAGGCGAAGCGCCGGCTCGACGGCATCCATGACCTCATCCGCCGACCCGATGTCGACTACGTGTCCGTGAAGGTCTCCGCGATCATCAGCCACATCTCGATGTGGGCGTTCGACGAGGTCGTCGACGCCGTGGGGGAGCGGCTGCTGCCGCTGTACCTCACGGCTGCCTCCGATGGCACGTTCATCAACCTCGACATGGAGGAGTACCGCGATCTCGACCTCACCATCGCGGTGTTCACCCGCATCCTCGAGGATCCCCGGCTGCGCGGACTCGAGGCCGGCATCGTGCTGCAGGCGTATCTTCCTGACGCCCTTCCTGCGCTGCAGGAGCTGACGGCGTGGGCGCGAGACCGGGTCGAGCACGGCGGAGCCGCCATCAAGGTGCGTCTGGTGAAGGGCGCGAACCTCGCCATGGAGCGGGTCGAGGCACGCATGCACGGGTGGACGCCGGCGACCTACGACACCAAGCTCGACACCGATGCGAACTACCTGCGCTGCCTGGATTGGGCGCTCACGCCGGAGAACACCGCGGCGGTGCGACTGGGGATCGCCGGCCACAATCTGTTCGGCATCGCCTACGCGTGGCTGCTGGCCGGCGAGCGCGGAGTCCGCGAGCGCATCGAGTTCGAGATGCTGCTCGGCATGGCGCAGGGGCAGGTGCAGGCCGTGTCGCGCGAGGTCGGCCCGGTGCTGCTCTACGTGCCGGTGGTCAAGCCCGCCGAGTTCGATGTGGCCATCAGCTATCTGGTGCGGCGCCTCGAGGAGAACGCCTCGTCGGCGAACTTCCTCTCCGCGGCCTTCCGGCTCGATGAGGACGAGAGTCTGTTCGTCCGGGAGCAGGACCGGTTCCTCGACGCGCTCGACCGCTCGACCGACCCGACGCTGCGCACCGGCCCGCGGCGCACCCAGAACCGCCTCGCCCCGGTGCACGAATCGGTGCGCCAGGCTCCGGCGATGCCGGCCGAGGAGACGAATCTCACCCAGGCCGTGCTCGGGATCTCTCGCGGATCCGACGAGGAGGCCTTCCTCGAGACGGCGGTCTACTCGGCGCACGAGATCGCGGCAGACGCCGGTGGTGCTCCCGGCTTCGTCAACACTCCGGACAGCGACGCGGCGCTCCCCGCCAGCCGGGACTGGGCGCGTCTCGTGCGAGAGCGGATCTCGGCATCCACGGCCGGAAAGCTGAGCGTGGAGCGCGCGAGGATCACGGCGTCCGACGCCCTCGACCAGACCGTGACGCGCGTGCGGGATTCCGCTGCCGGCTGGGGTGCGCGCCCGGCCGCCCAGCGCGCGGAAGTGCTGCTGCGCGCCGCTGCGGCGCTGGAGGCGCGCCGCGGTGAACTGATCGAGGTGGCCGCCTCCGAGACCGGCAAGGTGTTCGCCGAGGCCGACGTCGAAGTCAGCGAGGCCATCGATTTCGCCCGCTATTACGCGGCAAGGGCGCGGGAGCTGGATGCCGTCGCCGGTGCCGCATTCGTGCCGGCCAAGGTGACCGTGGTGACGCCGCCCTGGAACTTCCCCCTCGCCATCCCGGCCGGCGGGGTGCTCGCCGCGCTCGCCGCCGGTTCCGGCGTCGTGTTCAAGCCGGCGCATCAGGCCCGCCGCTGCGCCGCCGTTCTCGCCGAGGCACTCTGGGAGGCGGGAGTACCGCGCGATGTGCTCGCACTCGTCGACCTTGCCGAGCGGGAACTGGGGCGCGAGCTCATCGCGCATCCTGACGTCGATCGCGTCATCCTCACCGGTGCCTGGGAGACGGCAGCGCTGTTCCGTTCCTGGCGCCCGGACCTGCCGCTGCTCGCCGAGACCAGTGGCAAGAACGCGATGATCATCACGCCGTCTGCCGACCTCGATCTCGCCGCGGCCGACCTCGTGCGCAGCGCTTTCGGGCATGCAGGGCAGAAATGCTCGGCGGCGTCGCTGGCGATCCTGGTCGGACCGGTCGGTCGGTCCAAGCGGTTCGCACGTCAGCTCGGCGACGCCGCGCGCTCACTGCATGTCGGCTGGCCCACCGACCCGCTCGCCGAGGTCGGGCCGGTGATCGAGAAGCCGCAGGGCAAGCTCGCCTGGGCTCTCTCCGAGCTCGAAGGCGATGAGCAGTGGCTCATGAAGCCGGCGCTCGCCGACGGCGATGCGAGTGGACGGCTGTGGAGTCCCGGCATCCGCGTCGGAGTGCAACCCGGATCGCGTTTTCACCTGGAGGAGTTCTTCGGACCGGTGCTCGGCATCATGCATGCACCGACGCTCGCGAAGGCGGTCGAGCTGCAGAACGCCGTCGCCTTCGGCCTCACCGCGGGTCTGCACACGCAGGATCCTGATGAGCTCGACTTCTGGTTGGACCGCGTGCAAGCCGGCAACCTCTACGTGAACCGCGGGATCACGGGTGCCATCGTTCAGCGCCAGCCGTTCGGCGGCTGGAAGCGCTCCGCCGTCGGGCCGGGGGCGAAGGCCGGCGGGCCGAACTACCTGTTCGGGCTCGGGTCGTGGCGCTCGAACTCCGGCGGAGCGGCATCCAGCACCCTGCATCTGCGCGGACTCGACTCCCGGATCACCACGCTCATCGAGTCCGCACAGCCCTCCCTCGATTTCGAGGCCTTCGAGTGGTTGCGTCGTGCAGCGCTGTCGGACGCGCTGGCCTGGGATCGAGAGTTCGGGCGGGTCCGAGACGTGTCGCGCCTCGAGGTGGAGCGCAATCTGTTCCGCTATCGCCCCGTGCCGGTCGCGATCAGGGCGACGGCGGATGCCGAGTGGCAAGAGGTGCTGCGCGTCGTCATCGCGGCCGTGCGCGCCGGCGCCGGATTCGTGCTGTCCACCCCGGTCGGCCTGCCCGCCCCGGTGCGGCATGCCCTCGGTGAGCTCCAGGCCGTCGTGTTCATGGAGAGCGATGAGCAATGGGTGGAGCGGATGCGGCGACCCGTCGTCGACGAGAATGAGTTCGAGCCTGCGCCTCGCCCCGATCGGGCGCGGCTCGTCGGCTCGCGGGAATCGGTCGCTGCGCTGCACCGGATGCTGGCCTCGGCGGTCGAGGGCGACCCCGACCTCGCGGTCTACGCCGGAGAGGTGACCTCGGCCGGCCGGATCGAGCTGCTGCCGTTCGTGCGCGAGCAGTCGATCTCGATCACCGCGCATCGCTACGGCAACCCCGATCCCTGGAGCGCCGGCGTCATCTGATGTCGGTTTGGCATTCTCGGCCGTTCAAAGAGCGCAAACGGCTCGATAATCGGCGAAGAAGGAGCCGTTTGCGCTCTTTGAACGAATCGCGCGCTCACGCGGTGTAAAGAATTCTTGACATGAGTCGACGGCGAAGCGTACGCTCATGTCAAGAATCTTTTACATCGGAGGCGTCATGGTCTATGAAGAGCGCAATGCGTGGGCGGGGCTCGTCGTCGGAGTCATCTCAATGGCGGTCTACGTCTGGCTCGTGCTTCAGCAGGCCGCCGGCGGTCCGCTCACGGCGGTCGACTGGCTGCCCCTGATGCTCTGGACGATCGGCGTGAGCATCGCCATCATGATCGTGATCAGCATCATCTCGGGCATCGTCGCCGGTCTCACCGACGACGGCGGTGTCGGCAAGGCCGACGTCCGCGACCGGGACATCAGCCAGATGGGCGGCCGCGTCGAGAAGGCATTCCTCGTGATCGCCGGTCTCGGCGTGATCGCGCTGTGCGCGGTCGGCGCCGACGTGTTCTGGATCGCGAACACGATGTACCTGGGATTCGCGGTGTCCAATCTCGTCGGCGGCATCGCACGGGTCATCGCCTACCGTCGTGGACTCGTGTGATGGTCAAGCCGACACTCGTCTCCAACAGCATCCGCACTCACCGCGAAGAGGCCGGGATGACCCAGGCCGACCTCGCCCGCACGATCGGCGTGACGAGGCAGACGCTCATCGCCATCGAGCAGGGCAGATACTCGCCCACGCTCGAACTCGCCTTCCAGATCGCCCACGCCTTCGCCGTCGGACTCGACGATCTCTTCCAGTATCCGGCGCCTTCCCACACAGAGGACTGACATGACCGACACGATCCCCGACACGATGCCCGTCTGGCGTCGCGACTCCTATGGGGCGGCCGACGGGACCCGCCTCGAACAGACGCCGGTGCCGACGCCCGGTCGCGGCCAGGTGCTGCTGCGCATCAGAGCGACGGCGTTGAACGCCGGGGATGTCCGGCTCATGCTCGGGGATCCGCTCCTCGTCCGGCCGTTCGTCGGTCTGACCCGACCGAAGAATCCGGTGCGCGGAATGGACGTCGCCGGCACCGTCGTCGCCGTCGGCCCCGATGTGGTCGGCGCCGAAGTCGGTGAAGACGTGATCGTCGAACTCCCGGGCGGAGGGGGCCTCGCCGGCTACGCCTGCGTCGCCGCCTCGCGTGTCGTCTCGATGGGGCGCGGGCTCGAGCCGGAATCCGCCGCATGCCTTCCGATCGCCGGAGGCACGGCGTGGCAGGCACTCGACGTGGCGGGCGTCGGGCTGACTGATCGGGCCACCCCGCGCGTGCTGATCATCGGAGCATCGGGCGGAGTCGGCGTCTTCGCCGTGCAGCTCGCCGCGCTCCGCGGCGCAGAGGTCTGGGCCTCCTGCGGCGATCGCAATGCTCCCCTGATCGAGGCTCTCGGTGCCACGCGCACCCTCGATCACCGCACGGAGCCACTGGAGGACCTGCCCGCGGGGCGGTTCGACGCGATCATCGATATCGCGGGCGGAATCCCGCTGAGACAGCTGCAGCGGCTCCTCGCCCCCGGCGGCACAGCGGCGCTGGTCACCGGCGACGGTGGCCATGTGATGGGGCCGGTGCCCCGGATGCTGAAGGCGGCCCTCCTCTCCATCGGGTCGCCGCGCCGCATCCGCTCTGTCGCCGCCGTCAACCGGCCGGAGGTGCTGCGCAAGCTCCTCGCGCTCGCCGCCGAAGGGCGCATCGTCCCCGTCATCGAGCGGGAGTACCCGTTCGCCGAAGCGCCTGCTGCTCTGGCTCACATCGAGGCGGGCCACACCGTCGGCAAGATCGTCGTCCGCGGGGCCTGACCCCCGGTTCGGAGAGCGCAAACGGCTCGATATTCGGCGGGGATGCAGCCGTTTGCGCTCTCTGAACTCAGAAAGCGACGCTCTGGCGTCGCACAGCCGACGGGTGACACAATGGAGACTGGCGTGCCCGGGTCGCATCTTCCCGCGCCGACTCTGACGAGCGGCCGGTCGAAGGACCGCCGGGCCCCTGGACAGCGTCCGCCGCACCCCTTTCGAGGAGCATCCATGTCGACGCCCGAGACCACCGTCACGTCCGCACCCGTGCGCACCGCGCACCACCGCCGCTACCTGATGTGCACGCCCGCACACTTCACCGTCAGCTACACGATCAACCCGTGGATGGAGCCGGCGAAGCCGACCGACACCGCCAAGGCGGTCGCGCAGTGGCAGAAGCTGTACGACCTCTACCTCGAGCTGGGCCACGAGGTCGAGCTCATCGAGCCGCTCGCCGACTACCCCGATATGGTCTACACGGCCAACGGCGGGTTCCTCATCGACGGCCGCGCGTACGTGCCGAAGTTCCGATTCGAGGAGCGCGCCGGTGAGGCACCGGCCTTCGCCGACTGGTTCCGCGGCGCTGGCTACGACACCGTCATCCCAGAAGAGGTCAACGAGGGCGAGGGCGACTTCCTGCTCGTCGGCGACGTGATCCTCGCCGGCACCGGGTTCCGCTCCACTGGCGACAGCCACCGCGAGGTGGGCGAGGTCTTCGGCCGCGAGGTCGTATCGCTCAACCTCGTCGACCCGCGCTTCTACCACCTCGACACCGCCCTCACCGTGCTCGACCCCGTGCAGGGCGTCGAGAACGGCGGCCCCGAGCGCGCCAACATCGCCTACCTGCCCGGCGCCTTCGACGACGCCAGCCGTGCCATCCTCGAGGAGCGCTTCCCGGAGGCGATCCTCGTCTCGGATGAGGACGGCTCCGTGTTCGGTCTCAACTCCGCCAGCGACGGCTACAACGTCATCATCTCGCCGCGGGCGAAGGGGTTCGAAGCGCAGCTCCGCGAGCGCGGGTACAACCCGATCATGATCGACCTCTCCGAGCTGCTGCTCGGCGGCGGCGGCATCAAGTGCTGCACCCTCGAGCTTCGCGGTGCGAAGTGACGGCGGTCGAGGCTGAGACGACCTCCGCCGAGACGGTCGTCGAGCCGCACGTCGCGCACAACTATCACCCGCTGCCGGTCAACATCGCCCGCGGCGAGGGCGCGTGGGTGACGGATGTCGAGGGCAAGCGCTACCTCGATCTTCTCGCCGCCTACTCGGCCGTGAACTTCGGACACCGGCATCCGGCGCTCGTAGCCGCGCTGACCGAGCAGCTCGGCCGGGTCACGCTCACCAGCCGCGCCTTCATGAGCGACCGGCTCGAGCCGTTCGCCGCCGCCCTTGCGGCGCTCTGCGGCAAGGAACTCGTGCTGCCGATGAACACCGGCGCCGAGGCCGTCGAGACCGGCATCAAGGTCGCTCGCGCCTGGGGTTACCGGGTGAAGGGCATCGCCGAAGGCCGTGCGCGCATCATCGTCGCCGCCGGCAACTTCCACGGGCGCACGACGACGATCGTCAGCTTCAGTGACGACGAGCAGGCTCGCGACGACTTCGGGCCGTATACGCCCGGATTCGATGTGGTTCCGTACGGGGATGCGGATGCGCTGGCCGCGGCCATCACAGAAGACACCGCTGCGATCCTCATCGAGCCCATCCAGGGCGAAGGCGGCGTTGTGATCCCGCCGGAGGGCTACCTGCGCCGCATCCGCGAGATCTGCGATGAACGGAATGTGCTGTTCATCGCCGACGAGATCCAGTCCGGACTCGGCCGCGTCGGCGAGACGTTCGCCTGCGACCGCGAAGGCGTCGTTCCCGACCTGTATCTGCTGGGCAAGGCGCTGGGTGGCGGCATCCTTCCGGTCTCCGCCGTCGTCGGCGACAGTGATGTGCTGGGCGTCATCCGCCCCGGTGAGCACGGCTCGACGTTCGGCGGAAACCCGCTGGCCGCTGCCGTCGGTCTGCGCGTCGTCGAGATGCTGGAGTCGGGTGAGTTCCAGGAGCGGGCCCGTGCACTCGGCGCGCACCTCTTCGCCGCTCTCGAACCCCTGATCGGCCACGGTGTCACCACCGTCCGCATCGCTGGACTCTGGGCCGGCGTCGACATCGATCCGGCCAAGGGAACAGGGCGGCAGATCGCCGAGAAGCTGCTCGAGCGCGGCGTGCTCGTCAAGGACACGCACGGTCAGACCATCCGCATCGCGCCGCCCATCGTCATCCGTGCCACCGAGCTCGACTGGGCCGTCGAGCAGCTGCGGCTGGTGCTGGAGGCGTAGCGGACGCGCGCACCACTCAGGCCGGCGAGTCGTCGGGGTCCAGCGACTTCAGAGTGTCGCGCTCCGTCGGGTTGTCGGCCTGCAGCTGATCCTCTGTGACGTCGTCGCCCCCGAGCGGCGCTCCGCGATCATCGCTGGGAGAGCCGTCCTCGTCGACGCGGGAGCGGCCTTCGGCCGGGTCGTCGGAGTAGGGTCTGCGTTCCATGTTCTCGTCCATGGCAGGAGCGTACGTCGAGTCGGGGCGCGCAGCGGAAGGGATTGACAGCGCGCGTTTCAGTCCTTGCGCGGCGTGCGGATCGGCGTCGTCTGGGCGGCGGTGTCGCTGAACTCGACCGGGTCTATCTCGTCGATGATGCTGAGCGGGCGGGTCTCGTCGAGCGTCAGCAGGAAGCGGCTCTCCTCCCGGCGGTGCAGTCGTCCGGATGACAGCACCCACAGGGCGCCGATCAGACAGGCGATGAGACCAGCGGTACCGCCGAGCATGATCGCGGCGCGGGGCCCGAACGCGTCCGCCACCCAACCGGCGATCGGGGCGCCGACCGGGGTCGAGCCCATGATCACGGCCATGTACAGCGCGAGCACCCGGCCGCGCAGCGCCGGATCAGTGCTGATCTGCACGTAGCCGTTCGCGGTCGTCAGCAGCGTGACGATCATGAATCCGGTGAACATCAGGGTGACCGCGTAGGTGGCGTACGAGGGCATGGCGGACGAGACGAACGCCGAGATGCCGAAGCCGCCGGCGGCGAGGATGACGACCCGCACTCTGGCCCGATCACGCCGCGCGGCGAGCAGCGCGCCGAGCAGGGCGCCGATGGCGAGGATCGAGCTCAGTACGCCGTAGCCGTCTGCACCGCTGCCGAACTCCAGCGCCATCGTCGACGCGAAGATCGGGAAGTTCATCCCGAAGGCGCCGATGAGGAACACCATCACGAACACGACGCGCAGGTCGCCGCGTCCCCAGACGTAACGGAAGCCGGCGGCGAGGCCGCCGCGGTTGCGGTTCTTGAGGCGCGGGGCGAGCAGATGCGTGCGCATCATCAGGAGGGCGAGCATCATCGCGAGGAAGGTGGCGGCGTTCACGATGAACACCCATCCTGAGCCGATCGCGACGATGAGCAGTCCGCCGACGGCCGGGCCGATCATGCGCGCCAGATTGAACGATGCCGAGTTGAGGGCGACGGCGTTCGACGTTTCGCCGGTGGAGACCATGTCGGATACGAACGCCTGGCGGGCCGGGGCGTCGAAAGCGTTGGCGACGCCGAATCCGAGGGCAAGACCGAACATCATCGGCAGCGTCATCACGTCGGTGAGCAGCAGGACGCCGGCCGCGACCGCCAGCAGCAGCAGCACGGTCTGGGTGACCAGCAGGATATGGCGGCGGTCGAAGCGGTCGGCGACCCAGCCGGTGAGGCTGACCAGCACCAGGGGAGGGGCGAACTGCAGGGCCATCGTGACGCCCATCGCCGCGGCGTCGTTGTCGGTGAGCTCGGTGAGCACGACCCAGTCCTGGGCGGTCGCCTGCATCCAGCCGCCGATGTTGGAGACCAGGGCGCCGGCGAACCAGATCCGGTAGTTGACGTTGGAGAAGGAGCGGAACATCGCGCTCATCGCTCGGCCACCCTTCGCATCAGTGCGCTGGCTTCGCGGAGGGTCGTCAGCTCCTCGTCGGTGAAGTCGACGTCGTCGAGCATCGCCGCGAGCAGTTCGTCGCGGCGGCGGATGGTCTCGGCGACGATCTCGACGCCGGCATCCGTGATCTCCACCTGCACTCGGCGGCGGTCATCCTCGTCGGGGATGCGCACGACGCAGCCCTGCTCCTCGAGGCCGTTGACGATGCTGCTCATGGACGGGGCCGTCACGTGCTCGCTCACGGCGAGCGCAGAGATGGTGCGGCGGCCGTGGATGCGCAGGCCCGCGAGCACGGCGAGCTGCGTATCGCTCATCGAGTCGGCGGCGCGCGCGGATCGCAGGCGTCGCGCCAGCCGGAACGTGGCCATGCGGAGTTCGGTGGCGGTGAGGGAGAGGGATTCATCAGACGCAGACATTACTTAGTTAGTCTATCTAATCTTCTTCGGGAGGGAAGGGCTGATGCGGGGGACGGCGGCAGCCCGGGGCAGAATGGATGTCGTGACTCGAACGCTCGCCCTGGAAATCGCCGTGCAGGACCCCCCCGGAATGCGCATCGCCCGGGAGGTCGGCGCCGCGCGCGTCGAACTCGCTCAGGCCCTCGCCCTCGGCGGGCTCACCCCCTCGCCGGCGACGCTGGAGCTCACCCTCGAGGCTGCGGGCCCGGCCGGTCCCGAAGTGCACGTGCTGATCCGTCCGCGCGCCGGCGGCTTCCACTACGACGCCGACGAACTCGCCATCGCCGAGCGCGACGTCCGCTGGGCCGTCGGAGCGGGCGCTGCCGGTGTCGTGATCGGCGCGCTCGACGACGCGGGGCGCCTCGACATCGACGCGATGACGCGACTGCGCGATGCAGGCGGCGGAGCATCCGTCACCCTGCACCGTGCCATCGACGTCACCGCCGACCCGCTCGCGACCCTGGTGGCCGCGCGCGATCTCGGGCTCCGCCGCGTGCTCACGTCGGGGGGAGCCTCGGCCGCGATCGACGGCATCGACACGCTCCGCGCCCTCGTCGCCGAGGCCTCGGGGCAGATCGAGATCATGGCCGGCAGCGGGGTGGATGCTGCGACCGCTCCCGTGCTCGCAGCGATCGGTGTCGATGCTCTGCACTTCTCCGCGAAGCGCGCCGTGGTCGAAACGGGCGGCGTGCGGATGGGATCGGCCTCGGACGGCGTCGGCGGCTACGAGGTCACCGATCGGGACACCGCGTTCGCCGTGCTCACCGCGCTCGGGCGCTGACTCACTCTGCACGACGAGGGCGCCCGTGGGTAGGGTGGGGGCGTGATGGATACGCGTGAGTTCACTGATGCTGACGGCATCGCCATCGTCTACGACGTGCATCCCGCACAGGGCACGCCGCGAGGAGTCGTGCAGCTGCTGCACGGTGTCGGCGAGCATGCGGGTCGCTATCCGGCGCTGATCGCCGCACTCAACGCTGCGGGATTCACCGTCTACGCGGACGATCATCGAGGGCACGGGCGCACGGGCATCCGTCAGCACGACGGGCCGGCGAAGCTGGGTCGGCTCGGCAAAGGCGGAATCCGCGCCGCGAAGGACGCGATCTGGCAGCTGACGCGCATCATCCGCACGGAGAACCCTGACCTGCCGCTCGTGCTGCTCGGACACTCGTGGGGTTCGTTCCTCGCTCAGATGCTGGTCAACGAGCATCCGGAGGCATGGGACGCCGTCATCCTGTCCGGATCCGCACTGCGGACGCCGACGATGATGAACCCGGCACCGCTGAACGCGCGCTGGGCGGGACCTGAGGCGACCGGCTTCGAGTGGCTCTCGACAGATCCGGAGGTGTGGCGCGCATTCGACGAGGATCCGCTCACCACCGACGTGCCGCTGCTGAAGCTCTTCGGTCCGGTGGAAGCGGCGAAGCTCTACGGCCGCCCGGCGAAGGACCTCGGCCGGGACATCCCGCTGCTGCTCATGGTCGGCCGGGACGACCCGGTGGGCGGGCCGCGCAGTGTGCACAAGCTCGCCGAGGAATACCGCACGCGCTCGGGGTTGACCGACGTGACGACGTTGGTCTATCCCGACGCGCGGCATGAGATCTTCAATGAAGTGCAGCAGGCCGAAGTGCGTGCCGACGTGCTCTCCTGGCTGAACAAGCACATTCCGCCTCGGGATTGAGCGCAGCTCGACGGGCCGCGGCTTAAGCTGGATCCGTGCACGGTGAATACAAGGTTCCTGGCGGAAAGCTCGTCGTCGTCGACCTCGAAGTCGAGAACGGGGCGATCGCCCGGTTCCGCCTCGCGGGTGACTTCTTCCTCGAGCCCGACACCGCACTCGAGGACATCAATGCCGCGGTGACCGGGCTGCCGGTGGAGACGGACGCCACGGCCATCGCTGCCGCCGTGCGGCAGGCTCTTCCTCAAGGCGCACAGCTGCTCGGGTTCACCCCGGATGCCGTCGGCACCGCCGTGCGCCGCGCTCTCGTGACCGCGCCGGGCTGGCGCGACTTCGACTGGGAGATCGTGCACGACAAGGCGGTCTCGCCGCGCATGAACCTCGCTCTCGACGAGGTGCTCACCGCGCGCGTCGGTGAAGGGCGCCGACGCCCGACCCTGCGGATCTGGGAGTGGGACGAATCGGCCGTCGTCATCGGATCGTTCCAGTCGTACCGCAACGAGGTCGACCCCGAAGGTGCTGCGCGGCACGGCTTCGACGTCGTGCGCCGCATCTCCGGCGGCGGCGCGATGCTGATGGCCGCAGGGCAGATCATCACGTACTCGTTGTACGTGCCGGCCTCGCTCGTGCAGGGCATGACCTTCGCCGACTCCTATGCGTTCCTCGACGACTGGGTGCTGCAGGCGCTGCGCTCGCTCGGCATCGACGCCGTCTATCAGCCGCTCAACGACATCGCGTCGCCCTCGGGAAAGATCGGCGGAGCAGCCCAGAAGCGCCTCGCCAACGGGGGAGTGCTGCACCACGCCACGCTGTCGTACGACATCGACGGTCAGACGATGACCGAGGTGCTGCGCATCGGCCGCGAGAAGCTCAGCGACAAGGGCACGACATCGGCGGCGAAGCGCGTCGACCCGCTGCGGAGCCAGACCGGACTCAGCCGCGCCGAGATCATCGAGCGGTTCAAGGACACCTTCCGCTCTCTCACCGATGCCGAGGACGGCGCGGTCGCGCCGGACGAGCTCGCCGCCGCCGAAGCCCTCGTGGAGTCGAAGTTCGCCACCGAGGCGTGGCTGCAGCGGGTGCCGTGACGCCTTCGATCCCCGAGCCCGTCGAAGGGCCCGCGGTCGGGTCCGTCTCAATCCTCGAAGGCGACAACCTCGCCGCCGCTCGAGGCCTGCCATCGGCATCCTTCACCCTCGTCTACCTCGATCCGCCGTTCAACACCGGGCGTACGCAGGAGCGGCAAGTGGTCACCGCCCGGCGCACGTTCACAACTCAGGAAGAACCTGCCGAACCGGGCGCAGACACTGCCGAAACGACCGGGGTCGAGCCGAATCTCCTGAATTACGAACCGCAGTCGGCCGCGAGCGAGGTGCGACACGGCTTCCACGGCCATGCCTACGAGCGGGTGCGCGGGATGCTGCGCACCTATGACGACCGCTTCGACGACTACGGCGCGTTCCTCATGCCGCGGCTGGAGGAGGCCTGGCGGCTGCTGGCGGACGACGGCACGCTGTACCTGCACCTCGACTACCGCGAGGCGCACTACGCCAAGGTGATGCTCGACGCGGTCTTCGGCAGGGAGTGCTTCCTCAACGAGCTCATCTGGGCCTACGACTACGGTGCGAAGTCGCGCCGCCGCTGGCCGACGAAGCATGACACGATCCTGGTCTACGTGAAGAATCCGCGGGAGTACGTGTTCAACTCCGACGATGTCGATCGCGAGCCGTACATGGCCCCCGGCCTGGTCACCGCCGAGAAGGCGGCGCGAGGGAAGCTGCCGACCGATGTCTGGTGGCACACCATCGTGCCGACGACCGGTCGCGAGAAGACCGGCTATCCGACGCAGAAGCCCGAGGGCATCCTGCGCCGGATCGTGCGGGCGTCCAGTCGGCCAGGCGACCGCGTCCTCGACCTCTTCGCCGGCAGCGGCACCACCGGGGCTGTGGCCTCGGCGTTGGGCCGCGATGCCGTGCTCGTCGACGACAACCCCGAGGCGATCCGCGTGATGCGCGAGCGGATGCCGCATGCAGAGGTGACCGGGATCGCCTGAGCGAAGCCGACACGGCGGCGGGTCAGTCCACTCGATAGGCGCGGTACCGCACGGCCTTCGCCTGCCGTTGGGCCGCAGCGACGAACAGTGAGCGCTGCAGATCGGCCAGGTGCGTGGCCGCGGTCTCGATCTGCACCGTCGTGCGGAAGACATACTCGCGAGGGTCGACGTCCTCACCCCGGCGCAGGCGATCCAGCACTTCGGGAGGCCCGGTACGCAGGCCGCGGGCATGCAGCAGAAGATGATCACCGGATGCCGTGCGCGCCGTGTACCGGCTGTCGATCTCGATGGTGCCGTCGGGGCGGATGAGCTGCCAGTCGGCCCCGCCGGCGAGGATCTCCGCATCCACCGCACCGGAGATCTGGCCGCCGAGGATCGGCACGACGCGTCGTGAGCCCGCGCTGGTGGAATGGTGGTCCTCGATCGGGCCCAGCTCGACGGTGACGTCGAACGCGGATTCCAGTGTTGGAACGGGCAGCAGGGTGTGCGGGGTGCTCATGGCGAGGTCTCCTCCGGAGCTGTCGGTGCATCGGATGCCGCGGCATCTGCTTCGCTGAGAACCGCGCTCAGCCGCTCCAGCACGGGCAGTGCGTCCGCGAGGATGGCGCGCTCACCGGCGTTGAGCATGCTGCTCGCCTGCGTGAGGATGGCGGCGCTCGCGGCATCGAAACGCGCGAACAGGTCGAGGGCGCGATCCGAAGCCTGGACGAGGACGCGGCGGCCGTCGGACGGATCGGAGGTGCGCTCGACGAGGCGTGCGGCTTCCATCGTGCCGAGCAGATTGCTCACCGTCGGACGGCTGAGCCGCAGCTGCGCGGCGATCTCGGCCGGCCCCCGTGCGGTGCCTCGCGGGAGCGCGCGGATGACGTCGATCTGCGCATCGGGCAGCTCCGGAAGCCGGGCCGCGGCGCGGGTCGCCGCGAGCAGAGCTCGGCGCAGCGGGGAGATGACCGCGGCAAGGCGCGCGGCGTCGAACGCGGTCATCGGGCCGGGGTGAGCGACGGGCGCTCATTCAGGATGGTCGGCAGGAAACCGGCGGCGGTCTTGTAGTCGGCGGCGATCCGTTCGCGCTCGGAGAGCGGGATGATGTCGTCGATGTCGCCGAAGCCCTGTGGAGCACGCTCGTGCGCCAGTTGCATGACCCGCTCCGGACCGGTCGCCCTGGTGCCGGCCAGGAGCGCGGTCATCCGTGGGCGGCGGGCAGCTTCGTAGCGGGCGAGGCCTTCGTCGATCGTGTCGGCGGTGGCCAGGTGGAAGGCGAGCGTACGTGCGTCGAGGATCGCCTGTGAGCCGCCGTTCGAGCCGTTCGGGTACATCGCGTGCGCGGCATCCCCGAGCAGAGTCGTTCGGCCGAATGTCCAGTGCGGCAGAGGGTCGCGATCGACCATCGGATACTCGAGCATCTCGTCCGCCGCCGCGATCGTGGCCGGCACATCGAGCCAGTCGAAGCTCCAGTCGCGGAACAGCTCAGCGATCGGTGCGGGGTCGACGGCTCGATTCCAGTCGGCGTCGCCGGAGCCGCCGACTCGGCGCTCGGCGATGAAGTTCACCAGCATCCGCCCGGTGGGATCCGCCGCGGACAGCGGGTACGCGACGAACTTCTGCTCGCCGTCGCCGGCCATGATCATCGTGCGCCCGTCGAGGAAAGCCGGGATCCGGCTGACCCCGCGCCATAGTGTGAGACCGCTCCATGGCGGGGCGCCCTCGGCCGGGTAGCGTGCAGCGCGGAGCGCGGAGTGGATGCCATCGGCGCCGATGATCAGATCGGCGGTGGCGTCGACGTCGCCGGCATCGGTCGAGAAGCGCGCGGTTTCGGAGCCGTCCGAATTCGAGGCGACGCCGATGAGGCGATGCCCGAGACGGATCGGCTCGGCGAGGCGCGCTTCGGCGAGGTCGCGCAGTGCCAGCTGCAGCCGCCCGCGGTGCACCGAGAGCTGCGGCCAGTGGTACCCGGCCGCGAGGCCGCGCGGCTCGCTCCAGATCGGCTGACCATGGCGGTTGAAGTAGCTGAGCGTGGCCGGCGCGACGCCGAGGTCGGCGATGGTGTCCGCGAGGCCCAGCTCGGTCAGTTCTCGAACGGCATGGGGGAGCAGGTTGATCCCGACGCCAAGGCCGCGGATGGCGGCGCTGCGTTCATACACGGTGACGTCTGTGAGTCCGGCTTCGTGCAGGCTGATCGCCGCGGCGAGTCCGCCGATGCCCGCGCCGACGATGATGATCTTCATCGATCTCTCCCTCTGAGACTCTCTTTCGAGTCACCGGGGTAGTTTTGCAACAAAACTAGTTTTGCGCAAGGGGCCGATCGCGACTCAGTTGCCGGATGCCGTGCGCCGCGCCGAGTCGATGACGAGGTCGACTCCGCGGAGGAACAGATCACGGTCCTGCAGCTCGGACAGCATCAGCGAGTGCTGGGCGATCAGCGGGAACCGACGAGGATCGGCCAGGAGCGGGGCATCCACCCAGGGGTCGCCTTCGTCGGTCTCGCTCGGGTGCTCGGCCCGTGCTCGCGCGATTCCGGCGGCGAGCGAGAGCACGTGAGAGGCGAGAAGGGCGTAGTGCTGCACGAGTTCCGCGCCGTCGAGTCCCGCATGTCGGAAGGCGTCGAGCATGAGCTCGATCGCGGCCAGCTCTCCGGAACCGTGGGTGGTGAGACTCATCGCCTCTGCGCCGATCGCCGGATGCTGGATGTACAGGTCGAGCGTCGAGATGGAGAGCTCGCGCAGGCGCTCCGCCCAATCCTCGGCCGGCGCGTGAACGGCTGCGGCCGCACGGCCGTTGAGTTCGTCGAGGAGCGCGCCCATCAGGGCATCCTTGCTCTGGAAATGGCGGTAGATGGCGGTCGGGTCGGCTCGCAGTCTGGCGCCGAGATCGCGGACCGAGATCGTGGTGACGCCCGGTGTGCTCGCAAGCTCCAAGCCGGCCTCCACGATGAGCGCGCGATCCAGCCGAGCCCGTTTCGGGGTCTGTTCGTGATCGGACACCGCAGGCATGGGCGCCTCCTTTCGTTCGCTTCATCATGTCAGCAGGTGGGCCGCCGGCGTCGAAGAGCGCTCCTTCGAACCTAGGTGCTGTCATTGCTGTGGTCAACAGTGTTGACAATGCCTTGCGAGCCGATTAGCGTGAGCGAAATCACTTCAGAGAAGAGGGAGAGCGATGGCGCTCGAGATCGTGTTTCAGGGCGGTGCGGTGTTCACCGGCACCGGCGAGCCGCTCACCGGCCTGGCCGTGGTGGTCCGCGACGGGCGCATCGCCGCCGTCGTGCCCGAGTCGGCCGTCGAGGGGATCGTCTCGCCGGATGCCGCGCGGATCGACCTGCGGGGCGCTCTGCTCAGCCCCGGTTTCCAGGACGCGCACATTCACCCGGTCGGCGGCGGCATCGAGCTCCTGCAGTGCAACCTCACCGACGCCGAGGATGCCGAGCAGACCGCGGCCATCATCCGCGCGTATGCGGAGGCGAACCCCGATGAGGAGTGGATCCTCGGCGGCGGCTGGGGCATGGACCACTTCCCCGGCGGCAACCCGTCACGCGGCATCCTGGACGAGGCGGCCGGCGGCCGCAAGGTGCTTCTGCAGAGCAGGGACCACCACAGCACGTGGGCGAGCACCGCGGCGATCGAGTACGCCGGCATCACCGCTGAGACGCCGGATCCGGAAGACGGCCGTGTCGTGCGCGAGGCCGATGGCTACCCGGCTGGCACCTTCCACGAGGGAGCTGGCGACCTCTTCGAGGATGTGCGCCCGAAGACCTCACCGGAGCTCGCCTACCGGGGGTTGCTCCGTGCCCAGGACGACCTCATCGCCCTCGGGATCACGGGATGGCAGGATGCCATGGTCGGATCCAGCGTCGCCGGAATCGCCGATCCTCTCACCGCCTACGAGCGAGCGGCCGATGAAGGGACCCTGAAGGTCCATGTCGTCGGTGCTCAGTGGTGGGTGCGCGATCGCGGGATCGAGCAGGTCGAGCACATGGTCGCCCGTCGTGCGCGTATCGAGGCCAGGCATCCGGACCGGCGCCTCGATCTCGCATCGACCAAGATCATGGTCGACGGTGTCGCCGAGAACCAGACCGCCGCGATGCTCACTCCCTACCGTGACGACGCCGGTCACGACACCTGCAACCACGGTCTCAGCTTCATCGACCCAGCCAGGCTGCGCGACTACGTCACGGCGCTGGATGCCGCCGGCCAGCAGGTGCACATGCACGCCCTCGGTGACCGCGCCGTCCGCGAGGCACTGGATGCCCTGCAGGAGGCGCGCGACGGCAACGGCGCGATCGACGGGCGCCACCACCTGGCGCATCTGCAGATCGTCGCCGAAGAGGACATCCCTCGATTTGCCGAGCTCGGTGCGATCGCCAACATCCAGGCGCTGTGGGCAACCCACGAGGACCAGCTCGACGAGCTCACCCTGCCGTTCCTGCAGGACGGGCAGGAAGCCAGGCAGTACCCGTTCGGGGACTTCGCCCGCGCGGGCGTGCGGTTCGCGGCCGGCAGCGACTGGCCGGTCTCCACCGCCGACCCGATCGCCGCGATCCACATCGCGGTGAACCGGGCCTACCCGGAATCCGAGCAGCCGCCGCTGGGTGGAGCGCATCAGTGCCTGGATCTGGCGACCGCGCTCGCCGCCTACACCTCCGGCAGCGCCTACGTGAACCGGCGTGACGACGACACCGGCAGTATCCGCGAGGGATACCTCGCGAACCTCGTCGTGCTCGATCCGAACCCGTTCGACGTTCCGGCATCCGAGCTGTACCGCACCAGGGTCACGTCGACCTGGATCGAGGGGCAGCCCGTCTACACCGCGGAAACCACCACCAGCAGGGAGTCCTGATGAACCGCACGTTCCTCCGCGGCAGCGTCGCCGCAACCGCCGGTATCCTCTCCATCGCGGCCCTCGTCGCCTGCAGCTCCGCTGCATCGAACGGCGCAGGCTCCGACGAGTCCGTCGAGTGGGAGATCACCGCGACGACGGCCGCGCCGAGCGGTGATATCGACTCCTTCACGTTCGCCAGCTACGCCGAGCCGTACTCGCTCGACTACGCCTACGCCTTCGACTATCCGGACAACTCGGTGCTCGCCAACGTCTGCGAGTCGTTGCTGAGGCTGAACCCGGACTACTCGCTCAGCCCAGGCCTCGCGGAGTCGTTCGCTCACCCTGATCCGATGACCTGGGTGTACACGATCCGAGAGGGCGTCACCTTCCATGACGGATCGCCGCTGACCGCGGCCGACGCCGTCGCATCGATGAACAGGCACCTCGATCCCGAGGTCGGATCGTTCTGGTACTCGGTCTACCAGAACGTCGCATCCATCGTGCAGACCGGCGACCGCGAAGTGACCGTGACGATGACCGGGCCGGACGCGCAGTTCAACCTCGGCATGGGCGGGTCTGCGGGCGTCATCGAATCGGCGGCCACTCTCGCCGAGAAGGGCGCCGATTACGGCAACTCCACCGGCGGTGTGAACTGCACAGGGCCGTTCGCGCTCGACCGCTGGGAGTCCGGCGAGTCGATCACCCTCACCCGCAACGACGACTACTGGGATGAAGACCTCAAGGCGCGCTCCGGTGAGGTCGAGTTCGTCTTCATCAACGACGCCACGGCGCGGGTCAACGCGCTCAAGTCCGGCAGCGTCGACGGCTCCTGGATGCTGCCGATGGAGGCGGTGCCCACCCTGCAGGCCGCGGGCAAGGGCGACGTGCTGTTCGGTCTGAACACGGCCGTCGGATCCGTCGTGGTGAGTGATCTCGAGGGTCCGCTCGGCGATGTGCGCGTGCGCAAGGCGCTGCTGCTCGCGATGGACCGGGACGGCATCCTCCAGGCCGCTCTGCGCGGAATCGGTGAGCGGACCGACGTGATGACCACGGAATCCGTCTGGCAGGAGGCATCCGATTCCGCTCGAACGGCGGCCTTCGATGACGTCGCCGATTACGAACAGAACCTCGAGGAGGCGAAGAAGCTGATCGCCGAGGCCGGTGCGGAGGGCGCGGAGCTGACATACGTCACGGCGCCCATCAGCAACGACTTCTCCGTCATCTCGCAGGCCACCGCTGCTGCGGCGAAGTCGATCGGCCTGAACGTCACGGTCGAGACGGTCACCCCGAGCGCCTACTCGACGCTGTTCTCCGATCCCAGCGCACGCGAAGGCGTGGACCTGTTCTACACGAGCTGGTATCTCTCCAGCCCGGATGCGCTGGAGATGTACTCGGTGCTGCGAACCGGCGACTTCAGCAACTACGGCAACTGGTCCGATCCTGAATTCGATGCCCTCGTCAACGAAGCAGCGACGATCGACGACCCGGTCGCGCGCGGCGCGTTGACGGCGAAGGCGCAGCAGATCGCGAACGAGCAGCTGCCCTGGCTGCCGCTGTTCGAAGCGCCGATCTCGCTGTATCTCGGTGAGCGCATCACGGGCGTCCAGCCCTCCGTCGCCTTCCTCTACTACCCCTGGGCAGCAACGATCGGCGCCCGATGACAGCCACCCGCCGTGTCGCCGGGAAGCTCGGGGGGCTGCTGCTGACGCTGTTCCTGGCGTCGCTGCTCGTCTTCTTCTCGCGCTTCCTGGTGCCCGGCGACCCGATCCGGTTCCTGCTCCGCGGGCGCAAGCCCACCGCCGAGGCCGTGGCGGAGGTCACCGCGCAATACGGTCTCGATCTGTCGCCGGGCGAGCAGTACCTGCGCTGGATCCTGGGGGTGCTGCAGGGCGACTTCGGTCGTTCGCTGCAGTACCGCCAGGATGTCACCGCCGTGATCGGGGATCGGCTTCCGGTGACGTTGATGCTGGTCGCGATGGCGGGTGCGATCATCGTGGTGGTCGGTCTCCTCCTCGGCGCGGTCGCTGCCTTGAACCGCGGAAGGGCGGCGGACCGGGCCATCCTGATCGGACTCACCGTGCTCGGTGCGATCCCGTCGTTCGTCGGTGCGATCGTGCTCATCGCGATCTTCTCGGTGCAGCTGGGCTGGTTTCCGTCCTTCGGCTCCGGCGACGGTTTCTTCGACATGGTCCGCCACCTCACGTTGCCGTCGATCGCGTTGGCGATCGTCTTCATCGTGCTCGTCGCCAAAGTGACCAGGTCGGCGATGGTCGACCAGTCGAGCCGCGAGCATGTCGAGGTCTCCACGAGTCGCGGAGTCGGCCGCTGGGCCGTGGTGCGCAGGCACATTCTGCGCAATGCGCTCGGTCCGATCCTCACCGTGGGCGGAGTGCTCGTCGCCGGACTCATCGTCGCCAGTTCCATCGTCGAGGCGGCCTTCGGTCTGTCCGGGATCGGGTCGCTCCTGGTGCAGTCCGTCGATCGGCTCGACTTCCCCGTGGTGCAGGCGATCGTCTTGCTCGTCGTCGGCGTCTTCGTCGTGATGAACGCCATCGTCGACGTTCTCGAACCCTGGATCGACCCGCGATCCGCTGCCGGAACAGGTGCCAGATGACATCTTCGACCCCTACGCTCGCCATGCGGGTGCTGCGCGCGCCCAGAAAGCGGCGTCCGCGAGTCCTGTACCTCGGCAGCGTCGTCGTGCTCGCGCTGGTCGCGCTCGCTGCGATCTTCGCGCCGCTGCTCGCCCCCTACGATCCGGATGCCGTCGATTTCACGTCCTTCCTGGCACCGCCGTCTGCGGTGCACTGGCTCGGGACGGATGCTCTCGGCCGCGACGTGCTCAGCCGGATCATCCACGGCGGACGCACCGCGCTGATCGGCCCGCTGCTGGTCGTCGTCTTCTCCACCGTCATCGGCATCCTGCTGGGCCTGTGGGCAGGGTGGCGCGGCGGCTGGGTGGATGCGGCCCTCAGTCGAGTGTTCGACGTCCTGTTCGCATTCCCCTCGCTGCTCATCGCGATCATGGCCGTCGCCCTGTTCGGCAAGGGGCTCGTCGCGCCGATCATCGCGATGAGCATCGCTTACGCGCCGTTCGTCGCCCGGCTCACGCGGTCGCTGGTGGCAGCAGAGCGCACGCGGCCGTATGTCTCGGCGTACCGTGTGCAGGGCTTCGGCGGCGGCTGGATCGCTGTGCGCAGAGTGCTCCCGAACGTGACACCGATCGTCGGCGCCCAGTCGACGCTGAACTTCGGGTACGTGCTCGCCGAACTGGCAGGGCTCTCGTTCCTCGGCCTGGGCGTGCAGGCACCGACCGCCGACTGGGGCGCGATGATCAACGAGGCTCAGTCCGGTGTGGCGGCGGGTCACTTCCTGCCGGCCATCGCGCCGGCCGTCATGGTCGTCATCGTGGTGGTGGCGGTCAACATCATCGGCGAAGAGCTCTCCGATCGCATCGGTGGGGAGACCCCGGCATGAACGTTCTCGAAATCGACTCCCTGACGCTCGATCTGCCGAGCGGGGCGCGGCTGCTGCACGGCATCAGCCTGGCTGTCGCCGCGGGCGAGACCGTCGGCCTGGTCGGCGAGTCCGGGTCGGGCAAGTCGCTCACGGCGCGAGCCGTGCTCGGACTCCTGCCCGACCGCGCGAGCGTCGGCGGCACCGTCACGGTCGATGGGCGGTCACCGCTCCGGGATGCCGATTCCCGCCGCGAGGTCCGTCGGCGCAGCGCGGCGATGGTGTTCCAGGACCCGAGGGCCGGCATCAACCCGATGCGCACCATCGGCGATCACGTCACCGAGGCGTTGCGGCTCTGCGAAGGGTGGGACCGGGCGCGGGCGCGCGAGCGCGCTCTCGAACTGCTGACCGACGTGCGGCTTCCCGCTCCCGCGGATCATCTCGCGCAGCATCCGCACGAACTGTCCGGAGGGATGCTGCAGCGCGTGATGATCGCCGGTGCCCTGACGGCCTCGCCGAAGCTGCTCGTCTGCGATGAGCCGACCACCGCCCTCGACGTCACCACGCAGGCCGAGATCGTGGCGGTGCTGCGCCAGCTGTGCGCGGAGCGAGGGATGGGGATGCTGTTCATCACCCACGACCTGAACCTGGCCGGGGCGCTGTGCGATCGTCTCGTCGTCATGAAGGACGGCGCCGTGGTCGAGACGGGCAGCGCCCGCGACGTCCTCACGGCCCCTGCTGCCGAGTACACGCGGCAACTGGTCCTGGCCACGCCGAAGCTCACCGGGGGAAGCACGGCCGCGGCCCCGGACGTCGTCGCGGCCGAGCCGATGCTGTCGGTCTCCGCCGTCACGAAGACCTATCACCCGCGCGGCCGAAGCGCCGTCACGGCGGTCGCCGAGGCCGACCTGGTGGTACCGCGTGGCGGCGCCCTCGCGGTCGTCGGAGAATCGGGTTCCGGGAAGTCCACGCTCGCACGGATGATCGTCGGTCTGGAATCACCCGACAGCGGTGAGATCCGGATCGGCGGACGAACCATCGGCGCTGCGGACCGCTCCGCGGCCGCTCGACTGGCCAGGGCGAAGAGCGTGCAGATGGTGTTCCAGGATCCGTACCTGTCGCTCGATCCGAGGATCCAGGCAGGACGGGCGATCGAAGACGTTCTGCGTCTGCACGCCGGTCTCTCCGGGGCGGCGGCGCGGTCGCGGGCCACGGAGCTGCTGACCGCCGTCGGCCTCGGCGAGGAGCATCTCACCGCGGGGCCGCGCACGCTATCGGGCGGGCAGCGACAGCGAGTCGCCATCGCGAGGGCGCTCGCCGTGGAGCCCGAGCTGCTGGTGATGGATGAGGCCACCAGTGCACTGGACGTCTCGGTGCAGGCGCAGGTGCTCGATCTCGTCGCCGGCATCCGTCGCGCCCAAGGCCTGACGCTGCTGTTCATCAGCCACGACCTCGCCGTGGTGCGCAAGGTCTGCGAGCAGACGATCGTGATGCGCCGGGGCGAGATCGTGGAGGCGGGGCCGACGGAGCAGATCCTCAACGCTCCGCAGCACGACTACACGCGCCTGCTGATCGCATCGGTGCCGGTTCCGATCGAATCCGGATCATCCGCCGGCGGATCTCGCTAGGCGAGGTGACGCTCGTCGATCAGTGCGCCGTCAGGATGCCGGTCGCAGCAGGGCGATGAACTGCTCGATCTCCGCGGCCATGTCGATCGAGGGGTCGAGCATCCAGGCGGACTGCAACCCGTCTGCGAGTGCGTGCACCGAGCGGACGATCCACGCCGGATCGAGATCGTCCCGGATCAACCCGGCCTCCTGATCCTGGGCGACCTGCGCGCGGGTGGCCGACTCCACGAGCGCAGTGCGCTCACGGAAGTATGCGTGCGCGGGGTGCGCGGGGTCACCGGCTTCGGCGGCGAGCTGTGCATACAGCTGCACGAGTCCTGGCACGGCGGAGTTGTGGCGGACGACGGAGAGCAGGGTCTCGATCGCGTCGTCGGTGCCGTAAGTGCGAACGTCTCGTTCGTCTCTGGCACGGAGGATGGCGATGAAGAGCTCTTCCTTGCTCTCGAAGTAGTGCAGGAGGCCGGCGGGGCTCAGACCTACCGCTTCCGCGATCTCGCGTACTGATGCGCCGCGGTATCCGCGGGTCGCGATCACGTCGAGCGCCGCCTCGAGGATCTCCTCGCGTTTCGCGATTCCCTTCGCGTACACGGCTCGTCCTGACATGGCCTCAGCGTATCCGCCCACGCCGATCGGAAGAAACCGAACGTCATTCTGTTTCCCTCTTGCGCCGGACCGCGGGTCCTGCCATCCTGATTACCGAACGACGTTTGGTTTTTGAGCTTCGGCCCCGATCCGAGGCTCGTCCTACCCCGTGAACCGTGCTCAAAGAGGAGCAGAACCATGACAATGCAATCCACGCCCGACCCGGCCGCAGATCTGGCGCCCACCGGGACCATCTCCACGGATGCTCCCGCTCCCGGCGAAGCCGCAGCCAGCCCGCCCGCCACGAAACGGCTGCTGCCGAGCCTGCTGATCGCCTCGCTCACGCTGTTCGCCACCTACGGCGGACTCATCGCGATCCTGCTCCCGTCGCAGGTCGCGATGATCGACGAGGCGAACAAGGTGCAGAACCTCGCCATCGTGACGACGATCTCGTTCGTCTTCACCCTGTTCGCGCAGCCGCTCGCCGGCGCGTTCAGCGACCGCACGCGCTCACGTTTCGGCCGCCGGGCACCCTGGATGGTGATGGGAGCCGTCGTCGGCGCCATCTTCCTTTTCGGCCTCGGATCCCTCACCGACCTCCTGTGGATCACCGTGTTCTGGGTCATCATCCAGGTGGCGCTGAACTTCTTCCAGGCCCCGCTGACCACGATCACCGCCGACCGGTTCCCGCGCTCCAAGCGCGGCGGAGCCAGTGCCATGATGGGCCTGGGCACGCAGCTCGGCATGACCGTCGGGATCATGCTCGCGGCCGGTCTTGCCGCCCAGGTGGGGGTCGGCTACTCGGTCTTCGGTGTCGCGGTGCTCGTCGTGACGGTGCTGTTCGTCGTCGTCAATCGCGACTGGTCATCGAAGGATGCCGCCGTCGACGGCTTCCGCTGGGGCGCGTTCTTCCGGGGTTTCTGGATCAGCCCGCGCCGCCATCCCGATTTCGCCTGGGCGTTCGGTGCGCGCTTCCTGCTGATCCTCGGATACTTCGTCGTCACGACGTACCAGTTGTACCTGCTCACCGACTACATCGGCATGTCCCTGACCGAGGCGCAGGGCGCTGTCGTCACGTTGACCCTCGTCGCACTCGTACCCACGCTGCTCGCCATCGCCGTCTCCGGCTGGTGGAGTGACAAGGTCGGACGCCGCAAGGTGTTCATCTACGCGGCATCCCTCGTGATGGTCGCCGGGCTCGCCATGCCGCTGCTGATGCCGGACATGACCGGGATGATCGCCATGAGCATCATCAACGGGATCGGATTCGGCCTGTACATGGCCGTTGATGCCGCGCTGATGACCGAGGTGCTGCCGAGTGAAGGCACGTCGGCGGGCAAGGATCTCGGCATCCTGAACATCGCGACGAACATCCCGCAGGCGATGAGCCCGGCGATCGCCGCCGTGATCATCACCTCGTTCGGCGGGTATCCGATGCTGTTCGTCTTCGGGATCGTGTTCGTGATCCTCGCCGCCATCGCCACCGCGCCGATCAGAGGAGTGCGCTGATGACCGCCATCGACCAGAAGAATGCTGTGATGACCGAATACGTCGAGGTGGAGACGGCAGCCGGGCGGGTGCGCGGATGCTGGAGACCGACGACAGGGGGCAGAGGCAGGCCGCGCTCGGCCGCCTTCCTCGGCATCCCGTTCGCCGAGCCGCCGGTCGGAGCGCTGCGATTCCAGGCTCCGGTGCCGAAGGCGCCGTGGGACGGGGTGCTCGATGCGCTGGGGTTCGGGGCGACCGCCCAACGCGGCGATCCCGGTGTGACGCTCATTCCCGAGCCGTCCGTTCCAGGGGAGTCGACGCTCAACGTCAACGTCTTCACGCCCGATCCCACGGCATCCGGGCTCCCGGTGCTGGTCTGGATCCACGGTGGCGGGTTCTTCGCGGGGTCGCCGGCGAGCGAGTGGTACGACGGGCGCAACTTCAATCGCGACGGCGTCGTCACCGTCACGCTGTCGTATCGGCTGGGCTTCGACGGATTCGGCTGGATCGAGGATGCGCCGTCGAATCGCGGTGTGCGGGACTGGCTGCTCGCCCTGGAGTGGGTGCAGCAGAACATCGCGGCGTTCGGAGGAGACCCGGGCCGCGTCACGATCGCCGGGCAGTCCGCCGGCGGTGGGGCGGTGCTCACGCTGCTGGGCATGGAGAAGGCGCAGCACCTCTTCCACGGCGTGTACGCGATCTCCGGGGCGCTCGCCGATGTGGCTCGGCCGCGGGCCGAAGCGTTCGGGCGCGTGCTCGCC
The DNA here is from genome assembly GCF_038397725.1 of Microbacterium sp. LWO13-1.2. Lineage (NCBI taxonomy): Bacteria > Bacillati > Actinomycetota > Actinomycetes > Micrococcales > Microbacteriaceae > Microbacterium > Microbacterium sp. LWO13-1.2. The sequence continues at coordinate 1,593,046 of NZ_CP151634.1, forward strand.
GCGGATGCCGGTGTCGAGCCGACGATCGCCGGGTTCGGGACGGTGCCGGAGGAACGGCTCCTGGAGCTGCAGAAGAAGGCGACGCAGCTCGGGCCGGACTCGTTGACCTCGATGATCGAGGAGGGCCTCGCCCTCGGCCCATCCGTCGACGGTGATCTCCTGCCCAGGTCGACGCGGGAGGCGCTGCGTGCCGGCATCGGTGCCGATAAGCCCCTCGTACTCGGCGCGACCGATGACGAGTTCACGATGGCGCTGTCGGCGGCTCCGAAGATCCTGCGCTGGGTGCCGAAGTCGTTGCTGCTGAAGAAGCTCGGCATGCCGAAAGCGGCGATGCGGGCCTATCTCGCCGCGAACGCCGACGTCGTGGCCAAGGGCTCCGTACGCATCGCCGGTCGCTATCTCACCGATCGCATGTTCCGTGCTCCACTCGTGAACATTGCGGCTGATCGCGCCGAGGCGCCCACGTGGCTGTACCGATTCTCGTGGCCCTCCGGCACCTTCGGATTCGCCGAGCACTGCCTCGATGTGCCCTTCTTCTTCGACTGCCTCGACGGACCGGCCATGGAGCCGCTCGCCGGCCCCAACCCCCCGCAAGCGCTCGCCGACGAGGTGCACTCGGCCGCCGTCGCGTTCATCGTCACGGGCGTTCCCGGCTGGGAGCGACACCAGGAGGACCGCGGAATCGTGCGGGTGTACGACACGCAGACACGGGACGTCGTGGATGCCTATGCCTCGGTCCGTCCGCTGCGGGGATTCGCATCGTGACGGCCGTCGCCCCGGCGGAGGCCGTGCCGGCGCGCCATCACGCTGTGCGGCCGCGCCCGATGCTCTGGACCGCCCTCGGCCTGCTCGTCGCGTTCCTCCTGCTGGCCGTCGGCGTGCTCGCCGCTCCGGAGTCCCCCTGGACGCAGGCAGTGGACGATGCCTGGCGACGATTCGCCGGGGTGGACCCGGCATCGTCTCTTCCCGGAACGGCGTGGGCGCAACTCTTCCAGCACCTCGGACAGCTGCCCGGCGCCGTGTTGATGATGCTTCTGCTGCCGCTGGTGCTCGTCGCGGTCGGACGCTGGCGCTCCGCGTTGTTCGTCATCGCGGTGCAACTCGCAGGTCCCGGGCTGCTGTCGCAACTCACGAAGAATCTGGTCGACCGTCCGCGACCCGCCGATGACGCAGCGGCGGGACTGTTCGGCCCGCTCGTCCCAGTCGACCACGGTTCGTTCCCGTCCGGGCACGCGGTCAGCATGGCGGTGATCATCGTCAGCGTGTTCGCGTTGATCCCGGCATCCGCCGTCTGGGCGCGTCGGATCTGGGCGGTGCTCGGTGCCTTCCTCGCCGTCGGAATGGTGTGGCAGCGAACCCTCATCAACGCGCACTGGTTGAGCGACGCCGGTGCCGGACTGATCGGTGGCGCGGGCGTGGCGCTGCTGCTCTGGTGGGCGTTCTGGCCCCAACTGGCGCAGGATCATCGCCGGCCCGTGTGGTTCCTGCCGCACGGCCGCTCCTCGATCCCCGTGGCGACTCCCGAATCCCAAGAAAAGGTGAACCGATGACCACTCCTGAAAACCTCAGCCTCGAACAGAAGGCATCCCTGACCAGCGGCGCCGACTTCTGGACGACGAAGGCGATCGACAGCGCCGGCGTGCCCTCCCTCATGCTCACCGATGGCCCGCACGGGTTGCGGAAGCAGGCGGAGGCCAGCGATCACCTCGGTCTCAACGCGTCGGTCCCCGCGACATGCTTCCCGCCGGCGGCGGCACTCGGTTCGACCTTCGATCCGGAGCTCGCCGAACGCGTCGGCGTCGCGCTCGGCATCGAGTCCGCGATCGAGGATGTCGCCGTCATCCTGGGCCCTGGCATCAACATCAAGCGGTCTCCGCTGTGCGGCCGCAACTTCGAGTACGTCTCCGAGGACCCGCTCCTGTCGGGTGGAATCGGAGCCGGTCTCGTCCGCGGCATCCAGTCGCAGGGGGTCGGATCCTCGCTCAAGCATTTCGCCGCAAACAATCAGGAGGACGACCGGATGCGCTCGTCCAGCGATGTCGATCCGCGCACACTCCGCGAGATCTATCTGCGCGGGTTCGAGCGCGTCGTCAAGGACGCCCAGCCGTGGACCGTGATGTGCTCGTACAACCGCATCAACGGGGTCTACGCCTCCGAGGACCCGTGGCTTCTCACCCAGGTGCTGCGCGACGAGTGGGGCTTCGACGGCCTCGTCGTGTCGGATTGGGGTGCCGTCGAGGACCGCGTCGCCGCTCTCGCCGCCGGACTCGATCTGGAGATGCCGTACAGCGGCGGCGAGACGGATGCCGAGATCGTCGCCGCCGTCCGCGGCGGCCGGCTCGCCGAGGACGTGTTGGACACGGCGGCGCAGCGCGTACTCGACCTGGTCGCGAAGGCGCAGGAGCGTCCGCCGGTCCCGGGCCCGCTCGACGTCGACGCGCACCATGCGCTCGCGCGAGAGGTCGCCGGACGCTCGATCGTGCTGCTGAAGAATGAGGGCGCTCTGCTGCCGCTGGCATCCGAGGTCTCCGTCGCTGTGATCGGCGAGTTCGCACGCACCCCGCGCTACCAGGGCGGCGGGTCCTCGCACATCAATCCGACCAGGATCGACACCGCGCTCGATGCGTTCCGCGATGTCGCGGGGAACCGGGTCGCGTTCGCGCCGGGGTTCACGTTCAATGGGGCGGATGCCGAGGCGCTGCGTGATGAGGCCGTGGTGCTCGCCGCGCAACGGGACGTCGTCGTGCTGTTCCTGGGGCTGCCGGATGCAGAGGAGTCGGAGGGTTTCGACCGCGCGCATCTCGACCTGCCAGCGGTGCAGCGCGAACTGGTGGACGCGGTCGTCGCGGTGAACCCGCGCACGATCGTCGTGCTCTCCAACGGTGCGGTCGTGACGCTGCCGTTCGCCGAGAAGGTCCCCGCGATCGTGGAGGCGTGGCTGCTCGGACAAGCGGGCGGATCGGCGACGGTCGACGTGCTCACGGGTGCGGTGAACCCCTCTGGTCGCCTCGCCGAGACCATCCCGCACCGTCTGGAGGACACTCCGGCCTTCGGCAGCTTCCCCGGTTCGTTCGGGCACGTCCGCTACTCCGAGGGCATCTTCGTCGGATACCGCTGGTACGACGCGCGCCGCATGGAGGTGGCGTTCCCGTTCGGGCACGGTCTGTCGTACACGACGTTCTCGTACGGTGAGCCCACCGCAGCGGTGAACGCCGACGGCGACATCGTCGTGTCGCTCGCCGTGGCGAACACCGGGAGCCGCGACGGCCGCGAGGTCGTGCAGGTCTATGTCGCCCCCGAGGCGTCGAACGTCGAGCGCGCCCCGCGCGAACTCAAGGCCTTCGCCTCGGTCGAGGTCCCTGCGGGGTCGCGGCGGGAGGTCGAACTGGTCGTCCGTCGCGAGGACCTCGCGTACTGGGACATCCGCGTCGATCGCTTCGTCGTCGAGGGCGGCTCTTATCGGGTCGAGGTCGCAGCATCCAGCCGCGATATCCGGGGCACGGCCTTCGTCGAGGTCGGCGGCGACGAGGTCCGCCTTCCGCTGACCGCTCACTCGTCGATCACCGAGGTGCTCGCGCACCCGGTCGTCGGTCCGGTCGTCGCCCAGCAGCTCGCGGCGATGCGGGAGCAGGCGGACGGCGCGATGGATGCCGGGATCATGGGCGACGAGGCCATCATGAAGATGATGGCGTCATTCCCGATCGGCCGGATGGCCGGCTTCCCCGGGATGGGCATCGACCGCGCACAGGTCGATCAGCTCATCGCCGCAGCCAACGCCTGACTCGGGACTCTCGCGGGCGGATGCCCCGCGTCGAGAGGAGTCGCACATGGTCGCCCTGCGTCTGCAGAAGCGACCATGTGCGGCCCTCGCGGCGCAGGAGGTGTCGCACATGGTCGTCTCGAGTGCCAGGAGGCGACCATGTGCGACCCCTCGCCGTGGTCCGAGGGCGGAGAGGGGTCGTCAGCCCCGCACGTAGCCGTCGGCGACGGTGAGCGCCTCGTCGAGCACACGCAGGCCGCGTACGAGGTCGTCTTCGGAGATCACCAGGGGAGGAGCGACGTGCATCCGGTTGAAGTGCGTGAACGGCCACACGCCGCCCCGCTTCGCCGCCGCGGCGAACTCGGTCATCGGTGCCGCATCCGCTCCGCTCGCGTTGAACGGCACCAGCGGCTCGCGGGTCTCGCGGTCGCGCACGAGCTCGACGGCCCAGAACAGTCCGCGCCCTCGGACTTCGCCGACGCTGGGGTGCGTCTCCGCCCAGGCACGCAGCGTCGGTTCGACGATGCGGGTACCCAGATCGCGCACGCGCTCCAGGATGCCGTCGCGTTCGAACACCTCGAAGGTCGCGACGCCCGCGGCGCACGCCAGAGGATGCCCGGAATAGGTGAGTCCGCCAGGGAACGGCACCCGATCGAAGTGCGCCGCCACCTCTGCGGAGATGACGACACCGCCGAGCGGCACGTACCCGGAGTTCACACCCTTCGCGAAGGTGATCAGATCGGGCTTCGCGTCGAACGCGTCGATGCCGAACCACTCGCCGAGACGCCCGAAGCCCACCATGACCTCGTCGGCGATGTACAGGATGCCGTGGCGATCGCACAGCTCGCGGACGCCCTGCAGGTAGCCGGGCGGCGGCACCAGCACGCCGTTCGTGCCGACGACGGTCTCGATGATGATCGCCGCGATCGTCGCCGGGCCCTCCAGCAGGATCGTCTGCTCGAGGTGCTCCAGGGCGCGCTGCGACTCCTCTTCGATCGTCGAGGAGTGGAACGCCGACCGGTACAGGTACGGGCCGAAGAAGCGCACGGTCGCGATGTCGCTCGGGTCGTTCGCCCAGCGGCGCGGGTCGCCGGTCATCGAGATCGCGGTCGACGTCGAGCCGTGGTAGCTGCGGTACATCGACAGCACCTTGCGGCGGCCGGTCACCTGGCGCGCCATCCGCACCGCGTACTCGTTCGCCTCGGCGCCGCCGTTCGTGAAGAACACCTTCTCGAGACCGTCGGGAGCGACCGCGGCGATGCGCCGGGCGAGCTCGCCGCGCACGTCGTTCGCGAACGACGGCTGGATCGTCGCGAGTCGGCCGACCTGCTGCTGGATCGCGGAGACGAGATCCGGATGCTGGTGCCCGAGGTTCAGGTTCACCAGCTGGCTGGAGAAATCGAGGTAGGCGTTGCCGGCGTAATCCCAGAACGTGGCGCCTTCGCCGGCGGCGACGGGCATCGGGTCGATGAGCGCCTGGGCGCTCCAGGAGTGGAAGACGTGACCGCGGTCGTCCGCGCGGACCTGCGCCTCGGCATCCGGAGCGGGGAGGGTGTGGGCGGCGTTGTGCCGGTCGGTGAAGTTCATGCGTGACTCCTCAGAATCGGACGACGGTCAGTGGTTGCTCGGGAACCCGAGGTCGACCTGTGCGGACGTGTGGTCGGGCCAGCGGGTGGTGACGACCTTCGACCGGGTGTAGAAGTGCACCGATTCGGGACCGTAGATGTGCGAGTCTCCGAACAGCGAGTCCTTCCAGCCGCCGAAGGAGAACGCCCCGACCGGAACCGGGATCGGCACGTTCACGCCGACCATGCCCACCTCGATGTCGAATTCGAACTGACGAGCGGTGCCGCCGTCGCGGGTGAAGATCGCGGTGCCGTTGCCGTAGTTGTTGGCGTTGATCAGCGCGACCGCCTCCGCGTACGTCTCGACGCGGACGACGGAGAGAACCGGTCCGAAGATCTCGTCATCGTAGACCTTCATGCCGGGCTTCACGTCGTCGAGCAGACTCACGCCGATGAAGAACCCGTCTCCGGCGAACGACTTCCGGCTGCCGTCGACGACGACCGTGGCGCCCTCGGCCGCAGCACCGGTCACGTAGGAGGCGACCTTGTCGCGGTGCTCGCGGGTGATCAGCGGACCCATCTCGCTGGACGGGTCCGTGCCGGGACCGATCTGCAGCGTGGCGATGCGGTCGCGGATGCTCGCGACGAGGTCATCGGCGATGTCGCCGACGGCGACGAGCACCGAGACGGCCATGCAGCGCTCGCCGGCCGAGCCGTACGCGGCCGAGATCGCGGCTGCGGTGGCGCCGTCGATGTCGGCATCCGGCATCACGACCATGTGGTTCTTCGCGCCGCCGAGGGCCTGAACGCGCTTGCCGTTCGCCGAGGCGCGCTGGTAGATCGTGCGGGCGATCGGGGTGGAGCCGACGAAGCTGACGGCGGCGACGTCGGGTGCGTCGAGCAGCGCGTCGACCGCGACCTTGTCGCCGTGCACGACGTTCAGCACGCCGTCGGGGAGTCCTGCCTCCTGGAAAGCCTTGGCGAGCCAGACGGCGGCTGACGGGTCCTTCTCGCTGGGCTTCAGGATGACGGTGTTGCCGCAGGCGATCGCCGAGGCCACCATCCACAGCGGCACCATGACCGGGAAATTGAAGGGGGTGATCGCCGCGACGACGCCCACGGGCTGCTTGACGGAGTGCACGTCGACGCCGCGCGAGACCTGCTCGGCGCGCTCGCCCTTGAGCAGGTGCACGAGCCCGGCGGCGAACTCGACGTTCTCGATGCCGCGGGAGACCTCGCCGGCCGCGTCCGAGAGCACCTTGCCGTGCTCGTCGGTGACGATCGCCGCGAGCTCCGAGGTCCGATCGGCGAGAATCTGGCGCAGCCGGAAGAAGACGTCCGCGCGCTTGATGAGGCTCGATGAGCGCCAGCCCGGGAGCGCGGCCTTCGCGGCGGCGACGGCGGCGGCCACTTCGGCCTCGGAGGCGAATGCGACCTGTCGCTGCACCGCGCCGGTAGCCGGGTTGAAGATGTCGCCGGTGCGGGCGGCCTCGGCGGTCTCTGTGCCGTTGATGAGGTGGCGGACGATGCTCACGGATGGACTCCCAGGTGATGTGCGGCGGTCGAACACTCTGACCGGCGAGATGAACGTGCTTGCTTTCCATGTTTTCAGAGGGCAGGATCGATGGGAGGCGGCAGAACGTCGTGAACTTCACCAGAATCCGGACAGAGTGTATGGATCGCATCGTCGAACAGCTCGCCGGATTGCCTGATGTCGCCGAGGTGCTGTCGATGCCTGCCCTGCAGGCCGGCTTCCCCGAGGTCCTCACGGACGTCACCACCCTGCAGCCGTCGGTCCGCTGGGTGCACGTCTCGGACAGCCCGCGGGTCGCCGCGCTTCTCGACGGGGGTGAGCTGTTGCTGTCCACCGGCGCCGGCTGGCCGGGGGATGCCGAAGGGCTGTCGGTGCTGGCATCCGAACTCGCGGATGCCGGTGTCGCCGGGATCGTGCTCGAACTCGGCACCCGCTTCACGGTGACTCCACCGGCATTCGTCGCCGCATGCCGCCGATTCCGGGTCGCGCTGATCAGCCTCGAGCGGGAGGTCAAATTCGTCGCCGTCACCGAGGCCGTGCATCGGCGGATCATCGCCGGTCAGCTCGACGCGCTGCAGCAGCGTCAGCAACTGCACGAGTTGTTCACCACGCTCAGCCTGCGCGGCGCGCCGGCCGACGTGATCGTGCGCGAGACCGCCAGAGCCCTCGACGCCGGCGTCGTGCTGGAGAACCTCGCGCACGAGGTCGTCGCGGCCGATGCCCGCACCGTCGATGACGCCGGCCTTCTGGACGGATGGGCGGCGCGCTCGCGGCGGATCGCCGACGGGCGCGAACAGGGATGGATCCTGGTGCCGGTCGAGGGCCGCGGAATCCGCTGGGGGAGCCTGCTCGTGGCTCCGGGAGCGCCGCATCCTGCCGGCCGGACGACGGTGCTCGAGCAGGCGGCGACGGCACTCGCTCTGGCCCGGCTCGCCGACGGCGACGGCGCGTGGGAGTTGCTCTCGCAGCGCCGGCTGCTGGCATCCCTGCTCGAGCAGCAGCATGCGACGACCGCGGATGCGCAGGCGCGGCTGGAGGCGAGCGGCTTTCCCGTGCGGGGGCGACGGCTGCAGGCGCTGGTCGTGGATGCCGCCTCGCCGAGCAGCGCGGAGGCGGTACGCGCCGCCATCGAAGACACCGAACCCGCAGCGCGCTCGATCGGCGCCGTCTTCGATGGTGCTGCCGTCATCCTGCTGTCGTTTCCCGCCGGTGCGTCCGTGTCGGATGCGGCCGCCCGTCGCATCGCCGCCGGTCTCGATGACGCCGGAGGACTCGCCGTCGGCGCGGCATCCGATTCCCTCGCCGAGTTGCTGGACTCGTTGCCGGCTGTTCGTGCCCTCGCGCGGCGGCTGCCGCCCGGCGGCTTCCGGCGCGTGGACGACCGACCCCTCGCGCGTCTGGTGAATGCGCTGCACGGGGATCACCGGCTGCAGGAGCACAGCGAGCGGATGCTCGGGCCGCTGATCCGATACGACCAGGATTCCGGCGGCGACCTGCTCGCCGTGCTGGGCGCGCTCGTGCAGCACCCGGGCAGTCGCACGGCCGCCGCGGCGGCATCCCATCTCTCGCGCTCGGTGTTCTACCAGCGGCTGACCCTCATCGGCGATCTGCTGGATGCCGACCTCGAAGACGGCGAGACGCTCGCCGCCCTGCACCTGGCGCTCTCGGCGTACACGGCGACGTCGCGCTGAGTGCACCGCTGTTAGAGATTGTTATCTTCGTCGATTTCCGCGGGCTGCCGTGGCTACGGTGTGAGCACCCCAGCCCGCCTCGACGATGAGGAAGCTCATGAACGCTCAGTCCTGCCCTTCGTTCTCCCGCCGCCAGATCCTTCGACTCGGCGTCGCCGGAGGTCTCGCGCTCGCCGCGTCGGCCGCGACGCCCGTCTTCGCCGCCCCGCCGGCGCTCGCCGGCCGCGGTCCCTCCGCAGGCTCCGCGGGTCCTGGCGTCACTGTGACGGACCTCGGTCCGGGGGTGACGGCATTCACGCACGCCGCAGCGACGCGAGTCGGTGACACCGTCTACGTCGCCTCGCGCAACATCGCCCCGATGCGGGTCGTCGGCTATCACATCCCGACTGGCACGGTCACGAGCGTCACCGATGGTCCGGGCGTCAGCACGCAGCTCTTGGTCCCGGATGTCGACGGCCGCTACCTGTACTCCGCGATCCGCCAGTACGCCACCGCGCCGGGTCCCGGTCTCATTCGGATCGACCTCGGCCAGCCCGACGCGCCCAAGGAGGATCTGCACGACATCCCCGCCCTCGACCCCTATGGCCTGAGCGTCACGCCGGACGGCGTGGTGTACTTCGGCGGCCGCGAGATGAGCGCTGATCTTCGCCCGAGGTTGCGCAGATACGACACGACGACCGGGGTTCTGGACGAAGTCGCGATCCCCGACCCGAAGGCCACGATGATCCGCTGCGTCGCCGCCACCGCGACCGAGGTGTACATCGGCACCGGCAGCGTGCTGAACGCTCTCCCGACGAGCAGCAAGGCGGGTCTGTGGGTGCTGGACAGGGCGACGAACGCCGTCCGCTCCATCCTCCCTCCGGAGTTCGCAGGTGGCGTCGAGGTGCGCGACCTGATCATCGTGGACGAGAACACCCTGTGCGTGAGCGGAATCACGCCGCAGGGGGCGGCGCTGGCTTTCATCAACCGGGCGGACCCGTCGTCGTACGTCATCGCGCCTGCCGGGCGCGGTGGCTCGGCGAAGAATCTCGCGCACGCCGACGGCAAGATCTACGCGATCCTCGGCGGGCTCTTCGAGTACGACACCGCCACCCGCACGGTCCGTGATCTCACTCCGAAGGGCGTCGAACTCGGCGAGCTCTGGGGGCTGTTCGTCCGCGACGGCAAGTTGTGGACCGTCTCGGCGTTCGCGCTCGCCGTCGAGGTCGACCTCGCGACAGGTGAGCACACCCTGCACGACCTGATCGCGGCCGGCGCCCCCGCCGGGGCTCTGCTCGCCATGTCGGTCGCGGCAGGCGGAGGCGGGGTGTATGTGGGCGGGACGAATGCCGTCTCGCGCCGCGACACCGCGACCGGAGCGGTGACGCGCCTCTTCGCGCCTTCGGAGGCCAAGGACATCGGCATCGTGAACGGCGTGGCGTACTTCGGGCAGTACAGCAGCGTCGGCATCCTGGGTCACGACCCCGCGGCCGACGGCGCGTGGCCCCGTCTCGTCGAGAAGTTCCCGGCAGGTCAGAACCGTCCGCATCAGGTCGTCTGGGACGAGGCGAACCAGCTGCTCCTGCTCGGCCTGCAGAACGACACGCAAGGCGGCGGCAGTCTGCTCACCTACGATCCCGTGCGGGACGTCCTCACTTCGGCGATCAACCCGATCGATGCCAGGCAGATGATCCGCTCAGTGGCCACGCACGACGGCATCGCGTATCTCGGCGGTGACGTCACCGGAGGCAGAGGGGTGGTGGTGGCGTGGGATCCGGTCGGGCAGACCGAGCTCTGGCGCGTCGATCCGCTCACGGACACGGCCGGGGTCACCGGCCTTGCGGTCCACGGGCACCATCTCTACGTCATGGGGTATCGCGGAGAACTCGCCGTGGTCGATCTGGAGACCCGCGTCGTGATCCATCGATCGCGCCACCGCGACGTGGTGCCGAACTACGGGACGCTCTTGGTCAATCGCGGGGTCGTCTACGGAACATCCAGCGCGGCCTTCTTCCGGTTCGACCCGCGGACCTTCGACCGGACCGACCTCGTGACGCTGAACGGCGAGTGGTACGGGATCCCGCGAGCCGCGGTCGACGAGAACGACGACTTCTACGCGATCCAGGGACGCAACCTCGTGAAGATCCGGGTCAGTCAGCGCTGACGGGCAGCTCGTCTCAGGCGATGTAGACCTTGCGGAGCGTCTCGGCGACGGTCCACAAGGTCTGCATCCCCTCATCGAGGCGGACGATGCTGCCAGGTCCGACCTCGAGCGCTGGCAGCGCGGGCGAGACGAACTCGATCGTCGCCCGCCCGGACAGCACGACGAACACCTCGTCGACCTCGGTGTCGGATGCCGTTCCCGGCGTCATCTCCCAGATGCCGATCTCGGTGTCGTCGATTGTCGCGAGGGCGTGCGACGCCGTCGTCGGTGCACCTGACAGCACCTCCGCGGCAGGTAGCGGCTCGTGCGCGAGCGCCAAGCCCGCCGCATCCACGCCGGTCCCTGCCGCCAGCTCGCCCGCGAGCTCCTCACGACTCACGAGTCGAACCCCATACCGACGGCGTCGAGCGCCTTGAGGAACAGATTGCGCTTGCCCTCGTTGTGGTCGGCGCGGTTCATCGCTGCCCGCACCAGGTTGATGCCGATGGCAGCCGCCGGCTCCGGCGGGAACGGGATCGGCTTCTCCCGCACCATCCGCAGTTGCGTGCGCTCGGTCTCGATTCCCGACAATTTGTCGAGCATGACGTCGGCGGCGAAGCGGGCGGCCCCGACGCCGAGTCCGGTGAAGCCGGTGGCATACGCCACGCGTCCGCGTCGCGCGGTGCCGAAGAACGCGCAGAAGCGGCTGGACGAGTCGATCGCCCCGGCCCAGCGGTGCGTGAAGCGCACGCCCTCCAGCTGCGGGAACGTCGTGAAGAAGTGCTCCGCGAGGCGGCGATGGCTCTCCATCCTGTCCTCGTACTCCGGGCGCACCTTGCCGCCGAAGTGGTAGACGGCGTCATAGCCGCCGAACAGGACGCGGTTGTCGGCCGACAGCCGGTAGTAGTGGAACTGGTTCGCGCTGTCGGCGAGCCCCTGCCGGTTCGACCAGCCGATCGAGGCCAGTTGCGCGTCGGTCAACGGCTCGGTCATCAGCACGTAGTCGTACACGGGAACCGTCATCAGGCGATTGCGCTTGAGGAGCGACGGGAAGACATTCGTGCCCAGGGCGACCGCATCCGCCGTCACCCGCCCGCCGTCGGTCTCCAGCACGACCGGGTCGGCGCCGTCACCGTCGACGAGGCGCACCCGCGACTGCTCGAAGATCTCGACGCCCAGTTCGGTGGCCACGCGCGCCAGTTCGAGACCGAGCTTCGCCGGGTGCACCATCGCGCACCCCTCGCGGTCCCAAGAGCCGGCGAGGTACGTGTCCGAGTGCACCTCGGCGCGCACGGCATCCTGATCGAGGAATCCCTCCTCGCCGCGATACCACTCGACCTGATGCGGCTCGACCGCCACGGCCAGCTGGCCGGTGCGCTCGAAGTCGGCGTCGATGCCGTAGCGCTGCACGGTGTCGGCGATGCCGTCGAGGTTCTCCACGCCCAGTTCCTCGAGGCGGTCGATCTCTTCCGGCCAGCGGTTGACCCCGTTCTCGTGACCGTGCGTGAGGCTCGCCTCGCAGAAGCCGCCGTTGCGTCCGGATGCCGCCCAGGCGACGCGCGAGGCCTCCAGCAGCACGACACGGCGGTCGGGCTCGCGCTCCTTCGCCCGGATCGCCGTCCAGAGTCCGGCGTACCCGCCGCCGACGATCGCGAGATCCGCCCGGACGTCGCCCGCGAGACGCGGGTACTCCGTGCGCTGCACGTCGTCGAGCCAGAAGGCGGCGAATGCGGTGCTCTGCAGGGCGTGGTCGACGACGGATGCCGCGGGGCGGCGGCGCTCGAAAACAGTGGTGCCCATCAGCGCGTTCCCCAGTTGTAGAGGTCCTTGTAGAGCCCCGCGTAGAGCAGGCTCTCGGTGTGCGTGACACCCGGAAGGGTGCGGATGCGGGTCGCAATCAGATCGATCAGGTGCTCGTCACTCTCGCAGACGGCCTCGACGAGGATGTCGAAGGTGCCGAGGGTGACCACCACGTAGGCGAGCTCGGTGATCTGCGTGAGTTCCTGTGCGATCGCTCGCGGGTCCCCCGAGACGCGGATGCCGATCATCGACATGCGATGGAATCCGAGCTGCATCGGGTCGGTGACGGCGACGATCTGGATGATCCCGGCCTCCGTCATGCGCTGCACGCGCTGCCGGGCAGCGGCCTCGCTGAGGCCGACCGCACGGCCGATTTCGGCGTAGGGGCGGCGGCCGTCTTCCTGGAGGAGCTCGATGATCTTCTTCGAGACCTCATCGAGGGCAGGCTGCTTCTGTTTGGCGCTCATGTGTCGATATTGACACGCTGGGTCGGTCGATGCAACTGATTCAGTCGTGAAAACTGGATGAGTGCTACAGAATTCGTAGCGCTCCGGATATGATGACGGTCATGCGCACAGAGCTTTCTTTGCAGAACTTCATCGGCGGCCGCTACGTCCCTGTGCACGGGGACGGCACGATGCCGCTCATCGACCCCGCGACCGAAGACGTGTACGGGACGCTCCCGGTCTCGGATCGCGACGACGTCGACACCGCGTACGCGGCAGCATCCGCCGCTTTTCCGCTCTGGCGCGACACGACGCCGGCAGACCGTCAGCTCGCGCTGTTCCGCATCGCTGACGAGATGCAGGACCGCGCGGAGGAGTTCGCCGATCTCGAGTCGCAGGACACCGGCAAGCCGCGGGCGACCCTGGTGGCCGATGAGATCATGCAGTCCGTCGATCAACTGCGGTTCTTCGCGGGTGCTGCCCGCAGTCTCGAGGGGAGAGCGGCGGGGGAGTACCTCGCCGGACACACCTCGTTCGTGCGCCGCGAGCCGATCGGCGTGATCGGGCAGGTCACTCCCTGGAACTACCCGCTGAACATGGCGGTCTGGAAGATCGCACCGGCGCTCGCCGCTGGCAACACGGTCGTGCTGAAGCCGGCAGAGTCGACCCCGCAGTCGACCCTGCTGCTGGCCGAGATCGTGGCGAAGCACACCCCGGCAGGAACGCTCAACGTCGTGCTCGGCGATCGCGACACCGGTGTGGCCCTGGTCGAGCATCCGACGCCGCAGATGGTCGCGATCACCGGGTCCGTGCGCGCCGGCATGGCCGTGGCGCGTTCGGCCGCGAACGATGTCAAGCGCGTGCACCTGGAACTCGGCGGCAAGGCGCCTGCGATCGTGTTCGCGGACGCCTCGATCGAGAAGGCGGTGGAGGGGATCATCACCGGTGCGTTCTTCAACGCTGGCCAGGACTGCACGGCCGCGACGCGCGTGCTGGTGCACGCGTCCGTGCACGATGAACTGGTGGAAGCGCTGGTGAAGAGGGCGCAGTCGGATGCTCGCACCGGCGGCCCGCACGAGGAGGGCGTGCTCTACGGCCCGCTCAGCAGTGCGGCGCAGCTCGCTCAGGTCTCCGGCTTCATCGAGCGGCTTCCCGCGCACGCGAAGATCGAGACCGGTGGTCGGCGGCAGGGCGATCGTGGGTACTTCTTCGAGGCGACGATCGTCTCGGGCGTGCGGCAGGACGACGAGGTCGTGCAGGGCGAAGTCTTCGGCCCTGTGCTCACCGTGCAGTCCTTCGAGACCGATGAAGAGGCATTGGAATTGGCGAACGACGTGGACTTCGCGCTCGCGTCATCCGTCTGGACCACCGATCATGCGCGGGCGATGCGCTTCTCCCGAGACCTCGACTTCGGGTGCGTCTGGATCAACACGCACATCCCGTTCGTCTCGGACATGCCGCACGGCGGCTTCAAGCACTCCGGGTACGGGAAGGACCTCTCGCAGTACGGATTCGACGACTACACGCGCATCAAACACGTGATGTCGGCGCTCGGCTGATCGGGGAACGGGGAACCGCCCGACGAAAGTCTGGCCACACGCGACGAAAGTCACGTGTCGGCGGAATGAGTCGCGGCAATAGAGTGACGCTGTCGTAAGCGTGCGCTGGGGAAGTTGCCGATCTACGGGAATGGCGTCCCCAATGAACGCCTACGAAAGAGGGCTCGTGCGCACACCCACCAAAGCCGCCGTTGTCGCTGCAACGACGGCTTTTCTCATCCCTGTATTCTCCTCACCCGCCTTCGCCGCCGACGACACCCCGATACTGCTCGGCACCAACACCTCGGCCGCGGCGGCTGCCGACGTCCTCACCGATCTGGCGGTGGCAGGCGGACAGGTCTACTCCAGCTACGGCGACTATGACGCCAACACCGGCCCGGTCGATCTCAACTCGCTCAACGTCACCACGGGTGCGCTGACGAAGCAGCTGACTCTGAACAGCGAGGAGCTGAAGGCACTCCGCGTCATCGACGGCAAGGTCTACGCCGCGGATGTCGACCCGAAGGCCGCGTGGACGGCCAACGTCGGGTACGCCACGAACGCCGGCGGATCCTGGACATATAACGCGGCCACCCCGTTCCAGCACGTCTTCGACATCGCGAAGAGCGGCAGCGAGATCTTCCTCGCCGGCAGCATCGTCAACCCGGATCCCGCGGTGTACGGGCCGACCCCTGACCTCGCCGTGATCAAGAAGAGCTCTGATGGCGGAAAGACCTGGTCGATCACCAAGGCGAGGTCGTCGGCCAGTGGTTCCAGTGCCTACGACCGCTACTACTGGCTGGCCAACGTCGGGGGGAAGATCGCGGCGATCGCGGAGGTCCGCGATGCGAGTGGCAACACGAACCGTGTGCTGGACGTGTACAGCGGCGGCCGATGGAGCACGATCGACCTGGGGCGCTTGTTCTCACTCGCACACCGGCACGAGCCGACCAAGTACGAGGTCCTCGGCAGCAGGATCATCCTGTCGGACAGCAACACCACCGGGTACATCGACCTGAACGCGAAGGGCAAGAACGGCGGAGTGCAGATGTCGAACCTCCCGGCATCCTTCGCCTCGCGCGACATCACCGTGCACAACGGGGTCGTCTATTCGGTCGGGAACTGGTTCGCCGGCACCGGCATCGACATGACGAAGAACGTCGTCTTCGCGACCAGGGACGGCGCGAACTGGACCCAGGTGGCGACTCCCGCCGTCATCCCCGCGACCACCTATTGGGATCACAACGGGGAGATGATCCCCGACTACGGCATGTACACGTCGATCGCCGTGGATGGCGCGACGATGTATCTCGGCGGAGATGACGCGAAGGTCTACAAGGTCAGCGCACCCGTGGTGCCCTGACGAGTTCCTTCACTCGACGGTGCTCGGCGAGCGCGACGTCGGGGCGCTCCTCGACCTTCGTCGCGCCGTCGGCGACCCAGCCGTGCGCTTCGTAGAACGCGTCGGCGCGAACGTTGCCGTCGAGCACCCAGAGGTAGGCGCGGGTGTGCCCGGCACCGGCGATGCGCTCCTCGGCTGCGGCGAGGAGCGCATGCCCGATGCCGGTGGACCACGCGGCGGGGTCTGCGTAGATTCCGTAGACCTCGCCATCCGCCGCGCCGTCTTGGTCGCGGCCGGATCCGAATGACGTCCAGCCGACGACCTCGCCATCGCGCTCCGCGACCAGGAGGGCGAGCGTCGTCGGCAGCGGCTCGGCGATGATGCTCCGCCAGCGATCGGCGCGATCGGCGACCGAGAGCTCGTCGAGCACCTTCTGGTCGATGAGCCCGAGGTAGGCGGCCTGCCAGGAGCGCACGTGCACGCCTGCGACGTCGTCGGCATCATCGATCAGAGCCTCGCGTATCACCAGCTGCGTCATCGCTTCAGGCTAGCGGCGAGGGCGGGAGGGGGCGGAGATGGCCGCCTCGCCGCGTCGGATGCGGCCGAGTGCGTCCCCTCTCGCGGGGGAGGTGTCGGAGATGGTCGCCTGACGGCGGGGGATGCGGCCGAGTGCGTCCCCTGCCAGCGGCTGGCCGGAGAACTCAACCGGCGTTGCGTCGGGCTTCCCAGCCGGTGCGCACCATCTCGTCGACCGTGTAGCGCATCGTCCAGTCCAAGTCGCGGGCGGCGAGTTCACCGGTCGCCACGATGCGGTCGGGGTCGCCGGCGCGGCGAGGGCCGATCTCGGGCGAGAAGTCGATGCCGGTGACGCGGACCATGGCATCCATGATCTGCTTCACGCTCAGGCCGTCGCCGGAGCCGAGGTTGTACGCGGCCTCGATCGCTTCACCGGCGGCAAGGCGCTTCGCGGCGGCGACGTGCGCCGCGGCGATGTCGCCGACGTGCACGTAGTCGCGCACGTTCGTGCCGTCTTCCGTGGCGTAGTCGTCGCCGTTGATCCGCGGGGTCTCGCCGGCGATCAGCTTCTCGAACACGATCGGGAACAGATTGTGCGGGCTCACGTCGTACACCGTCGGGTCGGCCGAGCCGACGACGTTGAAGTAGCGCAGAGACGTGTGCCGCAGCGGCTTCTCCGAGCCGGCGGTCGCGGTCGCCTGGTCACGCAGCAGCCATTCGCCGATGAGCTTGGATTCGCCGTACGGGCTCGCCGGCTTCTTCTCGGTCTCCTCGACGACGAGCGAGACATCGGGGGTGCCGAAGACAGCGGCGGATGACGAGAAGACGATGTTCGTCACGCCCGCAGCATCCATCGCCTCGAGGATCACGCGGGTGCCCTCGACGTTCTGCGCGTAGGTATGCAGCGGCCGCTGCACCGAGACTCCGGCGTACTTGAAGCCGGCGACGTGGATGACGCCCTGCGCGTCGTGGTCGCGGAGCGTCTTCTCGACGAGGTCGCGGTCGAGGATGCTGCCGTGCACGAACGGCACACCCTCAGGGACGAACGAGGCGACGCCGCTGGAGAGGTCGTCGAGGACGACGGGGGTGAGGCCGGCATCCGCGAGTGCGCGCACGACGTGCGCTCCGATGTAGCCGGCGCCGCCGGTGACGATCCAAGACATGTGTGTTCCTCTCATCGCGCTGGCGCGCGGTATTCAGTCTGTCAGGCGTCGCGGTGCGCGCCCGCGGAGGGGGTCACCGTGAAGATGTGCGGTTCGGAGAATCCGGATGCGGCGAACGCGGCGTTCACGGCATCGGACACCGATGCCACGGCGTCCTGCTCGACGAGCGCGATGGCCGCGCCGCCGAAGCCGCCGCCGGTCATCCGCGCACCGAGCGCGCCGGCCGCCAGCGCGGCCTCGACCGCGGTGTCGAGCTCGGGCACCGAGATCTCGAAGTCGTCGCGCATCGAGACGTGCGAGGCGACGAGCAGATCGCCGATCGCGCGGGCACCCTCTGTGCGCAGCACCTCGACGGTGTCGAGCACGCGCTGGTTCTCGGTCACGATGTGGCGCACGCGGCGGAACGTGATGTCGTCCATGAGCTCCTGCGCGCGGGGGAGATCGTCGACGGACACGTCGCGCAGCGCGGCGACACCCATGATCGATGCGCCCAGCTCGCAGGACGCTCGGCGCTCGCCGTAGCCGCCGGTGGAGTGCGCGTGCTTCACCCGGGTGTCGATGACGAGGATCGCGAGGCCGGCCTCGGCGATGCCGACCGGCACCAGCTGCGCCTCCAGTGATCGGCAGTCGAGGAAGATCGCGGCATCCGGCTCACCGAGCATCGATGCCATCTGATCCATGATCCCGGTGGGTGCGCCGACCGCCTCGTTCTCCGCGCGACGACCGATGCGGGCAAGAGCCGTGCGATCGAGATCGGCGTTCCAGAGGTCGTTCAGCGCGGATGCGGCGGCCCCCTCGATCGCGGCGGAGGAGGACAGCCCGGCGCCGACCGGTACATCCGAGGCGATCGCGATGTCGACACCGCTGCCGACGAGTCCGGTCTGCCGGAGCGCCCACGCGACGCCGAGCGGGTACGCCGCCCACTCCGGCACGGCCGGTTCGCTGCCGGTCGCTGTCGGGAAGATCTCGTCGAGATCGTCGAGCGCGACTTCGACCGGCTCCGCGGCGAACGTCGATGCGACGCGCACACGGCCTTTCCCGTCTTCGCGCCTGCCGACCGCGGCGACGGTACGGTGCGGAATCGCGAAGGGCAGCACGAAGCCGTCGTTGTAGTCGGTGTGCTCGCCGATGAGATTCACGCGACCCGGTGCCGACCAGAGGCCGTCCGGCTCGCGGCCGGTCAGGTCGGTGAAGAGGGTGCGTGCGGCGACCTGGGTGGCGTGATTCGACTCAGCCATCTCGTTTCCTTCGGTCGATCCGGTCGAGGGCTGCCGACGCATCATGCGGATGCCCTTTCGATGGCCTCGCGAATACGGGCGGCACCCTGTTCGGGGGCGACCTCGGCGGCCCAGGCCCACATCGCGGCCTCGGATCCGGCGAGGAATTTCAGCTTGTCGGCGGCGCGACGGGGGCTGGTGAGCTGCAGGTGCAGGCGCACGCTCTCGCGGCCGATGTGCACCGGCGCCTGATGCCAGGCGGCAATGTACGGGGTCGGGGTGTCGTAGAGGGCGTCAACACCGCGCAGCAGTTTCAGGTAGAGGGGGGCGAGTTCGTCGCGCTCCGCTTCCGTCGTCTCGGCGAAGTCGGGCACGTGGCGGTGCGGCATGAGGTGTACCTCGAGCGGCCAGCGGGCTGCGAAGGGGACGAACGCCGTCCAGTGCTCCCCCTGGAACACCACGCGCTCCGACCCCTGTTCGAACTCGAGGATGCGCTGGAACAGATCGGGCGCGGTGCGGTCGATGCTCTCCAATACCCGGGCGGTGCGCGGGGTGACGTACGGATAGGCGTAGATCTGGCCGTGGGGGTGCGGGAGGGTCACGCCGATCGCCTCGCCGCGGTTCTCGAACGGGAAGATCTGCTCGATGCCGGGGAGGAGCGAGAGCGCGGCGGTGCGGTCGGCCCAGGCCTCGATCACGGTGCGGGCGCGGGTGACGGACTGGGTGCCGAAGGATCCTGCGTGCTCGGGGCTGAAGCACACGACCTCGCAGCGGCCGACCGAGGTGCGGGTGCGGCCGAGGCCCAGGGCCGCGAGATCATCGAGGCCTCGTGGCGGATTGCTCGCGCCCGGCGCGGTGCCGACGGCCTCGGCGAGGGCAGGGCCGAACGCGGGAGAGCGGTTCTCGAAGACGGCGACGTCATAGAGCGACGGCACCTCGGACGGGTTCGTCGGCGTCTGCGGCGCGAGCGGATCTGCGTCGGCGCTGGGCATCATGACGCGGTTCTGACGGTTCGCGGCGACCGTGATCCAGTCGGCGGTGAGCACATCGAGGCGCATCGTCGCCGTCGCGGGCCGCGGGTCGAGGGTGCGGGCGTCGACGGAACGCTCGGCGTCGAGCGTCGTGTCTGGGTCGTCGTAGTAGATGAGGTCGCGGCCGTCGGCCAGCACGGTGGCGCGCTTCGTGACGCCGGCGCTCAGTGCTTCGATTCGCGTCTGGGGGGTTTCGTGCGTGTTCACGTAAACATGGTGACATAGCCTCCGTGGTAACGTCAACACGGAGAGGGGGATTGCGATGACCGCTGAGGATCTCGTGCTTGGATCGGACCAGGCAGAGCCGACACCACGTCGCCGCCGCGGCTCGACCGGACGGGTCTCGATGGCCATGGTCGCCGCGCGTGCCGGGGTGTCGGGCCAGACCGTCTCCCGCGTCGTGAACGACAGCCCCCGCGTCGACCCCGAGACCCGTGCGCGCGTCGAGACCGCGATGGCCGAGCTCGATTATCGCCCGCACCGCGCCGCCCGCGCCCTGCGCACCGGTCGCTCCCAGACCATCGGTCTCGTCGTCACGACACTCGCCACCGTCGGCAACTCGCGCATGCTGCAGGCGACGGCCGAGGCTGCAGCCGAGCGGGGCTATGCACTCACTCTCGTCACCGCGTCGAACGGCGTCGCGGCCGCATTCGAGAGCCTCGCCGAACAGGAGGTCGATGGCGCGATCGTCCTGAACGAGGCCTCGGCCCAGGTCGCCACGGTCGAGCGCCCTCGTGGGCTGCGACTGGTCGTCGTGGACGCGGCTGTGGATGCCGGGTTCGTCTCCGTGCACAGCGATCATGCGGGCGGTGCAGCCGCCGCCACCGCGCATCTCCTCGCCCAGGGGCACGTCGCGGTGCATCACGTCGCCGGCCCCGCCGACTCCTTCGCTGCGGCCGAGCGCGAGCGCGGCTGGCGCGAGACGCTCGTCGCCGCGGGGGCCGATGCGCCGGCTCCTGTTCGCGGCGACTGGAGTGCCGAGTCGGGGTACGCGGCCGGGGTCGCCCTGGACGCGGCGTCCGCCGTCTTCTGCGCCAATGATCAGATGGCTCTCGGCGTGCTGCGCGCTCTCGCGGACAGTGGTCGAAGGGTGCCGGAGGACGTCGCGGTGATCGGTTTCGACGACGTGCCGGATGCGGCGAACTACCGGCCGCCGCTGACCACGATCAGACAGGACTTCGCAGCCCTCGCGCACCGCGCCGTTGAGGCGCTCGTGGCAGAGATCGAGGGTGGCAGCGTGGCGGCAGGTCCCGTCATCGTGCCGACGTCCCTGATCGAACGCGCGAGCGTGCGCTGACGCCTCCTCGCCTCAGGCCGAGATCACGCACTCACTTGTCAGCGCGCCGGCGCCGTGGATTCGCGCGCATGCAGCGTCGGGCTCAGGATGACCCGGTGCACGGGGCGCGAGGGGTCGGCGAGGCGCCGAGCGAGCAGATCGACCGCCGCGGCGCCGACCGCACCGCGCGGAGGGCTGACCGCGGTGAGCGCCGGGGTGAACAGCTGGGCGACCTCATCGTCGTAGGCGATGACGGACAGGTCCTCCGGCACGGCGAGGCCGCGGTTGAGGGCGATGTCGATGAAGGCCATCGCCGCGGGGTCGGGGTGGATGAGCAGCCCGGTCGCCCCCTTCTCGAGCGCGGTGTCGATCGCGGCGTTCACGGCCGAGGTGAAGCCGGGGACGTTGCGATCGGGGATCAGGCTCTCGAAGTGGGCATCGGGACCCAGTTCGAGTTCCTCGCACGCGGCGGCCCACCCCTTCACGACCTTGCGGCCGGTGGGGGAGTCGCGCGAGACGATCAAGCCGAGGCGGCGGTGGCCCAGTTCTGCGAGGTGCCTGGCAGCGAGCACGGCGCCGAACGCGTGGTCGGTCGTGACGCTCTCGACGGGCTCTCGTCCGGGGAGCACGACCGCATCGCGCTCGACGAACACGCTCGGGATGTCGGAGGACGCGAGCCACTGCACCACGTCCTGCGCGTGGGCGGCGTCGGGGTTCGGGGCCACGATCAGGCCCCGGATGTCATCGGATGCCACGAGGCGCTCGAGGACCGGTCGCTCGTCCTGCAGCTCGTACGAGGCTCCGCGGAGCACCAGGCGCAGGCCGCGGCGCTGCGCTTCGGTCTCCATGCCGCGGAAGACGCCGGGCCAGTAGTACGCGAGCGAGGGAACCAGCACGGCGATCGCCCCGCCGCTGACGGACTCCGTGGCCTCGACAGACACCGCGCCCGACGTGGGAACGGCTCCGCCGTGCACCCGCTCGAGGTGGCCTTCCTCCTCGAGCTGCTGCAGATCCCGGCGAAGAGTGACGGGGGCGACGCCGAGCTCCTCGGTGAGCTGCGAGACCCGCACGATCCCGTCGCGCACCAGGGCGGCGAGGATGTGCGCATGGCGCGCCGGCGCCAGGGGGACGTGCTGCTGATCGGTCATGGATTCAGCATAGCTGATCGAAAATGATCGAATGTGGATTAATTACGGGTTGTCTTGATCGAAACAGAATGATAATCTCCAAACGATCGCGAACGGAGAGAGTCCGACGGCGGTACCCGGAGCAGTATTCAAAGGAGAAGCCCGTGGCGTTCGAGCCCACCAGCGAAGCGGCGAAAAGTCACCGCAGCGATGCGGAATGGACCCGCGATGATCTGCTCGCCTACGCCGACGGACTGCTGGCGGCCGTGCGTCCCTGGGCGTCCGAGACCGGCGCCCGCATCACGCTCCCCGGAGCATCCGGCGGCTACGGCGTCGACGTCGACGGGCTCGAGGGCTTCGTGCGCACCTTCCTGCTGGCCGGCTTCCGCATCGCCGGCGCCCGAGGTGAAGGAGTCGACGATCTCATCGACTTCTACTCGCGCGGCATTGTCGCCGGCGTCGATCCCGAGAACGAGGATCGCTGGGTGCGCCTCGATGAGTATGCGCAGGCCAAGGTCGAAGCCGCCTCCATCGCGCTCATCCTCGACATGACCCGGCCGTGGATCTGGGATCGCCTCGACGCTCTCACCCGGCAACGCATGATCGACTACCTCTCGCCGGTCGTCGGTGACGAGACCTACCCCGGCAACAACTGGCTGTGGTTCCGGGTGGTCGTGCAGACCTTCCTGCGTTCGGTGGGCGGCCCGTGGTCGCAGGCCGACATCGACGACGATCTCGCCCGTCACGACTCCTACCTCCGTGAGAGCGGCTGGATCTCCGACGGAGACGAGCGCGCCTATGATCACTACGTCGGCTGGGCACTGCACCTCTATCCCGTGCTGTGGGCGCGGATGCAGGGCGCAGCCGAACTCGCGAACGGCCGCACGGCCGGTGATATCGCGCGTCTCGACGCCTTCCTGCAGGACGCGATCGCGATGGTCGGCGCCGACGGCTCGCCGCTCATCCAGGGTCGCAGCCTCGTCTACCGCTTCGCGGCGGCCGCGCCGTACTGGGCAGGCGTGATCGCGGAGGTGCCGTCGGTTCCGGCGGCGCAGCTGCGCCGTGCGGCATCCGGCATCGTCCGCCATTTCTCCGCCAACGGCGTGCCGAACGGCGAGGGGCTTCTCGACCTCGGCTGGCACGGAGAATGGCGCCGTCTCGCGCAGAACTACTCGGGCACCGGGTCGCCCTACTGGGCGGCCAAGGGGCTGCTCGGCATCGCCCTGCCCGAAGACCACCCCGTCTGGTCAGCGCCGCCCGTGCCGCTGCCCGCCGAGACCGCAGACACCCTGCGTATCGCCGTCGCTCCGGCGTGGATCATCTCGGCCACCGTCGATGACGGCATCGTGCGCATCATCAACCACGGCGCCGACCACGCGCGCCCCGGCGACCTCGTCGGAGACTCACCCCTGTACGCCCGCCTGGGCTACTCCACCGCTGCGAGCCCGTTGCTGAACGGCGACGCCTGGGCCGAACCGCTCGAGCAGTCAGCCGCCCTGATCCACGCCGACGGCCGGGCGACGCACCGTGCCGGTATGCAGGTGCAGGGCATCCGGCTCGATGGCGGGGCGGCGATCGCCGGATCCCTGGCGAATGCGCACTGGATCGCTCCGGCAGCGAACCAGACCCGACATGGCTCGGGGATCGTCGGCTCCGTCGAGATCGCCGGTGCCGTCTCCACCTGGTCGATCGTGCGGGGAGCCTGGGAGGTGCGCCTGGTGCGCGTCGACGCCGTGGCAGCGGATGCCGCGCCGACCGTGCTGCGCATCGGCGGCTGGGCGATCGCAGCGGATGCCGTCGACGATCTGGTCTCCGCCGACAGCGCCGCAGCCGCGGCCGGCGGCCGTCACAGCACGATCGTCGCCCTCACCCCCGGAGGTGCGCCTGCCGTCGAGACCCGAAAGGATGCGAGCCCGCTCGGTGCTGCGGCATCCGTTCCTGTCATCACCTACCCGGTCGTGATCGGCGGGTGGATCGCCACCGCGGTGCACCTCTCCGATCACGCGCCGGTATCCGCCCCCTCCGTCCGGATCGACGGCGACGCTGTCGCCGTCACCTGGCCCGATTCCACCGCCACCGAACACCGGCTCGCCTGAGCCGGACCCCCGACCCGTCCTGGGCACCCGCAATTGCAAAGGAGCAGTACCCACATGAACCGCAAGATCCTCGCCGCCGGCAGCATCGCCGCAGTCGCGGCCCTCGCCCTCGCCGGCTGTTCCGGTGGCACCGACGCCGCTGAGAGCACCGACCCCGACGCCCCCATCACCCTGACGCTGTCGGGCTGGAGCATCGAGACCACGCCCGAGTTCCAGACCCTCGCCGACGCGTTCACGAAGGAGCACCCGAACGTCACGATCGACCTCAAGGAGTACGACGCCGCCGAGTACAACACGCTCGTCACTGCCGACCTCGCCGCCGGCTCAGGTCCCGACATCATCACGCAGAAGGAGGTCAAGTACGTCACCACCTTCCAGGAGGGCGGTCAACTGCTCGACGTCTCCGATGTGAAGCTCCCCGACGGCATCAGCGGCGCCGACTCCTACAAGGTCGACGGCGCCTCGTACGCGGTGCCCTACCGCCAGGACTCCTGGGTGCTCTTCTACGACAAGGACCTGTTCGACGCCGCGGGCGTCGAACACCCCGACGGCTCGTGGACTTGGGACGACTACGCCGACGCCGCGAAGGCGCTCACCACCGACACTGTCAAGGGCGCCTACCTGCACCGCTGGCAGTCGACCGTGCAGGGCTTCGCGAACGCGCAGACCGGCACCAGCGTCCTCGACGGCGACTACGGCAATCTGAAGGACTACTACGACAACACGCTGGCGCTGCAGGATGCCGGCTACCAGGTCGACTTCAACACCTCGACCGCCAACCAGCTCACCTATCAGGGCGAGTTCGGTACCCAGAAGGCGGCGATGATGCTGATGGGCACCTGGTACACGGCGACCCTGATCGCCCAGCAGGCCTCGGGCGACGCGAACGACTTCGAGTGGGGCATCGCTCCCGCTCCGCAGCTCGACGCGAAGACCGCGGGCACCGACAACACCCCGGTGACCTACGGCGACCCGACCGGCTTCGGCATCAACGCGAACATCGACTCCGCGAAGGCCGACGCGGCCAAGCAGTTCCTCGAGTTCGCTGCGTCCGAGGACGGCGCCCAGGCGCTCGCCGGGATCGGAATCACCCCGGCGCTGACGAACGACGCCGTGGTCGACACCTACTTCTCGGTCGAGGGCGCTCCGTCCGACGAGCTGTCGAAGTTCGCCTGGTCGACCCACGAGGTGCTCCCCGAGAACCCGACGTCCAGCAAGACGGCGACGATCCAGGGCATCCTCGCCGACCTGCACACCGCCGTGATGTCCGGCTCGGCGGCGATCGGCGACGCGATCAAGACGGCCGAAGACCGCGTGAAGAACGAGGTCGGCTGACCCACTCGGGGGCCGGCCGCCGGCCGGCCCCCGACATCGCGCCCCGCGCCGCATCCAGGAGATGAGAGACATGACCACCACCGAGGCCCCGCCCCGCGGCACGGCGCTGCGCCGCCGCAACGCCCTGATCGGCTGGAGCTTCATCCTGCCGAACTTCATCGGATTCGGGTTCCTCACCCTGCTGCCGGTGCTGATCCTCTTCTACATGGCGTTCACGAACTGGAACGTCTTCGGCAAGGCCGACTGGGTGGGACTGGCGAACTTCCAGCGCCTGATCGGCGATGGCAGCTTCCGCATCGCCTTCGGCAACACTCTCTACTACTCGGTGATGCACATCCCGCTGACGATCATCGTCTCGCTGGGGCTGGCGCTGCTGCTGAACAACAAGCTGCGCGGCGTCGCGTTCTTCCGCACCGCCGCTTTCTTCCCGTACATCACCTCGATCGTCGCGATCGCGGTCGTCTGGAACCTGCTCTTCAGCCCGGATTACGGGCCCATCAACGAGATCCTCCGTGCGATCGGCATCTCAGAGCCCCCCGGTTGGCTCACCTCGTCGGAGTGGGCGATGCCCGCCGTGGTCATCGTCAGCACCTGGCGAGACATGGGTTACTACATGATCCTGTTCCTCGCGGGGCTCCAGACGGTGCCGAGAGAACTGCACGAGGCCGCCAGGGTGGACGGCGCGAGCGTCTGGCAGCGCTTCGTGAACGTGACGCTGCCGTGCCTGCGGCCGACGATGTTCTTCGTCACCGTGATGCTCACCATCAACTCCTTCAAGATCTTCGATCTGATCCTCGTGATGACCGACGGCGGCCCCGGCCAATCGACGCTCGTCCTGTCGCAGTTCATCTACAAGAAGGGCTTCGAAGAATCGCAGTTCGGCTATGCATCCGCCGCAGCCGTCGCGTTGTTCTTCCTTTGCATCATCGTCACCATCGGCCAGTTCCTCTGGAACAAGAAGCGGAGCGCATGATGACCGCGACCCAGGTCCTCGTCACCGGGGGCTCGCTGCGCAAGCTCAGCGACCCCACCCCGGCCGGCCGCATACGCACCCGCCGCACGGTCGGCCGCGTCATCGGCTACATCGCCCTGATCATCGCCGCGATCGGTCTGCTCGCCCCGTTCGCCTGGATGGTGATGAGCTCGCTGAAGAACGCCAACGAGGTGTTCTCGGTGCCGGTCGTCTGGGTGCCCGAGATCTTCGTGTGGCAGAACTACGTCGACATCTGGACGAAGTCGGACATGCTCGTCTGGATCCGCAACACCCTGTTCCTGGCAGTGAGCGTCACGTTCCTCCAGGTGCTCACCGGATCGTTCGCCGCCTACGGCTTCGCCCGCATCCGCTTCGCCGGCCGAGACATCCTGTTCCTCGCCTACATCGGCACGATCGCTGTGCCGTGGCAGTCGTACATGATCCCTCAGTTCATCCTGCTGTCGAACCTCAAGGTGTCGAACACTCTGTGGTCGATCATCCTGCTGCAGGCCTTCGGCGCCTTCGGCGTGTTCCTCATGAAGCAGTTCTACGAGACGATCCCCGAGGAGCTCAGCGAGGCCGCACGCCTGGACGGTCTCAGCGAGTACGGCATCTGGCGGCGCATCATGCTGCCGCTGTCGATCCCGGCGATCGCGAGCCTCACGCTGCTCACCTTCGTGAACACATGGAACGACTACCTCGGACCACTCATCTATCTGCGCAACCCCGACCTGTGGACGATCCAGCTCGGACTCAAGAGCTTCGTCTCGAACCTCTTCGACACGAATTACGCCCTGCTGTTCGCCGGCCTGACGATCTCGGTCCTGCCGATCGCGATCATCTTCCTGCTCGGCCAGAAGTACTTCGTCGAGGGCATCGCCACGAGCGGGATGAAGGGCTGACCGATGAAGCGCATCTCACACGACACCTGGGCGACGATCCTCGGCGTCGTCTACCTCGGCCTGATGGTGAACTTCCTCGTGCTCGTCACCGCAGCGCCCCTCATGGTGCTGCTGATCACCACCGACCCGGTGCTCTCCTGGCCGCTGCTGGCTCTCGCGGTGCCCCTGGCTGCGCCGGCGCTCACGGGCGCGTTCGCCGCGTTCCGTGAGTTCGGGCGCGGTGAGCCGCAGGTGGTGCGGTCGTTCTTCCGAGGCTGGAAGGCGACCTGGCGCAAGGGGATGCTGATCGGCGCTGCCGCCGCGGCATCCGTCGTCGTCCTGCTCGTCGACGTGCGCGCGGTGGCGGCGCTGCCGGCGTCCGTCGTCGTGGTCCCGGTTCTGGCCCTGCTCACCGTGGTCGCCGTCGCTACTGCGCTCGTCGCCCTCGCCGCACTCGCCGAGGCACCGCAGGCACGGCTGCGTGACATCCTCAAGGCGGCGCTCTACCTGAGCGTGCGGCGCTGGTACCTGACGGCGCTGTCGTTCGCGGTTCTGGGGGTGCAGCTGGCGCTGTTCACCACGATGCCGGCGATCGCGATCGGCCTGACCTGCGCGCCGGCGCTGTACGTCGCGTGGGCGAACAGTCGTTACACGTTGCGCCCTGTTCTCGACCTCGAAGAGGTGCGGGCGTGAGGGTTCGCACCGCGATGAGCCCCGAGGTGTTCGAGTTGCTGTTCGACTCCGCCCGTCTCGAGCGGCTGCGCGCGCTGACCTCGTCGTCGCCGCGTCTGGCGATCGACGACGGCGATCTTGCAGACACCGAGATCCTGTTGACCTCGTGGGGGGCACCCCGTCTCGACACCGAGCTGCTCGACCGCATGCCGCGGCTGCGCGCCGTGGTGCACGCCGCCGGGAGCGTCCAGGGGCTCGTCTCCGATGAGCTGTGGGAGCGCGGCATCACTGTGACCTCCGCGGCCGATGCCAACGCGGTGCCCGTTGCGGAGTACACGTTCGCCGCGATCATCCTCGCGTTCAAGCGTGCCTTCGTGCACATGCGCTCTCCCGCGGCGGTCCTCGGCTGGGGAGACCTGGTCGGTTCGCCGAAGTACGGCAGCGTCGGCAGGACGGTGGGCATCGTCGGCTTCTCGCGGATCGGGCGCCGGGTGGTGCGGATGCTGCGGCAGCTCGATGATGTGCGCATCCTCGTCGCCGACCCCTTCGTCGCGCCGGATGCCGTCGCGGCGGCGGGGGCGGAACTCGTCCCTCTCGGGTCGATGCTCGGACAGGTGGATGTGCTGTCGCTGCATGCTCCGGCCCTGCCGGAGACGCACCACATGATCGGCGGCACCGAACTCGCCGCCCTGCGCGACGGTGCCACCGTGATCAACACGGCGCGCGGCTGGATCCTCGACCACGAGGCCCTCCTGCGGGAGTGCGCCTCCGGGCGGCTGGACGCCGTCCTCGACGTGACGGAGCCCGACCCCCTGCCGGCCGAATCGCCGTTGCGCGAGCTGCCCAATGTGGCGCTGACCCCGCATATCGCCGGATCGATGGGCACCGAGGCGCGGCGGCTCGCAGACTCGGCCCTCGACGACATCGAGACCCTGCTCCGCGGCGGAATCCTGTCGCAGGTGATCACGCGGCCGGACATGGAGCTCAGCGCGTAGCGGCACATGGACGGACAGGATGAGGGCCCCGCTGGGCTGATCGAGCGCGGAGCGCTGCTGCGCATCTGGCAGTCGTCGCAGCCAGACGCCGCGCCGCATCTGGTGCCGAAGTCCTCCGATCGCGCCGCCTGGGAGTCGATCGACCAGGAGGCGCGAGATCTCATCCTGTCGGCGGCCGACGCCGAGCGAGGCGAAGCCTGGCTCGTACCTCGGCTCTCGCAGTGGTCGGACTTCGCACGGACCGGGGATCGCCGAGGCTACGAAGCGGCCGAATTCGCACACAAGCGGCGCATTCGGCTGGCCGTCCTCGCCGCCGCGATCGACCCGTCACCGGCGCGTGTCATCGAGGCGGCCGACGGTCTGTGGACGCTCTGCGAGCAGTCGACCTGGTGCTGGCCTGCGCACGACGACTCGTTCTCGCGGGGGCTGCTCACCACCGACGTCGACCGACCATTCCTCGATCTGGGGGCGGGGGAGTGCGCGGCTCTCGCCGGATGGGCGGCTCTCATTATCGGCGACGCCCTCGATACCGAGGTGCCGGGACTGATCCCGCGGCTGCGCGCCGAGGTCGAACGCCGCATCCTGTCGCCGTTGATGCAGCGCCGTGACTGGTGGTGGGAGAACCGCGAGATCAACAACTGGCTGGCGTGGATCGTCGGCAACGTCATCCCTGCCGCGGTCGCGTTCAGCGCGGGGGAGCGCCGAGCCCGACTGCTCGAGAGATGCGTCGACGGCATCGACCGGTACCTGTCGCATCTCCCGGCCGACGGCGGCATCGACGAGGGCTTCGCATACTGGTGGCAGGGGGCCGGTCGTGCCTTCGACGGCCTGGTGCTGCTCGACACGTTGTCCGGTGGCTTGATCAGGGCGGAGGCGGTCGACGGTGCGCTGGCCGGACTGCGCGAGCTCGCTCGCTTCCCCGAGAGGATGCTGCTCGGCGAGGATTGGGTCGCCAGCTACTCCGACGCGGAGGCACGGATCGGAGCGGATACGCCCTGGTTCTCGCTGTTTCGCGCGGCCCACCTCTGCGGGCTCGAGGAGACCGCGGCGTTCGCGGCGGGCCGGAGGCGCGAGGGAAGGATCCTCGGGCTGGAGGCCGACACGGTCGGTGGAATCGGTCGCATGGTCGGCGAGTCGTTCGATGCCCGGTGGCGCACGACCCCGCCGGGCGGGGCACCCTATCCCCGCCTCGCCGAGTGGGCTTCGATCGCGGTCGGCATCCGTCGCGAGCGTGAACGTGAATCCACCGGGCTCACCGTCATCGCGAAGGCGGGGCACAACGGCGAGAGCCACAACCACAACGATCTCGGATCCGTGTCCGTCGCGGTCGACGGGGTGCCGCTGCTCGCCGATCTCGGCCGTGGCGTCTACACCGCGACGACCTTCTCCGAGCAGCGGTACTCGCTGTGGCATCTGAGCAGCGAATGGCACAGCCTTCCGCATCCGTCCGGGCTCGAGCAGCTGCCCGGTCCGGAATGGGAAGCACCGATGCGGCCTCTCGACGACGGCTGGTCGATCGACCTGAGCGCGGCATACCCGTGGCCCGAGGGCGCCGAGCGCGAGTGGACGAGGGAGATCCGCCTCCGCGACGGCGAGGTGATCATCCGCGACCAGGGAGCCGCCGTCGGCGCAGCGGGCACCCGCATCGCCGTCGTATGCGCCGGCGTGCCCGAGCGGGTGGGCGACGGCATCCTCGTGCCCGGTCGGCACGCATCCCGTTCCCTTCTGCTGGTCCATGACCCCGCAGAGGTCGTGATCGAGACGCGGACCGTCGACGATCCCTATCTGCATCGGTCGTGGGGCGAGTTCATCTCGCGGATCGTGTTCGCACCGGAGACGGCGGGCGGGCGGTGGGAGCTGCGAGGGAGCGTCGCATGATCGAGGGCGCGTATGCGCCGAGCCTGGAAATCACCGGAAAGCGGCGGTGGCCGCCGCGAGCACCACGACGAGGGACGCTACTCCACAGGCGGTGAGGCCGATGGTGAGGGCCAGCGCGAGACTTCCGTCCGGAAGCCGCGCGCGATCACCCTGTTCGTCGAGAGCGGCAGACATCGTGCGGGAGCGGCGCCGCGAGGCGATCCACAGCGTGGTCGACAGCGCGACCCCTGCCGCGCCACCGAGCGTCCAGAGCGCATCGCCGAAGACCGCCGGCAGCAGCCTCATCGCCACGAGAGACGCAGCGCCAAGGGCGAGACACGTGCGTCGCCAGGAGAGTTCGGAGCGTTCGAGCTGCAGACCGGGATCGAACGGCGGCTTCATCGCAGCAGTGTCGCGAGCACGACGAGGATGCCGGATGCCGTGACGGCGACGCCGAGCAGGATTCCGAGCGGCGATCCGGGCAGCGGTGCATCCTCGCGCAGTGCGCGCTCGGTGCGGCCCCAGCCGAGCCATGCCAGGACGGGTGTGACCGCGCCGGCGATGACGAGGATCAGCGACGCGGCCAAGCGCAGCCGCGGTTCGAGGTCGAGGCCGAGCAGCTCCAACGCGACGCCGCCAGCGAGCAGCGCAAGGGATGTACGGATCCAGGCGAGGAATGTGCGTTCGTTGGCGAGCGTGAATCGTGCATCCGGTTCCCGCCCGTGGTCATAGACGTGCCGCGGGAAGCGGCGCCCGCGGCTCATCGCGCGACCGTCCGGAAGCCGGCGTTGCCCATCGACGAATCCGGAGTGTTCCGGGAACGTGCCGAATTGCGATATCGGTTGCAGTACGAGTCATGGCAGAGATAGCTTCCGCCGCGCAGTACCCGTTCTGTGCCTGTCGAGGGGCCGGTGGGAGAGAACGACGGGGAGTCTCGGTAGTAGCCCGCCGAGAACCAGTCCTGACACCACTCCCAGACGTTGCCGACCGCCTGGTGGAGTCCGTAACCGTTGGGCGCAAATGAGTCGGCCGGCGCGGTGGTGAGGTACCCGTCGTCGAGGGAGTTGTCGTGGGGGAATCGCCCCTGCCAGATGTTGGCCCGCCAGCCGCCGGCATCCGGCGCGTCGTCGCCCCACGGATACGTGGCAGCGTCCAGTCCGCCGCGCGCGGCATACTCCCATTCGGCCTCGGTGGGAAGGCGACGACCGGCCCATTCGCAGTACGCGATGGCATCATTCCAGCTGACGTGCACGGCGGGATGCCTTCCGAAGCCGTCACCGTCGACATCCGAGAGGCGTCCGCCGGGATGCCGCCAATCCGCACCCTTGACCCCTACCCACCACGGCGTGCGAGCAGCCGGGCCCATGATGTCGCTCTCTGCTGCGGTGATCGCGAGGTGGAACACGGCGGAGTATCCGAAGACCTCGGCCTCCGTGCGGTACCCGGTCTCTTCGGCGAAGCGCGAGAAATCATCGTTGGTCACGGTCGTGGCGTCGATCGAGAACCCATCGAGGGTGATCGGATGCCGTGGCTCCTCGCCGTCGCCGTGATTGCCGTCGCCGGAGGAATCGCCCATGAGGAATCGTCCCGGCGGAACCTCCGCCTGCCGCACCGCATGCGCGCCAGGGTCCGCGGTCGCGCTGAACTGGGGAGGGCCGACGTTGATCGACAGCAGCCGGCTGCGAGCTGGTGGCCCGCAGGTGCAGGACGCCCCGCAGTCGTTGGGGGTCTCGAGAGTCATCGCGGGACACCGTACCATTCGGCATCCCGGTCATTCGCGAGCACGATGGACTCCTGCCGGTTCAGATCGCGCTGGGGCGCGGCGGTCGTCGGGTGAGGTCGACCGGCGCGTGGCGCGCGCGCACGGAGGTACCGGCGGCGACGAGCTCGGAGATCTCGAGGATCTGCGCCGCATCGATGTTCGGTTCGCGGGTGAGGCAGGACTCCACGACCGAGGCCAGCAGGCCGGTCAGCATGTCCTCGTTCGCTTCGATCTCGAACGCGGTATCGCCTTCCGCGGTCCGTGCGCGACCTCTCGTCCACGGCGCCCATTCCGCGGGTCCGTCGATCGTCGCTGTCCTGGAGTCCGGCCACACCATGCGCACGCCGCTGCCCGCGGGCTCGACGCGAATGCACCCAGGCCCGAAGATCGCGACGGCCAGGTCCACGAGATGCACGCCGTACCACGCGAGCCCCGGATGCCCTGGCTGCTCGACCAGAGGCCCGGTGAGCTCGATCGATTCGATCTCCTGCGAGAGCACGGTCTGGAACTCCGGCGTGAATCGCTTGGGCGAACCGCTCAGCACGAGACAGCCCGATTCCTCCGCGAGCTGCAGCATCTGCTGGGCATCCTGCAACCCTGCGGCGAAGCGGGTGTCGACGTACACGGGCTTCCCGAAAGGCGCGACACGTGCGAACTGCTCACGACGGGTGCGCACGTCCGAGCTCACCAGCAGAAGTGCGTCGGACGCCTCGGCGACCGCCTCAGCGGAATCGCGCATCTCGACTCCCGTTGCCGCCAGCAAGGCGGCGTTCGCGTCGCTGCGGTCGCGGCTCGGTGGGAAGTCTGCGGAGACCGGGCCCTGCCACGCCGTGGCAACCGTGCCGCCTTCGATCCGACCGGTGCGGCCGTCGCCGAGAAGCCGGGTGAACTGGATGGCGTGCGATGAGTCGACGCCGATCAGGCCGAATCTGATCGGCTCCTGCGTGATCATCCCTTGATCCCGCTTGCGGTGATGCTCTCCACGATGTGACGCTGCAGGAAGATGAAGATCAGGAAGCAGGGGATGAAGCTGATCAGCGCGGCGGCCATGATGTTCGAGGTCGACACGGTCTCGGTGTTGAGGGTCGCCAGCCCGACGGTGAGCGTGCGGGCCTCGTCGGACTGGCCGACGACGAGCGGCCAGAGGAGGTCGTTCCAGTGCCAGAGGAAGACGAAGATCGCGAGAGTCGCCAGCACCGGCTTGAGCAGCGGCAGCACGATCGAGACGAACGTGCGCCATTCGCCGGCGCCGTCGATGCGTGCGGCGTCGAAGAGCTCATCGGGCATGTCGATGATGAACTGACGGATCAGGAAGACGGCCTGGGCGTTCGCGAGCGTCGGCAGGATGAGACCCCAGAGCGTGTTCACGCCTCCGGCGCCGGCGACCAGGATGAAGGTCGGGATGAGTGTTGCCTGCATCGGGACCATGAGCGTCGCGATGATCGACCACAGGAGCGCGCTGCGACCGGGGAATCGCTTCCTGGCGAGCGCATAAGCGGCCATCGATGCGGTGAACAGCACGATCACGACCGACACCACGGAGTACACGACCGAGTTCCAGACCCAGGTCGGGAACTCGCCGACGCGGAAGATGCGGAAGATGTTGTCGAGTGTCAGCGCCTCCGGGATCGCGTAGGGGATCGTCGGCGCGTCCGCCGGAGACAGCGCGAGGACCACGACGGCGATCAGCGGGGCGACCGTGAACAACGAGATCGCGGTGAGCGCGATGACCGTCCACCGCTGGCCTGATCGCCGCCTGCGACGGGGGGCAACGGATGCTGCGCTGTGACCGCCGGAGTTCGGAGCGGTAACACGGGGGGCGAGTGCAGAGGTCATCACCGCTCCTTCCTTTCGAAGAATCCTCGCTGGATGAGCGAGAGGATGAGGACGATGGCGAACAGGACCATGCCGACGGCCGCGGCGTATCCGAAGTCGAAGAACTTGAAGCCCTGGTCGTAGAGGAAGTAGATGAGGCTGTAGCTCGCACGGGCGGGGCCGCCGCCTGTCATCACGTAGATCGTGTCGAAGACCTGGAATCCGACGATGGTCTCGATGACGAGGACGAAGAACACCACGGGTTTCAGCAGCGGCAGCGTGATGTGCCAGAACGTCTTCCACGGCCCCGCGCCGTCGATCGTCGCGGCTTCGTGCACTTCGGCCGGCTGGGCCTTGAGCCCCGCGAGGAAGATCAGCATCGAGTATCCGAACCCCTTCCAGACGGCCACCATCGCGAGGCTGGCAAGCACGAGCCACTGGTCGCCGGTGAGGAACGGCACAGGGTCGAGCCCGACCGAGGCGATCACAGCGTTGAGGGGGCCGTCGACGCCGAAGATCCACTTCCAGATGATGCCGGCCATCACGAACGAACTGAGGTACGGCACGAACAGCAGGGCCCGGAACAAGCCGCTCATCCGCACCAGACGGTTGAGGAGAACCGCGCCGGCGAGAGAGATGATCATGATCAGTGGAACGAAGATGACGACGTAGACGAGAGTCACCCAGAGGCTCTGCCAGAAATGCGGGTCGGCGAAGAGTCGGGTGTAGTTCTCGGCGCCGAGAAACTCGATGTCACCGTTCAGGCGGTATCTGGTCAGGCTCATGGCTCCTGCGCCCGCGATGGGGAGGAACTTGAAGAGCGCGAAGATGACCAGCGTCGGCAGGATGAAGAGCACCCCGGCCCAGGCCTCGCGGCGGCGCGTGGCTCGGCCCGCGATGAGGCGTGCATCCGACGCTCGTCGTGATGTGGTGCTGACGGACATGTCGTTCCTCTCAGAGGATGTGCGGTGCGGGGGACGAACCCCCGCACCGGTCGGGTCAGGAGCGGTCGAGAGCTGCCTGCGCCTCGGCGGCGGCCTTCTCGAGAGCCTCCTCGGCGGAGATGTCGCCGCGCAGAGCGGCCTGGATGTAGGGCGCGAGGACGGCCATGACCTGGCGTGCTGCCGGGTTGGGCTCTCCGGGGTTCGCCACCTCGAGGGCCGCCTCGTACGCGGCCCTGTCGGCTTCGGCGCCGGCGATCTCGACGTCGGTGCGGGTCGGGAAGTTCCCGGCCGTCGCGTTCAACTCGGTCTGGAAGTCAGCCGACGTGAGGAACGAGAGCACCTCGTAGGCAGCCGCCCGGTTCTCCTTCTTGTTGATCGAAGTGAGCGACAGCAGGCCGGGGTTCCCGTAGGTCGCCTGCGCCTCGCCCTTCAGCGGCGGGCCCACCACCACGGCGTCTTCGCCGAGCGCGGCCCGCATCTGGGCGAGCTCGGCCGGCGACGTGGTGGAACGGATGCCGACCTTGCCGGCGGCGACGGGGGAGCCTTCGATGCCGGTGGTCTGGGTGGCTGCATCCGCAGGAATGCCGCCTTCCTTCTTCAAGTCGACCAGGAACTCGAGCGCCTCGACGCCCTCCTTCGAGTCGAACGCGATCTCGGTGCCGTCCTCGGAGAAGACGGTGCCGCCTGCCTGCCACAGCAGCGGATAGAAGGTGAGGTTGAGGGTCTGCTCGGGCGAGCCCACGTAGTCGAGCACGGCGGCGCCGTTCTCGGCGAGCACGGGCGCAGCATCGCGGATGTCGTCCCAGGTCTTCGGCAGATCGAGACCGGCATCCTCGAACAGGGCCTTGTTGTAGGCCGTGGTGAAGACGTTCTGGAACAGCGGAACACCGTACAGCTCGTCCTCGAACGTCGCGGCATCCAGCGTCGCCGGGTAGAAGACGTCGCGCTCGGCAGCGATCGCGTCGTCGACCGGGAGCAGGCCGCCGACATTGAGGTACGTCGCCGCCTGGTCCGGCGTGATCAGAACGATGTCGGGGCCGGAGTTGGCGGCGAGAGCAGCCGAGATCTGCTCGTCCCGCTTGTCGAACGTCTGCAGCTCGATGGTGAGATCGATCGAGGGATTGGCCTTCTCGAAGGACGCTTCGGTGTCCTCCCAGAAGCTCTTGCTGGCCGCTTCGTCGCGGATGACCGGGTACATCCACAGCGTCACTTCGCCCTTCGCCTCGCCATCGACGGGCTTCTCCGTCTCCGCAGAGGGAGAGGAACAGGCGGTGAGTGCCAGAAGGGCGACGCCGGTGAGGGCGGTGGCTCGTACGATGCGGTGCGTCATTGCAGTGATCTTTCTCTCAGGGGTGTGTTGCAGGTCAGGCGGGGGCGTCGATCGGTTCGGCTCGGTGCATCCGTGCGATGCGGTCCAGACTCGTCAGAGCGAGACGGTGCCGCGGCGATGCCGGGCTCGACAGCAGCGGATCTTCGGTTTCGCGCATCCATTCCTGCAGCGCGGTGGCGAGTTCGGCGATCTGCGGTGCCCGTGCCGGCTCGTCGATGAGATTGACGAGCTCCTCAGGATCGGCGCCGAGGTCGTAGAACTCCATCAGTGGGCTGGTCCCGATGGTGGGCCCGGTCAGGTCCACCGGGATGCTGCGGTGCATCCAGGACTGGGTCGGGTCCATCGCGCGCGGAGCGTTGGACAGGTTGAGGATGAGCTTCGCATCGGCCGACCGAACGGAGCGCTTCGGGTCGAAATAGGTGTGGTACGTCAGCTGCCCGAACGTGAAGGCGCGTGGTGCCGCGTCGTGCTCGACGAGTGCGACCAGGCTGGTCCCGGCGGCGCCCGCGGGATCGGCGGATGCCGCGAGCTCGAGAAGCGTGGGCACGACGTCGACGTGGCTGACCAGGCTGCGGATGCGTCGGCCGTGCCAGGCCGCCGCACCTGGCACCCGCATGAACAGCGCGACGCCGACGCCGGCGTCATACAGCGTGCACTTCGCGCGAGGCAGCGCGAGACCGTGGTCGGTGGTGAATACGACGAGGGTGTCTTCGGCGAGGCCGAGCTGATCGAGTTCGGCGAGGATGGCGCCGACGCCCTCGTCCATGTGCCGGACCGCGCCCTGCAGCTCGGCCATCTCCTCGTGCGCCTCGGCGGTGTCGGAGAGGTAGGCCGGAACCGAGACGCCGCGCGATTCGTCGGCCTCGAAGCCGTCGCCGAGGAAGCCCATGATGCCGTCGCGGTCGCGACGGGAGGGGGTGCGGTGAGGCTCGTGGAATCCGACCTGGAGGTAGAAGGGCTGATCGGACGACGCCGCTCGCCGGAGCGCATCGGTGGTGCGCTCGACCACCACGTCGCGATCGCCGCCGGTGCGCACGAGGCCGAATCCGAGTCGGGAGGCGAGCTCATCGTCGGGGAGCGTGCGGGATTCATGATGGACGCCGATGAGCTCGGTGGCGTACCCGAGCCGGCTCAACCGGTGCGCGATGTGCGTGGTCGGGTCGATCAGATCCCAGCCGAAGGGTTCGTGGGTGAGCCCGAGCACGCCGTGCTGCTGCGGGTACGACCCGGTGAACAACGAGGCGCGCGCAGGGCTGCAATGCGGCGATGTGGCGAAGGCCGACTCGAACACCGTCGATTCGGCGGCCAATCGGTCCAGGTGCGGAGTGCTGACCGTCGTGACCCCGTATGCGCCGAGGAAGCGACCGAGGTCGTGGCAGTGCAGGAGCAGGATGCTGCGCGCCATCTCAGCCCATCCTCTCGAGTGCTTCGCGAGTGATGCGGTGCTGGAGCTGCGCACCGGCGAGGAACCGGTCGATCTCATCGATCACGATCCGTCCGGCTCGGGCGCGTGATTCTGCGGTAGCACCGGATACGTGGGCGGTGAGCAGGGCGTTCGGAAGCTCGCGCCAGCGATCGTCCAGCGGCAGCGGCTCGGTGTCGAACACGTCCAGCGCGGCGTCCAGCCGGCCGGAGGCGACCTCGCCGTACAGGGCGTCCATGTCGATGATCGAGCTCCGCGCTGTGTTGACGAGGGCGGCGCCGTCGCGCATCGACGCGAGTTGCTCACGGCCCAGCATCCCGGAGGTCTCCGCCGTCGCCGGAGCGTGGACGGCGACGATGTCACTCGTGGCGAGCAGGTCGGCGAGATCCGTCGCGAACGCTGTGAGCGGGTCGCCCGCCGGGAGATACGGGTCGTACACCCGCACCTGCGCGCCCAGAGCGCGGCACATCCGGATGAACTCGCGTCCGGTGCGGGACGCGCCGATGACGCCGATGCGCGACCCGGAGATCTCCCGTGCACGATCGATCGCTCGCGCCTGGTCCCAGGGGCGACCTGTGCGCAGCGCGTGATCCATGCGGTGCGTGCGGCGCAGCAATGCGAGCGTCAGCGTGAGCGACATCTCGGCGACGGCAGGCGACATGGCCGCCCCCGCCTGGCTGATCGGGATCCCGGCGTCCCAGAACGCATCGCTGACGAGGCCGCGCACGGAGGAGGCGGCGTTGACGACAAGGCGCAGACGCGGCATCCGCGACAGCAGGTCGGCGTCCAGCCGCGGGAATCCCCATGCGACGACGGCGATCTCGGTCTGCGCGAGCGCCGCGGATGAGGTGATCGCCGCGGGCTCGCCGGTATCGAACGCGGATGCTCGTGCCGCGAGGGCGTTCAGCGCCGCGGTCGGGAAGAACGCGGTGCGCTCGGCCGTGGCGATGCTCACCAGGATGCGCGCGGTGGGATGCGGCTCGGAGTCCGCTACTCGGACGGCGTCGTTCGACATGCCGAGAATTCAATCAGCCGATATTCGTTTTGTCAATGACAAAAATAATAGAATCAAGGGACGACCTGACGACGAAGGAGTGGCGATGGCCGACGAGGCAACAGCGGAGCGTGCGGCGGGGCGCGTCGGCAGCAAGGCGCTCATTCGGGAGATCAACGAGGCGCTCGTCCTCGATGTCGTGCGTCGCAGGGGCACGACGTCCCGCGCCGAGATCACGAGCTCCACAGGTCTCAGCCCGGCCACGGTCACGGGGATCACCGGGCAGCTCGTCGGGGAAGGGTTGCTCCTCGAAAGCGATGTGCTGCGTGGCACGGGAGGCCGCCCCGCGCGGTTGCTCCAGCTCGGCAGGGATGCGGTCGTCGTCGCCGGCGTGCAGCTCTCACCAGACGCCGTCGAGATCGCGCTCGTGGATCTGCGCGGAGACGTCGTCTCGACCCTGCAGGTCCCGCTCTCCTCGACGACTCCCGACACTGCCGCCGACATCGTTGCTGCGGCCGTCTCATCCGTGATCGCGAGCCATCCTGGTTCCGAGCTCCGGGGCGTCAGCGTCGCGCTCTCCGGTGTCGTCGACCGTCCTCGCGGCATCGTCCGCCACAGCGGGGCGCTGGGCTGGGAGGATGTGCCGTTCGCCGCGATGCTCGCCGGCCGCCTCGGTCGGCGGGTAGCGATCGACAGCCTCGTCAACAGCTTCACCACGGGACTCCTCCTCCTCGACACCGATCTTGCAGAGCGCGACGTCATCGTGTTCAGCGTCGGTGCGAGTCTCGGCGCGTCGATGCTGACGCACGGGCGGATCCACCGCGGATTCCGGGGCGGGGCGGGGGGCTTCGCGCATTCCGCAATCGGTCGTCGAGACGGTGGGGCGCTCTGCCACTGCGGGGCTCACGGATGCCTCGAGACGCAGAGCAGC
Source organism: Microbacterium sp. LWO13-1.2 (assembly GCF_038397725.1). NCBI lineage: Bacteria > Bacillati > Actinomycetota > Actinomycetes > Micrococcales > Microbacteriaceae > Microbacterium > Microbacterium sp. LWO13-1.2. The sequence continues at coordinate 1,633,182 of NZ_CP151634.1, forward strand.
GTGTGGGGCTTGCGGCAGGCTCTCGAGACCCGCGGGATCGATCCGTCTGATCTCGTCGCCCCGGCCGCCTCCGCTGTGCTCGGCGATGGCGGGGCGAAGCTCGGGCTCGCGATCGCGAATGCGTCGAAGATGTTCGGCCCTGAGCGGGTGGTGCTCGTGCTTGCGGCCGAGATCGGCCAGACCGTGTTCGAGGAGGCGTGTCGGGAAGCCTTCACGGCGGAGTACGCGTTCGGTGACGCCGTGCCGCCGTTCCTGGTCACCGTTCCGGCGGATGGCGACATCTTCGCGCGCGGGGCCGGGTACGACATGATCACGGAGCTGTTCAGCGCGGAGCCCGTCGGGGGGCTCTGACGGAGCTCCGGGAGATCGAATCGAGCCGAATCGACCTCGGGCTCGCGCGTCTAGGTCGAGTCGCGCACGTTCAAGGCCGGTGCGAGCTTGGTGCGCTGCGAGGGCGTCTCGTCTCGTTCCTCGAGCCTCATGAAGCAGGTCTCCAGAGCCCGGCGACCGACGGCGAGCTTGGGAGGTGCGACGGCCGTGAGCGGCACGCTGGCGAGCGACGCGATCTCGTCGTCGTATGCGACGATCGCGAAGTCCTCGGGGACGCGCAGCCCGCGCTCCTCCGCGACGCCCAGAAGACCGAGGGCGAGGTCGTCGGGAAGGACGAGTGCCGCCCGTGCCCCGGCGGCCAGACAGCCGTCCAGGAACTGCCGCAGCACGTCAGCGGTCGACCCGTCGCCCCATCGCGGGGACGGGGCGGTGGCGACCGGCGCGCTCGGGTCGAGTCCCCACCGTTCGATCGCCCTGGCATGACCCCGCACGATCCAGGGTGCCGTCGCGCTCTCGCGGCAGAGCAGGCCGACGCTGCGGTGACCGCGCTCAGCCAGGTGATCGACCGCGATCTCGGCGCCGTAGCTGTGATCGCTGCGGACCGCGTCGATGCGCAGCGAGGTCGGAGCGCCGCCGGCTGAGCGCTCGACCAGAACCACGGGCGTGCCGATCTTCGCGATCGTGTCCCACGTGGCCTGGTCGTCGATCTGCGGCCGTGCCGTGACGAGCATGATCGCGTCGACGCCGCTTTCGCTGAGCCGGATGAGCTGGCGCGCCTCCTCGCGGGCGTCGTAGCTCGTCGTTCCCAGCACGAGCCGGACACCGGCCGCCCTGGCCGCATCGCTCGCGCCGCGGATGACGGGCGGGAAGTAATACGTGGCATCCGGCACGATCAGCCCGATCGTCGCGATCGGCCTGCCTGACGAGCCGATGCCGCGCGCGCCGATCGCCGGCGCATCCGCCGCGTCGGGCAGCACAGCGCCGCCGTGCACCCGCCGGAGCAGCCCGCGCTCGGCGAGTACAGCCAGATCGCGGCGGATCGTCATGCCGGAGAGGCCGAGGCGTGCGGCGAACTCTGGCACCTCGACCCGGCCCCGCAGCACGAGTTCGCGAAGAATCCGCTCGCGTCTCTCCTCGGCTATCACGGCATCAGGCTAGCGAGTCGCCGGGTGGGCGTGTTCATGGGCATGCATCCTGCGTGAGTCCGGGCGGCACGTCTCTCGCGAGAGACGTGCCGCCCGGGTGAAGGGTTCAGCGGCAGCTGCGCGCTGCGTAGGGGACCTCGAGTGTGGTGGTGTCGCCGCCGGCCGTCGCCGTCACCTCGACGGTTCCGGCAGGGAACCGCAGCGGGGCCTTGAAAGACACCGTCATCGATTTCCCGGATGCGAGGCGCTGATCGGCTTTGGTGCCCAATGGTGTCGTCACGGTGACCGTGATCGCCCGGTTCTCCGAACTGCTCACTGTCACGGCGAGCTCTGCCTTGCCGCCGTTGCAGCGGGTGCTCACTGAGGCCGCCGCGTTCACGTCGGCCTGATGCAGTCCGGCACCGAACAGGTTCAGCCCTTCGCCCACCATCGCGCTGCCCGCGGGCAGCGTCACACTGGCGACCGGCTTCCCGGACAGCGGAATCCGCTGCGCGAAGACGGATGCCGCGCCCTGGATCTCGGCGACGGTGCCGCCGAGATACGGGCGGTCGCGCTTCAGATACGACGAGGCGCTGCCGATGAGGGTCGTGTCGGGGTCGCTGCCGGCGTCCGCCGTCGACCACAGCGGCAGTTCGATCACGACCTTCTGGCTGCTGCCGTCCTGATAGTGCACCGTCGCCGTTCCGGCGGTCGCCTGCCCCGTCGAGAAGCCGACCACGACGAGAGCATCGCCGGATCCTTCGAGCGCCAACTGCTGCCCGGCCGCCTTCACGGTGTCCGGCGTGCCGATCGCATTCGGATGCCAGTCGATCTCGGTGTCGAACGCCCTGACCTGCTCGCCGACCCGCAGTCCGGCGTCCGCCAGCGCCGACGCGGAGAACACCCGGTAGTCGGTCGTGATCGCGCCGTTGCGCGGATTCGCCGCGCTCGCCACCGACGTCTGGTTGACCAGGGCGGTGAAGGGGAGTGGGGCGACGGCGACCCCGGTTCCCTGATCGGCGCCGATGTTCGGAGCATCCGCGGGGATCGGGTTCCCGAAGAAGTCCTGCGCACCGGCGTCGGCGATCGCCGTGCCCGCACCGATCAGGGGCGAGCCCACCGCGAGGCGATAGCCGGGCAGCTCACGCGTCTGCTGGCCGCTGCCCGCCGCGATCAGGCCGGGATCGGCGGTGACCGCGCCGGTCTCGATCGCCGGGGGCTGGATGCCACCCGAGTACGCGTTGTTCGAGTACACGGCGTTCGCGGTCTTCAACGTTCCGCCCGGCGCGATGAAAATATTGTTCTTCATCTCACGCGGCGCGGTCATGTCGTCTTCGAACGGTCGGTTCATGCACGAGAAGGTGTTGTTGTAGATGAGGTGCATACCGGGACCTCCGCTGGCGCCGCCGAGGCGGCAGTCGTCCTGCGAGACGTTGTAGCGGAGCACGGCGTTCGCCGTCGTGGAGGCCGTCCCGCAGCCGGAGATGCAGTCCAGGTAGAAGCCGCCGGCGTTGCCGTATGAGTAGTTGTACTGGAACGTGCACGTGCCCTTGATCTTCATGTCGCAGTCCCACGCGGTGGAGTCGTAGATCGAGCGCACGCTGTTGCCGACCACGTTGTACTGGAACAGCGGGTCGACCGAGTTGTACGGCCACATGCCGGCGAAGTTGCCGTTGATGAACGGGTACTCGCCGTGTCCGAGGTCGATCGCCGAGTTGTACTCGATGACCGGCTTGTCGGAGTTGTGGATCACGATGCCGTCTCCGCCGACGTCGTGGATGTCGTTGCGGGCGACGTAGACGTCGGTGTTGTAGAGCTTCGTCGTGTCCGGCGCGGAGAGCTTGATTCCGCCGGCCGCGGTGTCGTTCACCTCGTTGTCGGTGATCGTGATGCCCGCGAATGCTCCGACGCCGTCACCGAGCACCGAGATTCCGGCCGAACGGGAGAACGCATTGCCGAGTGTGGTCTTGTCTGACCAGCCGGCGACCTTCTCGACGTGGTTGTTCGTGAGCACGACTCCTCGTCGCACGGTGCCGTCATTGATCTCGTAAAGAATGCCGACGCGGCGCTGATCGGGGGTGCCCGGATTGATCACCCGCATCCCGTCGACGGTCCAGTTGCTCACGTTCAGCAGGTGGATGCCGGCGAGGGCGCCGTTCCCGTTGATCGTGGCCTTCTGTTCACCCTCGCCGTAACCGGAGACCACGATCGGCGCGTCGTCGAAGCCGGACCCGTTCGGGGCGAAGGTGCCGAGGCATTCGGTGCCGCGCCGGAACAGCACGCGCTCGCCGGGGTAGAACGCGCCGACGCCGGCCAGTTCCTCCAGCGACGAGAACGGCGCCTGCTCGGTGCCGTCGCCCGGTTCCTCGCGCGAGCAGTCGACGAAGTAGGCCTGGTCGGAGACGCGCACGACGCGTGCCGCGATGGTCCCCTCGGCGATCGTGTCGAACAGAGACGGAGCGGACGCGGTGATCGTGTGGTCGCCCTTCTGGGCGTCTGCCGGCACGACGAATGTCACGAGGGCGACGCCCTGATCGTCGGCGTTGGTGACGGTCGGCTCGCCGTCGAACGCAACGGTCACCGGGGTCTGCGGGTTCGCGCCTTCGACCCGCAGGGTGACGGGCATCCCCGGCGAGAGCAGCGAGAGATCCGCGTCCTGCGGAGTGAGCGTGAGGGGCTGCGCGAGGAAGGCGTCGGTGCAGTTGAACCTCAGGTCGGCCCAGTCCGCGTGATCGTTGCCGTTCCCCTCAGGGCCCGCTTCGGCGCGGAGCTCGATCAGGTCGGCACCCCGGAGATCGAGGTTCAACCGGCCAGCAGGATCGGAGCCGGTGCGCTGCAGACGGAACTGCTCCACACCGTCGACGGCGACCACGAAGTCGACGCGTCCCTTGCCCGCCTGGCTGTCGTCGATCCCGACGTAGCCGAGCAGTTGCGTGCACTCCTGGTTCACCTCGTAGACGATCTTCGAGGGAGCGTGCGTGCCGAGTCCCTTGTCGTAGACGGTGCCGCGGATGGAGATTTTCTGGCGCGTGGTGTCGGGGACGGCTCTGGCGCCGTTGTTGAAGTCCCTCTCGACCGGTCCCCAGCCGTTGTCCGCCGTGATCCAGTCGAGATCGCTGGCGTAGTGGACTCCGCCGGGCAGGCCCTCGACGGCCGCGGCCGAGAGGGGTGCTGCGGTCAGGCAGATCGCGCTCGCCGCGATTGCCGCCAGCATCCGTGTTCGTGTCTTGTGCACGTGACTCCTCCTCGAATCAGCATGATGAGCCGTCGTCGGGAGACGGCTGCTGTCATCGTGACAGCCGCGGCTGCACAGACGTGAACAGATGAACAGAGTTGAACATGCCGATGTCGTCTTCTTCGCAGAGCGCAAACGGCTCCATCTGGCGGCGAGATCCAGCCGTTTGCGCTCTGCGAAGCGCCGCGGCGGGAGGAGTCGCTTGCAGTCCTCACGGAACCGTGGCATGCTGTCGGAAAGCGCTTACCCGAATGGCGGCGCAACGACTTCCCAGAGAACGGACCAGCAATGTCACAGACGACGACCCGCGAGATCGGGATCATCATGAACGGCGTCTCCGGGCGCATGGGCTACCGGCAGCACCTCGTGCGCTCGATCCTCGCGATCCGCGACCAGGGCGGCATCGAACTCTCCGACGGCACCCGCGTCACGGTCAAGCCGATCCTCGTCGGCCGCAGCGAGCAGAAGCTCGCCGAGCTCGCTGCCCTCCACGGCATCGAGGACTGGACGACCGACCTCGACGCGGCGCTCGCCGACCCGCGGTGGGAGATCTACGCCGACTTCCTGGTCACGAAGGCCCGCGCATCCGCGATCCGCAAGGCGATCGCCGCAGGCAAGGCGATCTACACCGAGAAGCCGACCGCCGAGTCCCTCGAAGAGGCCCTCGAGCTCGCGCGCCTCGCCCAGGAAGCCGGCGTCAAGACCGGCGTCGTGCACGACAAGCTCTACCTGCCCGGCCTGCAGAAGCTCAAGCGCCTCATCGACTCCGGCTTCTTCGGCCGCATCCTCTCGGTGCGCGGCGAGTTCGGCTACTGGGTCTTCGAGGGTGACTGGCAGCCGGCTCAGCGGCCGAGCTGGAACTACCGCACCGAAGACGGCGGCGGCATCATCAGCGACATGTTCCCGCACTGGAACTACGTGCTGGAGAACCTCTTCGGCGAGGTGAAGAGCGTCTACGCGCAGGCGGCGACGCACATCCCGGAGCGCTGGGATGAGAACGGCGAGAAGTACACCGCAACCGCCGAGGACGCTGCATACGGCATCTTCGAGATCGAGGGCGGCATCGTCGCCGAGATCAACTCGAGCTGGACCGTCCGCGTCAACCGCGACGAGCTCGTCGAGTTCCAGGTCGACGGCACCCACGGCTCCGCTGTCGTCGGTCTGTTCGGGGCGAAGATCCAGCCGCGCAACGCCACTCCGAAGCCGGTCTGGAACCCGGACCTCGAGGACACCCGCGACTACGACGCCGACTGGCAGAACGTGCCGACCAACGACGTGTTCCTCAACGGCTTCCGCCAGCAGTGGGAGGAGTACCTGGAGTCGTACGTGTTCGGCACCGTCTACCCGTTCGACCTGCTCGCGGGTGCGAAGGGCGTGCAGTTCGCGGAGGCCGGTCTCATCTCGAGTGCCGAAGGACGCAAGGTCGCCATCGAGAAGCTGTCCCTCTGATGGCAGGGCTGACGCTTCTCGCCGCCGACGGGTCCCTGTCCGAAGCGCCGCTGAACGCCGCGGGAGCCTATGCGCGACCGACGGCTCCGCTGCGGAGCCGAGTCGCCTACGCCGCAGCGCACGTCGTGCCGCGCGTCTCGGCCGACAACACTCCGGGTCAGCCGGCCGACATCGACTGGGATTCGACTCTCGCGTTCCGCCGCAACGTCTACTCGTGGGGCCTCGGCGTCGCCGACGCGATGGACACCGCGCAGCGCAACATGGGGCTGGATGCCGCGGCCACGCGCGAGCTGATCTCCCGCAGCGCCGAGGTCGCCCGTGAGGAGGGCGGTTCGGTCGTCGTGGGCGTGAACACCGATCACGTTCTTGATTCCCGCATCTCGCTCGATCAGGTGATCGACGCGTACAAGGAGCAGCTGCACTTCACCGAGGAGCAGGGCGCAGGTCCTGTGCTGATGGCCTCCCGCCATCTCGCCAGGGTGGCGCAGGATGCCGCCGACTACCGTCGCGTGTACCGCGCGGTCCTCGAGACGGCCACGACTCCGGTCGTGCTGCACTGGCTCGGCACCGCTTTCGACCCGGAGCTGGCCGGATACTTCGGCGCGGACGACTGGCAGACGGCATCCCAGGTGCTGCTGGAGATCATCGGCGAGAACCCAGGCAAGGTCGCCGGTGTGAAGATGAGCCTGCTGAACGCGGAGTCCGAGATCTCGGTGCGATCGCAGTTGCCCGAGGGCGTGCGCATGTTCACCGGTGACGACTTCAACTACGTCGGCCTCATCGGAGGCGACACCGTCGGACAGGGCGACAGCCACTCCGATGCGCTGCTCGGCGCATTCGCGGCGATCACTCCGGTGGCATCCGCAGCGATCCAGGCGCTCGACGCCGGCGACCCCGCTCGATACCTGGAGATCCTCGGCCCGACCGAGGAGCTCAGCCGTCAGGTGTTCGCCGCGCCGACGTTCTATTACAAGACGGGCGTCGCGTTCCTCTCCTGGTTGAACGGGCACCAGCCCGCGTTCCAGATGGTCGGCGGCCTGCACTCCGCCCGCAGCCTGCCGCACCTGAGCCGCATCGTCGAGCTCGCGAACGCCTCGCTCGCCCTGGAGAATCCAGAGCTCGCGCGCGAGCGCTGGCACGGGATGCTGCGCGTGAACGGAGTGGACGCATGAGCGCCGCCCACCCGCGTCTGTCGATCAACCAGGCCACCATCAAGTACGCCGACCTCGCCACGGCGCTTCAGGTCACGGCCGAAGCCGGAGTGCAGTCCATCGGACTCTGGCGCGAGCCGGTGAACGCGGTCGGCCTCGACGTCGCCGCGCGGATGCTGTCCGATTCCGGTCTGCGTTTCTCGACCCACTGCCGTGGCGGCTTCTTCACGCTGCCGGAGGGGCCGGAGCGGGATGCCGCGCTCGATGACAACCGCCGGGCGATCGAGGAGACCGCGACACTCGCCGCCGCGGGCGCCGAAGGATCGACGGCCGTGCTGGTGCTCGTCGCCGGCGGGTTGCCGGAGGGGTCCCGCGACCTCGTCGGCGCGCGAGAGCGTGTGCGCGACGCGATCGGCACGCTCGCACCGGATGCGAAGGCGGCGGGCGTGACGCTTGCGATCGAGCCCCTGCATCCGATGTACGCCTCCGACCGTGCCGTCGTCTCGACTCTCGGTCAGGCACTCGATATCGCCGCCGACTTCGACCCCGATGTGGTCGGAGCCGCCGTCGACACGTTCCACATCTGGTGGGACCCGCAGGTGTTCGAGCAGATCGCTCGAGCCGGCCGCGAGGGGCGCATCGCCACGTACCAGGTGTGCGACTGGAAGACGCCGCTGGCCGCGGACGTGCTGCTGTCACGGCACTACATGGGTGATGGTGTGATCGACTTCGGTGCGCTCACGCGTGCGGTGATCGAGACCGGGTACGTCCGCGACATCGAGGTGGAGCTCTTCAACGCCGACATCTGGGCGGATGCTCCCGCCGATGTCGTCCGTCGCACCGCCGAGGCGTTCGGCGCCGTAGTCGCCCCGCACCTGCCCTGACAGGATGAACGTATGACGACGATCAGGCCGGGGCTGTGCTCGGTGACTTTCCGGGAGCTCCCGCCCGAGCGGATCGTGGGGCTGGCGGCGGACGCCGGGCTCGAGGTGATCGAGTGGGGCGGCGACGTGCACGTCCCGCCCGGTGACGCCGTGCGCGCCGCGCAGGTCGCTCGGGCGACGGTGGATGCCGGACTCGCCGTCTGCTCGTACGGCTCGTACTTCCGGGCGGGGTCGGGGGAGGAGCTCACTCCGATCCTGGACAGCGCCGAGGCGCTCGGAGCCGATCGCATCCGTATCTGGGCCGGCCCTGTCGGCTCGGGTGAGGCGACCCAGGCGGACTGGGCCGGCACCGTCGCGCGGCTCCAGTCGGCGACGTCCGAGGCGTCCGCGAGGGGGATCGGATTGGCGCTCGAGTTCCACTCCGGAACCCTCGCCGACACGGCGCCGACGACGCTGCGGCTCCTTGCCGATGTCGGCAGCGCCGCGCTCACCACCTACTGGCAGCCGACGGTCGCGGCGCCCGATGATGTCGCGCTCGCCGAGTACCGCGCGATCGCGGCGCATACGAGCGCCGCGCATGTCTTCTCCTGGTGGCCGACGAATGAGAGGCTGCCGCTGCGCGCCCGCGATGAGCTGTGGAGTCGGTTCTTCGCGGCAGCATCCGCCGCCGAGCGCCCTCCACGCGACGCCCTGCTCGAGTTCATTCCCGACGCCGACCCGGACCTCCTCGCTTCCGAAGCCGCGGCCTTGCGCGGATACCTTTCCCGCTGATCTTCAGAATCGGCGAGGGACGGCGGGTGAACGGCATCCGGTGTCAGCGCACGCGCCCCAGGTGGCGACGGATCCACGGACCGAAGGCGAACATCAGGCCGCCCGCGGCGACGCCCGCGAGGCCGATCACCAGGAAATAGGCGAACTCGCTCGTCGAGTGGTAAAAGCTTCCGATCACGCCGGAGAGCGAGGATCCAAGGGCTGAGGCGATGAAGTACAGCGCCATCAGCTGCGCACGGAAGGCCTGAGGCGCGAGCTTCGTCGTCACCGCGAGTCCGATCGGCGCGACGAGCACCTCGGCGACGGCGAGGATCAGGAGGATGAGGAAGACGTACAGGGCCGGGGTCGTCTTGCCGGTGCCGCCCGCGAACGGCAGGAACAGCAGGAAGCAGATTCCACTGAGCATGATTCCCACGCCGAGCTTCGTCGGCGTGGACGGAGCACGGTCCCCCAGGCGGACCCAGATCGCGCTGGCCATCGCGAGCAGCGGCATCACCCAGACGGTCTCCGCGAGGAACAGCCAGGATGACGGGGCCGTCCACCCGAAGATGTTCCAGTCGATCCGCTCGTCGGAGTAGGCGGCGAATGCCGTGAACATCTGGGTGAACAGAGCAGCGAAGACGGTGATGGACAGGAACATGGGGATGAAAGCCCGGACCCTGGAGCGCTCGTCCTTCGTCACCTTCGGGCTGGTCAGGATGACCACGAAGTACACGACGGCCGCAAGTGAAACGACGATGCTCAGCACCTGCGCAAGGTTCGACAGATTCACCACCCCGGTCAGCAACGCGGCGGCGACGACCGAGGCGGCCGCGACGGCGAGTACGACCGTTCTCGTGATCGCAGTGCGCGGCAGCGGGTTGCCTGGAGCTTTTCCGGCCGTGCCGAGGTTGCGACGGAAAGCCACGTACTGCACGAGCCCGAGGAGCATGCCGACCGCCGCTGCGCCGAACGCGAAGTGGAAGCCGCGCGAGTCGTTCAGCAGGCCGGTCAGCAGCGGTCCGAAGAAGGAACCGACAGTGATGCCGAGATAGAAGATCGAGAATCCGCTGTCCGTTCGCCGGTCATCCCGGGCGTACAGCGTGCCGAGCAGGGACGATGCGTTCGCCTTGAGCGCCCCGGCTCCGATCGCCACGAGCACCAGCCCGGTCGAGACGCCACCGAATTCCGGCAGCAGTGCCAGTGCGACATGACCGAGCATCACGACGAACCCGCCGTAGAAGACCATGCGCTCCATTCCGAGCACGCGATCCGCCAGCCAGCTGCCGAGCATGGTCGACAGGTACACCAATCCTGCGTACGCCCCGACGAATCCCAGTGCGGCGGGCTGCGGGATGCCCAGCCCGCCTTCGTCGAGGGAGTAGTAGAGGTAGTACGGCAGGATCGTCACCATGCCGTAGAACGAGAACCTCTCCCACAGTTCGACTCCGAGGAGGTTGGCGAGGCCGATGGGGTGCCCGAGGATCGTTCGCGGGGGCCGGGCCTCGACTGTCGCGTCGTCTTCTCGCTCTGCAGTCTGGGACATGTTCTTCAACCTCCGGGCTCGGCGTCTCACGGCTGCACTGCCGCGAGCTCATCGATGCGCCGGGAATCGTTGACGAGTTCACGTCGACGGCGCATCGCGATGTACCAAAGTGTGGGCGGTCGCGCCGCCGTCGCCTTGTTGTTGTCGGCCAACATCACGGCGACATTTCATGATTTCCCACAACGGTCGTGGCGCGGCCGCGAGAGGGGCGCCGTGAAAAAGATCAGTTTCTCCATTGAATGGCAACCGTTTGCCAGATACTCTGAGGCGGCACGCTACTGAACGGTAAGAACGTTTACTAATCACGTGGCGCACGAACCGTCGAGAAGCAGTTCCCGCCGAGTAGGAGACACCGATGTCGCACGCTCATCCTTCCGTCCGCAGATCCATCGCCGCGCTCGCCGCGGTGATCGTCGCGATCCCGCTCGGCCTGGCGGTGCAGTCCGCCACTGCTCCGGCATCCGCCGCAGAGCCGGGCATCACCGAGGGTCTCGATCTCAGCGCAGGCAACCGGCGCGCCCCGATCACCGGCCTCTATGACTGGAGCAAGGCCGGCTACCGCGGCGGTGCAGAGCTCCCGAACACCGCCGCCCTCGCCCCCCGCGCGGCATGCGACATCACGGCGGCCGAGATGACCAGCACACACGGCGTGACCGCCGGCGACGGCGTCGATGACACCGCGGGGATCCAAGCCGCGATCGACGCGATCCGCACCGGCTGCTCGCCGACAGCCGGCTTCGACAACCTCAGCCGCATCACGCTTCCGGCAGGGCAGCTCGACGTCACCGGCGAGCTGCACGTCGACGCCGACTACCTCGTCATCCGTGGTGCGGGATCGGATGCGGCGACCGGCACCACGCTCGTCTATCGACCGGATGCCGCCACCCGCTACGACACGATCACCCCCGACGGATCCGAGTGGGACAAGGACGCGATGACCTCGGGTCAGGGCACCGGCGGCTGGCTGTGGCCGGGACGCGGTCTGTTCCGCGTGCAGTCGCGCGGCGTGCACACGGCGTATGCGAGCGACTACGCCGCCGCCCCCGCGAACCGCAAGGACCTCTTCGAGGGCACCGTCAACGTGCACTGGAAGGTCGGCGTCGCGCTGCGCGCCAAGAACGGCGATGCCGGTTACTCCGCCCGTGCCGGTGACACCGTCGTGCACCTCGCCACGACGGGATCGATGACGACTCTCGGGGTCGGCGCTCTCGTCAACATCAGAGCAGCCAACTCGATCAAGTTCTACGAAGAGCAGGAGGCGGTGCAGGCCACGCATCCGCTGCAGAACCTGCACATGCGCCAGCAGATCTTCCGCATCGTCGCGAGCGACTCCACCGCCCGCACCATCACGCTCGACAAGCCGCTCGAATACGACGTTCCGGTGAACTCGACCTCCGACGGATCGGCCGGTATCGGCGGCAAGGTCTATGCCTCGAAGGCATCGCCGATCGTCGATCCCGTCGTCGGCGTCGGAATCGAGTCGCTCGCCTTCACCCAGGTGATCGAGGGGGCGGATGCCGCAGACGCGAAGAACAACTACGGCAACCTTGCTCCCGACCAGGCGATGCACGGCATCGTGTTCAAGTGGGCTGCCGACTCGTGGGTGCGCGGCATCCGCGCGGAGATGACCGGATCGCATCCGATCGTCACCGAAGAGGCGAAGAACCTGCAGATCGTCGACAACAAGCTCGACGGCTCGTGGAACAAGGGCAAGGGCGGCAACGGCTACTTCCGTGGTTCGCGCGTCTGGGACTCGCTCTACGCCGACAACATCTCTCGCAACCTCCGCCACTTCACGTTCCAGTGGGCGGCATCGGGCAACGTCGTGATCGGCAACGATTTCGACTCCGACCTGAACCTGCACGGCGGGTGGGAGCGCAACAACCTCTTCGAGCTCAACAAGGTCACCGTGCCCTATGCGCACCGTTCCGGAAACTGCAGCTCCAACTGCGGTGAGGAAGGCGGCGGCGGGCCGGACGACTCGAACTGGTTCCCGATCTGGTGGGGTGCCGGCCAGAAGGCGGTGAAGTGGTCTGGTTCGTCCGGGCCGATGAACGTCTTCTTCAACAACGACATGAGCAAGCAGCTGGGTGACGACGCGGCGGCCTACACGCCTTATCTGCCCGACCGGCACCGTATTCTCCAGTTCGGTTGGAACGGCACCGGCTGGCACCACCTCGATCAAGGCGGCACCCCGATCACCGACTGGGCGTCTCGCGAGACGCTGGACTACGGAGATGGGCACGGCGTGCATGACGAGTTGACGGATGCTGGGGACTCGCTGTTCCTCAAGTCCGTCACGGGAGGCGGTGGCGGAACGCCAACAGCCACGCCGACGCCGACGCCGACCACGACACCCACGCCGACACCGACACCGACACCGACACCGACACCGACACCGACACCGACACCGACACCGACACCGACACCGACGTCGAACCCGACGGAGACCCTCATCTCGCAGGGGAAGCCGGTCACGGCATCCTCCGTGGAGACCTCCGAGTTCCCCGCGTCCCATGCCGTCGATGGCTCCATGACCACGCGCTGGGCGAGCACGGAAGGCGTCGACCCGCAGTGGATCACAGTCGACCTCGGCACCGGGGCCAAGGTCTCGAAGGTCGTCCTGAAATGGGAGGCCGCCTACGCGTCGAAATACCGTGTGGAGATGTCCACCGACGGCTCGACCTGGACGCCTCTGAAGACGGAGACCGCAGGCAACGGCGGCACGGACGAGTTCACGGGCTTGGCCGGCACGGGCCGGTACCTCCGCGTATTCGGCACCGCGCGCGGCACCACCTACGGCTACTCGCTGTGGGAGCTGCAGGTCTACGGCACGGCAGGAACACCGGGCGGCCCCGTCGACCCGGGCCCCGGTAGCGGTGACATCGTCGATGTCGACACCGCCGCCGAGCTCAGTGCCGCTCTGACTGCGGCCGAGCCAGGGCAGACGATCCGACTCGCGGCCGGCACGTACCGCGGCAGCTTCATCGCCACCGACTCCGGTACGGCGGCCAAGCCGATCACTCTCACGGGTCCGCGCAGCGCGATCATCATCAACAACGGCACGTCCGGGACGCTGTCCGGATGCCCGCAGCCGACATCCGGTTGGAACTCCGGCTACGGACTCTGGCTGTTCGGTGCGTCGTACTGGAACGTGAAGGGCGTCACGGTCGCGGAGTCGAAGAAGGGGATCGTGCTCGACACGGCCACCCACGTCAGCATCGACGGCGTGCTCGTGCGAGACATCGAGGAGGAAGGCGTGCACTTCCGTCGTTCCTCGGCCGACGGGACCATCCGGAACTCGGAGATCACCCGCGTCGGATTGGTCAAGCCCGGCTACGGCGAGGGCGTTTACCTCGGTTCCGCGAACTCGAACTTCGACTGCTACGGAGATTCCAGCGGGCGAGACCGCTCTGACCGTGTGCAGGTTCTCGACAACACGTTCGGGCCCGGCATCGCCGCTGAGCACATCGACATCAAGGAAGGCACCGAGGGCGGCGTCATCCGAGGGAACAAGTTCGACGGCAAGGGCATCTCCGGCGAGAACTCGGCCGATTCCTGGATCGACGTGAAGGGCAACGGCTACCTCATCGAGAACAACACCGGCACCTTCTCCTCGCCGGGCACCTTCGTCAACGGCTATGAGACGCACAACCCGCTGACCGGCTACGGGTGCGGGAACATCTGGCGCTCCAACACCTCGAACCTCGGCGGTGTGGGCAAGTACGCGGTGTTCATCTCGTCGACGTCGAAGTGCTCGAGCAACCCCAACAAGGTCTACGCGTCGAACACCGTCGCGAACGCCGTCACGGGGCTCACGAACGTCACGGTGACACCGTGATGGGTGAGCCTCGTGCGTCAACCCCCACTGAATCAATGAAGATCGGAGTCTGAATGTTGAACATGACACAGCGTGTCGTCGCGGCCGCCGCCGCGGCGGCGCTCTCAGTGACCGGAGCGGTCGTGGTCGGCAGTGCCGCGCACGCGAGCGCCCAGGAAACAGTCCCGGCGACGGCGTTCGGCCAGGCCGGCCCGCTCAGCGCGACCGAGGTCGGTCCGCTCGCCGAGACCCTCATCTCGCAGGGACGTCCCACCACGGCCTCCTCGGTCGAGACCTCCTCCTTCCCGGCGAGCAACGCCGTCGACGGATCGACCACCACGCGATGGGCGAGCGTCGAGTACGTCGACCCGCAGTGGATCACGGTCGATCTCGGCGAGGGTGCGACGGTCTCGCGCGTGCTCCTGAATTGGGAGGCCGCCTACGCCAGCAAGTACAAGGTGCAGATCTCGGTCGACGGCACGACCTGGACCACGCTCAAGGATGAGACGGCCGGCAACGGCGGCACCGACGACATCACGGGCCTCAACGGCACAGGCCGCTACCTGCGGGTCCACGGCACCGCGCGCGGTACGGCCTACGGCTACTCCCTGTACGAACTGCAGGTCTTCGGCAGCACCGGCGGCGGCACTCCCACCCCGACGCCCACCCCGACCCCGACCGTTCCCGCCGGGCAGACCCTCGTCACCTCGATCTCGCAGCTGCAGAGCGCGATCAACAGCTCCGACCCCGGTGACACGATCGTGCTGAAGAACGGCAGCTACAGCGTCTCCTCCGCGGTGAGCCTCGGATCCAGCGCCTCCGGAAGCTCGTCCGCGCCGGTGACCATCAAAGCCGAGACCGTCGGCGGCGTGACGCTGACCGGCGCGTCGAGCTTCAGCTTCTCGAGCGTGCAGTACGTCAGCATCCAGGGCTTCAAGTTCACACAGTCGACGACGATCGACGTGGGCTCGAGCAGCAAGGCGGTGGACTTCGTCCGCAACGAGTTCGCGTTCTCCGACGCGGCGGAGCACAACCTGATCGTCCGCTCGGACGACTCGGAGATCGCGTACAACTGGTTCCACGGCAAGGACTCGCTCGGCGTCTACCTCGGCATCGAGGGCCCCGGCAGCGACACCGTCGCCAAGAACTCCCACATCCACCACAACTACTTCTCCGACCACAACTTCACCGGCACCAACGGCGGCGAGTCGATCCGGCTCGGCACCAGCCCGAAGGCGCTCTCCAGCGGCGGCGCGATCGTGGAGTACAACCTGTTCGAGAACGCCAATGGAGACCCGGAGACGATTTCGGTCAAGTCGAGCGGGCACACCATCCGGTACAACACGATCCGCGACAGCGTCGGCGGCATCGTGCTGCGCCACGGCAACGACAACAAGGTGCTGTCGAACTACATCCTGAACGGTGACAACGGCATCCGCATCTACGGCAACGACCACGTCATCATGAACAACTACGTGAGTGGCATCAGCAACGACGACGGTGCGATCGTCGTCGGCTCGGGCACGGTGCGCGACCACTTCGTGGGCGAGAGCGCCGATTCGCGGAAGAAGTACGATGCCCCCGACCGTGTTCGTATCGGCCTGAACACCGTGGCGAACAACGTCAACGGCCTCGCCGGCGAGACGCACCGCACGGTCAAGCCGCTCAACGTCACCATCGTGGACAACATCTTCCAGGGCGCCACCGGCAACCTCGCAGATGTGCCGCTCATGCAGGACTTCTACTGGCGCGGCAACATCCTGTGGGGCTCGGCCGCCAATGGGAACATCCCGACAGTGGGCTACACGCGGGTGAACCCGCAGCTCGCTCAGGACTCGGCCGGAGTGTGGAAGATCGGCTCGTCGAGTCCCGCGGTGAACGCGGCGTTCATGACCAACCATGGGACCTGGGCCACAGACGACATCGAGGGACGCCAGCGCTCCGGCACCTACGACGTCGGTGCGCATGAGGTCACCAGCAACGCGGCGACCCGCGCTCCGCTGACCACGTCGAACGTGGGGCCGACCGCCCCGTAGTCGCAGGGAGAGATGGAAAAGGCCGGTGAAGATCGATCTTCACCGGCCTTTTCCATCCCTGTGGACGGATGTGCGGTGGGCGCACCGTAGCGGCGGGCGGCGGATGCCGCGACTCAGGCCTGCGGGATGCGGAACGTGTCGTAGGGGATGCGCCGGACCAGGTCGTCGGCGATGTCGGCGGCATCCGCCTCGGTGAGCCGGTGGGTGGCGACGAGGGAGGCCAGGTACGAGGCATCCGCTCTGCGTGCCATATCGTGCCGCGCGGGGATCGAGCAGAATGCCCTGGTGTCGTCGATGAACCCGGAGGTCTTCGCGAAGCCGGCGCTGTCGGTGATCGAGCGGCGATAGCGCTCCATGGCATCCGGAGTGTCCAGGAACCACCACGGAGCTCCGACGTACACGCTGGGGTAGAAGCCGGCGAGCGGAGCGAGCTCTCGCGAGAACGCGGTCTCGTCGACGGTGAACAGCACGAGCCGCAGCTGTGTGTCGGTGCCGAAGTCGTTCAGCGCCCGTCGCAGCGGCTCGGTGAACGTGGTCGGCAGGGGCAGGTCGTGGCCGGTGTCGGCGCCGTGGCGCTCGAGCGTGGGCTCATGGTGGTTCCGGTGCACGCCCGGATGCAGCTGCATCACCATGCCGTCCTCGGCGGACATCTCGATGAGGCGGTAGAGGATGTCGCGGCGGTAGGCCGTGCCCTCGGCGACAGTGGCTGTTCCGCGCAGGCCTGCAGCATGGATGCGCTCGGCCTCGGCGTCGTCCAAGGGGAGAGCCCAGGCATCCGCCACGCCCGTGTCGGTGGCCGTGCCGCCAGCGGCGCGGAAGTACGCGCGACGGGCGCGCAGCGCGGCGAGAAGGCCCGCGTGCGTATCACAGGCGATATCGGATGCGGCGGCGAGGCGATCCAGCGCGGCGATCCAGCCGGTGGCGGCCGGGTCCATGCTGCGGTCGGCCCGGAATGTCGGCAGCACGCGGCCGCGGAACGTCGGATCCTCGGCGAGGATGCGGTGCGCGGCGAGATCGTCGGCAGGGTCATCCGTGGTGGCGAGCACGTCAACGCCGAACCGTTCGAAGAGGGCGCGCGGCCGGTAGGCGTCGTCGGTCAGTCGCTCGGCGATCTCGTCGTAGACGAGGTCGGCCGTGTCGGGGGTCAGCCGGGTGGTGACCCCGAACACTTCGCCGAGCTGATACTCCAGCCAGTACTGCACGGGGGTGGCACGGAACAGGCGCCAGTTCGCGGCGAGCACGCGCCATGCTTCCCGCGGGTCCACCGGCGGCGCCCCCGCGGGGGCCTGCACCTGGCCGAGCGGAACGCCGGCTCCGTGCAGCACCCTGGTCACGTAGTGGTCACCGGTGATCAGCAGGTCGGTCGGCGAGGCGAACGGCGCGTTCTCGGCGAGCATCGCGGCCGGGACGTGGCCGTGCGGGGAGCAGATGGGGGCATCGCTGACGCGGAGATAGAGATCCCGGGCGATATCCCGGGTGGCCGGGTCGCTGGGGAAGAGGCGGTCCGGGTGCATCATCGTGGTCGGCATGCTGTCCTTCGGGGGTCGTGCGCGGCGACGGAACGGTCGTCGCCACGGTTGACGTTACCCGGCCTCGCCCACGATGGCAACCGCTTGCCATAGAATGGTTCCGAAGTCGACGCTGAAGTCGGCGGGGAACACGAGGAGACGGCATGTCGCAGCGTCCACAGGGCATCGACGAACACACCATCGCCCACCTGGGCGTCGGTGCGTTCCACCGTGCACACCAGGCCTGGTACACGCACCGTGCGACCGATCAGGACGATCCGTGGAGCATCGCCGCCTTCACCGGACGATCGCCAGAGCAGGCGCAGATCCTGCAGGCGCGGCAGGGCGCATACACGCTGATCACCCGCAGCGCCGACGGGGATGACTTCACCCAGATCACCAGCATCCGCTCGGCCCATGACGGCGCCGAACGCGCGCAGTGGGAATCCGTGATCGCCGATCCGCAGACGGCCGTCATCACGCTGACCATCACCGAGGCCGGGTATCGGCTCGGGGCCGACGGCCGGCTCGACACCACCGCCGTCATCGACGCCGACCTCCGGAATGCGATCCAGTCCCCGGATGCTCCGATCGCGACGGCGCCGGTGCGTCTCGCTCTCGGTCTCGCCGCCCGCCGCGCGGCAGCTGCGCCGCCCCTCACGGTCATCAGCTGCGACAACCTCAGTGGCAACGGCGAGATCGCGCGGTCCGTCGTGCTCGCTGCGGCCGCCGTGCTCGATGCGACCCTGCCGGACTGGATCGACGAGAACGTCGCCTTCCTCTCCTCGATGGTCGACCGCATCACGCCGCGGACGACGGCTGCCGACGTCACCGCGGTCGAGCAGGCGACCGGCATCCGCGACGAGGGGACCGTCGTCGCCGAACCCTTCTCGGAGTGGGTGATCGAAGACGGCTTCGTCGGTCCGCGACCCGCGTGGGAGCGGGGCGGTGCGCGGCTGACCGTCGATCTCGCGCCGTTCGAGGAGCGCAAGCTGCGCATCCTCAACGGGGCGCATTCGCTGCTGGCCTATCACGGACTGCGCAACGGGTTCGATGATGTGGCCGGCGCCTTCGGCGATCCCTACCTGCGCTCCCTCGTCGAGGACTACTGGGCGATCGCGGCCTCGAGCTGTGCTCTGCCCGCCGATGAACTTGAGGACGCGATCGACGCCACGCGGCAGCGGTTCGCCAATCCGCGCATCCGCCATCAGCTGGCGCAGATCGCACTCGACGGCGCGCACAAGCTGCCGCACCGCATCGTGCCGGTGCTCGAGCACGCCATCCGGTCAGGTGCGGACGCGGAGGTGCCGGCGTCCGTCATCGCCGCGTGGTGCCTGCGTGGCGGTCAGTCCGCCGACGACGCCGCAGCGCTGCTCTCCGGGGTTCAGGACGCATCCGCCGCGGACGCAATGCTCACCGTGATCGGGCGCGAACTCCGTAGGCTGGAGGGTGACCCCACCGGCGCCCCCCGAAGCGCCGGTGCAGTGAGGAGCTGAGCATGGCCGAAGACGGCACCGCCGACGCCGAGCTGCGAGCGGAGCGGGCACCGGCGGCCGGCTCGGAGAGTGTGACGATCTACGACGTCGCCAAGCTGGCCGGCGTGAACCCGTCGACGGTGTCCCGGGCGCTGAACAGGCCGGGCAGAGTCAATGCCGTCACCGAACGGCGGATCCGAGCGGCTGCAGAATCGCTCAACTATCACGTGAATCCGATGGCCCGAGCGCTGCCGACAGGGCGCACCTCGATCATCGGTCTCGTCGTCTCCGACATCACGAACCCGGTGTTCTTCGACGTGATCCGCGGCGCCGAGGCTGCTGCCGCCCGGGCCGGATACACCCTGGTGCTCACCGAGTCCGAGGAGTCGGACGAGCGCGAGTACGAGAGCGCCCAGCGGATGCTGCGCATGGTCGACGGCCTGCTCCTCGCGACTCCCCGCATGTCGGATGACCAGATCCGCGCGCTGGCGCGGCAGAAGCCCATCGCCGTGGTGAACCGACTGGTCGAGGACGTGCTGTCCGTGGTCCCGGACGTGCAGCACGGCATCGCCGAGGCCGTGCGGCATCTGCGCAGCCTCGGGCACAGCCGGATCGCATACGTGCCGGGTCCTCCGCTGTCCTGGATGGCTCGGCACCGCGGCGAGCTGCTCTCCCAACGCTGCGAGTGGGCCCACATCGAGCTGCTGCAGCTCGCACCGGTCGCGCCCACGGTCGTCGGCGGGCGCAGCGCGGCGATGGCGGCCAGGGACAGCGGAGCGACGGCGGTCATCGCGTACAACGACCTCATCGCGATCGGTCTCATGCAGGAGCTCGTCGAGACCGGCATCCGGATCCCGGCGGACATCAGCGTGCTGGGCTTCGACGACATCTTCGGCGCCGACTTCACGTCGCCGCCCCTCACCACGGTCAAGTCGCCGCTGCGGGAGGAGGGCGATCACGCCATGGCTGCGCTGCTCAGCCGGGTGACCGAGGGCTCTCTTCCTCCCGTCGGATTCGACCTGGCGACCAGCCTCGTCGTCCGCGGCTCGACGGGAATCGCCGCCGGCTGAGCGGGCGGCCCTTGCGGCATTCGCTTTCTGCAACGTTTCACAGTGTGGCAAGCGATTGCCAAACGCGGGAGCGAAGTACTTGCCGCTGGCCTCGAAACCGATTCCGGTCGCAGTTCGTGCGGGTGTGGGATGCGGGGGAAGACGTCAAGTGGGACCGGAGCGGCGCGATCGCAGGGGCCGGCATGAGGCCGGGCCGAGGTCGGCGTCTCGGGGGAGGACGCCGACCTCGGTCGCGGGGGGGCTCAGGGGGCGAGCGGTCCCACGTCAGCCGGGGTCAGCGGTGCGCGCTTCGCGATCGCCGAGCTCGACTCATGGCAACCGACGTCGGCGGCGCCGATGCGCTTGCGGCCGCCGATGTCGTCTCGCACCTGGCCGGAGTGATCCTGAGTCGCGGCGTCGATGGCCGGGCTCGATGCACTGATCCGCCACACGTCGGCGGAGTCCCGCTCGAGCTGCGGGTCGACGCGGGTGAAGCCGGTCGTCGGCAGATCTCCGTCGGCGGCAGCGCCCCAGAGAACGTTGCCCGACCAGGTGAAGCCGTTCGACACGGGCACCTTGGCGAGCGTTCCGACGTCGCCCTGGATGATGTTGTCGACGATCACGCAGTCGTTCGGCTCGATCGGCCGGTGCGTCTCTCCGGAGATGCCGCCCGTGTTGCCGACGAAGTTGTTCAGCGCGATGCGGACGCGGTCGGCCGCGTCGTTCTTGTTGCGCGAGTTGGCGGGCTCTCCCTCGTAGTGATCGCGCAGCGTGCCGGCGCCGAGCACCAGTGCCGTGTCTGCCGTCTCGCCGACGTAGTTGTTGACGATGACGTGGTCGTTGCCGTAGATGCGGATGCCGCGCTGGCCGCGGATGATGTGGTTCGACTCCACGACGGTGCGGTTTCCGTGACGCAGCACGATGCCGCCGCCGCTGTCGCGCATGGTGTTGAAGCGGATCGTGTTGTCGCTGGACTTCACCGAGATCGCCTCAGGGTCGCCGTTCGTGCGCTCGAAGAGATTGAACTCGACCAGTGCGTGGGCGCTGCTGAGCGCGCGCGGGCTGACGCCGAGACGGATCGGCTCGCCGCCGTTGTCGCCGGCGAAGCTGTGATCGGAGAAGTAGTTGTGGTGGATGTGCACATTCTCGGCCATCTCGGTCGACCCCGCGCCCTCGACGCCGAGGAAGATGCCGAGCGTCGACTTGCTGTGGAAGTGGTTGTACTCGATGACCGTGTTGTCGGCGCGCACCATCACGCAGTGCATGCCCTCGATATCGGCGAGCACGAACTCGTTGCGGCTGAGCGTGATCGCCGTGCAGCTCGCCGGGATCTCGAACGTCGTCGACTGCGTGAAGACGAAGCCCTGGAGCGCCAGATCGTGCGTGGCATCGAAGGTGAAGCTCTGTGCGCCCGTGAGGGTGACGCCGCCGATCGATGCGGCCATGATCGTGAGCGGCTTGTTCCAGCGGCCGCCGGCGCCGGCGAGGCTGATCGGAGCGCCGTCGGGCACCGCGTAGGTGCCGTCGGCGACGATGATCGTTCCACCGTTGGTCATCGCGGAGATCGCGGTACGCAGCTCGTCCAGCGACGAGACGTGCGAGTACGGCCCGCGACCGGGAAGCAGCGGTGCGATGCGCGAGGCCACGGATGCCGAGGCAGGGCCCCCGAACACGGATGCTCCCGCCTGCTGCGGGATCGCGATCGCTGCCGCACCGGCGACAGCGGACAGGATGAACGTACGACGCTTCATGTTTCCTCCTCGTTGAGGCGGCCCCTTCGACGAGCTCAGGGACCAGGGTTCAGGGTCAGGGACCCAGGGGTGGGGTGGGGGAGAGGTGCGGTCAGGGGGTCTCGGTGAGGAACAGCTCGATCACCGGGACGGGGGTCTCGGGGCGCTGCACCGGAAGCTGGAGCGTGAGCGTGCCATCGGGCAGCCCGCCCATCAAGGTGTTCTGCGCCTGACGGTTCGGGTCGATGTGCAAGGGGACGAGCTCGGACGCATCCGACATCAACTGGGCGTAGCGGACCTTGCCGGCGAGTCCGGGCAGGTGCAGGTGCTTGAACGGCCAGGAGAAGAGGTGCACGTACAGGCGGTCTCCGCGCAGGGTGTATCGCGCATCGTTCGGGGCCTGCCAGGGAGCGGCGCCGGCACCGTGGATCGAGCGGGCGTGGTCGTCCATCCACGCGGCGATGTCGTCGAAGGTGCGCTGCGCCGTGCGGTCGATCCGGCCGCGGCCGTCGGGCCCGACGTTCAGCAGCAGGTTCCCGTTCTTCGCGACGCCGTCGATGAGGAGCTTGATCAGCGATTCCGAGCTCTTCACGTCGAGGTTGTCGCGGTCGTAGCCCCAGCTGCCGTTGAGGGTCTGGCATGCCTCCCAGGCCACGGGAGCGCCGTCGCGCTCCATCGGCTTCAGCGGCTGGTACTGCTCGGGGGTGACGATGTCGCCGGGAATGCCGAGACGGTCGTTCACGATGCAGCCCGGCTGCAGTGCACGCACCAGGCAGAGCAGGTTCTCGGCATCCCAATCGGCGGCGCCCTTGCCACCCCAGTAGTCAGGACGGTGCGTGTACGAGAAGTCGAAGAAGAGGTAGTCGATCTGGCCGTAGCCGGTGAGCAGCTCGCGCACCTGCCCGTGCAGGTAGCGCTGGTAGTCGCGGATGTCGCGGTCGGCCGTCGCCGCCTTGAACTCCTCATCGTCGCGCTGCGGGTGGGTTCCGTCGACGGGGAACCTGTCGTGGTGCCAGTCGATGAGCGAGTAGTAGATGCCGACGCGCAGGCCTTCAGCGCGGCATGCCTCGACGAACTCGGCCACTGCGTCGCGGCCGAACGGGGTGTTCACGGAGGTGTAGTCGGTGAGCTTCGAATCCCACAGGCAGAAGCCGTCATGGTGCTTGGCCGTGAGGACCACGTAGCCGGCACCGGCATCCTTCGCGGTGCGCGCCCAGGCGCGCGGGTCGTAGCGATCAGGGTCGAAGTGGTCGAAGTACGGCGCGTACTGCGCGTCCGTCATGTGTTCGCGGTTCTTGACCCATTCGTGGCGGGCGGCGAGGGAGTAGAGCCCCCAGTGCACGAACATGCCGAGGCGCGCTTCTGCGAACCACTCGAGATCGGCGGATGTTGTCATGACGAGGCTCCCGGGATTGTGGGTGCGGATTCGACGAGGGCGGCGCGCAGCGCGCTCAGCTCCGAGGCGGTGAGGCCGTGGGCGATCAGGTAGTCGGCGGCGGAGCCCCACTCGGCATCGAGGTTCGCGAGAGTCTCGCGCATCACCTCGGCGGGGGATTCGGTGGCGAGCATCCAGGCGTGGCTCGACTGCGGGTACTTCTTCGCCAGCCGTTCCGAGGTCGCTCGGCGGTGTTCTGCGGGGATGAGGTCGCCGGTCAGGGCGTAGTCGGCGACGACGGATTCTCGATCCGCGCCGACAGCGGCGAGGGCGAGCGCGATCGTGACCCCGGTGCGGTCCTTGCCGGCCGTGCAGTGCACGAGGGTCGGCTCGCCCGCGGCGATGATCCGCACAGCATCCACCAGCCGGTTCGATCCGCCGCCGAGCAGGTGCGCATAGATCTCGCCGAGGCTGTAGTCCTCGAGGAAGAACGAGCGCGTGGAGCCGAGGTAGAGAGGCAGTCGGGTGATCTCGACGCCGGCGACCGCCGTGACATCGGCCGCCACCTCGTCATCGGCGCGCAGGTCGACGATGCGGCGCACGCGGGCGCGGACCTCATCCGCGCCCTGCGCACCGAGCCCGGCGAGGTGACCCGAGCGGAACAGTCGCCCTGTGCGGATCACCCCGCCGTCTGCGGGAATGCCACCGACATCCCGGAAGCCGGTCACGCCGTCGATCTCGACGATCGCCGTCGGCTCCGTCGTCGCTGTCATCGCTCGCTCGCCCGTCATGGTTCGATCAGCCCTTGAGCGCGCCGGAGGTGAGTCCGCGAGCGAACGAGCGCTGGAACAGGAGGAACACGATCACCGAGGGGGCGAGCGCGAGCAGCGATGCCGCCATCACCACGCCGGGGGTGACCTCCGGTTCGATGCGCAGAGTGCGCAGCGCCAGCGGCAGCGTGTACGTGTCGCTCGAGGTCGAGACGAGCAGCGGCAGCAGGTACTGGTCCCAGATCATCGTGAATCCGAAGACCCCGATGACGCCGATGGCCGGCTTGCACAGCGGCACGATGATCTGTGCGAACACGCGCAGCTCGCTGGCACCGTCGATGCGCGCGGCCTCCTCGAGCTCGAGGGGCACGTCCTTCATGAACTCGGTCATCACCAGGATCGAGAACGCCCAGGCGCCGATCGGCACGATCATGCCCGCGAGGGTGCCCATCAGGTTGATGTGCAGGAAGGGGATGTCGGCCAACAGGATCGACAGCGGCAGCGCGAGGATCTCATCGGGCAGCATCATCGTCGCGAGGATCGCGACCAGCGCCAGCGCCGAGAAGCGGAACTTCTTGCGGGCGAGGGCGTAACCGGCGAGGACCGAGACGATCACCTGCAGGAGCAGGCCGAAGCCGACGACGAAGAACGAGTTCATGAGGTAGCCGAGCACGCCGAAGTCGAACGCGACGGAGAAGTTCTCCAGCGTCGGCCGGTTCGGAATGATGCTGAGCTCTGTCGGGTCGGTCACCTCGCTGAAGGCGCCGGAGAGCAGCGCGAGCAGGGGGCCGGCGAACAGTGCGACGACGACCGCGTACAGCAGCACCTTCACGCCGATACCGACGATGGTGCGGCTCTCGGTGAGTCCGAGAGCGGTATCCGTTCCGGCGGTCATGCGTCCTTCTTCCTTCGCAGCATCAGCTGCACCGCGAGGGTCAGCACCAGCGTCGCGAGGAACAGCAGCACGGCTCCCGCCGAACCGACGCCGAGCTTCTGCTGTTCCAGGCCGAGTTTGTAGAGGAGGGTCATCACGACCTCGGTGGCGCCGTTGGGGCCACCGTTGGTCATGAGGTACACCTCGGTGAACACCCGGAAGCCGCGGATGGCGGCGAGGATGAACAGGATCGAGAACACCGGGCGCAGGCCCGGAAGAGTGACGTGCAGGATGCGCTGCCAGCGGTTCGCACCGTCGACGGTCGCGGCCTCGTAGAGCCCTCGGTCGATGCCGGCGAGTCCCGCGAGGATGATCATCATGTCGTAGGGGCCGCCGCGCCAGATGCCCATCAGCATGATCGACCACATGGCCGAGTCCGGGCTGTTGATGTACTCACTGGGGGCGAGGCCGACGATCCCGATGATGGAGTTCAGGAACCCGTTGTCGGTCGGGTGGTACATGATTCGCCAGAGTTCGGCGATCACGGCCATCGGAACGACCACCGGGAGGAAGGCGGCGGAGCGGATGAAGGAGAGCTTGCGGGTCTGGCCCTCGAGGAGGAGTGCCAGCAGGAAGCCGAGCACCAGGCATCCGAGCGTCTGGCCGAATGCCAGGACGAGGGTGTTGACCGTCGCGTCTCGGAAGGCCGGATCGGAGAGGATCGTCTCGTAGTTCTTCAGCCCGACGAACTCGTTGCCGAGGTAAGGGCGGACGTTCTCGACCGACATGCCGATGGCCTGGACCATGGGGATGTAGCGGAAGACGAGGAACAGCAGCAGGGCGGGCATGAGGAAGGCCCACGGGACCCACCACTGTCCCTGTACGCGATGGCGGCCACGCCGCCGGGCGGGCGGCGGGGACACGCTGGTCCCCGCCGCCGACTTCGGAGCGTCTGCCGTGTTCACGGCGTCGGCTGTGTGGATTGTCACTGCTTGAGGATTCCCTGCGTCAGGAGCTCGGCCGTCAGCTTGCCGTCGAGCTTGGTGAGTTCTTCTTCGACGTCGAGGGAGCAGTCAGCGAGCAGGGCGTTGATGGTGTCAGCGCTCATCTGGCGTACCGGCGTCCAGCTCGGGATGGTCGGCGCGTAGTGGCCGCTCTCCTTGTAGGCGGTCGCGAACGTCTCCCAGCGGGGGTCGTCGCGGACCTCGCTGATGTCGACCTTCTCGTTGACCGGGAGCTGGATGGCGAAGGCATCCGTGCCCTCCATGCCGTAGGTCTGCGATTCTTCGCCGACGTACCAGTCGGCGAAAGCCGTCTGACCCTTCTCGTTCTCGGAGCCGGCCATCAGGTAGACCGTGCCGCCCTCAGCGAGCACCGAGGCGTCCTTCGGGCCCTCAGGCGCCGGGACCACGGTGTACTTGTCGGCGCCGAGCACCTTGTCGAAGCGCGGCATCATGTAGGGGCCGGTCACGTACATGCCCGCGACGCCGGACTCGAAGGCCTCGTTCGTCGGCGGGGTGTCCATGCTCGGGGCTCCCGGCTGGATGACGCCGGCCGTGCACTGCAGGTCGCGGAACCAGGTCGTCGCCTCGATCGCCTCGTCCGTGGTCATCGACGGCAGCCATTCGTCGCCGGAGCCGGTGATGAAGTCGCCGCCCGCGGCCCAGAGGAAGTTCGAGAAGTACCAGGAGGCGTAGCCGCGCTTGGTCGAACCGGGAACGGCGAGTCCGTAGGTGTCGGCCTGGCCGTTGCCGTCGGGGTCGTTCTTCGTGAACGCCTCGGCGACGGCGAGCATCTCGTCCCAGTCGGTCGGTGCCTCGAGTCCGAGGTTCGCCAACCAGTCGCTGCGGATCATGAGCGCGTTCGCCTGAGCGGAGTAGGGGATGCCGTAGGTCTTGCCGTCGATGGCCTTGCCGGCCTCGAGGGCCTGCGCTGTCATGTTCTTCGAGTTCTTGATGTCCTTGAGGTCGACCTCGCGGAGGATGCCCTGCGACTGCATCGTGCCGAGCTGGCTGACGTCGTTGAGCACGATGTCCGGCAGGTCCTTCTGGCCGGCGCGCTGGGCGAGCTTGATCTCGAAGTCATCGAAGATCGCGGTGACCTCGGCTTTGTAGCCGGTTGCCTCCATGAATGCTTCTACCTGTCGGATCGTCGCAGCCTCGCTGGGGCTGCCGGGGGTGGTGCGGGTCCAGACTTCGAGGACGGCCTCTTCGTCCTGCTTGACGCCCGAGCTGTCGCCTTCGGGGGCGGCTGCGCTGGAGCAGCCGGCGAGCGCAAGCGTGACGACGCCCAGGACTGCGGCTGCTTTCATCTTTGTGTGCATGGTTTCTCCAGGGTTTTGGCAAACGCTTGCCACTTTGCAAGACGTCGATGGCGAATCTAACCTAGGGATGCGAACACTGTCAATCATTGATCGGATGTTTCGCTTTCAATCGTGATGAAGTCGGGAGACGAAGTGGTCGACAGGGATGACAAGTTTCGGGTGCGTCTGGTGATGGAGGAGCGGCGTCGGGGGGATGTCTATCCCGCCGACGTGCTGGCCGATATCGACCGTATCGCGGACCTGGAGCGCCCGTTCCTCACGGCGCAGGAGCTCGCGGCCGATCCGGAGGCCCTGCGCGACACCGACGTGCTCCTCACCGGCTGGGGTGCGCCCGTCATCGATGCCGAACTGCTCGCTCGAGCACCGCGGTTGCGGGCAGTGCTGCACGGTGCGGGATCCGTGAAGCACCTGATCACGGATGACTTCTGGGCGCGCGGACTCTCGATCGTCTCCGCGGCCTCCGCCAACGCCGAGCCGGTCGCCGAGATGACCGCTGCGCAGATCGTCCTCGCGGCTCGCGGAGTGCCGGCATCCCGCCGCCGGTATCGTTCCGAGCGCACTCTCGCTGCAGCCCAGGCCGCCTCCGGTACCAGGGGGAGCGTCGTCGGCCTGGTCGCTCTGGGGGAGATCGGACGGCGAGTGGCGGAGCGGCTGCGCGGCTCGGGTCTCATCCTGCTCGCCGCTGACCCGTTCGCGGATGCGGCGGCTGCTGCCGAGCTGGGCGTCTCCCTCGTGTCGCTGGACGAGCTGTTCGACCGGGCCGACGTCGTGAGCCTGCACGCGCCTCTCCTCCCGGCGACGGAGGGGATGATCGACGCCCGCCTCCTGGAGCGGATGCCGGAGGGTGCCACGCTCATCAACACCGCGCGGGGTGGCCTGATCGCCGAGGCTGACCTGGTCGACGTGTTCCGCCGTCGGCCCGACCTGACCGCGCTGCTGGACGTCACCGCGCAGGAGCCGCCGGCGCCGGATTCGGCGCTCTGGGACCTGGAGAACGTCGAGCTGACGCCGCACGTGGCCGGCTCCATGGGCACTGATCGTGGAGCGATGGGGCAGCTCGTCGCCGAGGAGCTCGAACGCCTGGTCGGAGGCCGGCCGCTGCAGCACGCGATCGCGCGGAGCACCCTCGAGCGCATGGCCTGATTCGGAGGCGGAAGGGCGCGGGGTTCGGCGATTGGTCCGGCAACCGATTGCCACGATGGAGGGACGCGCCGGGTCCGGGTGGGCGACGCCGCTATGCTCGGTTCATGGATACGTCCGAGCCGACTCCGGAAAGCCCCTTCCGCGTTCGCGCGACACGGCCGGGCCGACACAGCGCTCCCACGCTGGAAGACGTCGCGCGCGTCGCCGGAGTGTCGCTGGCCACGGCATCCCGCGTCCTGAACGGCTCGGAGCGGAAAGTCGCCGAGTCGTTCCGGGAACGGGTCGAGCAGGCAGCCGAAGAACTCGGATACACAGCGAACGTGTCGGCGCAGGCCACCGCCCGCGGGACCTCGCCGGTCATCGCGCTGCTCGTCGCGGACATCGCCGACCCCTACTTCGGCCTGATCGCCTCGGGTGTCGCGCGCGGTGCCGACGAGCACGGCCTCGTCGTGACCATCGCGATCACGGAACGCGACCCCGCCAGGGAGAAGCGGATCGTGCGGGCGTTGCGTGGTCAGCGACCGCAGGGGCTCATCCTGGCGGCGTCGCGCACGCACGAGCCCATGGAGCAGGAGACCAGACAGGAGCTGGCGGAGTTCGCCCGGTTCGGTGGTCAGGTCGTCGCTCTCGGCGCAGGTGAGGCGGGGGAGCGCAGCGTCCAGATCGACAACGCCGCCGGTGCCGAGGCGCTCGGACGCCGGATGGCCGATCTCGGATACCGTTCGGCGGTGGCCCTGGCCGCCGCGGCGGGGGTGGACACCTCCGATGCGCGACTCGACGGATTCCGTCGCGGCTTCGGTGCAGGCGGCGGCGCGGTGCAGAAGGTCTACCGGGGCGACTTCCGGCGGGAATCGGGAACGGACACCATGGCGAAGGCGCTGGCAGACGGCATCGACCGCGGCACGCTCGTCTTCGCGATCAGCGACGTCGTCGCGATCGGGGCGATGACCGCCATCCGCGACGCCGGACGCGAGATCGGCGCGGACATCGCGGTCTGCGGTTTCGACGACGTGCCGTCGAGTCTTGACGTCACTCCGCCGCTCACGACGGTGCACGTCCCGCTGAGCGACGTCGGCTACCAGGCGTTCCGCGCGACGATCGATCCCGACTGGAAGCAGGGGCCGCTCCCGCTCGACGTCATCGTGCGCGCGAGCACGCCCGCGCTCGCGACCGGCGGCGCTGCGGAGAAGGAGCTCGGATGAAGGTCGTACTGGCACCGGACAGCTTCAAGGGCACGATCACCGCGGCGGATGCGGCGTCTGCGCTTGCTGAGGGCTGGGCGTCCGTCGATGCCGCCGCATCGTTCGTCTTCCGCCCGATGGCCGACGGCGGCGAAGGCACGGTCGCCGCGTTCGCAGCGGCCGTCGCAGGCGCGCAGCGCATGCCTCTCGTCGTGGACGGCCCCGCTGGCACACCGGTCGAGACCGCGTGGCTGCTGCTGCCCGCCTCTGCAGATGCCCCCGACGGAACCGCCGTCATCGACCTGGCCTCCACCTCGGGCATCGAACTGCTGGACGAGCTGCGACCGTGGGATGCCGATACGACCGGCTTCGGGCAGGCCGTCGTCGCGGCCCTCGACCACGGCGTCTCGCGCCTCGTGGTCGGCATCGGGTCGAGTGCGTCGACGGATGGCGGCACCGGTCTGCTCACCGCGCTCGGCGCCCGATTCCTCGATGCCGCCGGCGCGCCGGTCGTGTCGGGAGCGCGAGGACTCGCAGACATCGCCGACGTCGACCTCAGCGGGCTCCGGCCGGCGCCGGAGGTGCGGGTGCTCACCGACGTCACCAATCCGCTGACCGGCCCACGCGGCGCGGCAGCGGTGTTCGGACCGCAGAAGGGACTCGTCGAAGGCGACATCGCCGTCGTCGACGCCGGTCTGGAGCAGCTCGCCAGGCTGCTCGACATCGACGCGTCGTTCCCCGGTTCGGGAGCGGCCGGCGGTACCGGAGCGGCGCTCGTGGCCTGGGGCGCGACTCTCGCGCCGGGCTCTGCCGAGGTCGCACAGTTGATCGGCGTCGCGGAGGCTCTGGCCGGCGCGGACATCGTGATCACCGGCGAAGGGTCCTTCGACGGACAGTCCGGAGACGGCAAGGTTCCCTCGTTCGTCGCGGGCCTTGCCGAGGACGCCGGAGTGCGCGCGATGCTCGCCGCCGGTCGGATCACCGCGGATGCCGATACGACGCTGTTCGCGGCATCCGTTTCGCTCACCGACCTCGCCGGGTCGCCGGCGGCCGCCCTCGCGGAGCCCGCACGCTGGCTGCGCGAGGCCGGCGCTGCACTCGCCCGGGCCGCAGCATCCTGAGCTGAGCGTCACACGCGTTCGGGGATGGTTTCGACCGGTTCCAGGCCGTGGGAACCGGTGAAACCTCTCCCTGAACTGCGGTCAGGCGGCGTCGGGGGACGGTGTCAGCCGCCCAGAGCGGCCGACACGACGGCGCGGGCCTCTTCCTGCACCTCGGCGAGGTGCTCCGGGCCGAGCAGGCTCTCGGCATAGAGCTTGTAGACGTCTTCGGTGCCGGACGGACGGGCGGCGAACCATGCGTGTTCCGTCTGCACCTTCAGGCCGCCGATCGCCGCGCCGTTGCCGGGGGCGTGCGAGAGCTTCGCCGTGATCGGCTCGCCGGCGAGGGTCGTCGCGGAGATGCTCTCCGGTGCGAGCTTGCCGAGGGTCGCCTTCTGCTCCGGGGTCGCGGCCGCGTCAACTCGCTGGTAGGCGGATGCTCCGAACGCCTGCTCCAGCTCGGCATAGCGCTCCGACGGAGTCTTCCCGGTGACCGCGATGATCTCAGCGGCCAGAAGGCAGAGCAGGATGCCGTCCTTGTCGGTCGACCAGACCGAGCCGTCTTTGCGCAGGAACGATGCTCCGGCCGACTCCTCGCCGCCGAAGGCGACAGAGCCGTCGAGCAGCCCGGGCACGAACCACTTGAATCCGACCGGAACCTCGAGCAGACGCCGGCCGAGCGACTCGGCGACGCGGTCGATGATCATCGACGAGACCAGGGTCTTGCCGATCGCGGCATCCCGCGGCCACTCCGCACGGTGCGAGAACAGGTAGTCGATGGCGACCGCGAGGTAGTGGTTCGGGTTCATCAGCCCGGCATCCGGGGTGACGATGCCGTGCCGATCGGCGTCGGCGTCGTTGCCGGTCAGCACGTCGTAGTCGCCCTTCTTGGCGACGAGCGAGGCCATCGCCGAGGGCGACGACGGATCCATCCGGATCTTCTCGTCCCAGTCCAGCGTCATGAAACGCCACGTCGGGTCGACTTCGGGGTTCACCACGGTGAGGTCGAGTTCGTAGACCTCGGCGATGAGCGCCCAGTATTCGACGGATGCTCCGCCCAGCGGATCAGCCCCGATGCGGACGCCCGCCTTGCGGATCGCGTCGACGTCGATGATCGAGGCGAGATCGCGCACGTAGGCGTCGCGGAAGTCATAGGCGGGGAGCGCGTCCCAGTCGACGTCGGCGAAGCGCTCCCGCTTGACACCCTCGAGGCCGGTGGCGATCAGCTCGTTCGCGCGGTCGGCGATCCAGCTGGTGGCATCGGTATCGGCGGGGCCGCCGTGCGGGGGGTTGTACTTGAAGCCGCCGTCGCGGGGCGGGTTGTGGCTCGGCGTGACGACGATGCCATCGGCTCGGCCCGCAGCATCCGCCGCCAGATCGCGGTTGAAGGTGAGGATCGCGTGACTGAGCGCCGGGGTCGGCACATACGAGTCGCGGGAATCGACGCGGACGTCGATGCCGTTCGCGACCAGCACCTCGATCGCACTGCGCTCCGCCGGGAGAGACAGCGCGTGGGTGTCGCGGCCGAGGAACAGCGGACCACGGATGCCCTGACTGTCGCGGTAGTCGACGATGGCCTGCGTCGTCGCGAGGATGTGGTTCTCGTTGAAGCTGCCCGACAGCGAAGACCCGCGATGACCGCTGGTGCCGAATGCCACGCGCTCAGCGGCGACGTCGGGCTTCGGGATGCGGTCGTAATAGGCGGCGATCAGTTCGTCGACATCGATGAGGTCAGTTTCCTCCGCGGGGAGGCCGGCACGGCTCGTCATGCACTCAGTCTGCCCTCTGTGCGGCGGGACCGCATCCGCGATCCGGGCGGATTACGCACAGGGCGCCGAGGGCTAAGGTGAAACGCGTGACTGAACGCCGTACCTACAGCTACCTCGGCCCTGCCGGAACATTCACCGAGGCGGCGCTCGAGCAGGTCGCCGAAGCCCGCGGCCAGGACTGGCGCGCCGTGCACAACGCCGGTGAGGCGTTCGCCGATGTGCTGGAAGGTCGCAGTCATGCGGCGATGATCGCGATCGAGAACTCCGTCGAGGGCGGGGTGTCGACCACGCAGGATGCACTCGCGACGCTCCCGGGGCTCCGCATCATCGGCGAGTATCTGGTGAAGGTGAACTTCGTCCTCGTGGCGCCCCGAGGAACGACGCTCGACGACGTGCAGGTCATCGCGGCGCATCCCGTCGCCTACGCGCAGTGCCACGGATGGCTCGGCGAGCATCTTCCCGCGCACTCGCACGTCCCCGCTGCGAGCAACGTCGCCTCCGCCATCGGCATGCTCGACGGCACCCTGCCGGTGCAGGCCGCCATCGCCCCTCCGGGGATCGTGCGGCACTACGACGTCGACGTGCTGGCGACCGAGATCGGCGACAATGCCCAGGCCGTCACCCGTTTCGTGCTCGTCACCCGCACCGCGCGGCCGCCCGCGCCGACCGGGGCCGACAAGACATCCATGATCGTCGAGCTGCCGCACGACCATCCCGGTTCGCTGCTTGAGATGCTCGAGCAGTTCTCGACGCGGGGCATCAACCTCTCGCTCATCGAGTCGCGGCCGATCGGCGACGAGCTCGGACGCTACCGCTTCGTCATCGACGCCGACGGCCACATCGAACACGAGCGCATGGCGGACGCCGTGCTCGGCATCCGCCGGTTCAGCCCCCGTGTGGTGTTCCTCGGCTCGTACCCGCGTGCCGACCGGCAGATCGTTCAATACCCGGAGCGCTACGCCGACGACGTGTTCGTCGAGGCGCGGGATTGGCTGCGCGGCATCCTGAGCGGCGAGCCCGAGGAGTAGGCGCCCGCCACGCGCCTCAGATCGCGGCGGCGATGAGCTCCAGCGTCTGGGCGCGGCCGAACGGCTCGGCGAGAGGTTCCGCATCGAAGGCTCCGGCCACGGGCGAAAGCATGACCTCGTCGACGCCGAATCGCTCGGCGAAGGAACGGACCTCGGCGGCGACCGTCTCTCCGGTGCCGACGAACCAGCGAGACCGCGCGGCCTGCACGACCTGGTCGGTCGCGGCATCCGTCTCCGCCGCCAGCGCCTGCTCGACCGTGTCGAGCGCCGTGAGCGGCTTGTTCAGACGCAGCCGGGCCATCATCCGCAACTGCGGGAGGGCGCGGGCCTCCGCCTCCTCCGAGGTGGGAGCGGCGACGGCGTTGACAGTGAGGAACGTGCGAGGCTCCGCGAGCGCCTCGGAAGGCCGGAACCCGGAGCGGTACAGGTCGAGCGCACGTTCGAGCCCCTCTCCGGAGAAGTGGTTCGCGAACACGTACGGCAGTCCCTGCGCGGCGGCGAGCTGTGCCGAGTAGTCGCTGGATCCGAGCAGCCACACCTCTGGCACGCCGGTGGCTGCGGGTGTCGCGTGCACCGTGTATTCGCCGCCGGAGGTGAAACGCACGGTGGCGCCATCGTCGGAGAGCAGCAGCGAGATGTCCTGCACGTGGCGCGGGAACTGTTCGACGTCGCTGGTGGTGCCGGCCGTGCGCAGCAACTGGGTGATCACGGGGTCGCTGCCCGGCGCGCGGCCGATGCCGAGGTCGATCCGCCCCGGGGCGATCGCCTCGAGGGCGGCGAACTGCTCGGCGACGATGAGCGGGGCATGGTTGGGGAGCATGACGCCGCCCGAGCCGAGTCGGATGCGGCGGGT
Source organism: Microbacterium sp. LWO13-1.2 (assembly GCF_038397725.1). Classification (NCBI taxonomy): domain Bacteria; kingdom Bacillati; phylum Actinomycetota; class Actinomycetes; order Micrococcales; family Microbacteriaceae; genus Microbacterium; species Microbacterium sp. LWO13-1.2. The sequence goes on from NZ_CP151634.1 coordinate 1,667,685, forward strand.
GCGACCGGATGCCGCGGCGATCAGCACCGGCGGAGACGTCGACGCGACCGCCGGCATGTTGTGGTGCTCGGCGAACCAGTACCGGCGGTAGCCGAGCTGATCCGCGTGTTCGGCGAGGGCCAGTGATGCGGCCACCGCCTCTGCACTGGTCTGTCCGGTGCGTACCGGAACGAGGTCTAGGACGGAGAGGGCGGTGGCAGTCATCCTCCTCCCTAACCTCGCGGGGCGGCGGGGCATTCCCTCGCGGCGGCAGGCGGATGCGCGCGCGCCAAGGGCTTGACCCGCCCGCCTCGCAGGGGTAATCCGGAGGGGAGGACGGAGGCGGCGACGGTGTGGTTCGCAGATCGAACGCAGGCGGGGCGGATGCTCGCTGAGCGGTTGGCGGAGCATCCGCTCACCGACCCTGTCGTGCTGGGATTGCCGCGCGGTGGTGTCCCGGTCGCGGTGGAGATCGCACGGGTGCTCGATGCGCCGCTGGATGTTCTCGTCGTCCGCAAGCTCGGCTTCCCCGGTCATGAGGAGTTCGCGATGGGGGCTGTGGGCGAGGACGGGGCGAGAGTGCTCGATCAACGGGTGGCCGCCGGCGTCGCGCCTCGCGATCTCGAGCAGATCGAGACCAGGGAGACGATGGAGATCGGGCAGCGCGTCGCCCGGTTCCGCGACAGGCGGCCGGCCGTCGATCTGCGCGGACGCACCGCGATCATCGTCGACGACGGTGTCGCGACCGGGGCGACCGCCAGGGCGGCCTGCGCGATCGCGCGGGCGAGGGGCGCCGCCGTCATCGTGCTCGCGGTGCCGGTCGCTGCTCCCGACTCGCTCGCCGAACTCGCGGATGCGGCGGACGAGATCGTGTGCCTGTACGCCCCCGCTGGGTTCATGGCGGTGGGCATGCACTACGTGGACTTCCGCCAGGTCGAGGACACCGAGGTCGTCCGGCTGCTCCGCGCGGAGTGACGCATCGGGCGCAAAGGGCCATCCCGCTACGCTTCGACCATGGATGCCGGGATCTTCTTCGTTCTCACAGGCGCACTCATCGTCGCCGCCATCGCGCGCTGGCGCGGGTGGCCGGCGCCGCTGCTGGTCACGGTCGTCGCGCTCGCCGTGTCGTTCGTGCCGTTCGTGCCGAACCTCGAGATCGACGGTCATCTGCTGCTGACCCTCGTGCTGCCGCCGCTGCTGTACTCGGCCGCTCTCGACGTCTCCTTCATCAGCTTCGCGCGCAGTCTGCCCCAGATCCGTCGTCTGGGCATCGGGCTGGTGCTGGTGACGACGCTGGTGGTCGGGCTCATCGCCTGGTGGATCCTCCCCTCGCTGACCCTGCCCGGCGCGCTGCTCCTCGGAGCGATCGTCGCGCCGCCCGATGCCGTCTCCGCCGCCGCGATCGGCCGCAAGCTCGGGCTGCCCCGACGCGTGATGACCGTGTTGTCGGGAGAGAGCCTCATCAACGACGCGACCTCGCTGACGCTGTACCGGGTGTTCGCGTCGATCGTGCTCGGCGCCACGGTCAGCGTCTGGGGAGGCATCGGCCAATTCGCGCTCGCCGTCGTGTTCGGCGTGGGTATCGGCCTGGTCTTCGGCATCGTCATCCACCAGCTGCGCCTGCGGATCGCGGATCCCGTCGTCATCGGCACCTTCGGCCTGCTCGTGCCGTTCGGCGCCTATGCGATCGCCGAGCACGTCGGGGGATCAGGTGTGCTCGCAGTCGTCGCGATGGGCCTGTTCGTCGGCTTCAACTCGCCGAGCACCAGCTACACGACGAGGCAGCAAGAGGCGCCGCTGTGGCTCTCCGCCGACTTCCTGCTGGAGAGCTTCGTATTCGCCTACATCGGCTTGCAGTTCCCTCGAGTGATCAGCGACCTCGGTGACGAATCCGTCGTTCATGTGATGCTGCTGTCCGGGGCCGTGCTGCTCGCCGTCCTGCTGGTGCGCCCCGCGTTCGTGTATCCCGCGAATGCGTGGGGTCGCTTCCAACAGCAGGTGCGGCTGCGTCGCTTCGACCGACGGGTGCAGTCGGGGCGAGTCCAGGCGCGGTTGGCGCGCGGGAAGCATCCGCGAAAGCCGCAGATGTCCGTGGAGCAGCTGCGCGGGCGGATGATCGCGCCCGCCCTGACCTGGAAGGACAACGCCGTCATCTCGTGGGCCGGGATGCGCGGGGTCGTCACTCTCGCGACGGCTCTCGCCGCCGCGGATCTGGCTGACCTGGACAGAGGCGCAGGTCATGCGATCGTCGTCGTCGCGTATGTCGTCACCCTCGGCACTCTGCTGTTGCAGGGCTTGACGCTGCCGTGGCTCATCCGTGTTCTCGGGGTGGTGGCCGATTCGGAGCACGAGGAGGACCGACGCCAGCTCGCCGCAGTCCGTGCGCGCAGCAAGGAGGCGGGTAAGGAGTATCTCGAACAGCGCCGTTCCGAGTGGATCGCGGAGCACGGCAAAGGCAGCACGGCAAAGTTCGACGCCTTCGAGACGCGCCTGCTGAAGATGGAGACGGATGCTGATCGCGCACAGGCGAGCACAGACGGTTCGGGTCCTGCGCATCCGACCTACGCCGAGCTCGAGGAGCTGTCGCGAGGGTGGCTGCAGGTGCGGCGCGAGGTGCTGCGGCAGGAGCGCGACGCCGGGAAGCTGAACGAGGAGGTGATGCGCGAGCTGATCGCGGCGATGGATGCCGAGGAGCTCGCGCTCGACACTCGGGGTGCGCTGCGGTTGCCCGGGCGGGCGTAGGGGCGCATCCGCCTCCATAACTCCGGAGATTCGCGGGGCCGGACGTACGGTGCCCGCGTGATCTCGGGAGATCGGATGCCGGCCGGAGTTGAATCTCCGGAGTTGTGGAGCCGGTATCGGCGGAACCTCCGTTCATAACTCAGGAGATATGCGGCGCCCGGTTGGCGGCGCCCGCGTGATTCCAGGGAGTCGGATGCCGGCGGGCCGCGTTCTTCCTGAATTGTGAACGGCAGGCCGTCGGAGCCTCCGTCACCCGGATGCCGAAAGCGCCCCGTCCCGCAGGGGACGAGGCGCTCTCGAGGGGTGACGCGGCGGGTCAGCGGGCCCCGACCGGCTCCGGATCCTTGTCACTGACGGCATCCGTCTCCGGCACGCCGTCGGAGTCGTCCGAGTCGCCGGAGTCGTCCGCGAACGGAAGGCCCTCGCGCGGAGCGTTGTAGAGTTCCTCGTCGAGGATGCCCTCGCGCTTGGCGACGATGGTCGGGACGAGCGCCTGGCCGGCGACGTTGACCGCGGTGCGGCCCATGTCGAGGATCGGGTCGATCGCGAGCAGCAGACCGACGCCCTCGAGCGGCAGGCCGAGTGTCGACAGCGTGAGCGTCAGCATCACGGTCGCGCCGGTGGTGCCGGCTGTTGCCGCCGAGCCGACGACCGAGACGAGGACGATCAGCAGGTACTGCACGATGTTCAGCTCGATGCCGAAGAACTGCGCGACGAAGATCGCGGCGATGGCCGGGTAGATCGCGGCGCATCCGTCCATCTTCGTCGTCGCGCCGAACGGCACGGCGAACGATGCGTAAGAGCGGGGCACGCCGAGGTTGCGTTCGGTGACGCGCTCGGTGAGGGGCAGCGTGCCGATCGAGGAGCGGCTGACGAACGCCAGCTGCACGGCGGGCCAGACACCCGAGAAGTACTGCTTGATCGAGAGGCCGTGCGCCTTCACGATGGCCGGGTAGACCACGAAGAGCACCAGCGCGAGGCCGATGTAGATCGCGGCGGCGAACCAGGCGAGCGAGGTGAGCTTGTCCCAGCCGTACTCGACAACGGCCGCGCCGATGAGGCCGAAGGTGCCGAGCGGGGCGATGCGGATGATCCACCACAGCACGCGCTGGATGACCTTCAGCAGCGACTCGGTGAAGACGAGGAACGGCTCGGCCTTCTTGCCGGCCTTGAGTGCGGCGATGCCGACCACGGTCGCGACGACGATGACCTGCAGGATGTTGAAGCCGACGCTGGACGTGACGGCGCCCGCCTCGGGGTTGAAGGAGCTGTTCACGCTGAGGCCGAGGAAGTTCTGCGGGATGAGCCCGAGCAGGAAGTTCCACCAGGTGCCGACCGTGTACGGGTCGCCGGGCTCGAGGCCTGCACCCGCACGGGATCCGGGCTGGATGACCAGACCGAGCACGATGCCGATGGTGACGGCGATGAACGCGGTGATCGCGAACCACAGCAGCGTCTGCCCGGCGAGGCGGGCGGCGTTCTGCACCCGACGCAGGTTCGAGATGCTGGCGACGATGGCGGTGAAGATCAGCGGGACCACGGCGGCGCGGAGCAGCGTGACGTAGGAGCCGCCGATCGTGTCGAGCGTGGCGGAGAGTCCGTTCGGAGCCTCAGCGGTGGCGCCGAGCTGGCGGGCCAGCAGGCCGGCGGCGATGCCGAGAACGAGGGCGGCCAGGATCTGGAAGCCGAACGAGGTCAGCAGCTTCCGGACGGGTCCGCGGGTATCTGGCGCTTTCTGGGCGCGGGCGGTGGTGCTCATGAGACTCCAAGTCGTTGCGCGCCGGTTGCGCGCCATGGGAGACAACGCTAGGAGCACCCATTCATTCCGAGGGTCGAAATGACGAAGGATGACGGATGCTGTGCGCATCCGTCATCCTTCGGTGATTGCTGCCGGAGATTACTTACCGGACTTCTCGGCGCACTCCTGGATGTTCTCGGAGATGAGCTTGGTGGTGAGGTCGCGGTCAGCGATGTCCTTCTGCTTGTCCTCGCCGTTGGCGATGTAGTTGAGGGTCTCGTCGCTGAGCTTCGAGTCGACGAGGACCTCGGCCAGGCATGTGGCGACGTCCTTGGTGACCACGTCTTCCTGGCCCTGCTCGACGAAGACCTGGTGAATGCCTTCGGCGACCTTGTCGACCGAGGGGCGTGCGGGGCCGGCGCAGGCGGCGAGGGAGAACGCCACGGCCGCGATGGGCAGGGCGAGAAGAAGGCGGGTGCGCAGTTTCCGGTCGATGTTCATGAGTTCAGGGTATCGGCTCACAGTGAATTGATAGGGGTGGCCGAGTGGGGAGAATTGCCCATGTATTCGCGGCGTCCGTCTGTCACGATGGCCTCATGTTCATGGTGACGACGAATGACATCCCCGGCTATCGGATCACCCAGGTGCTCGGCGAGGTGATGGGTCTGACGGTGCGGTCCACCGATTTCGGCCAGAGCTTCACCGGAGCGTTCCGCTCTCTCGGCGGCGGCGAGATCCCCGAGTACACGAAGGTGATGTACGAGAGCCGTCAGGAAGTGATGGCGCGGATGTGGGGCGAGGCGCAGCAGCGCGGCGCGAACGCGATCATCGCGATGCGATTCGACACCGGCTCGATCGGCAACTTCAGCGAAGTCTGCGCATACGGGACCGCGGTCGTCGTCGAGCCGGTGGGTGCGGCGGCCACGCCCGCATGAGTTCCCGGGCCGGCGGCCCGTCGACCCGTGGATAGGATGATCGCACACCGGATCTCGCGGTGCCTCATGCGCTCCGACCGAAGGATCCCGGTGACCGATAACCACGCTGCCCAGCCCACCCGCCGCACGGTTCTCGCCGTGGCCGCATGGTCGGCCCCGGTGATCGCCACCGCCCTCGCGGTTCCGCTCAGCGCCGCGAGCACTGTCGGAGCCATCGACGCGGCCGGCGTGGAGCTCGTCTTCACCGGGCCGGAGTTCAGCTCCGAGTTCCGGCTCAGCGGGCAGCTGTCCTTCCCGCAGGCGCCCGCCGCTGCGACGATCGTGTCCGCGACGGTCACGTGGCAGGGCACGGGGTCGAACTCCGGCGCTCAGGGGCTCTATCTCTACAAGGGCAATATCGCCGGCGGTGACGCAGGGATCGTCGGGTGGGCGACGGTGCAGGGTGCGGCCGACGACCAGCTCCACCCCACCTTCGTGTTCCAGGCTTCGCTGGGCACCGGTGAGACGCAGCTGCCGGTGGTATCGAGCTACGACGGCTCCACGCTGAACCCGATCATGTACGGGGCCGAGACGCCGAGTGGCGGCACCTCTTTCTGGGACGGCGTCATCACCATTCGGTTCTCCGCGCCTGGGTACGCGGATGCCGTGCTCACCGCCCCTTACGTGCAGTAGCCGCGGCGCCGATCAGCGAGCCAGCACCAGCAGCTCGCCGACCTCGCATCCGAGCGCATCGCAGATCGCGCGCAGCGTCGAATACCTGATCGCGCGAGCCCTGTCGTTCTTCAGCACCGACAGGTTCACGATGCTCACCCCGACTCGAGCGCTCAGCTCGGTCAGCGTCATCCCCCGTTCGGCGAGCAGCTCATCGAGTCGGCAGTGGATGCCGGTGTCCTCCTCGTCCTGAGGCGCGGGATTCATACCAGTCCCTCGGTCTCGCGCCGCAGCCGGTCGCCGACGACGAAGACCGTGCCGATGATCGCGAGGGCGAAGGCGGCAAGGAGAAAGGGGAACGGCTGCACGGACATGACGGCGGTGTCGAACGCGCCGTCTGTGACCTGAGAGATGGCGGCATTGGCCAGCACGTTGTCGCAGAAGCGAGACGCGGCTGATCCGACCAGGCCGAGGATTCCGCCACCCATTACGAGACCGGTGTTGACGCGGCTGAACACGACGCCGCGGAGGAGATTACGGCTGAGTGCGATCAGGCACACCACCACGCCGACGATGGTGAGCGCGAAGGCGATCTGACCGAGGACGCCGAAAACGACGCCCGTTGGCATGAGGTCGGTCACAGTGACGACCGCACGGTCGAGCAGGACGGGCAGCGTCTCGCCGTCGGCCGTCGCCTCTGCGGGGACGTCGATGAACTCGGCGAGCACCTGGACGGATCCGCCGGACGAGAGTTCGGCGATGCGAACGATCGCCATGCAGACCGACGTCACGGCGATCCCGATGCCCAGGATGGTGAACAGGGCGAGCGCGACGGTGTCGCCGGTGCTCAGTACGCGCTGCTGGTTCTTCATCTCAACTCCTTATCGAATATCGTTGTTATCGATTCCCGTTAACGTAACGACAATCGATATGGGTGTCAACCCCGCCTGACGAACGCCGAGCGCTATGCCGACGGCGAACACGGGCATACCGGCATCCGCCGCTGGTTACTCTCGATGTACAAGCGCTACACGCGTCTTCGCCCCGTGCGAATAAGGAGTCACAGCATGTTCGAGAGATTCACGGACCGAGCCCGTCGAGTGGTCGTCCTCGCCCAAGAAGAGGCGAAGATGCTCAACCACAACTACATCGGCACCGAGCACATCCTGCTCGGCCTCATCCACGAGGGTGAGGGTGTCGCAGCCAAGGCGCTCGAAAGCCTCGGCATCTCCCTCGACGCCGTGCGCGAGCAGGTGCAGGACATCATCGGTCAGGGCCAGCAGCAGCCCACCGGTCACATCCCCTTCACCCCGCGCGCCAAGAAGGTGCTCGAGCTGAGCCTCCGCGAGGCCCTCCAGCTCGGCCACAACTACATCGGCACCGAGCACATCCTCCTCGGCCTCATCCGCGAGGGTGAGGGCGTCGCCGCTCAGGTGCTCGTCAAGCTCGGCGCCGACCTGAACAAGGTGCGCCAGCAGGTCATCCAGCTGCTCTCCGGCGCTCCCGGCCGCGAGCCGGCCAGCGTCGGAGCCACCACCGGCGACCAGCAGCAGGGCCCCCAGGGCGGATCCGCGGTGCTCGACCAGTTCGGCCGCAACCTCACCCAGGCCGCGCGCGACAACAAGCTCGACCCGGTGATCGGGCGCGAGAAGGAGATCGAGCGGGTCATGCAGATCCTCTCCCGCCGCTCCAAGAACAACCCCGTCCTGATCGGCGAGCCCGGCGTCGGCAAGACCGCCGTCGTCGAGGGCCTCGCTCAGGCGATCGTCAAGGGCGATGTGCCCGAGACGCTGAAGGACAAGCAGGTCTACTCGCTCGACCTCGGCTCGCTCATCGCCGGTTCCCGCTACCGCGGTGACTTCGAGGAGCGCCTGAAGAAGGTCACCAAGGAGATCCGCACCCGCGGCGACATCATCGTCTTCATCGACGAGATCCACACCCTCGTGGGTGCGGGTGCCGCCGAGGGCGCGATCGATGCGGCCAGCATCCTGAAGCCTCTCCTCGCCCGCGGTGAACTGCAGACGATCGGTGCGACCACCCTCGACGAGTACCGCAAGCACTTCGAGAAGGATGCTGCGCTCGAGCGCCGCTTCCAGTCGATCCAGGTCGCCGAGCCGAGCCTCGCGCACACGATCAACATCCTCAAGGGCCTGCGCGATCGCTACGAAGCGCACCACAAGGTGCAGATCACCGACGGCGCCATCGTCGCGGCATCCAACCTCGCCGACCGCTACGTCAGCGACCGCTTCCTCCCGGACAAGGCCATCGACCTGATCGACGAGGCCGGCGCCCGCCTGCGTCTGTCGATCCTGTCCAGCCCGCCCGAGCTGCGCGAGTTCGACGAGAAGATCGCCGCCGTGCGTGAGCAGAAGGAGATCGCCTCCGAGGAGCAGGACTTCGAGAAGGCCGCCTCCCTCCGCGACGAGGAGAAGAGCCTCCTCGCCGAGCGTCTGCGCCTCGAGAAGCAGTGGCGTTCCGGCGACATCGCGACTGCAGCGGTCGTCGATGAGGGCCTGATCGCCGAGGTGCTCGCACAGGCCACCGGCATCCCCGTGTTCAAGCTGACGGAAGAGGAGTCCAGCCGACTCGTCTTCATGGAGAAGGCCCTGCACCAGCGGGTCATCGGCCAGGAAGAGGCGATCGCCGCTCTCTCCAAGACCATCCGTCGTCAGCGCGCCGGCCTCAAGGACCCGAAGCGTCCGTCCGGTTCGTTCATCTTCGCCGGTCCCACCGGCGTCGGAAAGACCGAGCTGGCCAAGGCGCTCGCCGAGTTCCTCTTCGACGACGAGGCAGCTCTCATCTCGCTCGACATGAGCGAGTTCGGCGAGAAGCACACCGTCTCGCGTCTGTTCGGTGCCCCTCCCGGATTCGTCGGATTCGAAGAGGGCGGCCAGCTCACCGAGAAGGTGCGCCGCAAGCCGTTCAGTGTCGTGCTCTTCGACGAGATCGAGAAGGCGCACCCGGACATCTTCAACTCGCTGCTGCAGATCCTCGAAGAGGGTCGCCTCACCGACGGTCAGGGTCGAGTGATCGACTTCAAGAACACCGTGATCATCATGACCACCAACCTCGGTGCGCGTGACATCGCCGGTGGACCTGTCGGCTTCCAGCTCGAGGGCAGCAGCTCGACGACCTACGAGCGGATGAAGGGCAAGGTCAACGAGGAGCTCAAGCGCAACTTCAAGCCCGAGTTCCTGAACCGTGTCGATGACATCATCGTGTTCCCGCAGCTGTCGAAGCCCGAGCTGGTGCAGATCGTCGATCTGTTCACCAAGCGCCTCGGCGAGCGTCTGCTCGATCGCGATATGACCATCGAGCTGTCGCAGTCCGCGAAGGAACGTCTCATCGAGATCGGGTTCGACCCGGCCCTCGGTGCCCGTCCGCTGCGTCGCGCGATGCAGCACGAGGTCGAAGACCGCCTGTCGGAGAAGATCCTGCACGGCGAGCTCAACGCGGGCGACCACGTCAAGGTGGATGCGAAGGACGGTGAGTTCCTCTTCGAGCACGGTCCGCGCGGCGAGCGGGTCGCGGTCGGCGTGAACACCGGCGGCGCGATCGCGGGCACCCCCGACCTGGCGGTCGCCAGCGGGGAGTAGCACCTCACGAACGAAGGGGCGGATGCGAGCAGCATCCGCCCCTTCGTCGTTCCCGCGTCCGTTCGCCGTTCGGAATGAGCGGGGTTGCGGAATCCGCTGGCACTGCCGACACGGTGTCGCGGCGGCGGGCGAAGGATTCGTCCGGTGGTCGAAGGCAGCGCCTCCGGGCAGCGGCTAGCATCGCCAGAGACTTCAGATCGAGCGGGAGAACGCGATGACGCATTGGGATCCGAGTACCGCCGACGGACTCATCTACTCCGGCGGATGGCGTGCCGGTGGCGGAGGAGTTCTCGCGGTGACCTCTCCCGGTGATGGGGGACGTGTCGGTACGGTCGGGATCGCGGACGACCAGGATGTGGAGCAGGCGGGGGTCTTGGCCGTCGCAGCGCAGAAGCAATGGGCGCGCGCGTCATATCGAACCAGGGCCGGCGTCTTGACCCGCGCCGCCGAGGTGCTGCGCGAGATCCGCGACGATGTCGAGCACCTGCTGATCCGTGAGAGCGGATCGCTGCCGACCAAAGCGGCGCATGAGGTGAGCAAGGCGATCGATGAGCTCGTCGAGGCGGCGAGCCTGGTGACCATGTCGCAGGGGGATGTGCTCCCCGTCGACGACCCGACGACACTCGGCATCGCGAGGCGCATCCCGGTCGGCGTGGTCGGGGTGATCGCGCCGTGGAACGCACCGCTGATGCTCGCGATCCGCTCTGTCGCACCGGCGATCGCGCTGGGCAACGCTGTGATCGTGAAGCCGGATGTGAAGACCGCCTTCTCCGGCGGCGCCGTCATGGCCGAGATCTTCTCGCGCGCCGGACTTCCCGACGGCGTGCTGCACATCCTCCCCGGTGGGCCGGAGACCGGAGAAGCCGTCGTGCGCTCTCCGCATACGAACGTCATCTCGTTCACGGGCTCATCGGCGGCCGGTCGACGCGTCGGCGAGGTGGCCGGAGGCCTGCTCAAGCGGGTGATCCTCGAGCTCGGCGGCAACAACGCCTTCATCGTCATGGCTGATGCCGACCTCGACCTGGCTGTCGCCTGCGGCGTCGGCGGATCGTTCCGCCATCAGGGCCAGATCTGCATGGCGACCGGTCGGCACCTGGTGCACGAGAGCATCGCCGACGAGTACGTGGAACGGCTGAGTGCCGCGGCTGCGGCGATGCGGCTGGGCGATCCCCTCGCCGAAGGAACGACGCTGGGCCCGCTGATCACAACCGTGCAGGCCGAACGGGTGCAGAGCATCGTCGATGCTGCGGTCGCCGATGGAGCCCGGGTGGCGCACGGCGGCACGCATGACGGCGTCTTCTTCACGCCGACCGTGCTCGACGGCGTCGGTGCGACGAACGCCGCATTCCAGAGTGAGATCTTCGGCCCGGTGGCCCCGGTGACGCGGTTCTCCACTGCGGAGGAAGCGCTGGAGTTGGCGAACGCGAGCGACTACGGCCTGTCTGCGGCGATCCACACGCGTGACATCGCCCGCGGTCTCGGCTTCGCGTCGCGACTGCGCGCGGGAATGGTCGCCCTGAACGGTCAGACCATCTACGACGCCGCGCACATCCCGATGGGCGGGATCGGTGCTTCCGGCAACGGCGGACGCCACGGCGGTCACTGGAACCTGGACGAGTTCACCTACTGGCAGTGGGTGACGGTCCCGACGATCTCAGACTGAGACCCGGTCTGCGGACGGAGAGGGCGAGCTGCGCCGAGGGGGTCGGCTCGTCCTTTTTCGTCGTGTCCGCACGCTGGCCGGCGATTCGACATCGTGTCGGAACCACGGCGTGACTTTCGCTCCGCGGTCACGTATCGACGTCGATCGGCCGAAACCTAGCCTGGGATCTCCGTAGCCGAGGAGGAGCCCTGTGTCCGTATCCGTGAAGAGTCCCCGTGCCCCGCTGTCGCCGCTCGGCGACGACGTGTGGCCAGACTCCACCGAGGTCCTGATCATGGGCGGGGGTCCGGTCGGCCTGTCGTGCGCGATTCTGCTTGCGCAGCGGGGCATCGACGTCCTTCTCGTCGAACGCCGCGACTTCGTTTTCCGCTTTCCGCGGGCGCATCTGCTCAATCCCCGCACCATGGAGGCATTCCACGACATGGATGTCGCCGACGACATCTACGCGGCGACCCCGGCTCATGATCGCTGGCGCAAGGCCGCCTGGTACACGACGGCGACCGGCCCCGGCCGTTTCGACGGGATGAAGATCGGCGATGTGCCCGCCTGGGGCGGTGGGCCGGATGCAGAACGCTACCGCTCCTCCAGCCCGCGTGCCTTCGCCAACATGCCCCAGTTGCGCCTCGACCCGCTGATCCATCGGCACGCGCTCGCCGCTGCTCCCGGGCGGATCAGGAGCAAGCAGGAGGTCGTCGGCATCGACCAGAACGCCGAGACGACGGTCGTGTCGATCAAGGATCTCGAGACCGGCGAGCTGCGCACCGTGCAAGCCCAGTACGTGATCGCTGCCGACGGTGGTCGCGACAGTGCCGACCTTCTCGGGATCGAGCTGGAGGGCCCGCGCGACATGCGCGAGGTCGTCAACTATCACGTGAGCATGGACCTCTCTGCGTGGTCGGAGCCGGATGCGCTGCTCGGCCACTTCCTGCATCCGGCTGGCGGTGCGCGGCGGAGGGGCACGATCCAGGCGCTCGGACCCACCCATTACAATCGCGACTCCGAGGAGTGGCTGGTCTCGGTCGCCGCCTGGATGGTCGAGGGCGACCCGAACGACGAGGCAGCGCTCTTCGCCTCGATCCGACGGATGCTGGGGCTGGCCGACGATCACGAGATCACGATGCACTCGATGACACGGTGGAGCTATCACGGCCTCGTGGCGAAGCACTTCCGCGATCGTCGGGTGTTCCTCGCCGGCGATGCCGCGCACAAGCATCCGCCGACCGGGGGGCTGGGGCTGAACAGCGGAATCCAGGATGCCCAGAACCTGTGCTGGAAGATCGCGGCCGTGCTCGACGGGCAGGCACCGGATGCGCTGCTGGACAGCTACCAGGCCGAGCGCCGCCCGACGGTCGCCTGGTACACCGCGCACTCGCTCGAGAACGCCAACCGGCACCCTCCGATCGCCGACGCTCTCGGTTTCAGTGACGATGAGGCCGAAGGCTTCCGCGGCCTGGAGACCTTCGTCAGCGACACCCCCGAGGGTGAGGCGATGCGGGAGCGAGTGGCGGCGGAGGTCGCGCACAACGCGCACGACTACAGCCAGCTCGGCGTCGAGGCCGGGTACCACTACTCGGCAGGGGCGATCGTGCCCGACGGCACCCCTGTGCCCGGCGATCCCTCCGACCCCGTGACGTTCCATGCGACATCCCGGCCCGGTCATCACCTTCCGCATGTCTGGCTCAGCGGTGTCACCGGCGCGGACGGTGGTCGCGTGTCGTCCCACGACCTCATCGATTCCGTCGGGCTGACGCTGCTCACCTCGGAGTCGGCGGCGCCGCGGTGGCGCGAAGCTGCTGCAGCGGCATCCGGAAGCATGCCGGTCACCGTCGTCGCGATCGCCGATGACGATGCGGCATGGACCGCGGCACGTCAGATCGACGGAGACGGTGCCCTACTCATACGACCTGACCGCAAGGTCGCCTGGCGGGCGGCGAGTCTGCCCGCGGACCCCGCCGCAGAGCTGGTGAGCGCTCTCGACATCATCCTCCGCGGTGGTGATGCCCCGGCGGATGACCCGGCCGAGCCGTACCTGCGTCGGATCAGGGCCGCGGCGAACGTCCTGGTGCGCTGACGCATGCCAGCATCCCGCTGCTTCGGACACCGTGTCGGATCACGACAGGGGAGTTTCCCGCAGTGCACCGATTCTCGACGGATGCCGCTCTCGTAGCGTCGAGTAGACGCCGCTTCCTGTCCTTCCCGGACCCGCACAGATCTAAGGAGTCACCGTGATCATCGATGTCCACGGCCACATGTCGGCCCCGGATTCCTACTACGCGTGGAAGGCGTCGCTGCTGGCGGCTCGTGGGTCGCACGGCGGCAAGCCGCCCGTGATCACCGACGACGATCTCATCGCGTCGTATCACGCCCCGCATCCGAGCTTCGGGCATGTGTCGCACATGACGCACATCGATGACGCCGGGATCGGGTTGCAGCTGCTCTCCCCGCGTCCGTTCCACGCGATGCACTCCGAGCGCCCGACCAAGATCGTCGAGTGGTTCACCGCGGAGACGAACAACCTCATCCAGCGCACCACCGAGCTGTTCCCCGGACGCTTCCGGGGCATGGCCGGGATCCCGCAGAGCCCGTACTTGAGCGTCGAGCAGTGGCTCCCCGAGCTGCGTCGGGCGATCACCGAACTCGGATTCGTCGGAGCGATGGTGAACTCCGACCCCTACGAGGGCACCGAGGTGCCGCCGGCGATGGGCGAACGGTACTGGTACCCGCTCTACGAAGAGCTCTGCGCACTCGATGTGCCCATGCTGCTGCATTCGGCCGGCTGCAAGTACCCGTCGCGTGAGCCGTACAGCCTGCACTTCATCCAGGAGGAGACCGTCGCGATCTGGAGCATGATCCAGTCCAACGTGTTCGCCGACTTCCCTGATCTGAAGGTCATCGTGGCCCACGGCGGCGGCGCGATTCCGTACCAGATGGGGCGCTTCCTCCCGTCGGTCGTGCGCACCGGGGTCTCGTACCTCGACAAGCTCCGCAAGTTCTACTTCGACTCGTGCCTCTACACGCAGGACAGCCTCGAGCTGCTGATGAAGACCGTCGGCACCGACCGGGTGCTGTTCGGATCGGAGAAGCCGGGCACCGGCTCGCAGATCGATCCGGACACGGGCCGTTGGTTCGACGACATCCACCTGCTCATCGACGACATCGAGTGGCTCGACGCCGATCGTCGCGCCGACGTGCTCGAGAACAACGCCCGCAGCCTGTTCCGGCTCTGAGCGCGGCACACGGCACAACGAACATCGCACACCGAACACCGAGAAGGGATCCACCATGACCGAGATCGTCGCCGGATTCGGCACCTCGCACGGACCGCAGCTGAAGGCCGCGCCCCCTGCGGCGTGGGAGACGCGAGGCGTCGCCGACCGCCGCAGCAAAGGCCTCAAGTTCCGCGGAGGCAACTACACGTTCGACCAGCTCAGCGCGCTGCGCGAGGACTTCTCGGAAGAGATCTCACACGACGTGATGCAGCGCCGCTGGGACAGCTGCCAGTCGTCGATGGATGACCTCTCCCGTTTCATCGCCGAGCAGAACGTCGACGTGCTCGTCATCGTCTCCAGCGACCACAAGGAGACCTATGGCGACGAGTGGCTCGCTCCGTTCTCGGTGTTCTGGGGCGACGAGGTCGCGCACGTGCCGTTCACGCAGGCGCAGCTCGACGAGATGGCGCCGGGGCTCGCCGAGGCGGCGAAGGGAGACGTTCCGGATCACACGATCATCCGTCCGACGCACCGCGCTCTCGGCAAGCACATCATCCAGTCGACGCAGGCCGAGGACTTCGATACCGGCGCGACCGAGATCGTGCCCGCAGGGCGCTACGACAACCATTCGATCCCGCACGGCTTCGGCTTCATCTACCAGCGCTTCATGGGTGAGCAGTCGACGGTGCCGATGGTGCCGATCTTCATCAACACGTTCTGGGAGCCCAATCCGCCGAGCGCGAAGCGCTGCTACGAGTTCGGCCGCGCGGTGGCGAGGGCGATCACGTCGTTCCCCGGCAACCTGCGCGTCGGCATCGTCGCCTCCGGAGGGCTCAGCCACTTCGTGATCGACGAGAAGCTCGACAGCGAGTTCCTCCAGGCGATGAAGGACCACGACGCCGAATATCTCTCCTCTGTTCCGGCAGCCGAGATGCAATCGGGAGCATCAGAGCTCCGCAACTGGATCGCGGTCGCCGGCATCGCCGACGAGGTCGGTCTCACCGTCACCAACGTCGACTACGAGCCCTGCTACCGCACCGAGGCGGGTACCGGCAACGCGATGGGCTTCGTCACCTGGGAGCGCGCCTGAGATGACCGATCCCACAGCGATCATCGCGGCACTCCGGGCGTTGGACAGCTGCGCAATCTCGGATGCTCTTGACACGCTGGGTCTGCCCGGAGCGGTGATCGAGCTGAGCGCGATGTGGCCGGCTGGTCGCACGGTCGCGGGGCGGGTGCGCACCGTGACCGCCGCCCCCAAGGCGTCATCCGGTCCCGTGACCCACATCGCCACGCCGCTCGTGGCGATCGCCGAGCGGGATGACGTCGTCGTGATCGACAACCACGGCCACACCGACGTCTCCTGCTGGGGCGGTCTGCTGGCCGAGGCCGCGATCCAGCGGGGTGTGGCCGGGGTGATCGTCGACGGCGCGTGCCGCGACGTGCAGGAGAGCGAGGCGCTTGGCCTCCCCGTCTTCGCGCGCGCTGCCGTTCCCGTCAGCGCACGCGGGCGCATCGTGCAACAGGCCATGGACGAGCGCATCCAGGTCTCCGGAGTCTCCGTCGCGTCGTACGACTATGTCGTCGCCGACGTCAACGGAGTCGTCTTCGTAGCCGCATCCGACGCTGCTCGTGTAGTCGCCCTCGCGCAACGCATCGCCGACCGGGAGGCCCGGATGGCCGAGGCCGTGCGCGCCGGCCAAGATGTCAGCGAGGTCATGCACGACTCCCGATTCCCCACCGTCACCGCAGATCCAGACTCCGCGGAGGAGAAATGACCGACACTCTCACCGAGCGTTTCGCCGCCCTCGGCACCGCGACCGTCTCCGACGCGCTCGACAAGCACAGCCGACCCGGCAGCCTCCTCGGCATCGCCCCGCTCGCCGACGGCCAGCACATGGTCGGCCGGGCGTTCACCGTCCGTTACGTCAGCGCGCAGGTGCCAGCGGGAACCGTCGGCGACTTCATCGACCAGGTCGAGCCTGGCCAGGTCGTCGTGCTCGACAACGACGGCAGGGTCGACTGCACGGTGTGGGGCGACATCCTCACGGCGGTCGCTCACCACCGCGGCATCGCCGGGACCGTGATCGAAGGCGTCTGCCGTGACACGCACCGCGCGCTGTCGATCGGGTATCCGATCTTCAGCCGAGGCCGCTTCATGCGCACGGGCAAGGACCGCGTCGAGGTCGCCGAAGAACAGGGGCCGGTCACGATCGGCGGTGTCACCGTGCGCGCGGGCGACATCCTGCTCGGCGACTCGGACGGTGTGGTCGCCATCCCGCAAGACATCGAGGAGCAGGTGCTCGAGACCGCGGAGATGATCCATGTCCGTGAGGAATCGATCCTCGCCGCGGCTCTGGGCGGGGCGACGATCGCCGAAGCGCGTGCCCGCTTCGGCTACCACGATCTGCAGAGGGCCGACGCGTGAGCGACCTCGATCGCGATGCAGACGAACTGCTGCGCTTGGGCAGTGCCACGCTGTACGAGGCGTCGCGCAGCGACTGCTTTCTCGACCCCGCATTCCACCCGGCCTGGGAGGGCGCTCAGCTCGTCGGACGGGCATTCCCGGTGTCGGCGCAGATCGGCGACAACCTCGCTCTGCATCACGGGATCGAAACGGCGACCGCGGGCGACGTGCTCGTCGTCGACGGAGGCGGCGCCGCCTACGGGTACTGGGGTGAGGTCATGACCGTCGCCGCCCAGGCCCGCGGAATCCGTGGGCTCGTCATCGACGGCGGCGTGCGCGATACGGCGCAGCTGGCCGCCCTGGGCTTCCCCGCCTTCAGCACGTCGATCTCGATCCGCGGCACGATCAAGCAGTGGCCAGGCACGGTCGGTCAGACGGTCACGCTTCGCGGACGTGTCATCCGACGTGGCGACGTGATCGTGGCAGACCGTGACGGCATCGCCGTCCTCCCCGCCGAACGCTACGACGACGTCCTCGCCGCATCTCGCGAACGCGCGGACAAAGAGGATGCGTACATGGCGAGGCTCCGCGCCGGCGAAACGACCCTCGACGTCTACGACCTCCGTCGCCTCGGCTCGCCGAGCAGCGACACGACCCCCTGAGAGGGAGACATGACCCAGGTCCTGGACGCGGACGTCCTCATCATCGGCGCGGGCCCCGTCGGGCTCGTCGCCGCGCTCGATCTCGCCTCCCGCGGAATCTCCACCGTCGTCGTCGAGCAGCGGGAGTACCTCGAGCCGCCGAACGTGAAGTGCAACCATGTCGCCTCACGCACGATGGAGAGCTTTCGCCGACTCGGCTTCGCCGACGAGGTGCGTGCTGCCGGTCTACCGACGGACTACCCGCAGGACGTGGCGTTTCGCACCTCGCTGACCGGACGTGAGTTCGCGCGCATCCCGATTCCGGCGAGCGGCGAGCGCTACACCTCGCGCACCGGACCTGACACCTCCTGGAATACTCCGGAACCCCCGCACCGGATCAACCAGACCTTCCTCGAGCCGATCCTCGCCACGAACGCCGCAGCGTCACCGAACATCACGCTGCTCAATCGGACGCTGTTCCATTCCCTGTCGCAGGGCGAGGAGTCGGTCTCCGTCGTGATCTCCGACCTCGACGGATCGAACGAGCGTGTCCTGCGCGGCCGCTATCTCATCGGTGCGGACGGCGGGCGATCGAACGTCCGCAAGCAGATCGGCGCCACACTCAGCGGTGATGCCGTGCTGCAGCACGTGCAGTCGACGTGCATCCGTTCTGTCGACCTGTACGAGCAGATGACTGCCGCGGAGCCGCGAGCCTGGGGCTACTACACGTTCAACGCGCGCCGACTCGGTCACGTCTACGCGATCGACGGTCGAGAGACCTTCCTCGTGCACACCTACCTCTCCCCGGAGGAAGCGGCGCACGAAGGCGCCGTGGACCGGGACGCCGCCATCCAGGCGATCCTCGGTGTCGACGAGGACTTCCCCTACGAGGTCGTGTCTCGGGAGGACTGGGTGGCCAGGCGGCTGCTCGCCGACCGCTTCCGCGACGGGCGCGTCTTCATCGCCGGAGACGCGACGCACCTGTGGGTGCCGTTCGCCGGTTTCGGCATGAACGCGGGGATCGCCGATGTTCTCAATCTCACCTGGTCGCTCGGCGCTCATCTGAACGGGTGGGCGGCGGAAGGCATCCTCGACGCGTACGAGGCGGAGCGTCGACCGATCACCGAACAGGTGTCGCACTTCGCGATGAATCACCAGCGGAAGCTCGCCAGGCCCGGCCTGCCCGACGCGCTCGAAGATGACTCGGATGCGGGCGACGCGGCTCGTGCCGAGTTCGGAGCCGCCGTGCACGCGCTCAACGAGCCGCAGTTCGCCGCGGCCGGACTCAACTACGGCTATGTCTACGGTGCCTCGCCGATCATCGCGTACGACGACGAGCAGGCTCCCGGCTATTCGATGGGGGAGTACACGCCCTCGACGGTTCCCGGATGCCGTGCCCCGCACTTCACGCTGCCGGACGGCTCGTCCTTCTACGACCGGCTCTCGGCCGGATACACGCTCGTGGTGCGCGACGGAGGCGATGGCGCGGCGCTGTCCGCCGCCGCTGAGAGCCGTGGCATCCCGTTCGCCCTCGTCGAGGCAGATGCCGAGTTCCTCCCCGTGGAGTACCGGTGTGCGCTCACACTCGTCCGTCAGGACCAGCACGTGGTCTGGCGGGGGGATACCGCGGACGCCGAGACGGCGGCTCATCTGTGGGAGCTGCTCCGCGGTGCCCTCGTCGCGGCCGCGGTCTGAATCCGTACACGTCGGATTCGATACGAAGGGGGCCGGTCGCGAGATGCGACCGGCCCCCTTCTGCGTTCAGAACCGGATGACCTTGGTGGCCGCCATCGCCTTCAGCCCTTCGACGCCGAACTCCAGACCGTACCCCGACGCCTTCGTGCCGCCGAACGGCACCTGCGGGTCGACGCCGCCGTGCTGGTTGATCCACACCGTGCCGGCATCGAGGCGCTGTGCGATATCTGTCGCAGCATCCGTGTCGGCGCCCCAGACCGACGCGCCGAGTCCCTGCTCCGTGCCGTTGGCGCGGCGCACCGCATCGTCGACGTCGAAGTAGCGGATGACCGGCAGTACCGGGCCGAACTGCTCTTCGTAGACGACCGCGGCGTCGTCTTCGACGTCGGCGATGATCGTGGGTCGGTAGAAGAGCGGTCCGAGGTCTGCCGCCGGTTCTCCACCGGTGACGATGCGGGCTCCGCGGGTCCTGGCGTCATCGACGAGACGCGCGACGATGTCGAACTGAGCCGGGTTCTGCACCGGGCCGAGGCGATTCGTCTTGTCGTGACCAGAGCCCAGCGGTGCTGCTTCCGCTCGCGCGGCGAGGGCTGCCACCGTCTCCTCGTACACCGAGTCGTGCACATACAGCCTCTTCAGGGCGGCGCACACCTGCCCGGTGTTCATGAAGGCGCCCCAGAACAGCTTGTCGGCGACGGTTTCGACGTCGGTCCCGGGGAGCACGATGCCCGCATCGTTGCCGCCGAGTTCGAGAGTGAGGCGGGCGAGGTTCGCCGATGAGCTCTCCACGATCCGTCGGCCGGTGGCCGTCGATCCGGTGAACACGATCTTCGCGATGTCGGGGTGCGCAGCGAGGGCGGCACCCACCTCGCGGTCGCCGGACACCGCAGTGACCACGCTCGAGGGGAGGTGCCGGCGGAAGATCTCGATGAGCGCGAGAACGCTGAGCGGAGTGTTCTCGGAGGGCTTGATCACCACCGTGTTGCCCATCCGGAGAGCAGGAGCGATATGCCAGACCGCGATCATCACCGGGAAGTTCCATGGGCCGATGGAGGCGACGACACCGAGCGGGACGTAGTGCAGCTCCGAGCCCTCGGCGAGCTTCTGCGGTTCGAGGATCGTGTCAGCGGCTCCGCGCAGCCAGTGCGCCGCGCCGTGAGCCTCGCCGGCTCCGGCGACCTTGCCCTGCTCCTGGGTGATGATCTCGCCGAGTTCTTCCGCGTGTGCATCGATGTCATCGGCGACGAGACGCATCAGGCGGGCGCGCTCCGCGTGCCCGAGAGCCGCCCACGCGGGTTGGGCAGCGGATGCCTCGGCGACGGCCACCTCGAGGTCGGCGACGGTCTGCACCGGTGCGTGACCGATGACCGCCCTGGTCGCCGCGTCGAGGATCGGCCGACCGCTGTCGGCATCCAGGGAGACCGTGGCCAGGAGTTCGTTCATTGCGGGTCCTTCCGCTGAGGAGGCAGATCGGGCGAGCCCGAACGGCCTCGGAGTCGATTCCGGATATTCAGTTGTCAGGGGAAGCCATGGGCGGCGGCTCGCAGCTCAGCGAAGCCCCGCGAGTGTCGCGACGCGCAGGCCGGTGTGCAGTTCGCGCCGGATGAGGCCGTCAGACAGGTCGACATCGGTGATCGCTCGCACTCGATCGAGTCGGTAGTAGAGAGTGCTCCGGTGGACGTGAAGCTCCAGAGCGGTGCGCTGTGCATCGCATCCGCAATCGAGGTACGCCTCGAGCGTGTGCGCCAGATCCGGGCCGGATTGGGCTTCGAGCAGCCGCTGCACGGAGCCGGGGAGGTCGGATCGGGTCAACGTCTCGAGCGGCAGCTGCAGGAGCATGCGGTCAAGACCCAGGTCCTCCCAGTGCACGACGCGATCCCTGGTCGGGTCGATCGCGGCACCTCGTGCGGCGATGCGCGCTTCTCTCCGTGAGCGGTAGGCGTCCGCGAGGGGAGCGTGCGCCCCGCCGATGCCTGCTCGCAGCGACGCGAAGGCGGGGAGGTCGAGCAGACCGACGAGTCGGTCGCGATCGATCTCGTACGGGACGACCAGCACGGCCTCGCCGTCGACGACGGTGCCGACGGCCTTGAGAGCGGGGAACACCGGGATGGCCGAGAGCGCGCGATCGATGACGAGACGCAGCGCCGCAGAACTCGGGTCGAACCCGGACGGCGCCGCCAGCGTGATCACGCTGTAGTGGGGCACCGGGGAGACGAGCCCGCCGGTCAGGAGCTCGTCGGCGGCTCGAGTGCGCTGATCGCGATCGCCGTCCAGGAGAGCGGTGATCAGACGAAGGGCACGATCCTCGTCTTCGCGGTTGCCGAGCGCCATGGCGGCGAGGATGACGCCGATCTGCGCACGAGACTCCCGGATCGCGTCATCCTCGATGAGGTGCTCGTCGGGGGTGTCTTCCGGGATCGTCGAGGAGACGTAGCCGACGAGGTGCCCTTCATGGCGCACAGGTGCGACGTGCCGGGTCTGCCCGCCGTCCAGAGGCGGGATGCGCACAGGGCCGTCTGCATGCCCGACCCGGTACTCCTTGATCGACTCGCGCGCTCGCGAGGAACCCTTGTGGGACAGGATGATCGCGAGTCTCGCGTGGTCGACATCTCGGTCGTGGATGCTGAACGCGATCACGTTGAAATCGACGTCGAAGACGATGATCGGCCGACTCAATCGGTCGGCGTACGCCTGGACATGTCCCTCGAGATTCATCGCTCACCTCTCTGTGCTCACCCACGAGTGCCTTCATATCCGCCAAACGCTCGAGTTGCGGCGGACATGTTCACGACGGAGTTGTGACCGCCATGAAGTTCGACCTATATTCAATATAGTCAATTTCTAGAGAGGCGGCCAGTATGGCAAAGATGACAGGCGGCGACGCGCTCACCCAGGCTCTGATCAGCGAGGGGGTCGAGACAGTCTTCGGCATCCCCGGCGTGCAGCTCGATGGGCTGACCGACGGCATGTATCGGCGTCAGGATGAGGTGCACCTGATGGTGCCGCGACACGAGCAGAGCACCACCTACATGGCAGACGGGTATCACCGGGTCACCGGCAAGCCCGGTGTCGCGATGGTCGTTCCCGGCCCCGGCGTGCTGAATGCGGGTGCCGGTATGGCGACGGCATACGCCTGCTCGTCGCAGGTCATGCTCCTCGCGGGGACCATCCCGAGCACGCTCGTCGGAGCGGGTCTCGGTGCGCTCCACGAGATTCCGAAGCAGACCGAAACGATCCAGGGACTCACGAAGTGGACGGCCAGGCCGACCCGTGTCGAAGAGATCCCCGACCTGGTGCACGAGGGGTTC
The DNA here is from genome assembly GCF_038397725.1 of Microbacterium sp. LWO13-1.2. Classification (NCBI taxonomy): domain Bacteria; kingdom Bacillati; phylum Actinomycetota; class Actinomycetes; order Micrococcales; family Microbacteriaceae; genus Microbacterium; species Microbacterium sp. LWO13-1.2. Next base: position 1,690,249 of record NZ_CP151634.1, read on the forward strand.
CGCCAGATGCGAACCGGCCGCCCCCGGCCCGTCGCGCTCGAACTCGGGCCGGACATCCTGCACGCCGTCGCCGACCTCGAGGTCGGCACGCCCTTCGCCGTCGACGCTCCGGTCGCGCCCGAAGACAAGGTTGCGGAGATCGCCCAGCTCCTCGCCGCCAGCTCCCGTCCGGTGATCCACGTCGGCGGCGGCGTCAAGGGGCAGCGGGCTTTCGATATGCTCGCTCGCCTCGCGGACCTGCTCGACGCGCCGGTCGTCATGAGTGAGAACGGGCGAGGCGCGATCGACGCCCGCGACCCGCACGCGCTCTCGGCGTACTCCCTGTGGGAACTGCGGGAGACGGCAGATGCCGTGGTGTCCTTCGGCAGCCGCTTCCTGACGCCTTTCGGTCAGCAACTGAACATCGGTGAGGCGCGGCTCGCGCTGGTGAACGTCGACCCGGCCGATCTGACTGCACCTCGTCGTCCCGATATCGCTGTGAATGCAGACGCCACCGCCGTCCTGGAGGCGCTCGTCGCCCGTGTGCGGCGGCAGGAGGGCTGGGGGGCGGAGCTGCGTCGCCTCCGCGAAGACGGTGACGCGCGGGTGCGCGCTCAGGTCGCTCCGCAGATGGCGTTCGTCGACGCCATCCGCGCGTCGCTTCCCGCCGACGGGATCTTCGTCAACGAGCTCACCCAGATCGGGTACGTCTCCACCTACGGCTACCCGGTGCAGGCGCCGCGATCCTACGTCTGGCCCGGCTACCAGGGCACGCTCGGCTATGCGATGCCGACCGCACTCGGCGCCGCCGTCGGCGCCGGAGACCGCCCGGTCGTCGTGGTCACCGGCGACGGTGGCATCGGCTGGTCGCTGCAGGAGTTCGCCACGGCGAAGAAATACGGCATCCCGCTCATCACGGTGCTGTTCGAGGACAACCGGTTCGGAAACGTGTGGCGCATCCAGCGAGACACCTACGGAGGACGATTCATCGGATCCGATCTCACGAACCCGGATTTCGAGCTGCTGGCACAGGCCTTCGGCATCGACTTCACCCTCGCCGACGATGCGGATGCCGTGCAGCGCGGCATCGCCGCCGCGATCGCGGCCCGCCAGCCGGCCATCATCAAGGTGCCGGTCGACGTCTTCCCGTCGCCCTGGCCGTTCATCCACGAGCCGAAGAAGCACTAGCGGCCCGTCCGGAGAAGGGCGCGTTCAACCTGTCAAGGTCGGGCGCGCTCTTCGGCCTCAGTCGCGGTCCGCGGATGCACCGAGGTGGCTCAGCGCCAGCGCGGCGAGGGCGGCGGACTGCTCGCCGAGAACGCCGTCGTCGAAGATCGCGCGCGGCGAATGATTCATCTCGGCGGTTGCGGGGTCGGTGCCCTCCGGTGTCGCGCCGAGAAAGATGAACGCGCCGGGCACCTCGTTCAGCACGTACGAGAAGTCCTCCGATGCCATCGCCGGATGCTCCAGTTCTTCCACGCGCGCCGGGCCGAAGAGGTCGCCGAGAACGGTGAGGGCGTAGGTCGCCGCCGTCGGGTCGTTGACGGTCACCGGATATACGGCGCGGAACTCCGCCTCTCCGCGGCATCCGTGTGCGGCGGCGATGCCCTCGACGAGCACGGGGAGCTCGTCGGCGAGCACGTCCACACTTCGCGTCGAGAGGGTGCGGATCGTGACGCCGAGGCTCGCTTCGTCGGGGATGACGTTGACGACGTCACTGGCCCGCATCTTCGTCACCGAGAGCGTCACCGGGTCGAACGGGGAGAAGCGGCGCGTCGCGAACGCGTGCAGGGCCAGCACGATCTCCGCGGCGGCCGGTACCGGATCGACGGCCTGGTGCGGCCGTGATCCGTGGCCGCCTCGTCCGATCACGCGGACGGTGAGGGTGTTCGCGCCGGCCATCAAGGCGCCTCGTCGGGTGGAGAAGACGCCGCTCACGCCGGGCAGGACGTGAATGCCGTAGGCCGCAGTGACGCGCGTGCCTCCGGCCGTGAGCACGCCATCGTCGATCATGCGCCGCGCGCCGCCGCCGGCCTCTTCGCCCGGTTCGAACATGAAGACCACGGACCCGCGGATCTCGTCCCGTCTCGCGCTGAGCAGCCGTGCCGCTCCGACCAGCGCCGCCGTGTGGAGGTCGTGGCCGCACGCATGCATCGCTCCCGGGACCTCGGAGGCGAACGGGAGCCCGGTGCACTCGTCGATCCGGAGCGCATCCATGTCGGCGCGGATCAGCACCGACGGGCCGGGAAGCGATCCGTGCAGCACGGCCACGACCGACGTGAAATCATCGGGCCCGGTGGTGATCTGCAGGCCGAGCCCGTCCAGGGCTGCAACGACGACAGCGCGGGTGCGGGGGAGTGCGAAGCCCGTTTCCGGCCGTCGGTGCAGGATGCGCCGGAGATCTCTGAGCTCCGGCATCAGCGCGGCGGCGTCGGCGCGAAGGCGGGTTTCGGGCATTCGATACTCCCTCATGACGGATCTGCGTCGACATTCGACCGATTAACATATATCAATATAATCAATAGGCGAAGGGCGCTGAACTCACGATCTATGTCTAATGTGAGAGGCACGCGGACCCTGGGTGGTGCGTCGTTGCAGGAATCGAAGGGAAGAACCATGGCGCCGATCACGAACGCCGCTGTCGCCGTTCAGGTTGCTCGGGCGCTGGAGGCGGAGATCACGGCCGAGGGCTGGAAGTCGGGGCACTTCATCGGGCGTCGGCAGGAATTGGCCGCCCGTTTCAGCGTCGCGCCGGCCACGCTCGGCGAAGCCATCCAGCTCCTGCGCTCACGGGGGATCGTCGACGCCAAGCCCGGCCCTGGTGGAGGGATCTTCGTCGCCGATCGTTCGCCGTTCACGCAGCTGAGCGACCAACTGCTGAGCCTGCGTGAGGGAACGGCGACAGTCACCAACTGCCTTCGGGTACTCGATGCGCTCGATGGAACCGTGCTGCACGACGCGATCGAGTTCGCGAACGATGCGGATATCGCCGACGTCCGTCGTTCGGGGCAACTCGTCGAATCGGTCTGGGGAACGCCCGAGGGCCCGGCCGCGATCTGGGCGCTGCATGCGCGAATCGCACGCATCACGCCGAACGAACTACTGCGCAGTCTGTACACGAACCTGGTCGACTACATCACCGTCGAGGAACTCGATGGGGCGACCGCGCCGAGCACCCCTGAGCGCCTGCAGACCCACCTCGATTTCGCCGCCGCCGTGGTCCGCCGCGACCATGTGCTGGCCGCGTCGGCTGTCGAGCGTCACCGCGGGTCCTCGATGGCGGCTGTCCTTTCCTGAGCCCCCGGCGGCCTCCGCTTCGGTGTTTCGGGTTGACAGGAGCGCCTTCGATGAATAATGATCATATTCATTATTAACAATAGCCTTCGCCCGAGGAGGAACCTCATGACGCTTGAATTCCGCAGTGTGGTCGACACGATGCTCGCGACCCCGAATCGACCTGGCAGAGACAATCCGCCCCCCATCCGTCTCTCCCAGAACGAGATGCCGTGGGAGCCCGCAGGTGTGATCGTCGAGGCGATGGAGAAGGCCGCTCGCTCCACGCATCGATACCCCGACTATCACCGGACCCAGGCGCGCGCGGCCATCGCCGCTTCGCTCGGCCTCGACGTCGGGCGGATCGCCATCGACAACGGTTCCGGCTCGTTGCTGCACGGTCTCGCGCGCCTCGTCTGCGAGTCCGGCGTGCACGGGGTCTACTGCTGGCCCTCTTTCGAGGCGTATCCGGCCGCGCTCGCGCTCGCCGGTGCCCAGAGCACCGCGGTCGATCTCGCCGAAGACGGAGCGATGGATCTGCCGCGAATGGCTGCGGCCATCACGTCGGAGACGCGGATCGTCTACCTGTGCAACCCGAACAATCCCACTGGCGGCCTGGTCGGAGTCGACGGCATCCGGGCCTTCCTGCGTGAGATTCCCTCGAACGTCCTGGTCGTTCTCGACGAGGCCTACCGCGAATTCGTGACCGACGAACCCGTGGACGCGACGATCGCTCTCCTCGACGAGTTCGCCAACCTCGTCATCCTTCGCACCCTCTCGAAGTCCCACGGCCTCGCCGGGGTGCGTGCCGGATACGCGGCGACGACGCCACGCACGGCAGAGGCGCTGCGGCGGACGTCCGTCGGCTTCGCTCTGAACAGCGTCGCAGAGGCCGCGGTGATCGCGGCTTTCAGCCCGGAGGGGCAGTCCGTCGCCGCGGGGCGGATCGCGACGATCGTCACAGAGCGCACCCGCATGGAAGAAGCGCTCCGCGCCGCCGGCGTCTCGTTCTTGCCGAGCCAGTCGAACTTCCTCTTCCTGCACGGCGACGCTCCCGCGATGCTCGCCCGATTCGAACAACACGGTGTGCTCGCCCGCCCGTTCCCGCATGCGGGAGGGGTCCGCGTCACTGTGGGGCTTCCCGCCGAGAACGACGCGGCACTGTCCGCCCTTCTCTGAGCATCCGACACAGCATCCGCCCGAGCATCCGACACTGTGTCGGATGCTCGGAGAAGGACTTCAGAGTCGGCACCGATGAAGCGTCAGCACTTCGGTTCGTACGCTGACAGACATCACGAACGATGCGGTTCGTACCCGAACGGCCCGCGTCGAACACCCAGACAGCTTGCGTGAAGGGATTGGCAGTGACTGCGACGGATTTCGAGCGCGATCGGCGGGCATCGCTGCGACGCTCCATCACGAGCCGCGGCCTCTGGGCCGTGTTCGTCGCCGTGCTGGCACTCGTGTTCATCTACCCCGTGTCGATGATCATCATCGGCACCTTCCGGGACGGTCTTCCCACGTCGGATGCGCCCTTCACCCTCCAGGGCTTCATCAACGCATTCGCCTCGGAGATGACCTGGGACACACTTCTGCACTCGACGATCCTGGTCGTCGTCTGCGGCACGATCGCCGTCGCCGGTGGAGCGATGTTCGCCTGGGTCGGTGCCAACACCAATGTCCCCGGGCGCAAGTGGCTGACGCCGCTCATGGTGATCAACCTCTTCATCCCACCGCTGTTCCACACCATGGGATGGCTGATGCTCGGGAACAAGCAGAACGGACTGCTCAATCAGCTCGGTCAGATGATCGGCCTCCCGGAAGGCTTCATCAATATCCAGTCCTGGCCGGGACTGATCATGCTGCTCTCGCTCGGCTACATGCCGTTCGCGTATCTGCTCATGCTCGGCGCCTTCAAGAACCGTGACCAGTCGCTCGACGAGGCGGCCGCGATCAGCGGCGCCAGCACACTGCGCACGTTCTTCACGATCACTCTGCCGTCGGTGGGGCCGGCGATCACGGGTGCTGCCCTGCTCATCGCGGTGCTGGTGTTCCAGGCGTTCGACAGCCCGCAGATGATCGGGCGTCAGGCCGGCATCTATGTGTTCTCCACGCAGATCTACCGCTACATCCGGGACTCGGTCCCCGCCGAATACACCCGCGCCTTCGCCCTCGCCCTCATCCTGATCGTCCTCGTCCTGATTCTCTTCCTGCTGCAGCGGGCGATGCTGCGCGGGCGGAGCTTCACCACGCTGACCGGGAAGACCTCGAGGCGCGAGCCGCAAGAGCTCGGCCCGGTCCGCTGGGTCTTCGCCGTGCTGATCGCGATCTTCATGCTCCTGAACCTGATCCTGCCGCTGATCGCGATGATCATCGGCAGCATGCAGAAGATCTACGGGGTGATGAGCCTCGGGCTGTCACTCGACAATTATGCGGCGATCCTGGCCGACCCCAAGCTCAGCGGGACGCTGGTGACGACAGCCCAACTGGCCATCCTCGGCGGGTTCGGGTCCATGGCGGTCGCGCTGCTGACGACGTACGTCGTCGCCCGCCGCGGCGGATTCCTCAAGTCGTACACATCGTTCGCCGTGTGGATTCCCTGGGCGCTCCCCGGACTCGTGCTCGCCCTGGCGTACATGTTCGCCATCCTGTACGTGCCGGCGTTCCGGCCGCTCTACGGAACTGCGACCCTGATGACGATCGTGCTCGTGGTGGCCACCATCCCGGTGTCCAGTCGCATCGCCGAGGGAGCGCTCGCTCAGCTCTCGCCCGAGCTCGAAGAAGCCGGCGCGATCTCCGGGGCGAATCGCCTGCGCGTGCTGGTCAGCATCGTGCTGAGGCTCGTGCTTCCGAGCTTCTTCGCCGGGTGGTTCCTCGCCGCCCTGTTCATCGTCGGGAACCTGGCCGTTCCGCTTCTGCTCGCACCACCCAAGGTCACACCGGTGGCGATGGCGGCCTACGAGCTGTTCCTCTCCGGCGAGATGAGTACCGGTGCCGCGCTGTTCATGATCATCCTGCTCGCGGCGACTGTCGTCGTCATCGTCGGTGCGGTCTGCCTGAAGGTCGTCTCGACACTTCAGGCCAGAGCGGGCCGCTCCCGTACCTCCCTCACCCACATAGCATCCTGACCCCCTTCGGCGCACAGGCCCCCTCCGTAACCCGACGAACACCTGCGCACCACTGCAATCCCACTATGACCAAGGAGAAGAATAATGAAGTTCAATTCCGCAATCCGCCTCGCGACCGCCGCCGTTGCGATCAGCGCGCTCGCCGCGCTCGCCGGCTGTTCTTCGGCCGCGCCGGAACCGAAGACCGACGGCGGCTCGAAGGGCATCGAGATCCCCGGAGCGACGCCGAAGGCGTCGGAGAAGCTCAACGAGCTGTACCAGGCCGCCGTCGACTCCGGCAGCACGGACATCGTCTTCTACGGTCCGTCGGCAAGCACCTCCGAAGCGCTCCTCGAGGTCTTCACCGAGCGTTTCCCCGGCCTCTCCGTGACCCTCAAGGACATGGCCGACGCGCAGATCCTCACGACGATGCAGACCGAGGCGGCAACCGGTCAGCGTGTCGGCGACCTCTGGTGGGGCGGCGACTCGATCCAGGCCGCCCGTGAAGCGGACATCTGCACGCCCGTCGACGTCGTCACCGGCCCGGAGGGCTGGGAGCCTCCGACGGCAGAGGAAGATCGCCTGATCTACTTCGCGTACCGGATGTTCGGCTTCGTCTACAACACCGACGAGGTCAGCGCCGATGAAGCGCCGAAGGGCTGGAACGACCTGCTCGATTCGGAGTGGAAGGGCAAGGTCGCGATGGGCGACCCGAACGCCGGTGCGCTGCGGCACATCTTCACCGGAATGCTGCGGCCCGATGGCCAGCAGGAGAAGTTCGGCGAGTCGTTCGTCGAGGACTTCGCCGCGCAGGACGTGCAGTACGTCGACCCGGAGCGCAACGTCGCCGCCGAGGTCGCCAGTGGGCGGTTCCCCGTCGGGGCGGGAGTCTTCTACGGCTACTACCTGCTGCAGAAGGAGAAGGGCGCGAACGTCGAGTTCGTCTTCCCGCTCGAAGGAGGAGGCAACTTCCTCAGCCGGTCCAGCATGTGCGTCGCGCAGGACGGCCCGGCGGCCGACGCGACAGAGCTGTTCGTGAACTGGATCTTCACCGAAGAGGGCCAGCAGGCGATCGCGGAGAAGGACCTCTCCTACGGCAACACGCCGACGGCACCGGGACCGGAGGGGATGGCCTCGCTCGACCAGATCGACAAGCTCCCGTTCGCCAACCCGGATGCCGCGTTCAACCAGCCCTTCTTCGACTTCATCGAGAAGACGTTCAAGAACCCGAACGCCCAGTAGCACACCCAGCGGGACGACACAGAGAGCAGATATCAGCATGACTGAGGTCCTGGTTTCCGGACTCACCAAGAAGTACGGCAATAAGCCGGCTCTGCACGGGCTCGATCTCACGATCGACTCGGGCGAGTTCGTCACCCTCCTCGGCCCCTCGGGCTGCGGGAAGACGACGACGCTGCGTTGCCTGGCCGGCTTGGAGCGTCCGACCACGGGCCGGATCACCATGGGTGACCGCATCGTCGTGGACACGGACCGGCGCACCTTCGTGCCGGCCGACAAGCGACAGGTCGGCATGGTGTTCCAGAGTTATGCGCTGTGGCCGCATCTGAGCGTGGCGGAGAACGTCGCGTATCCGCTCAAGGTGGCCAAGATCGGCAGCCAGGATCGGCAGAAGCGCGTGCGCGAGATGCTGGTCGCCGTCGGGCTCGCCGATTTCGAGAAACGCCCCGTCACCGCACTGTCGGGCGGTCAGCAGCAACGCGTCGCACTGGCGCGAGCGCTGGCCGCCCGGCCGGGCATCATCTTCTACGACGAGCCGCTCTCGAACCTCGACTCGAAGCTGCGCTACCAGATGGGTCAGCAGGTGCGTGCGCTGCACAACCAGTTCGAGACCACCTCGGTGTACGTCACGCACGATCAGGAGGAGGCGATCACGCTCTCCGACCGGATCATCGTGATGAGCGAGGGGGAGATCGTGCAGGACGGCGCGCCCGCCGAACTCTACGATCGACCGCAGTCGGCCTACGTCGCCGACTTCATGGGGTTCCAGAACATCCTCCCCGGCACGGTCGTCGCCGTGAACCGGGGAATCGCCGACATCCGGGTCGACGGCACCTCCCTGGTGATCGCCGGAACCGCGACGACGGACGTCGCCGTCGGCGAGCGCGCCGACGTCGCCTTCCGGGCGGCGCACGTGCGGACGGATGCCGTCACCTCGACGTCGGGCGCGGGCCGATTCTCCGGCACCGTCGAGCGCACGACCTACCTCGGCAGTGCCGTGAACCTGCTCGTCCGCGCCGATGGACTGCCTCTTCGCGTGCGGGTCGAGACATCGGACTTGAGCATCGACGACGTGCCGAAGGCGGGCGATGAGCTCGAACTCGCCGTCAACCCTGCCCGCGCTGTCGTGATCACTCGGCAGGAATCCGAAGACGCCTACCTCACCATCCAGACGAACGCGATCGTCTCTCCGCGCTGACGCGGCCACGACTTCAGAGAGGAAGAATGACAAATGAGTGATCTCCCCACCCCCCGATCCGACGCACCGCGCGTCCGCGAGCTCGCCGAGATCGGCGGACGCTCCGACACCCGAGATGTCCTCGCCCATGCGACGAAGCAGGCGAGGGACGACTACGACGACTACTTCATCGTCGACATCGATGCCCACGTCTCGGAGGACCACTTCTGGGGTGAGGTGCTCGACCTCATCGACAATGACGTCTGGCGCCAGATCGGCATGGACCAGTTCGGGAAGTTCGCCGGCAACAACGCCCTGCTGAACATCCAGCCGGGGATGTCGCACCAGAGCGTCGGCGGGCGTATCGGGCACCAGGGTCGCAAGGAGCCGATCGAAGGCGAAGAGGGGCATCCCTTCGTGACCGCCGCCCGCCGGGGGATGGATGCGATGGGGCTCGACTTCCAGGTCGTGTTCCCCAGTGCGATGCTCCTTCTCGGAATGCACCCGCAGGACGAGGTCGAGGTCGTGCTCGGCCGGGCCTTCAACCGCTGGTTGACCGAGGTGATCCTGCCGCCGAATCCTCGCCTCAAGGGCATGCTGTACCTCCCGTGCAACACCCCCGAGGTCTGCGAGGAACTCGTCGAGAAGTACGCGGACAACGACGGCATCATCGGATACACGGTGTGCTCCACGCGCAACAACCCCGTGCACTCCGATGTGTACACCCGCCTCTACAAGCTCATCGAAGACAGCGGCAAGCCGCTCGCGTTCCACTCGGGATACCACTGGGGCGACCCTTCGTTCGCACAGCTGAACCGCTTCCTCTCGATGCACGCGCTCTCGTTCACGCACTACAACCAGATTCACGTGACGAACTGGATCATCAACGCGATGCCCGAGCGCTTCCCGAAGATCAAGATGGTGTGGGTCGAGAGCGGGCTGGCCTGGATCCCGTTCCTCATGCAGCGTCTCGATCACGAGGTGCTCATGCGACCGAGCGAGGCGCCGGGTCTGAAGCGACTGCCGAGCGAGTACATGAAGGAGATGTGGTACACGACGCAGCCGATGGAGCGGACCAACATGGAGCTGCTCGAGGCGACCATGAAGTCGTTCAACGCCGAGACGCAGTTGCTGTACTCCTCGGACTGGCCGCACTGGGATTGGGACGCGCCGTCGACGATCACGCGGCTTCCGTTCCTCTCCGAGCAGGCAAAACGGAACATCCTCGGGTTGAACGCCGCGCGGGTGTTCAATCTCCCCACCGACCGACAGAAGCCTCCAGCGGAGCAGGTGCTCCAGGACCGACCAGGGATCTCGTGACATGACTACTGACAGCACCACCACCACGTCCGCCATCGAAGAACTCGGTGTCCTCATCGCCCGCCTGGGTGAGGTCACCGCGCAGATCGCCGAGGAGAAACTGGGCGCCGAGGTCTCCGACGAGCAGATCGCCGACGTGCTCTACGCCGCTGCGCGGTTGTTCTCGGCGAAGACCGATCGGGTCGGCAAGATCTCCTGGCCGATCCGCGCGGACGCCCTCAACGCCACCGAGACCGTGGTCCTCGTGACCGCGTTGCTCGACGCCGCCGATGTCAACCTCTTCGACATGGCGATCTGGTACCGGAGGGCCGAATGAGCGCCCGGGTCGTTCGCCGTGACGTCGTCGTCGCTCGACTCGACGACCTGAAGGAGCGCGAGCGCATCGTCGTCGATGTGGACGGCACCGAGCTCGGACTCTACTTCTACGCCGATCAGGTGCGCGCCTGGTACAACGTCTGCCCGCATCAGGGCGGCCCCGTCTGCCAGGGCAAGATCATGCCGCGCACCGTCCAGCTCGTCCGCGAGGACCTCAAGAGCGGCGGTCCGGGCTTTCACCCGACCGACCGCAACATCGTCTGCCCGTGGCACGGCTTCGAGTTCGACGTGCTCACCGGCAAGCATCCGGCGGATGCGAGTGTCGGCCTGCGTCCGATCCCGGTCCGGGTCGACGGCAACGAGGTCGTGGTCACGCTCTGAGGTGGCGACGTGGTCATCGGAGGGGCGGATGCGAACAGCATCCGCCCCTCCGTCGTTCCCGTTCCGATTCAGACGCTGCCTCACGGATGTCACAGGCGCGGGGTTCTAGGCTTGTCCTGTGAGCGAGATCATCGTACGGCCGGCGCGGAGCGCGGATATCGTCGCGATCAGGAACCTGCTGCAACCGCTCGTCGAGCAGCGCATCCTTCTGGGCAAGGATCTCGCGATCCTCTACGGCGCGGTGCAGGAATTCGTCGTCGCGGAAGCGGATGGTGTGCTGATCGGATGCGGCGCGCTGCACGTCATCTGGGAGGACCTCGGTGAGGTGCGCACGCTTCTCGTCCGCGATGACTGGCTGCACCACGGAGTCGGGCGCTCCATCGTCGATCGCCTCGAGGAGAACGCGAAGGCCCTCGGGCTGTCGCGGCTGTTCTGCCTGACCTTCGAGGTCGAGTTCTTCAGTCGGCGCGGCTTCGCCCCGATCGGCGAACAGGTCGTCGATCCCGACGTGTACTCGCAGCTGCTGCGCAGCGGTGACGCCGGCGTCGAGGAGTTCCTCGACCTGGCGCATGTGAAGCCGAACACGCTCGGCAACACGCGGATGCTGAAACAGCTGAACTAGCCTGGACGCATGACCCGTTCGTCTGCAGCCGTCTATCGCCGACGGCGTCTTGTGGTGGTCGGCGCGCTGATCGTCCTCCTCGCGGCGATCGGGGTCGGAGTCTGGCTTTTCGTCGCCCAGCCGTGGGCCGGAGCTGAGCCGGGAGCAGACCCCACGCCGTCATCGACGACGAGTTCGTCACCGACGACGACGCCGACCGCAGGAGAAACCCCGACGCCGGAGTCGACGACCGATGAGACCCCCGCGATCGTCGCCTGCAAGGCGACGGACATCAAGGTCACTGCCGTCGCCGATGCGGACGTCTACCCCGCAGGTGTCCTGCCCCAGCTGTCGATCTCGCTGACCAACGACGGGAAGACCGATTGCACGCTCGATGTCGGGTCGACCATGCAGGTGTTCACGGTCTCCAGCGGCGACGACGTCTGGTGGCGTTCCACGGACTGCCAGGAGAACCCGAGCAGCATGATCGCGACGCTGGTCGCGGGAACGACGGTCACCAGTAAGGAGCCGGTCACCTGGGACCGCACCCGATCCAGCGTCGAGACATGCGCGGACGAGAATCGTCCGCGAGCGCCAGGCGGCGGTTCGTCGTATCACGTCGCCGTGTCGATCGGCGGCTTCGAAAGCCAGGGAACACAGCAGATCCTGCTCGAGTGAGATCGCTCTGATCGAGGCGTGGTGCGGGGGCGCGGTGCCCCAAAGACCCTCGCCTTTGGGATACCATGGGGTGACTCTCGGGTATTCGCGGCGTAAGCCATCCCCAGTGGCGTCGGCTACAGCGTCCCCAGCGCTTCGACATCCGCCGCGCGAGAGCTCCGGGCCCTCTCGAGTACCCCAGTCCCCACTGGAGAACTCGAGAGGGCCCTCTTCGTTTTAGGCTGGACTCATGGCAGCGAAGAAGGCGAAGGCCTCCAAGAAACCCGCCCCCGAGGAGTTCCGCTCCGACGCGCTGGCGCAGGCGCTGGAGAAGCAGGACATCGCCGCGGTCGCACTGGCACTCCGCCACGGCACGACCGTCGTCCCGCTGATCAAGCCGGGAGCGCGCGATAACCCGCGCGACAGCGGCGAGGTCTGGACCTATCGCAACCCGGACAGCGGCGACCTCGCCCTGCTGCTCTTCAGCGACGCGAAGAACAAGCCGGCGAATCTGCCGCCCGGAGTCGGGATCTACGACGCCGACTGGCTGCGGAAGTTCCTCGCTGCGCATCCGATCACGACGGTCTTCCTCGACATCGCGGGCCCGCATCCGATGCAGGCCGCCCCGGACGAGCTGCTGAAGGCCCTCGACGCCTGAGTCGAAGCCGACCGGCCGGCCTCGGTCACGGACCGGAACCTCAGAACGGCGGGATCTCGCCGTCGGGCCGACGGTTGGTGTTCCGCGCCCGCACATCGTTGAGTGCAGCCCGGAGCGTCTTGGAGCGGTCGTCGACGACCTGCTCGTACCCGAGCCGCGCTGCTTCGGAACGCCGCTGTGCCGCCTGCGTGACCGGGCGGATCTCACCGGCCAGGCTCAGCTCACCGACCGCGGCCACCGTGCGCGGCACGGAGTTCAGCTGCACGGATCCGGCCACGGCGATCGCGATGGCGAGATCGGCGGCCGGCTCGGTGAATCGCACGCCGCCCACTGTCGACACGTAGACGTCGAGCATGCTGGTCTTGATGCTGGCCCGCTTCTCGAGGATCGCGAGCACCATCGCGACCCGTGAGGCGTCGAGACCGTGCACGACCCGGCGCGGATTGGGCGCGGACGACGGGATCGTCAGGGCCTGAACCTCGACCGGCAGCGCCCGCTTGCCCTCCAACGCGATCGCGACGCAGGTGCCCGGTTCGGTCGCGCCCTGCGAGAGGAACAACCCGGACGGATCGGGGACCTCGGCGATGCCGCCGCCGGTCATCTCGAAGCATCCGACCTCATCGGTGGGACCGAAGCGGTTCTTCAACGCGCGGATGAAGCGCAGCGATGTCTGGCGATCGCCCTCGAAGTGGCACACGACGTCGACGAGATGCTCGAGCACCCGCGGGCCGGCCACCTGGCCGTCTTTCGTGACGTGACCGACGATGATGATCGGCAGACTGCGTTCCTTCGCGACTCGGATGAGTGTGGCGGCGACCTCTCGCACCTGACTGGGCTGCCCTGCCGCACCATCGGTCAGTGAAGACGACACGGTCTGCACGGAATCGACGATCACGAGCTGCGGTCGTACCTCGTCGATGTGGCCGAGGATCGTGGCGAGGTCGGTCTCGCTCGCGAGATACAGCTCATCGTGCAGCGCGCCGGTGCGTTCGGCGCGCAGTCGCACCTGAGCGGGTGACTCCTCGGCGCTCGCGTAGAGCACGCGGCGGCCCGCACGGGCCGACTGCGCCGCCACTTCGAGCAGCAGCGTCGACTTGCCGACGCCCGGCTCGCCGCTGAGCAGGATCGCGGCTCCCGGAACGATGCCGCCACCGAGCACGCGGTCGAACTCACCGACGCCGCTCGTGCGCCGCGGTGCGTCTTCCGTGGTGATCTGTGTGATCGGCCGAGCGGCGCGATCGGCGTGCGGGGCGAGCGGTGTCATCCGACGGAGGATGCCTGTCGGAGCGGCCTGTTCGGACACGGTGCCCCACTGCTGGCACTCGCCGCAGCGACCCACCCACTTCGCCGTCGTCCACCCGCATTCCGTGCAGACGAAAGCAGGGGGAGCGGGTTTGCGGGTGGCCATGCAATCAGGCTATCGGGCGCATCCGACATGCCTATCGGCAAGAGGGACTTTCGGCCCACGTCGGCCGTCGCGGCCCGACAGAATGGAAGCAGGAGAGAAGGAGTCGCGCATGGAATGGCTTGATCCGCTGGTCCTTTCACGATGGCAGTTCGGGCTGACCACCGTCTACCACTACCTCTTCGTGCCCCTGACGATCGGCATGGTCGTGGTGGCCGCGATCTTCCAGACCGCCTGGGTGCGCACCGGCAAGGTCGAGTACCTGCACCTCACTCGTTTCTTCGGGAAGATCTTCCTCATCAACTTCGCGATGGGCGTGGTCACCGGCATCGTGCAGGAGTTCCAGTTCGGCATGAACTGGTCGGACTACTCCCGCTTCGTCGGAGACGTCTTCGGCGCCCCGCTGGCGTTCGAGGGGCTCCTGGCGTTCTTCTTCGAAGCGACCTTCATCGGCCTGTGGATCTTCGGCTGGGACAAGCTTCCCCAGAAGCTGCACCTCGCGACGATCTGGTGCGTCGCGATCGGCAGCATCCTCTCCGCATACTTCATCATCGCCGCGAATGCGTTCATGCAGAATCCGGTCGGTTACGAGTACAACGCCACGACGAACCGTGCCGAACTCGTCGACATCGGTGCCCTCCTCACCAACCCGGTCGCGCTCGCCGCCTTCCCGCACACCATCTTCGGCGCGTTCATGTTCGCCGCCGGCGTCGTGATCTCGGTGTCCGCCTGGCACCTCTCCCGCGGGCAGCACTACGACACCATGCGCATCTCGCTGAAGTTCGGGCTGTGGGCGATGATCATCTCCACCGCCGGAGTCGCGCTCACCGGCGACCAGCTCGGCCTCGCCATGTACGAGACGCAGCCCATGAAGATGGCCGCGGCGGAAGCGACGTTCAACACGGTCTGCGGGCCGGATGCCGCGTTCAGCCTGTTCACGCTCGGCACTCCCGACGGCAAGACCGAGCTGTTCAGCATCCGTGTTCCGTACCTGCTGTCGCTGCTGTCGACGCACACCCTCGACGGATGCGTGCACGGCATCAACGACCTCAACGCCGAATACGCCGAGCGCTTCGCCGACACCGGGATCACCGACTTCGCGCCGGTGCTCTGGGTCACCTACTGGGGCTTCCGCTGGATGATCGGCCTCGGCATGGCCGCCGCGCTCGTCGCCGTCGTCGGGCTCTGGATCACCCGCCGCAGCGCCAAGCGCCAGCCGGCCCCGTGGATGTGGAAGCTCGCGATCTGGTCGTTCCCGCTCGCTCTCGGCGCCAACATCATGGGCTGGGTCTTCACCGAGATGGGCAGGCAGCCCTGGATCGTCTTCAGCCTGATGACGACACAGGACGGCGTCTCGCCGGGCGTGAGCGGACTCGAGGTGCTCATCTCCTTGGTCGCTTTCACCGCGATCTACGCAGCTCTCGCCGTCGTCGAGATCCGCCTCATCGTGAGGGCCGCGCAGAAAGGCCCTGACACCACCGAGCAACCTCATGACGAGACGGCCCAGCTGCCGTCGGTCGTGTACTGAGAGGAATGTTCATGGACCTCGCAACCCTCTGGTTCTGGATCGTCGCCTTCCTCTTCGTCGGGTACTTCGTGCTCGACGGGTTCGACTTCGGCGTCGGGATGTCTCTGCCGTTCCTCGGCAAGGACGACGTGTCGCGCCGGCAGGTCATCAACACCATCGGGCCGATCTGGGATCTCAACGAGACGTGGGTGATCGTCGCCGGCGCCTGCCTGTTCGCCTCGTTCCCGGAGTGGTACGCCACGTTGTTCAGCGGTTTCTACCTGCCGCTGCTTCTCATCCTGCTCGCCCTGATCCTGCGCGGCGTCTCCTTCGAGTACCGGCACCAGCGCGAGGATGCCGCATGGAAGGCGCGGTTCGACCGGATGATCGTGATCGGCTCGGCCGTGCCGGCGTTCCTCTGGGGAGTGGCGTTCGGCAACATCGTGCAGGGCGTCCCGCTGGACGCCGACCACGTCTACGTCGGCGGGTTCTTCGGCCTCCTGAACCCGTACGCACTGCTGGTCGGCGTCACGACCCTGCTGCTGTTCTTCCTGCACGGAGTGTGCTTCGTGGCGCTGAAGACCGACGGTCGGGTGCTTGAAGATGCGCGGAGGCTGGTCGCTCGGGCGGCCGTTCCGACGATCCTCGCGGCGGCTGCGACCGTCGTCTGGACGATCGTGCTGGCCGCCCAGCGCGAGGCGCCGTTGCTGTGGATGGTGATCGCTGCCGGTGCCGTGGCCGCGGTTTTCCTGGTGAGCCTGGTGGTGCTCTCTCTTCGCCGGCTGGACGGCTGGGCGTTCTTCGCCGGCGTCGTCACCGTGCTGTCTGCGGTCGTGATGCTGTTCGCCGCGCTCTTCCCGTACGTGATGCCGTCGACGATCGACCCGGCCGTCAACAGCCTCACCATCGCGAACGCCTCGAGCACGCCGTACACGCTGCAGATCATGAGTTGGACGGCGCTGGTCGCCCTGCCTCTGGTGCTCGCGTATCAAGCCTGGACGTACTGGATCTTCCGCAAGCGCGTCACCCGCCGCTCCATCGAGGCGGCTCCGGCGCACGCGTGAGGTCCTCGTCGCGGTGCGGTCGCACGTCGTGCGGGTGCGAAGCTGGGATGAGGACACGAAGTGCGACCGGAAGGGTGAGGGGCTGCGCATGAAACCCGTCGATCCGCGGTTGCTTCGATACGCGGCGGCGGTACGCGGGTTCGTCGCGGCATCCGCACTGATCGCGGTGGTGCAGACCGGGGTCGTGATCGCGTTCGCCTGGCTGCTGACGGATGCCGTCACAGGCGCGCTCGCGGGACGAGATGTCACCGCATCCCTCATCTGGTTGCTGCTCACGGCCGTTCTGCGCGGGGCGCTGATCGCCATCTCGGATGCCGCAGGCACGCGCGCCGCCGCGCGGACCGGTGCCCAGCTGCGCGCCGCCCTGATCCGAGCGGTCGGCCGGCTGGGGCCGGGCTGGCTCGCGCAGCGGAATCAGGCCGGTCTCGCCGTGACCGCCGGGCACGGGCTGGACGCGCTCGACGCCTACTTCGCGCGGTACATCCCGCAGCTCGTACTGACCGTCGTCGCGACACCGGTGCTGCTCGCGGTGATGTGGTGGCAGGACTGGCCGAGCGGACTCGCCGCGGCGATCACGCTGCCGCTCATCCCGCTCTTCCTCATCCTCATCGGGATGGCCACCCGCACCGTGCAGCGTCGGCAATGGCAGACCCTGCAGCGGCTCGCCGTGCGCTTCGCCGATACCGTGCAGGGGCTCGCGACCTTGCGTCTGTTCGGCCGGGAGCAGCGAGCGGCGGAGCGGATCGAGACCACGGCAGACGAGTACCGGCGCGAGACGATGACGGTGCTGCGGTTCTCGTTCCTCTCCGGCTTCGCGATGGAACTGCTGTCCTCGCTGGCCGTCGCGCTCATCGCCGTGTCGGTCGGTTTCCGGCTGCTGTCCGGTGAGCTCTCGCTCGAGGTCGGGCTGTTCGTGCTGCTGCTCGCACCGGAGGCCTTCCTGCCGATCCGGCAGGTCGGAGTGCAGTTCCACGCCGCGGCCGAGGGCGTCGCGGCGACCGAGGAGATCTTCGAGGTGCTCGATGCCGCGGGGGCGCGCGCCGATCGTGTCCACAACTCCGGAGATCTTGTGTCGGAGACGGCCGAAGCGCGTGTTCTTGGAGAGAATCGGCCCGGATCTCCGGAGTTGTGGACGCGCGGAACAGACCTCGTCATCTCCGACCTCGGGGTCCGTGACCTCCCGCCGGTCTCGTTCGCGGCCGAGCCGGGAACGATCACTCTCATCGAAGGTCCGAGCGGTTCCGGCAAGTCGAGCCTCCTCGCTGCCCTGCGTGGCGCGGCGGACTTCGACGGCGCGGCCACGTTTGGCGGGAGCGATCTGCGCGACCTCGCGCCCGCCGACTGGCTGGCCTGGGCCGGGCAGGCGCCGGGGCTCATCCGCGGCACGATCGCCGAGAATGTCGCGCTCGGAGATCCGTCAGCGGATGCCGAGGGCATTCGCGCGGCCCTTGACGACGCCTGCGCCGATGATCTCGACCCTGCGGCCGAGCTCGGTGTGCAGGGCAGCGGCCTGTCGGGCGGACAGGGGCAACGGGTCGCGGTGGCTCGGGCGTTCTACCGGCACGCGGCGGATCCGCAGAGAGTGCTCGTTCTCGACGAGCCGTCCAGTGCTCTGGATGCCGACACCGAGGCGCGACTCTGGTTGTCGCTGCGGAGGAGAGCGGAAGCGGGCGCCACGATCCTGCTCGTCTCGCACCGCCGCTCCGCGCGGACGATCGCCGATCAGGTCATCGCCTTGGGGGTGAGCGTGTGAGCATCCGATCCGATGCGAGGCGTGCTCCCTCCGCCCGCGTGACGGCCAGAGAAAGGGCAGTGCTCCGCGGCGCGCAGCCGCCGCTCGGCCGATTCCTTCCCGGTCTCCTCTGGGGCGTGCTGTCGGCTGGAGCTGCCGTGAGCCTGCTCGCGGTGAGCGGGTGGCTGATCGTCAGCGCCTCGATCGTGGATTCGCTCGTGCCGCTTTCGATCGCGGTCGTGGGGGTGCGCTTCTTCGCGGTTTCGAGGGCCGTGACCCGCTACCTCGAGCGGCTCAGCGGGCACGATGCCGCGTTGCGCCAGTTGGCGGTCACCCGCGCCGACATGGTGCGCCGACTGATCCCGCTTTCTCCCGCAGGGCTCGGCCGCACCGATCGTGGCCGGGTGCTGTCGGCTCTCGTCGATGATGTCGAGAATCTGCAGAACCTGCCGTTGCGGGTCGTGCAGCCGTTGGCCGTCGCCGCTGTCGTCGCTATCGGCGCGGTCGGATTCATCGCCTTCGTGTCTCCGCCGGCCGCCTTGACCCTCGCCGCGTGCCTCATCGTCGCCGCCGGCGCGGCCATCGGTCTCGGCTGGATACTCGGATCACGTGCCGAGACGCGGGTCTCGTTGCGCAGGGCCGAGCTGTCGGCGGCTCTGGTGGACTATTTCGGCAGTCTGGACGTGCTGATCGCGTACGGGGCCGAGTTCGCTGCGCGGGAACGTGTGCAGGACGCCGACGCCGCACTCCGCGCCTCGGTGACACGGGCGTCCCTCGCTCAGGCGGTCGCCGCCGGCGTCGTGTCGACGATGGCGGGAGCTGCCTCGGTCTGGGCGCTCGCCGCGGCATCTCCTGGGTTGTCGACCGGAGCGATCGACGGCCCGTGGCTTGCCGTTGCGGTTTTGGTGCCGATGGTGGTGTTCGAGATCTTCGGTGCAGCACCGGTGGCGGCGGCCTCGTGGCGCAGCGTCCGGGCGAGCGCTCGGCGCGTGGTCGACGTGCTGCCGGAGCGAATGCCCGATGAGCTGCGCGGCGACGAGGGCGTCGATGCCGGTGGGGTCGAGGGGAGTATCCGGTTGCGGAACGTGCACGCGACGTGGCCGGGCGGGGCGGAAGGGCTGCGCGGCGTCGATCTCGATCTGCAGCCGGGGGAGCGGGTGCTGGTCTCGGGCCCCAGCGGTGCCGGGAAGAGCACCCTCGCCGCGGCGCTGGTCGGGTTCCTCCGGGTGGAGGGCGAGTATTCCGTCGGCGGCATGGATGCGGCAACGCTCTCCGGGCCTTCGCTGCGCGCGGTCGTGGGACTGTGCGAGCAGAGCCCGCAGTTGTTCGACGAGGACATCCGGCAGAACCTCCTCTTCGCGCGCGACACCGCCACCGACGACGAGCTGCTGGCCGTGCTCGACCGGGTCGGGCTCGCCGACTGGGTGCGCGACCGCGGCGGGCTCGACGCGCGTGTCGGCGACCGCGGGGCGCTGGTGTCCGGAGGTCAGGCGCAGCGCATCGCTCTCGCCCGAGTGTTGCTGCGCGGGTTCCCCGTGCTGGTGCTCGATGAGCCGACGGCGGGCGTCGACCCGGCGGCATCCGACGCGCTGCTGCGCGATCTGCTGGAAGCGGTCGGCGAGCAGTCCGTCCTGCTGATCTCGCATGTCGCCCCGCCCGCGGGCACGGTGGATCGCGTCGTGCGCATCGAAGCGGGGCGCACGATCTGATCGCCCGGCCTCGACGAGTGGGTGCATCCCTCCACATGCCCCCGTAGCGTGGGGGCATGAGACGGACAGATGAAGCAGATCTGCTGATGAACGCCTCGCCGGAGCGGGTCTTCCGCGCACTCACTGATCCGGAAGCACTCGTGAAGTGGCTGCCTCCGGAAGGCATGACCGCGCGCTTCGAGCGTTTCGACGCGCGGCCAGGCGGTGACTACCGGATGGTGCTGACCTATGTGGATGCCACGGGTGCTCCGGGGAAGAGCAGCGCTGATCAGGATGTCGTCGAGGGCAGGTTCGTCGAGCTGATGCCCGGCGTCCGGGCGGTTCAGGAGATCGAGTTCGAAGCCGAGGATCCGTCGTTCGCCGGTGTCATGCGGATGACCTGGGAAGTCGCGGCGCGAGAGGCAGGCGCCCACGTCATCTTCCGTGCCGAGGACGTTCCACCCGGGATCTCCGCGGAAGACCACATCGAAGGCATGACGTCTTCGCTGCGGAATCTCGCCGCTCTCGTCGAGGCCTGAGTCAGGCCAGCGAGACCGGCGGTTCCATCACGATGCCCTGGGCTTCGAAGGCGCGGCGGCGCTCTTCGATGCGGCGGTGCAGTTCGACCTGGGCGTCTTCGATCGTCTGCGGGTCGAGATCGACGGTGGGCGGATGCGGGTCGCCGTGGTTCGCCGCGATGTAGGTGTCGAGCTCGGGCCCGGACGTCCACGAGGTGATCAGTGCGTAGCGGGGAGCGGTGCCGCGGTGCCACACCGCATGCCAGAAGCGCTGGGTGTCGACGATGATCCGCGAACCAGCGGGGAGCGCGAACCGCACCTCGGTGGCGGGGTCGAAGCGATCTGCACGAAGGATGAGCATCGAGTCGGAGTCGTCGGTGAGATTGAAGAATCCGCGCACCACCCAGCCGGTGCCGTCGTCGTTGAGCCGGTTGTTGTCGTCCTGGTGCAGGTTGTAGATCGCGTCGGCGTAGTCGTTGGGCTGCAGTTCGATCACGCGGCAGCGGCCGACGTTGGCGCCCGGCTCCTGCGCGCGCTGCACCAGGATCGGTGCCTTGTCGGCCTGACCCGCGACCCACACGCCGTCCTTGTCGGTGCGGGGCGGGGTGTGGTTCCAGAAGCCGTTGCAGTCGACGTCACCGGCGTAGCTGGTGAGCGGCGCGAAGCGGGTGATGCCGGAGGAGCGCCAGCCGATGTATTCCAGGTCGAGCCACTCGGCGGGATCGGCGGCCTGATCGTGGTCGTCGAGGACGACGTAGCCCGTCTCGGCCAGTGCTTCGGATGTGATGAAGCTCATGTTGCGCCTCCCGGCTGTCTCCTCTTCGAGCCTAGCCCGGCGTCGTCTTGTTTCGTCGGCATCGATCCCGCGTTCGACGGTCCACCAGTACGATGTGCCATATGACGCACTTTGGATCGGTCCGATGACTGGCGTGATGGCCACTCTCGCCTCGGCGGAGAGCCTGCGAGAGCAGATCGAGGCCCAGCTCTCGTCACGGATCATCTCCGGCGAGATTCCGCCAGGGCAGGTTCTCACGGTGCCGACGCTTGCCGGCGAGTTCGGTGTGAGCGCCACCCCGGTGCGCGAGGCGATTCTGAATCTCGCGAGACGCGGATTCCTCCGCCCGATTCGCAATCGCGGCTTCGAGGTCACCGAGGTGTCGCCGGAGGAATTGCGCGAGCTCAGCGACGTGCGAATGCTGCTCGAGGCGCCGACGATGGTCACCGTCGCCGGGACTCTGGACGACGAGACGGTCACGGAGTTGCGCGCCCTGGCTGATCGCATCGTCGAGGCGGGCCAGGAGGGGCGCTTCGATGAGTACCTCACGGCTGACACGGCATTTCACCTGCGGATTCTCGAATGCACCGGCAACCGCAAGCTGGTCGAACTGGTTCGCGAGCTGCGTCAGCAGACGCGGTTGGTCGGGCTCGCGCATCTCGCCGAGACGGACACCCTGATGTCGACGGCCCTCGAGCACGCGGAACTCGTGGATCTGCTGGTGGCCGGCGACGGCGCGGCGGCCGAGGCGCTCATGCGGAGGCACATCCGGCACGTGGGGGGCATCTGGAGCGGCCGCGACGAGGACTGACGCCTCAGCGCAGTTCGCGGGTGCATCGATTCGGCCCGAGGGGTTTCGCTCTGCCGGTCCGATGAGTAATGTGTCACATGCTATCAAGTGTGGAATTGCAACGACGCATCCCAGGAGACCCTCATGAAGACCCGTACACAGCGCACCCGTCAGATCCTCGCCCTCGCCGCGGCGACCGGCGTCCTGCTCGCCGCAGCAGGCTGCTCCGGCGGCCTCGGCTCCGACGACGGGGGAGGCGCTGACCAATCCGGCACGATCAAGCTGGGGATGCTCGCTCCGTTCTCCGGCAGCGAGTCCGCCTTCGGCGAATACATGCAGAACGGCGCCCAGCTCGCCATCGACGAGATCAACGCAGACGGCGGAATCGACGGACGCAAGCTCGAACTGCAGGTGGAAGACGACGCCTGCGATGCGACTGCCGCCGTATCCGCAGCGAACAAGCTCGTGACCGAGGGCGTCGTCGCTTCGGTCGGCGGCTACTGCTCAGGCGCCACGCTGCCGACGCTTCCGATCTTCGATGAGGCCGGCATCCCGATGGTGATCCCCGCCGCCAACTCGAACGAGCTGGTGAAGCAGGGCCTCCCCGGGGTCTTCCTCATCAACGGCACCGGCACCCAGCAGGCGGCCGCAGCGGTCGCTTACGCGGAGAAGAGCGGCATGAAGAGCGTCGCGGTGATCGACGATGCGACCGCATACTCCGCAGATCTGGCGGCATCCTTCGTCACGCAGGCGACCGAGGCCGGGCTCAGCGTCTCGTTCGAAGCGACCGTCACGCCTGGTGAGAACGACTACGCGGCCGTCGCCACCCAGCTGGCGAGCGAGAAGCCCGAACTCGTGTACTGGACCGGCTACTACCAGGAGGGCGGACTCATCGTCCGGCAGGCGACGGATGCCGGTTACGCCGGCGCCTTCCTCGTCGGCGATGGCTCGGTCGACGCGAAGTTCGCCGAGATCGCGGGCGACGGATACACCGACAACGTCCTCGGCACGTTCACCCAGACCCCCGACATGATCGAGGGCGCCGATGCCTGGATCGCGGACTACGAGAAGCTCGCCGGCGCCGCGCCCGGACCGTACTCGACGCAGTCGTACGACGCCGTCCGAGTGATCGCCCAGGCGATCGAGGACGCAGGGAGCACCGAATTCGACGAGGTCGTCGCCGCGCTCGAAGGGCTGAAGGACTTCGACACGTTCGCCGGCCCGCTCACGTTCACGAAGGACCACACGCTCTCCGGCGGCGGTTTCGTGATCGTCGGCATCGATCCGGCATCCGGTGCGTTCATCCTCGAAGACGATCTGCAGGACTGACGTGAGTGGGGCGGCTGACGCCGCCCCACTCCATCGGCGTCCCAACGACGCGGAAGGACATCTGCAGTGATGCAACTCATCTGGAACGGCCTGATCGTCGGCTCGTTCTACGCCCTCGTCGCTCTCGGCTACAGCATGGTCTACGGGATCATCAAGCTGCTGAACTTCGCGCACGGCGACATCTACATGCTCGGCGCTTTCACCGGGTTCGCCACGCTCTCGGCTTTCGGCATCTCGAGCGAATCCTCGATCCCGCTGCTGCTGGTGATCATGCTGCTCTCGATGGTCACCACCGGTCTCATCGGCGTCGGGATCGAACGCATCGCCTACCGGCCGCTGCGACGAAGCCCTCGCCTGGCCGTCCTGATCACCGCGATCGGCGTCTCGTTCACTCTCGAGTACGCGGTCAGGCAGATCTTCGGCCCGAACCCGGAAGCCTTCCCCGTGCGCCTCGAGTCGAGTGGGTTCGACTTCGCCGGCATGCGCATCACCGCCGCGCAGATCGTGCTGGTGATCATCGCCGGAGTGCTGATGCTGGTGCTCGCGCACGTCGTCGAACGCACCAGGCAGGGGCGCGCGATGCGCGCGATCGCCCTCGATCCGCAGGGTGCCCAGTTGATGGGGATCAACGTGAACCGCGTCATCGCCACGGTGTTCTTCATCGGCTCGGCGCTCGCCGGAGCCGCAGGCGTGATGGCGGGCGCGTACTACGGTTCGATCGACTTCCTGATGGGCTTCATGATCGGCCTCAAAGCGTTCACCGCTGCCGTCATCGGCGGCATCGGCAACCTCTACGGTGCGATGCTCGGCGGTCTCCTCCTCGGCATGCTCGAGTCCTTCGGCTCGGCCTGGTTCGGCGGCGAATGGCGAGATGTGTTCTCCTTCGCCTTCCTCATCCTGTTCCTCACCTTCAAGCCGACCGGGCTCCTCGGAGCTCGCGTCGTAGAGAGGATGTGACATGCCTCGTCTCTCCGCACCGTTGCGCGACGCCGCGCTGCGTGCACCATCGCCACTGTTCGACCGGCAGCCGGCAGCACGCGGCATCCTCTCCTCCCAGCAGGGATTCCTTCGCGCGCTCGGCGGCCTGTGCGTCGTCCTGCTGGTCGTGCTGCCCTTCCTCGACGCATCGCGATACACGATGTCGATCGCGACCAGCGCGCTCATCTACGTGATGCTCTGCATGGGGCTGAACGTCGTCGTCGGTTACGCGGGACTGCTGGATCTGGGGTACATCGCCTTCTTCGCCGTCGGCGCGTACATCTCCGGCATCCTGACCACCGAGCTCGGCTGGCCGATGTGGGCGGCGCTGCCGGCGACCATCCTCGCCTGCGTCCTCGCAGGCATCGTCGTCGGCGCGCCCACCCTAAGGCTGCGCAGTGACTATCTCGCGATCGTCACGCTCGGTTTCGGGGAGATCATCCGAATCACGGCGAACAACCTCGACGTCACGGGCGGGCCTTCGGGAATCCACGGGATCCCGACCTGGTCCTTCGGCGATTGGAGCTTCGCAGACGGGTTCACCGTGCTCGGGATCGAGTTCCCGCAGCGCGTCGTCTTCTACTACTTCGTCGCGGCCATCGTCGTGCTCGTCGGAGTGATCGGCGCCGGGCGCCTGGCCAGAGGGCGGCTCGGCCGGGCGTGGAAGGCCGTGCGCGATGACGAGGACGCCGCCGAGGCGATGGGTATCAACACCTACGTCGCCAAGATCACCGCCTACATCATCGGCGCGGTGTGGGCCGGCATCGCCGGCCAGCTCATGGCCACGCACCTGTCGGCGATCAGCCCGAACAGCTTCCAGTTCCTCTATTCGGCGCTGATCCTGATGGCCGTCGTGCTCGGCGGCATGGGCTCGACGCCCGGCGTGATCATCGGCGCCCTGTTCGTGTCGCTGGCGCCCGAACTGCTGCGGGAATTCTCCGAATGGCGCTTCCTCATCTTCGGCGTCCTTCTCGTGGTGGTGATGCTGTTCCGTCCGTCGGGCCTGTGGCCAGCGACCGCGGTGCTGCCCTGGCTCAAGCGCAGACGACCGATTCCGCCGCCGACGGCAGGGTTCGCGGCGGTTCCCGCACCCGAGGAGAATCTCGACGACAGTGAGGGAACCCGATGAGCGCGCTCCTCGAGGTCAAAGACCTCCGGCTGCAGTTCGGCGGCGTCAAAGCCGTCGACGGCCTGAGCTTCTCCGTCGACGCCGGGGAGATCCTCGCCGTGATCGGCCCGAACGGCGCGGGCAAGACGAGCGCCTTCAACTGCATCTCCGCCTTCTACCTGCCCACATCCGGATCGGTCGAGTTCGATGGCAACAGCATCGTGCGCGAGCCGCCGACCGTCTGGCGCACCCTGCGCCTGGTCGACCTGCTGCAGAGTTTCGGCTTCTACCGGGTGCTGCCGTCGCGAGTGACGAAGTGGGGGATGGCGCGCACATTCCAGAACCTGCGCCTGTTCCGTGAGCTCAGCGTGATCGACAACGTCAAGACGGCCATGCACGCGAACCTTCGCGAGGGGTTCTGGGCGACCCTGCTGCACTCGCCCGGCTACCGCCGAGCCGAGCAGTGGTGCGCCGAGCAGGCCAGGGGGTGGCTGGACTTCGTCGGCTTCGCCGGAGACGAGAACCTCTACGTCACGCAGCTCCCTTACGGCGAGCAGCGACGGGTGGAGATCGCCAGGGCACTTGCGAGCAGCCCCAAGCTTCTGCTGCTGGACGAGCCGGCGGCCGGTCTGAACTTCAATGAGAAGCAGGCGCTGATGCAGCTCATCCGACGGATCCGTGACCTCGGTGTCGCGGTGGTCTTGATCGAGCACGACATGGGGCTCATCATGGAGCTCGCTGAGCGGATCGTCGTCCTCAACTACGGCAAGGAGATCGCCGTCGGCACTCCGCACGAGATCATGAACAACCCGCTCGTGATCGAGGCGTATCTCGGTGTCGACGATGAGCCGCTCGATGAGACGAAGCTGCAGACGGGCACCGTGGACCTGTCGTTGCTCGCCGAACCCCGTAAGAAGAAGGACTGATGAGGATGCTGTCCATCGAAGCCGCCGACGTCTACTACGGCCGGGTGCACGCTCTGCGCGGGCTCAGCTTCGAGGTGCAGGAGGGCGAGATCGTCTGCCTGCTCGGCAACAACGGTGCCGGAAAATCCACCACGATGAACATGCTCTCCGGTCTGGTGCGTCCGAAGTCCGGCGTCGTGCGATGGGGTGAGCTGGATCTGGCGACCGCAAAGCCCTGGGACATCGTCTCCGCCGGGTTGATCCATGTGCCAGAGGGGCGGCGGATCTTCTCCACGATGAGCGTGCACGAGAACCTGCTGCTCGGCGGATACACCGTGCGCGAGCAGAAGCTCGTCGCGCAGCGCGTCGAGCAGGTGTACGCGCTGATGCCGCGTCTGGCAGAGCGACGCAAGCAGCAGGGCGGCACGCTGTCCGGCGGTGAGCAGCAGATGGTCGCCATCGGCCGTGCGATCGTCGGCGGACCGAAGCTGCTGCTGCTGGACGAGCCCTCCATGGGGCTGGCGCCGCTGGTGGTGAAGCAGGTCATGGAGACGATCCAGGCGGTCAACGCCGAAGGCACCACCGTTCTGCTCGTCGAACAGAACGCCCGTGCGGCGCTGAAGATCGCCGACCGCGCGTATGTCATCGAGACCGGGCAGACGACGCTGTCGGGGCCGGCGGCCGAACTCGCCGCCGATGCCAGGGTGATCGATGCCTATCTCGGCGGCTGAGAGGATGACCACCAGGCCGACGATGAAGAAGGGGAGCGCGCTGTGCGGATCGTCGTGATCGGCGCGGGCATCGTGGGTGCTGCGTGTGCGCTGGAGCTCACCGAGCGCGGGGCGGAGGTCGTGGTCATCGACCGCACCGGAGTGGCGGCGGAGACGTCGAGCCGCTGCGAGGGAAATCTGCTCGTCAGCGACAAGGAGCCCGGCCCCGAGGCCGATCTCGCGATCGCTTCGAACGAGATGTGGCGCGGGCTCGCTGCGCGCCTCGATGCGGATCGTCCTTCGGGGCAGCCCGGGACGGAGTTCGAGGCCAAGGGCGGAATCGTGGTCGCCTTTCCGGGGGGAGAGGGAGCGCTCGAGGGATTCGCCGCTGCGCAGCGAGACATCGGAATCCGCGCGGTGGCTCTGGATGCGGCCGCACTGCGGGCCGCCGAACCGCATCTCGCCCCCGACGTCGCCCTCGCCATGCACTACCCCGACGACGCTCAGCTGCAGCCCTCGACGGCGACGCAGGCTCTGCTCGCGACCGCGCTGCGCCGCGGCGCGCGGCTACGGATCGCCGAGGTCGTCGGCGGCCTGATGCACGACGGCCGCCTGCGTGGTGTCGCGACGGATGCCGGGCCGATCGAAGCCGATGCCGTGGTGAACTGCGCTGGACCGTGGTCCGGCGAGGTCGCGGCGCGGCTCGGCGCACGACTGGATATCCGACCGCGACGGGGCGTGATCCTGGTCACCACCCCGATGCCGCAGCGGGTCTTCCACAAGGTGTACGACAGCGACTACGTCGGAGCGGTGGGTTCGGGCAACGCTGCGCTGCAGACGTCGACGGTGGTCGAGTCCACCCCGGGCGGGACCGTTCTGATCGGGTCGAGTCGGGAGCGCGTCGGCTTCGACGAGCATCCGGGCACCGGTCCTTCTGCGGCGATCGCGGCGAAGGCGATCCGTCTGTTCCCGTTCCTGGCGGAGACCACGCTGCTGCGCAGCTACTTCGGCTTCCGCCCGTACGCACCGGATCACCTGCCGGTCATCGGCGCCGACCCGCTCGTGGACGGCCTCTTCCATGCCACAGGCCATGAGGGGGCCGGAATCGGGCTGGCACCGGCGACGGCCGCACTCATCTCCCACGCCGTGCTCGGCGCGGACACCGATCTCGATCCCGGACCGTTCCTGCCGGGTCGGGCCAGCCTGCAGGAGAACCCATGATCCGCATCACCGTCGACGACGAGCGCTTCGAGGGCCGCGACGGTCAGACGATCGCGGGGGTGCTCATCGGCGCCGGACGCATCGCATGGCGCACCGCCCAGACCGGAGAGCGCGGCGTTTTCTGTGGAATCGGCGTCTGCCATGACTGTCTCGTCACCGTGAACGGGTTGTCCGGTGTGCGCGCGTGTCAGCGCGCGGCGTCCGATGGCGACGTGATCGAGCGCGAGGTGCGCGCATGAGGCGGGTGGCTGTTCTCGGCGGAGGACCTGCCGGTCTTGCCGCGGCCCAGGCGGCGTTGGCACTCGGGGCCGAGGTCACCCTCGTCGACGAAGGGGCCGGTCTCGGTGGGCAGTTCTGGCGGCATCACGACACGATCACCGATCCTCGGCTCACGCACGGGCGGGCGCGGTTCGACCGGCTTCGCGGCGCGCTCGAGCAGGCGACCGTGCACACGGGAGCCAGTGTCTGGTCGGCGGACGTCGCGGCATCCGTCACGCTGCGTGCATTCGCCGGAAGCGCCGACGGACCCTCTCGGCGCTCGCTCGCCATCGAGGCGGATGCCGTTGTCGTGGCGACCGGTGCGCACGACCTGGCGCTGCCGGTGCCGGGGTGGACCCTGCCCGGCGTCACGACCGCCGGTGCGGCGCAGGCGCTCGCAAAGCGCGACGGAGTCACTGTCGGGCGCCGGACGATCGTGAGCGGCTCGGGTCCGTTCCTGCTCCCCGTCGCGCAGTCGCTCGCACTGACGGGTTCGCAGGTCGTGGGCGTGCACGAGGCATCAACGGTTCGCGCGCTCGCCGCGGGATGGCTGCCGCGGCCGTGGCAGCTCGCAGGCAAGGCGGGCGAGCTCGTCGAGTACGTCGCCGCCCTCGCCCGGCACCGCATCCCCTATCGTCCAGGCAGTGCGGTGGTGCGCGTTCTCGGCGAGAGCAGAGTGGAGGCCGCAGTGGTCGCGTCGCTGGATGCCGCCTGGCGACCGATCCCCGGCACCGAGCGGGAGATCGTCTGCGATGCGGTCGCGCTCGGACACGGCTTCACTCCGCGTCTGGAGGCTGCCCTCTCTCTGGGATGCGCGATCGTGGGCGAGCACGGAGCGCGGTTCGTCGCGGTCGACGACGAGCAACGCACGAGCAATCCGCTGGTGTTCGCCGCCGGCGAGGTGACGGGTATCGGTGGAGCGGACGCGGCACTCGCCGAGGGTGCGATCGCCGGATTCCTCGCAGCGGGCGGCTCGATCGACGACAGCCGGCTGCGGGGGCCGCTCGCGGTCAGGCGCCGGATGCGGGCGTTCGCCGCCCGGCTCGAACGAGCGCACGGCATCCGACAGGGGTGGACGGACTGGCTCGACGACGACACCGTCGTCTGTCGATGCGAGGGGGTCGCGAAGCAGGCGATCGAGCAGAGCTCCCACGCGCCGATGCGCGCCATGAAGCTCGCCAGCCGTGCCGGTCTCGGCCCGTGCCAGGGGCGCACATGCGGGCATGCGGTGGAGGAGATCATGGCGCAGGCGGGCGGGCGGCCATCCGGATTCGACCGCAGGCCGATCCTCGCCCCGATCCGACTGGGCGAGCTGGCCGGACAGTCGGGCGACTGACGCCGAAACTCGACGATCGGTCCTTGCAATCGCTCGACCGGGATGAGTAATATGTTACACATTACCCCCGTCAAAGGAGACGACCCATGTCGCAGAGAACCGCAAGCGCCCCACCGCCCGGCACGGCGGACACCGAGAGTTCTGCCGAGTCTGTCCGTCGCGTCCGCAAGGTGATGACCGCCTCCGCGATCGGGCATTTCGTCGAGTGGTTCGACTTCGCGGTCTACGCGTACGCCGCCCCGGTGATCGCGAGCCAGTTCTTCCCGAACAGCGATCCGGCTGCTGCGCTGCTCTCCGTGTTCGCCATCTACGCCGTCGGTTTCGTCGCCCGTCCGATCGGTGCATTCCTGCTCGGAAACCTCGGCGACAGGTTCGGCCGCAAGCGCGTGCTCGCCGCGGTCATCCTGATCATGGGGCTTTCGACGATGCTCATCGGGCTTCTGCCGACCTACGCGGTGATCGGTGTCTTCGCGCCGCTGCTGCTCATCGTGCTCCGGATGGTGCAGGGTCTCTCGGCCGCGGGCGAGACGATCGGCTCGAACTCGTTCGTGTCCGAGCACTCGCCGATCCGTACCCGCGGGCGCAACGTCGGCCTGGTGTACACCTGGTCGAACCTGCCCCCGGTCGTCGCCGCGCTGCTGGTGCTCTTCCTCACCACCGCGCTGCCCGTCGAAGCCTACGAGAGCTGGGGATGGCGCATCCCCTTCCTCCTCGGCGCCCCGCTCGCGATCGTCGGCCTCTACATCCGGAGCCGGGTCGACGAGTCGCCGGCGTTCACCGAGATGCGCGAGACGCGCCAGGTCGAGTCCGCGCCGATCCGCACCGTCTTCCGCGAGCAGTGGCGCAATATGCTCACCTGCTTCAGCATCGCCGCGGTCGCGAGCCTCGGCTACTACTCGCTCACGGGGTACTTCTACTCGTTCATGACGGTGACGATCGGCCTGCCCTCGTCTGAAGCGCTCCTGTCGAACAGCATCGCGCTGCTGATCACCTTCGTCACGGTGCCGATCTCGGCCGCGATCTCCGATCGGATCGGGCGACGCCGCATGCTGCTGATCGCGGGCACCTTCGGAGCGCTCATCGCCGTCCCTGCGTACCTGCTCGTCTCCACCGGCACCCTCGGAGCCGCGATCGCGAGCCAGGGGCTGCTGGGTCTCGCGCTCGGTCTCTTCTTCGGGCCTGCCGGTCCGGCGTTCGTCGAGCTCTTCCCCGCTCGCGTCCGGTACACCGGTGCGTCGATCAGCTACAACCTCGCGTTCACGATCTTCGGCGGCACCGCCCCGTTGCTGGCCATCTGGCTCATCGGCGTGACCGGTTCGACGATCGCGCCCGCCTGGTACGTCGTCGCCGTCACCGTACTCGCCCTCATCGTGATCTCCGGCATGCCGGAGACGCATACTCGCTCGATGCGCGACGAGGCGTCGATCGAGAACGCTCCTGCTCCCGCACGCGATCGCGCGTGACCTGACACAACACGAACATCCACAAGAGAATGGAACTCTGATGACCGGAACTATGGACCTCGGTGGCGTCGTCGTCGCCACCACCCTCGCATTCAAGGAAGACGCATCCGCACCGGCCGGCCTCGCGGTCGACTACGACCGGTTCGCCGAGCACGTCGATTTCCTGATGTCGAACGGATGCCACGGCGTCGGCCCGAACGGGTCGCTGGGGGAGTACTCCTCCCTCACCGACGAGGAGCGCCGACGGGTGATCCAGGTCGCCGTCGAAGCCGTCGACGGGCGCGGCATCGTCATCGCCGGGGCGCACGGCGTCGGAAGTCACCAGGCCAGGAAGTGGGCCGAGATCGCGCGCGAAGACGGCGCCGACGGTGTGCTGCTGCTGCCGCCGACCATGTACCGCGCCAACGAGGGCGAGGTGATCGCTCACTTCCAGGAGGTCGCCAAGGCGGGCCTGCCGATCATGGCGTACAACAACCCGTTCGACACCAAGGTCGACCTGGTTCCCTCGCTCGTCGCGAAGCTCGCCGAGATCCCTGAAGTCGTCGCGATCAAGGAGTTCTCGGGTGATGTGCGCCGGGTCTACGAGATCAAGGAGCTGTGCGACATCGACGTCATCGCCGGTGCAGACGATGTGCTCTTCGAGCTCATGGTCAACGGCGCCGTCGGCTGGTTCGCCGGGTACCCGAACGCATTCCCGCGGGAGGCCGTCGAGCTGTACAACCTCTGCAAGGACGGGCACTGGCACGAGGCGAAGGCGCTCTACGAGCAGCTCGTCGCCGTCTTCCGCTGGGATTCGCGCACCGAGTTCGTGCAGGCGATCAAGCTGTCGATGGACATCTGCGGCAACTCCTACGGCGGACCCACCCGTCCGCCGCGCGGTCCGCTCTCCGCCGAGCAGCGTGCCCAGGTCACCGCTGACACCGAGCGGGCTCTGGCCGCGCTCTCGGCCCGCACGGCGGCGGTCGTCTGATGCGCGGGCGCCGGGTGATCCAAGCGGTCGACTCCCATACCGAGGGCATGCCGACACGGGTCGTCACCGGGGGCGTCGGCCAGATCCCCGGCGCCACCATGAACGACCGCCGGCTGTACGCCATGGAGCACCTCGACGGTCTTCGGGGCTTCCTGATGAACGAGCCGCGCGGCCATGCATCGATGTCCGGTGCTCTGCTGCAGCCGCCGGCGCGCGACGATGCCGACTGGGGCGTCGTGTTCATCGAGGCATCCGGATTCCTGCCGATGTGCGGGCACGGCACCATCGGCGTCGCCACCGTGCTGGTGGAGACCGGAATGGTCGAGGTCACCGAACCGATCACGGAGATCCGGCTCGACGTTCCGGCTGGCCTCGTCATCGCCCGGGTCAGAGTCGAGGACGGCCGCGCGGTCGATGTGACCATCGAGAACGTGCCGAGCTTCGTCGATCGGCTCGATCAGCGCATCGAGGTTCCCGGAATCGGCGAGATCGAGTACTCCGTGGCCTTCGGCGGCAACTACTACGCCCTGGTCGAGCTCGAGCAGGTGGGGCTTCCGTTCGATCGTGCCAGGAAGGACGACATCGTCAAGGCCGGCCTCGCGATCATGGACGCGATCAACGAGCAGGCGCCGCCGGTGCATCCGACGCTCTCCGGGGCGAACCACGTGCATCACGTCGAGTTCATCGCGCCGGGATCGGATGCCGTACGTTCCCGCCACGCGATGGCGATCCATCCGGGCTGGTTCGACCGCTCGCCGTGCGGCACGGGCACCAGCGCGCGGATGGCCGAGCTGCACGCACGCGGCGAAATCGCCCTGGACACGCCGTTCGTGAACGAATCGTTCATCGGCACCGAGTTCATCGGGCGGATCATCGGCGAGACGACAGTCGGCGACCGCGCGGCCATCATCCCCACCATCACCGGGCGGGCCTGGATCACCGGGCTCGGTCAGTACCTGCTCGATGAGAGCGATCCGTTCCCCGAGGGGTTCATCTTCTAATGGAGGAAACGTGACCAACACCACTGTGAACGCCACCCGTCCGCTCACCGATGTGGCCGAGGCCGCAGCAGGCGCCGCACGTGCTTTCGCGCGCACCAGCCCGCGCGAGCGCGGTGCAGCGCTGGTCGCCGTCGCCGACGCACTCGATGCCGCGGCGGAAGAGCTCATCGCGATCGCCATGCGCGAGACGGGTCTCTCCGCGGCCCGCCTCACCGGCGAGGTGCGGCGCACGTCCTGGCAACTGCGGCTCTTCGCCGACGAGATCGTCGACGGCGCCTACCTCGACGTGCGCATCGATGCGGCCGACCCGGAGTACGTGATCGGCCCGCGCCCTGATATCAGGCGGATGCTGGAACCGGTCGGCCCGGTGCTGAACTTCGCGGCATCCAACTTCCCGTTCGCCTTCTCCGTCGCCGGCGGTGACTCGGCTGCTGCGCTCGCCGCGGGCTGCCCGCTCGTGGTCAAGGCGCACTCCGGGCACCTGGAGCTGTCGCGTCGCACCGCGCAGGTGGTCGTCGAGGCGCTCCGCGCCGCGGGAATGCCCGATGGTGTCTTCCAGCTCATCGAGGGGCAGGAGAACGGCGTCGAACTTCTGAAGGACGAGCGCATCCGGGCAGCGTCCTTCACCGGCTCCACCCATGTCGGTCGTCTCCTCGCCGACATCGCGGCATCCCGCGCCGTGCCGATTCCTTTCTATGGCGAGCTCGGCAGCGTCAACCCGGTCTACGCGACATATGCGGATGACGCACTGCTCGACGGATTCGTCGCCTCCGTGGCCGGTTCCGCCGGTCAGCTCTGCACCAAGCCGGGCTTTCTGTTCGTGCCGGAGGGCGCCGAACTCGGCGCCGTGGCCCCTGCCGCTGCCGGTGTCGTCGAGCACCGCCTGTTGAATCCCGGGATCGGCCGAGCTTTCGCGCAGCGTCGTGCCGACGTGCTCGGAGCGGAGGGCGTGACCGTTCTCAACGAAGGCGAGGTGCGCACCGACGAGGGCGGGCAGACCTTCGCCACGCCCACCGTGGTGACCGTCGACGTCGATGCTCTGCTGGCGAATCGTGAGGCTCTCCTGGAGGAGTCGTTCGGACCGCTGTCAGTCATCGTGCGCTACCCGGATCAGGCGGCACTTCCGGCTCTGCATGAGCAGTTGTTCCCCGGAAACCTCACCTCCACGGTGCACGCGCGGCCCGAGGAACTGGCCGACGGCTCCCTTCAGGTTCTCGTCGATGCGCTCGCCGAGACCAGCGGACGAGTGCTGTTCGGCGGCTGGCCGACGGGGGTCTCGGTGACGCCCGCGATGCAGCACGGCGGACCATACCCGGCGACCACCACCGACGACACGAGCGTCGGCACGGCCGCCATCACCCGGTTCCTGCGAGGCGTCTCCTATCAGGGGGCACCGCAGGAGCTGCTGCCGGCGCCGTTGCGCGACGACAACCCGTGGAACGTCCCGCAGCGCCGCAGCGCCGCGGGCGGATCGACCGGTTGGGGCTCCTTCGCCGGCTGAGTGCGTGGGGCGCGGCGGTCAGCTCAGAACGCGACCGCCGCGCAGTACCGCTCGCCGGGATTCCTGATCCCAGAGCGCATCGGGGGAGGCGATGGGGTTGCGCGAGAGCAGCACGGCATCGCCGTAGGCGCCCGTCCGGAGATGGCCCAGCGCCGGGTCGCCGATGAGCTCCGCATTCACCGCGGTCATCGACTGCAGCGTCGCCGAAGCGCCGGATGCCTCGATCTGCAGACGCACGCCGGCCAGCTGGTCGTCCTCGAGGTCGCCCATGAGGTCGGTGCCGAACCCGACGCGCACGCCTGCGGCGAGGGCGAGCCGAACCGCCTCCTGGCCGTGCGAGAGCACGACGGCGTTCTTTGCGAGGGAGGTCTCGTTCAGCCCGATGTCGGCGCCCCGGCGGTCCAACGCGTCGTAGGCCGCGAGGGTGGGCACCAGGAAGGCTCCGGCCTTCGCCATCAGTTCGGCCGTCTCCCGATCGATCAGGTTGCCGTGCTCGATGGAGCGGATGCCGTTGTCGATGGCGTGTCGAACGGCTTCGGAGGAGTAGGCGTGCGCGGCGACATAGGTGCCGCGTCGGGTGGCCTCGTCGACGATCGCCCGCAGTTCCTCGGCGGAGTACTGCGGGTTGTGGATCGGATCGGCGAGGGAGAAGACGCCGCCGGATGCCATCACCTTGATGGCGTGCGCCCCGGTGCGGAGTCGGTTGCGCACCGCGAGTCGCAGCGCATCGACGCCGTCGACGACTTCGCACATGTGGCCATGAGCGAAGCAGACGTCGACGTGAGCCGCACGGGGGTCGCCGTGCCCTCCGGTCTGGCTGAGCGCCGGCCCGGTGAAGTGGTACCGCGGTGAGGGGAACAGATCGGCGTCGATCGCGCGCGCCAAGCCGATGTCACCGCCGGCGACGTCGCGCACGGTGGTGAATCCGCGGCGCAGGGCGGCTGTGAGCCGCTTCGTGCCGTTGATCGCGGCATAGCTGAGCGGGCCGCGCTCGTTCTCGATGCCGTCCATGCTCGTCGCGTAGGCGTGGAAGTGCGCGTCGATCAGACCGGGGATCAGCCAGCCGCCCTCGGCATCCAGAGTCTCGGCGTCGTCGCCGGGTGTCGAGGCGACGAGTCCGTCGACGATGTGCACGTCCCTGGCGACGAATGCCTCGCCGTCCCAGACTTCTGCTCCGCTGATGGTGATGGATCCGACCTGCATCCGCTTCTCCTTCGGTTCTGCTCTTGTGTGTCGTGATCCTGCGCGTGGTCAGCGCAGGCTGAAACCTTGGGGCAGAGGGTCGCCGTCGTCGAGCTCGAACGATGACGATCCGACCCGATGGGCGAGACCCGTGACCTCGGGAATCACGCCGGCCGCGGTCCGTTCGGCGATTCGGCCGACGAAGCGGGTGCCGATGATCGAGTCGTGGGTGAGTTCCGCATCGTCGGCGAGTACCCCGGATGCCGCGAGCAGCGCCACGCGCGCGGCGGTGCCGGAGCCGCACGGGCTGCGGTCGACTTCACCATCGGCGAAGACGGTGACGTTGCGCTGCCAGGGGCCGGCGGAGGTGCGGCCGAGATCGTCGAAGAGGATCGTGCCGTAGACGCCCGACAGGCGCGAGTCGGCGAGCCGGGCTGCCGGATGGTCGTTCAGTGCCCACTTGATCTCGCGCCCGATCGCGATGAGAGCCGTGGTGTTGGCCGGTGTGACGTCGAGACCGACGGAGCCGGCTGACAGCGTGGCGTAGACAGCGCCGCCGAAGACCAGATCGACCTCGACATCGCCGCGGGAGGTGTGCAGCGGGATGCCGCTCTCGAGCACTCTCGACTCGACGTTGCGGAACACGATCTGCTTGATGCGTCCGGCGCTGCGGCGCACGCGCGCCTGGACACGTCCGCTGGGGACGTCGATGGTCACCACAGTGTCGCCGTCGGGATCCGACGGCACCCGGCCGGTGCGCACCGCCCAGGCGCCGAGCGCGATCGTGCCATGACCGCACGCCGTCGAGAAGCCGTCCTTGTGCCAGAACAGTACGCCGAAGTCCGCACCGGCGTCGTCGGGGGGAGTGATGAAGCCGCCGTACATGTCGTCGTGGCCGCGCGGTTCGAGGCACAGGAATCGGCGCACGGCATCTGCCTGGCCGCTGATGGCCTCGATGCGTCGCTCGGCGACGGTGGCGCCGTCGGTGGGCACGCCCTCGACGATGCGGAATGGTTCGCCGGCGGTGTGCCAGTCCTCGGTGTTCCAGTGCATTCTCTGCTCCGTCTTCATCGGATGGCGAGGCGGGCGACGACGAGGTCCTGCCACCCCATGCCGCAGGTCTTCACAACACGTGGGCGGTCGGTCGCCGGCTGGACCTGCCCGGTGAACAACTCGTGCATGGTGACGAGGTCGTCGGGATGCAACGTTCCTGCGGCGATCGCGCCGATGACGTCGCCCGCTTCGGTCCTGGCCACGCGACGACTCTCCACGACGACCTGCGAGCGCCCGACGAGCACAGGGTCCAGCTCGGAGCGATCGGGTTCGTGCGAGCCGATCGCCACGATCGTGGCGTCGTCTCGGACGAGGTCTGATGGGAACAGGGGAGTGGAAGCCGACGTCGCGCAGACGATCAGGTCGGCGGCGCGGAGGTCGTCGAGGGTGCCCGTGCTGATCTCGGCGTTCGGCGCGTACGGCTGTGCGGCATCGACGGCGGCTCGCGTTCGGGACTCGTCACGCCCGATGATGCGGACGGTCCGCAGGTTCCGGATCGCGGCGAGTGCCTCAACATGGCGCACAGCCTGGGGGCCGGTGCCGAACACCACGAGGTCACCGGCATCGGCGCCGGCGAGCACATCGACGACGGCAGCGGACACCGCCGGGGTGCGCAGGCTTGTGAGCGCCGTGCCGTCCAGCAGGGCGGTGGGCGCCAAGGTGGCTCCGTCGAGCAGGACGTACAGTGCCTGAATGCGTTCGAGTCCGCGCGCCGGGTTCGCGGGGGCGACGGTCGCGAGCTTCTGGCCTGCGGCGCCATCGACCGCCGACGGCATCAGCAGGAGTTGGCCGTTCGGGACGTCGAGAATCGTGCGCGGCAGATCTTCTTCCGGATCGAATCCTGCGCGGAGGACAGCCGAGATCGCCGCGATGGCGTCGGCCATGCTCACGCGATCGCCGAGTTTGCGGCCGCTGACGAGGGTGAGATCCGAGAGGACGTCGGTCATGCTCCTACGCTAACGGGCGCTGTGTAATATGTCACGCATTGCCTGAGTTTGGCGGATTCGCGCGTCGGCGGCAGGTGAAGTAAGCTGTTCCGCGGTGACGTGTCCGAGCGGCCGAAGGTGCAACTCTCGAAAAGTTGTGTAGGGTAACCCCCTACCGTGGGTTCAAATCCCACCGTCACCGCCACCGAGAAAGCCCCCGAGATCCGCGGAATTACGCGGAAGTTCGGGGGCTTTTCACTTGCCGAATTCGCCTCGTGGCAACGCTTTGGCAACAACTGAGTCAGACCGAGCCTGATCGAGGGCGACCGAAACGCGGTCAAGATCGTCGTCGAAGAGATCGGCATAGGTGTCGAGAGTCATCGATGCTGAGGCGTGACCCAGCATCCGCTGCACGGCCTTCACGTTCGCTCCGGCGCTGATCGCGAGGCTCGCCGCGGTGTGGCGAAGGTCGTGCGGAGAGATCTTCGGGAACGTATGGTCCACTTTCCGTGCGCGCTTGACGGCGGCCGCGAACCAGCCGTCCTGCGACTGAGGCAGGCGATGGTGCGCGTCACGCTTGCCGAAGACGAGATCATCGGGCGACTTGCCAGTGCATGCGACGCGCAGCGGAGTCGTGAGGAACTCCGGGAACGGAACAGAACGTGTCTCATTGGTCTTCGGAGATCCGACGTGGACGGTCGCGTTCACGAGCACGGCGTTCTCCTCGATCAAGATCCGTTTGCGAACGAAGTTGACGTTCTTGACGCGGAGTCCACTCATCTCGCCCCATCGTATCCCGGTGTAGGCGAGGACGTAGACGATGGTCGGATACAGCGACGTCGATGCGAGCGCTTCGACTTGTTCGTGCGTCAGATAGGAGCGAGACCCACGAGTCTTCTTCGGGAGCCGGAGGTCACGGGCCGGATTCTGCGTGATGCGGCGATCTCGGACGGCGGCGTCTAGGATGCCGGCGATGATGCCGTGCGCGCGCAGCACGGTGGTGGCACTGTGCGTTGCCGCAAGGGCCGATACCCATGCCTGCACCTCGGAATGCCGGATGCTGCCGATCGCACGCTTTCCCCACTGCGGCTCGACGTGAATGCGCCAGGCCGACTCCACGGATCGGTATGTCGAGGGCTTCAGCACGGAGGCGCGGTCGTTCAACCATTCCGTGCCGAGCCGGACGACGCTCACTTTGGCGTCGGTCGGGTTGACATAGTCGCCACGAGCTTTCGATGTGTCGATGTGAGCCAGGTAGAGCTCAGCTTCCTTCTTCGTGGTGAAGCCGCGCTTCTGGCCTTGGGATCCGTCCGGACGTCGGTAGAGAACGCGGTATCGCCGGCCGTCTTTCGTGACGTACGCGAGAACGCTACCCACCCGCCGGTCGACCGACGTTAGACGTCATGCCGACCAGCCAGCCCGCCGCGCGGGCCTTCTGGATCCAATCCGATGCGGTGCGCTCGGGGACGTCGAGCTCGACCGCGATGAGTTTCACGGGCGGGAGATCTGCGAGGGCAGCGGTGCCGTAGAGGATCTCGACGACCTCCCAGCGCTCGTCCTTCATGCCGCGCTTCACTACAGCCTGTGCGAGCCACGGTGGAATAATGCGTCCTTCGGCGGTGGTGAGGTCCGCGACCGTCGTCCACTTCGCATCGGGGCTGTCATCGAGCTGCAGCGCGACGCAGTGCGGGATCGCGACCTGCAGGATCGCCTGCGGCGCGGAATGCTTCAGGCGATCCTCGTTGAACTCGGCGGAGACGGCTCGGTTGAGGATCGTGGTGATCACGTACCGGCCACGCTCGGCGAGGTAGTGCGCCTCGATCGTCGTCTCAACACTCGTCGTGTCATCGATCACGGTCGCGACGAACGCGGGGGCAATGCGCAGTGCGGACCCGACGGGCTCTGTGGCGTCCTGCGTCGACATCGTCTTGCCGTCAAGTGTCTTCACGTCGACCTTCACCCCCTTATTTTGCCTTACCGCACACGCATTCCGCAGATACCTCTTGACTAACCATACATCTTAGGAGTGTACTGCTGTCAAACGTCAAATCAGATCCGCAGAACGAGGTGTTTTCGATGACAACAACGACGAACTCCGACTCTGCCGCGCTGAGCCATGTCTTCCTGAGTCCAGACGAGCTCGCGGCAGCCCTTCCCGGCGTGACGAGGAACACGCTCGCGATGTGGCGCTACGAGGGGAAGGGTCCGCGCTATCGAAAGCTCGGACGCGTCGTCGTGTACGCGCTCGATGAGATCGAAGCCTGGATCGAAGAGGGGGCGCGAGAGGGCGAGCGCCATGAGCATTGACCGGGCCCCCTCGTCTCCCGATACCACCCTGCACATCATCGCGATCCTGAACCAGAGGCGCGGCTTCGGCAAGACCGCATTCATGGTGCAGCTCGGCGCGGCGCTGTCTCGTCGCTACCGCGTCCTCGTGGTCAACGTAGATCAGCGGCATTCAACGGTAAGAGGTGCGCGAGTTCCCGACGATCCACTTACGGCACCGACGGTCAACGTCGATTCGGTAGGGGTGTGGCGATGACCACCGTGACCGTCTACTCAACAGGTCCCGCATGCATCCGTTGCACGCTGACTTGCAGACGCTTGGCCGCGGTCGGCATCGGGCACACGGTGCTCGACATCACCCGCGACAACCATGCGGCGATCCGCGAGTTCCTCACCGAAGAACTCGGCTACACCGAAGCGCCCGTCGTGATCGTCGACGACGAACCGGAACACCACTGGTCGGGCTTCCGCCCCGACCTCATCGACGCTCTCGCCGTCCACGTCAGGAGAACTGCGGTTGAACAGGTGCAGGTCTCCTCGACGAGCCTGACGAGGAAGGTAAGCCATGTCCGACGATGATGACGCTCTCGAACGCATCGAACACGAGACCGAGGACGTGCGGGTGAAGATCGCGCACGCCTACCACCAGCTCTATTTCCAGAAGGAAGCTCGAATCGAAAGCCGCCGTGCCTACGCGCGCGACTACTACGCGGAGCACCGCGAGGAGCTTCTCGAGAAGCAGCGACAGTACCGGGCAGCACAGCGTGCCCGGGACCCGGAGCGGTACAAGGAGCTGCGGCGGGGGAGGGCGAAGCGCTGGAGGGACGGGCACAAGGAGCGAGAGAACGCCAAGGGCCGGGCCAAGTACCGCGCCAATCCGCACCACGAACTCGAGCGGCGGGCCAAGTACTACGCCGAGAACGCTGAAGAGATCAAGGCGCGGCGCCGTGCCCGGTACGCAGAGAACCGTGAGAAGGAACTGGCCAAGCAGACCGCGTGGCGCGATCGCGAGAAGCGCCGCCGCGAGCTTGGACTGCCGGTTCGCCGCCTGCACGTCAGTACCGCGGATGACGTCGCGGCGAACGATGCGGCCGCGAACGCGTTCTTCGCTCAGACGTGGGGCAAGCGCGCGATCAACCGCATGGTCAAAGGGCCACCAACACCGCCCGAACTCCTGGCCGCCTTCAAGCGGCAGAACAAGCGGATCCGCGCCGCGACCATCCTCGCCGACAAGCGGGAGGTCCTGGAACGACTCGAGAAGGAACTCGGCCGCACACCTCCGGGCCCGAAGCCGAAGCCCCGGCGCAGCGCCAAGGAGATCGAGGAAGAGCGACTCGACGCGATCGGCAAACGGATCAACGATCAACTCCGGCACCGCGAGCCCCCGCGGCGACCGCACCACCTCGACCCCGCCGCACCACACCCGATGCTGCAACCGAACCACACGATGGGAATGAACCGGTGACCCCCACGAGCGCC
Organism: Microbacterium sp. LWO13-1.2; assembly: GCF_038397725.1. NCBI lineage: Bacteria > Bacillati > Actinomycetota > Actinomycetes > Micrococcales > Microbacteriaceae > Microbacterium > Microbacterium sp. LWO13-1.2. The sequence continues at coordinate 1,732,141 of NZ_CP151634.1, forward strand.
ATGCCTGCGATCGATCGAACCGACGTCGAGGCTACCCTCTATCGCGTCGCGATCTCCGCGTTCACCTACTATCCCGACAAGGAAGCGGAGGAGCCCGGCTACACGATCGGCGAAGACGTCGACTGGTGTCTCGCGCCGATCGCGGGCCTGCTCGCGGAACGGAGCAACGAGTTGCTGATGGCGATTCGGATCATGATCACCGAGCCCACTGCGAACCGCCAGGAGTTCATCGCCGTGCTCGCGGCACTCGCAAAGGAGTGAGGCGATCCAGCTCGCCATGGCCGGTCGTGCAGCGGATTGTCGGACGGGCGTCCTTCCTGGTGGCTCATCGTAGCTCCCTGCGGGATGCTCCGTTCCGGGCTTTCGCGGCATATGCTCCCTCGCTGCGCTCGGTCCGCTATTCCACGGTCCCGGCACTGCGCACCCCTACGGTCGCGTCCGTAGCCACTTACCAGGAAGCCGCCACAAAAGTGGTCGGGGGCCGCGGAGGCGCACCCCACCTTGAACCGGCTGACAAGCCCGACGACAATGACGAAGGCAAGGGAGGGCCACATGATGCTGCAGCCATCGCAGGTCGCGATGCGGTCGCACAACAACGGAGCCGCCAAGTAAGACCGCTCAGCGGAGTACGCCGAGGTCGTGATTCCGCCTGAGTTCGAGGGACCAGGCATCCACGGCGGTTATGGGAGCTCTTTTCGATGAACTGTGTCCGGTCCCCATGCCAGACTGACGCCGTGAATGATGAGATACCTGGCGTGACGCAGTCAGAGGCGGAACGATTGAGCCTGATTCGCTACCAGCTGATCGGGATCGGTGACGCGTTGACCGCTCCGCCTCCCGTCAACACGCTGGCCATCAACTTGATGCAGGATGTGGTGGAAGCGACGTTTGCCGCAGTCGGCGACCGCGTTCGCGCCAGCGTGCCTGCGCGTGCGGACTTCGACAAGCTGTTCGATGCTGTTGCAGCAAAAGTCGGCGGCCAGGATGAGATTGTGGGCCTGCGTGCTGCGGCCATGGCTCTCAACAACGCTCGTGTCGGTTTCAAGCACCATGGAAACCAGGTTCCTGATTCCACGCTGCGACGGCACCATGACGTAACCCAGACGCTGGTTCGAGAACTTGTAACAACGGGCTTCGGGATTGACCTCGAAAGTGTCTCGATGCTGCTGTTCGTCCAGCACCCGAAGGTTCGGGAGTTCATCGAAACTGCTGAGTCGTCACATCGTGTCAACGATCTCAGCAGGGCTCTCACTTACCTTCGTGCTGCATTCAACCTGACCATCGACGACTACTGCGACCGCAAGAGTGTTGATGGATGGCGGTCCGTGTTTGACATCGAGCCGAGTGGTGCGAGCGCCCAACATTCAGATGGGTTGGGCATCGGAAAGCTCACGAACGGGTTGAAGGAATGGATGAAAGCGCTGGATGAGCGAAGTCGGCTCGCGGCGATTGGGGTTGACCTCAGTCGATACGCCTACTTCGACGCTGTCGCGCCAACGACCATCCCGATGCACCACGCTGGGCGAGGCCCCTACGTTCGAGTCCGATTCGAAGATGTTACGGACGAACATTATCGAGCAAGCCACTCATTTGTTGTCGACACGGCGGTTCGCCTCGCCGCGACGGACTACAACCTGCGGACGGTGCGGGTGAATCGGCGGAACCCTGACGGTTACGACCCCGAGTTTCGCTCGGAAGAGTACCTGGAGCAGGGACGTAGGAACGCGGAGTTCAGGAAGCAACGAGAGGCGGTGGCGGAGACGAACATTGATTAGCCGTGGCTAGGTAGGTTGCGGACACAATAGACGATGCCAACCAGGTTGCGGAAGCCAGACGATGGATGCATCCACGGAATCCGTGGGGGATGAAGCCTTCCTTTGGATGCTTGCGCTAGGCGAGGATGAAAGACGCTTGCTCTTGACGCAACATGTCGAACGGTGTTGCCCATCTAACGCCGTGCGCGATACACGCGTCAGGGATCTTCACCTTGTTCTTGCGCGCCGGCTCCGACTTCTCCATCGTCACGACCTTGAGACTGTGCGCGTGCGCGTAGGCGACCAATTGGTAGTCGGCTGCGCCGAGGAATTGCGTGACGGCAGCGGGGGTGAAATGCCCCGCGTTGGCCCACGTTGAGAGCTGGGTCAGGCTAGACCCGCAGACCGCATCCATGGGAACGAATAGACCCGCACGCGCGGCCGCCCAGTCTGTAAGCGAGTCGCTGCCGGCTGCGAGTTCCGTGCCGATCGGTTGGATGCTCTGGATCAACCCAGCGCTGAAGGACCGATCCAGCCAGTCCCAGAACGCGGGAACGAAGTCCAGTCCGTAATGCGCTTGATTCGACTGAATGAAGACGTTGGCATCGAGCAAGTACATCAAGCCACCCCCAGCTTGCTAGCCATGCCCTCGAAGGTTGACTGCTTCGCAGTGCCGAGCAAGCCGAAGGCGTCTCGGTACAGCGTTCGTCCCTCCATCGCGTCCACGATGACGGCGCGCGCAAAGGACTGACTGATTCGAAGTGGCTGTGTGTTGTAGTAGTCGCCGCCGCTGCCTCGACGTGAGTCGATAATCTCCTTCAGCCGTGCGAGTTCCGTCTCGTACTGGCTTCTGTAGCCGTCCCAACCGATCGCGCCCATGTCATAGATTCGCTTGAGGACTACCAGTGTGCTCACCTTGTAGAGGCGGGCAAGGCGATTCAGTTCGGGGAGATTGGTTTCCCCTCTGAAGTCTGATCGGATGCTACTCATCGGAACGAGCACCTCAGCGGCAACCTTGTTGGCCCAGAGCTCGTGATCGTTCGCGGTTGATTCGGCCATTTGGGCATCAGAAAGGGCGCTCTCGCCAAGCCAAATGTGCGCGAGCTCATGAATCAGCGTGAACATCTGCGCCGACTTGGTATCTGCACCGTTGACGAAGATGAGGGACGCCAGCGGGTCTGCGAGCGCGAATCCGCGGAACTCCTTCGGCCGGAGCACGCGGTGGGTGTTGCTTCCAACGATGCCGGACACCATGACGAGGACGCCGGTTTGCTCGATCGAGTCAATCAGCTGTCGAAGGGCGATCTCCCAGGAGCCGAATCGGGAACGTCGATCCATGTTGAAGTCAATCGTCCGGCGGATCTCATCGGCGACCGATTCCACCTGGTCAGAAGTGTCCGAGGAACCGACAAACGGTAGTAGCTCGAAGCCTTGCTCCACGGCGTATGTTCTGAACCAGTCCTGGCGGCGCTGGGCCTCATAGATCGTGTCGAGGAGGTCTGCGCTCGGTTCGCTCACTCCCGCGTTTCGTATCGTTCGGAAGTCGGGTATAGGCACCGTTTCAACCGGCGGCTCCGGGAGGAACAGATAGCCGAGGGGGGCGTGGGTCGCGTGCGCGAACTCCTCGAGTTGTCTGAATGTGGGAGATCCTTCACCGTTAGCCCAGCGAGCGTATCGCTCGTATCGGGAACTGCCTTCACTCATCCCTGAGCGGTCGAGAGCCCAAGCGAGAAGTTGTGGACTTACATCCATGCGCGCAGTCACGGTCCCCCTCCCTCACTCATGCCTTGAATATACACAGGCGTGACTCTTCACCAACTCAGCAGCGCAATGCTAGGCGAGAACGACTGAACGCGAATCATGTCATGCGTCTCAGACATCGAGCCTCGGAAATAGGTCGCGAGCCTTCATCTTCAGCGCTTCGCGAGTTGCACGTCCACAACGAGGGTCGGGTTTCGATGGCCCCGTTCCATGTGCGGTCGGGGCCAGGCCGATGAGCGAACGCTTCCCGCGAAGCCGCTCTCTGTTCGCACCTCGCGCACGTGTGCCCCAAAGTCATCGAGGATGATCGAGGTGCTTCAGCGTACGACGGGACGATGACGACATCGAGCACCGGATCAAATCTTGATCCCGAACGGCGAAGCCCCCGACCGTGATGCAGTCGGGGCTTTGTGCTTCGAGAACGTCGGTCGCCGTGCGAATGTCGTCACCGCGACGGTCCGGTCTGCCCAGGGCCACCCGGCACCATGATCGGTGTCGATGTATACATAGAGTCCTCGGGCTGCAACGAGCGACGCAACGACGCAAGACGCGCAGAAACCTTCTGCTCCATCACGGTTGCAAATGTCCCGCCCGCGGGCACGAGCAGTTCCGGGATCACCTCGTCGATCGCAATGGCGTGCAGCTCGACGAGCGACTGCGTCACACCGCGCGGCAGGTCGCTTCTTGATGTCGCGAAGTCGGTGACATGGTGCAACTCACTTAGCCATTGAGTCGCGCCGAATCGACCCAGGCGTGCCGATTGTGCAATCGACAGGGCCGCACTTGCGCCAGCGAAAGCATCCATTGCCCCCGCGCGCTGCGCGTCGAAGACTGCCTGACCGTCGCGTCCCAGCACTGTGAGTCGATCCACGGGTGCCGACTCTTCTGCGACGGCAACGAGCGAATGTGTACCAGTGAACCCGCGATCATGCGCAGCCAGGCTTGTGTACTGCGCAGGGGCGCCCGCATGCACCTCGCGCAAGTATTGCGACACAACGGACATCAAGCTTTCCGCGCGTCGCGAGGCGACAACGACGACGCGCGTACCGAACCCTTTGGTAGCGAACCGTGCCGCGGTGGCCATGGCGACCGAAGGATCTTGGAATGTGCCTTCAAGGAGCAGCGAGCGATGGTTCTCCCGGGCGAATCGAACGCAGCCGCGCACCCATTCAGCGGTGGCACGAGATAGGACCGCGGATGCTTCAGGGGAGCGAGCATCAGCGAGCTCGAGCAAGCGCGGATGGAACGCCCGAAGATCGTTCGCGTTCAGTGCGGCGAGGTCGGCGCCGTGTTCTGCGATAAGTTGGCCCGTTGGCCGAGACCTACCGGCTCCGGGCTGACCGATCAGCAAGACAAGCGTCGGATCATCGCTCGAGACTGCGCGCGGGAAGTAGAGCGGCAGGATGTCGCGCCGCAGAATTTCCTGATGGCTCTCGTCGCTGAGCTCCCAGTCGCTCACGATGTCTCCCCATCGAGTTCGTGGGAGCGGGTGTCGATCCGTGCTGCAAGTTCTGCGACGGCGGCGCGGTCGTACGCGTCGACGGTGAGGACAGCGTCCCACCAGGCCGCAACCTCGGGCCGAATGCGATCAATCGCTCGCGGGTCAACTTCGACTGATCGGAGCAACCGTGCGGTTAATGCCGTCGCCGAGTTCCGCATCACGTCGTACGTGACCACGTCGTCCGTTCGCCATACCGACATCCGAGCCAATCTTGCCTCCGAGGGCCAGATTACAGTGCGAGGTGTCGTGCCTCCGGTGACAGATCAGCCGCGATCTCGCGGCCACGCCGTGGCAACAACTGAATCAAATCGACTCGGATCGACCTGATCGAGTTTGAGGTTCAATCCGCGTGATTCCAGGTGAAGCGAAGCGCTGCCAAGGCGGTTAAGGATGTGAGTGACTGCCGCGCGCGAGACGCGTGTCAGCTCCCAGCTTTCGTGTCGATGTCCGATGCGGTTCGCGCCGATAGCCCGGATAACTGGTCTTGTCGTGGCCATCGGGCCAGACCTTGAAGTGTGACGGGGCCTGAGTTGGTGAGCAGTTCTCGAGCGGGATCACGAGGGTGTGCGCTTCTCAAAGTAGCGAGTGGCACCAGCGGCGGAGCCGGATGGGGCAGCGGATCCCGCATGCTGTCCCACCTTCGTGCCAGAATCGCAATGACTGGGAGCCGCGTGCGCTTCGTCCTGCACGATGGAGGTTCGTTGTGGAAGAAGATACTGAGGATCCGACCGTGTTGATCGCGCGACTTCGCGATCAAGTCGCGCAGGTGCGGAAGAGCCGGATGGGCGCGCAGCGTACAGTCGCGACGTCGACCGTCCTAGAGGTCGCCCTCGAACGCACTTCCCGCGACCGGTCTAGCGGTGCGACGAACGAGACTGATGCGCTGCGCGAGGAGATCGAAGAGCTCCGCGATCAGATCTTGCACGAGGTGCGTCAGGTAGATCGCGTGCGCACGCTGTTTGCTCGCGCGGATGCGGAGTACCCCGGTGTCGCCAGGCGTTCTCGTGTGATCGTGGAGCTCAACCGCGAGGCTGACTGGCGCACGGACCTGCGTTCGCGGGAGCAATGGCAGCGGACACGCATCGAGATCCCCGAACCAGCGACGGTCGACTGATGGCGCGGGGAAAGCACAAGGCGCGGAGTGCTGGCCGGCGCAGTGTGGTCCAGGAGGCGACCATCGCCCAGCTCGAGAGCGAACTGCAGTCCGAGCTTGCGGCGTTGGCTGACGCCGAGACAGCGCTGGCTCGAGTCGAAAGATTGAAGGAGGATCTAAAGGACGAGCAGTCCTCTCTCACGAGCGAAGCGGCCGGGTACGCGACCGCTTTGAGGGCTGAAAGGGACTTCCTGCGCGCCGTGTACGCCGACGCCAGCGCACACCACGCTCGAGTACACGAGGGATGGGACCACTTCGCTGATGCAGCGATGGACCTGGCCGCGGGTGGTACGCGCGTGGAGAAGATCGAGTCGTTCAGTCGCGCCTTGGGAGTGAACGCGTGGATTGCCAACGGGTCGAAGAGCCTGAGCGCGGAGCAGGTCACGCGTATCCAACGGGCCCGCGGTGAACGTCGAGGCGCGTCGGAGACTTCTCACGAGGCTAAGAGGCTGTCGAATCTCGTGATATTGCTCGACATGGGAGAACTTGGTCCGTCGATTATCCCGATCACGTACCGAGATGAGCTCGTGGCTCGTGGTGTTGTTCGGCGAGACTACGCCGGCGCGCACGCGATTGTGGACCGGTCATCACCTGGCGCGGAGCAACGAGTGATCCTCGACGAAGCTGTTGCTTTCGCAGATCGCGTCTGGGAATCGCGTGCGGGCGACCTCGATGCGGCCGCCGTGCACGTATGGGGATCCGGTGGCATCGTCAATGATCGTGCCGATGCGCAGGCGCCGAGGATCGCTCTAGGTCACGTTGTGGATTCGGTGAGGACCGCGCAGGTATCGGCGGAGATCACTACCGTCGGCCTTCCGCTGCCAAGCACGTCGCCGTCAGCGCGGAATCTGTACGTCGGGTATGGGCCGACAAAGATGCTGTCGTCCTGGCGAGACGTCTTCGAGTCGCGAAGCCGGATCGCCAAGAAGCTGGGGCTGGCGTGCCATCCGTTCGCGCTCGTCAGTCCCCACCCGCAGCCTGGACAGGCCCTCGCCAGCCAGAACATGTACGCCCTCGCCGGTTTCTCTCGCTGGCTCGGAGCAGATAGCAGCTCCGTCCGAGGTCAGCTCGCGATCGGGCTAACCGCGGCGGCGGCGTACTGGCTGCCTGCGGGTCAAACGGCGGCGTTCGCGGATTCGGAGCCGATGAACGAGTCGGACCGCAAAGAGATGATCATGCCCTACCCGCAAGTCTTCCTCGCCTTCGCGGAACCTCCGCACCTCGAACCCACCTCGCCGCCGCCGACGGAGGCCGGTGCCGAGCAGTGGAAGCGACTCTCCGCCGTCGCGCATGACTCCCTGAGAGGTGACGTCACGGTCGGTCAGTTCATCTCGGACCGTGACATCAGTCGCGGCAACGATGATTGGTTGTCCGCTGACATCGATGCTGCGATAGAGCAGATCGGGGCGCACATCGAAGGCATCCTCTTGCTGGCGGACGACGACGGCCAACCTGCCGACCTCTTCGCCTGGTGCCTGGCACTCCCGGGCGCCTATGGAGCACCCCTGGGGCGATTCGTCGTTCCCGCCTCCAGATCGACCACCCGATACCGCGATGTCGTGGACAACCTCACAGCGGTCGTGGCGTGGGCCCACTGGCATGAGCCTGATGGCAGCACAGTCGTGCCACTCGGGATACCGCTCGCGGAGGTCGATTCACAGATCTCGACGACGGACTTCCAGCGAGACGCCAAGCGTTCGGGCGCGGGTATCCGAGTGATCGACGTCGGCTCGACGCACAGAGGCTGGAGATCAACACGACACGTCGGAGACGAGCAGCCGGCCACCCCTGTGTCCCCGCACTTCCGACGCGGGCATTGGCGCAGGCAGCGGTTTGGCCGGGGACTCGAGGAAAGCAAACGGATCCGCATCGCGCCCGTACTGGTGAACGCGCATCGTGGAGGGATTGTCCACAGGGTGTATCGACTGCATCCTGATAGCGAGTCGTGCTCTGACAGGGCGAGGCCGTCGACCTAGCCCTAGAGGGGTGAGAAGCCGTGTAGGTCCGACGTTGCTCAGCGCCCATGGGGTCGGCATCGAGTTCGAGGTACCTGTCTCGGCGAGATCGCGGCTTAGCTTCTGTGCGGCCTGAGATGTCGGCACCCGCACAAGCGTCGCGCGCGGGGTCGCGGTGACGTCGAGGTCGAAGCTCACCAGAGCCTCACGGGGCGCCTATGCTACTCGGAGGGCGCCGAAGCGGGCTCGGCAAGCTGGTCGCTCTCATCCGGACGAATCGGCCGCGTCACGTTCGCAATTGCCGAATCGTCTACTGACCGTCTTCGCGATGAGTGCGCATTGCCAGTGGGCAGCCGCGTGGCTGTTGCCCCCCTCGCCCGCCGGCCTGTTGCTCATCTCAGTGAAGTACAGCCAGAGTCGCCCAGCGGGATTCGAAGCGTGGTCCTCCATGCGCTCAGCGTAGGGGCCGACGAGGACACGCCGTCAAAGAAGGGGTCTTCGCTAAGAACGCCTATCGCGTCCTCAAAGTCCTCACTCGACGAAAGCCGGATCCGCCAGGGTCTGGCACCTTGTGACGCGGCACGGCGACGGTTACTCCGTACTAGAGACCGCGGTGAGCGCCCGCCAGAAGCGATCGTTTTGGAGCACACGCGGACGTGGGCGAGAGGCATCACCGTCGATCGTTCGGCCCCGCTACCCTGGAGCGACCAATGAGGGGGTACACCGTGGGGAATGAAGAAGTTGAACCCGTCGAGATTCGACAGGTGTCCGAGCGACGGTTCAACGCTCACGTGGTCTGGGCGCGCGGCCCTGGTTGGTTGCCACCGGTCAAAGAGGTTGAGTGGCTGGAGATCGAGTCCGCACAAGTCTTCGGGACGGTCTTCGTCGACCTCACTGACAAGGACCTACACAGCACCGTCATGGCTCCGGACCTCGCTGGGAGATACCGCGGTGTGGACATCCTTCAGGACCACGCGAACATTCGTGAGGCCGTTGAGCGGACGGCGGCGAGCATGGCTCGCGTCCATATTGACTACGACAAGGCACGAGCGCAGGGTGACGAGAAGGCTTCGGTGGACTTCTTCGCGAAGGTGGCGAAGGCGAGCAAGCTGCACACGCGCTTCAGGTACCTCCGTGACAGTACGACCGCCGTCGCCGCGAAGCGACTGATCGAGGTCGCGATGCGCTGGTACGAGAACCAGGACGGCTCGTACATCGAACAGTTCCAAACAACCGGCTTCGATGCGCGCGTCTGGGAACTCTACTTGTGGGCCGTGCTGAGGGAGGCGGGGCACCGAGTGGAGCAGCCGAAACCTGCTCCCGACTTCCTCGCTCGCGGAATCGTGGGTGACTTCTACGTAGAAGCCACCACCTCAAACCCTCCGCCTGCCAACCAGGTCGTTCCGCTCCCCACTACAGAGGAGGACATCTTTGAGTACGTGCACAACTACCTGCCGACTCGGTTCTCCGGCCCGCTGTGGGCGAAGCTGAACGACAAGGGCTACTGGACGCGCGATGGCTTGGACCTGACGATCCCTTTCGTCATCGCCATCCAAGACTTCCACCAAGATCTCTCGATGACTTGGAGCCAGTCAGCGCTTTTTGAGTACCTATACGGCGTGCGCGTCGAGGAAGTCGAGTCTGAAGGAAGGATGCAGAAAATCGAAGTGCCGGTCGCTCAACTTAAGTGGGGCCCGAAGGTGCTCCACTCCGGCTTCTTCAAGCTGCCGGACTCCGAGCACGTCAGCGGCGTGGTCCACAACGCGGCTGGGACGCTCTCAAAGTTCAACCGCATGGGCATCGCGGCGGGCATGGGGGATCCGAGTGTGACCGTGAAGCACGAGGGGCGACGCTTCTCGAAGGACAACACGGGTGTGGAGGAAGCGTTCTCGCAGACGGTGACGCCTGGGTACGAAGAGGACTGGATCGACGGTCTCGCTGTGTTCCACAACCCGAACGCCCTCAATCCGCTTCCCTTCGAAGCATTCCCTGGGGCGGCACACGTCTTTGAAGAAGACGGCCTGCACCGTCAGATCACGCCCGCTGGTCATCTCGTTTCGAGCACCACGGAGATCGTTGCGCACTACTGAAGCCCTTTGTGTGCACCGTTTCGACAAGAAACAACTAGGCCCCCACCACCGACGGAGCAGTGTGGGGGTTTCGCAAGTTTCCTTAGTCTTCCTCATTGGTCACTGAGTGCCCCTGCCGAAAACGATCGTTTACGGTGGGGCGGCCGCAGTGGATAACCAGGGTTGTGGAATTGATTGATCGGTGGCGGTGTTCTGTGATCACTGTGTGGCGTTAGCTGCCGACAAAGAGACTTTTTACCAATCAGACGGTTCGATCTACCGATCCATCAAGCCCTGCGATGCTGTGGTGTCGGGGTGAGCCTCCGAGAAAATGCTCTGCTTGGAACATCGCGTCAGCTGCCAAGTGGTGCGCATGCGCATGCGCGTGCTCGTTCTAGAGACAAAAAAGTTTCGAGTGCCGTCTTAGCGGGTCGCTACTATTCGGGCCAAACGCAACTTAGCCAAGTGCTTGCCGCAGGCAACTATGGACGATCTCGGCCAGGTAGTTCACCGATGGTTTGCCCGCATCGTGCGGGTAGAAGGCTGGAATTTCCCAATACGCAGAGATGGTTCGTAACGATCGTTCTCGGTGGACTTTGTGCTTTCGCCCTTCCGGGCCTCTGTCGGGGGTGGAGGAGTGTCCCGTGTGTGAACGGAACACCCCTCGACACTCAACGCGCCGTGAGATTCAGGTACTGCAGCGGCAAGCCCGTCGCTGCAGCACGCAGGGTGATCGTGCCTGGACCTGTGGGACGGATGATCGCTAGTGCCCGTCCGTCGTAAGTGGTTCGGGTCGCAGCTGCGAAGTCTTCGGTGGTGTCCGGCTGGGCGCTTCCAAACCCGGCGAGGATCCCGGGGCCCTCAATCTCCACCGAGACGGCAGCGGTGACGTCAGTCGCGATCGTTCCTGTCTCGTCGGCGAGCTCGACGCTGACGTATGCGAGATCCGTACCGTCTGCTCGCAGTTCGGTGCGATCCGCGCTGAGGGCAATTTGGATACGGTCGCTGCGCGTGCGCAGCGTGCTCCTCCCGATTTCCTTTCCGTCTCGGATGGCGATCGCAGTGAGCTCACCCGGACGGTATTCGATGTCGAACTTCGCGATGCATGCCTTCTGGGCTCCAACCTGAGCATGGCCGATGGTTGAGCCGTCGAGGCGGAGCTCGACCTCGTCGGAATCGCTGTAGACGTCGACCTTGATCGGCGACCCGGGCGGTACTTTCCAGCTCCAGCTGCTCACGACGTCATCCCACGACCAGCCACCCACGAACACTTCGCGTCCATGATGCTCGGGTCGCTGGACGGCGATGAAAGGCTGGTTCCGCAGTCCCCAGATTGTTTCCTGCCAGAACGAGACCGGGCGACGATTTCCGAGAATGTCGATCGTGCCGGATTGAGCGAGCATCCACGGAAAAGGGGAGCTCGTGCCCCGCGGCGTATCGGCATCGTCTGGGTAGACGGGTCGTCCAATGCTCGCTTCACCGATGTAGTCCCATGCAGTCCAGGCGAAGTCGCCGATCACGGTCGGGTGCTGCTCGACGAGTGGCCAGATCCGATCGAGTGCTCGCGGGAAGGTCTCGGATCCCACAAGGATGCGGTTCGGGTGTTTCTCGGCGTCGATCGCGTAGCGAGCCTCGGCGTAGTTGACACCGCAGACGTCGAGCTGCGACTGGGATTCTTCGATTCGTTCGGAGACCAGGCCCGTCGAGCCAAGGGTGTTCATCATGTCTTCCATCGATCCCATGAGCGCGTTGATGTTCAAGGGCTCATCGCCCGAAGACATCTGTGCCGCGAAGACGTCCATGGTGGCGACCATGCCGTTGATGGCGTTGGTAATGAGGCGGGTGTTGTCGAGCGAACGCACTTTCTCCGCAAGGGCGCGGCCCCAGGTAGATCCGATTGAGCTACCGGTTTCGAAGATCTCGTTGCCGGTGGAGTACATGATGACGCTCGGGTGATTGAAGTCCTTGGCGACCATCGATTCGACGTCGCGCTCCCACCACTCGGGAAAATCCAGGGAGTAATCGAACGCGGTCTTGCTCTTCGTCCACACATCGGACACCTCATCCCAGACCAGGAGTCCGTGGCGATCGCAGGCGTCGAGGAACGCGCGGCTGATGTTGTTGTGGGAACTGCGGACGGCGTTGTAGCCGGCCTCCTTGAGCAGCACGACGCGACGCTCCTCAGCGCGTGGGTGAGCGGCGCTGCCGAGCGGGCCGTTGTCGTGGTGAATGCAGCCTCCCCGGAGCTTCACCGAGCTCCCATTGATTCGCAGACCATGTACCGGATCGACGGTCACGGATCGTACGCCGAAAACGGATTCGTCCTCATCGAGGAGGGTGTCGCCCTCCTGTAGGCGAGTGTGCGCAGTATGCAGACGAGGGTCGTCGACGTCCCACAGCGCGGGCGCCAAGAGATAGTGACGCAGGTGCACTCGCCCCGTCGTGCCAGGAAGGAGTGTGATCGGCGCGGTTTGCAGACTGAGCACCGTATCGGCATCGTCGCGGATCTCTGTCTCGACCCGGACGGTGCGCGTGTGTCGAGTCTCATTGGCGACCTCGACGCTGGTGGTCACGAATGCGAGGTCGGCCTCGATGACGGGGGTCGCGATGCGCACACCGTCAAGCGGGATGTGCACAGGCTCAGTGGCTACGAGCCACACGTTCCGGTAGAGGCCGGCGCCGGTGTACCACCGGCTATCTTCATGGGTGCGGACCTCCACGCTGATGGTGTTTGCCTCGCCGAACCGGAGAAACGGATCCAGGGCGACGCTGAACCCGACGTACCCGTTCGGGCGCTGAGCCGCGAAGTCGCCGTTGACGTATACGACAGCGTCACGGTAGGCGCCTTCGATGTCGAGGACCACACTCTTTTCACGCCACTCCGTGGGCACGTCGATGGTCTTGGTGTACTCGAGGTGCGCGCTCGGGTAGTAGCCGGTGTGACTGCCGTTGGGGCTGTCGGCGGAGCGCGGCAGGTCGCGGAGGCCGTCGTGGGGCAGGGGGACGGGCGTCCTTGCTGTTCCACCGCTGAAGGCGTCGAAGGGCGAGCCTTTGGGACCGACGCTCCAGTCACTGTTGAAGGGTTGACGGATCATGCGAGTGCCTCTCTGACGATGTGCGATAGGTGGGTGGATGAGCGATCGGTCATTACCGAACGCTCTTGATGAATCGGACACTGATGGCACCGAGGATGACGGCGATTATGGTCACGATGAAAAGAGGCTGATAGAGACCGGTCGCCGCGACGAGGGCGCCGGCCAGTGCGGGCGCAATCACCTGTGGTCCGGCATTCGCGACATTCATCACGCCGAGATCCCTCGCGGCGTTGTCCATGTTCGGCAGAACTCGGGTGATCAACGATTGATCGACGGCGAGGTAGACACCGAAGGCAACACCCAGGATGCCGCTCCCAATGAAGGCGCCGGTGAGAGTGGGCACCAAGAAGTAGACGAGCGCACCAGGAGCGAAGAGGAGGCTCGACAGGGCCACAAACACACGAACTCGTCCGAATTTGTCCGACAGCCATCCGCCGATGATCGAGAAGATGAGGAGCGCCAGAGTGCTCACACCCTGAACAGCGACGAAGATGGCGGCTGCTTCAGTGACCGTACCGACACCGATGTAGTCAGCAAGGATGTACAGCTGCATGCCAGACATGAAGTTGTAGCCGAAGATGATGAGGAACCGGCCGGCGAACGTCCACCAGAAATCCGGGGCGCTGCGGAAGCTCGGAAAGCGGGCCGCCGCCCGACGCTCGGCCGTGGAGGCGCGAACCGTCGCCCTGTCCGGCACGTAGTCCTTCGTCGTCAACGCGAAGATTGTCCCCATGACGAGCATGATCGCAGCGATACCCAAGTACCCTACGAAGAGGTTCGTCGTGAGGCCAGCGATCGTGATTCCCCCGAAGCCGCCCACGATCGACGAAGCGCCCACCAGCCCGGACATGGTCCCTCGGTTACGGATCGGGACGCGCTCAGGGAGAACGGCGGTCAGAGCAGCCTGCAGACCACTCAGCGGCCACATCGCGATCGCCCAGGTGATGGCGAGTACGAGGGGACTCGGGCTACTGGCGGTGACCAGCAGGGCGATGGTTGCCGTGACGGCGGACCCCAGGATCCAAATGTTACGGCGGCCAAGGAAGCGGCTGCTCGTCTTGTCCGAGAGGAATCCGAGTAGCGGCTGCGCTACCAAGCTTGAGATCGCCCCGGCGCTGATCACGAGGCCCAGCATGCCGGCCGCCCCGGTCGTGTTGCCGAGCATCTCCGCGACCTGCCTGCCGAGCATCACCTGAAGCACACCGCCCCACACGACGTTGACACTGATCATCGCCAGGGGGTAGACGACCCAGAGCCATCGGCTCATGTGCTGAGGACCCGTCGATGTCTCGAGAACGGAATTGGGTGCAACTGCTGAACCGGGAACGGCCGCTTGATACGGGCCGGTTTCGGGTTGAACGTTATTGATCGACATGGGTCTCCACAACTCTGTGAGGGTGAACGCTTACGCGCGTTATCGGTTGATCTAACACCAAAGTGATTACGCGCGTCAACTAGGCTGGTTGCAGAGACCGAGAAGGGATAGGCACATGACAGTCACCAGCGATGACGTTGCACGCGCTGCGGGGGTGTCTCGGCCCGCTGTCAGTCAGATCCTGAACGGGCGAGGGCGCTTCGCCCCAGAAACCATTCGACGAGTGGAGGAGATGGCCGCGGCGATGAACTACCGCCCGTCAGCGGCCGCTCGAACTCTTGCTACCGGAACGAGCGACCTCGTCGTCGCCCTCGTGCCCAACACAACGTTCGGCACGAACCTGCAAGACGTCATCGACGTTCTCACCGCAGAACTCGCTCAAGTCGGCCTGACCCTCGTTCTGCATTTCTCGAGTTCTCCCGTAGAACTGCTTGAACACTTCATCACGACAATTCGGCCGCGCGCGGTGATCGCGCCCTTCGTCGCCGCCACGAATGCGGAGCGCAAATCCATAGAAGCAAGCGGCGTCACCCTGATCGATCTGGCGGCGGGGCAAGATGTGAACTATCGCATCGGTCAGCTTCAGGGTGAGTACCTAGCAGCGAAGGGGCACCAGAACCTCGTCTACGCACACCTGCACGACGCCCGCCTCGACGTCTACGGCGACACCCGAGAACAAGGACTAGCGGACTACTGCCGAGAGCACGGCATGGCAGCGCCGAATTCGATCCGACTATCTGTCGACCTTCTCGACGCGATATCCGTCTTGCGCCGCCTTCCCTACGGAGTGGCCATCGCCTGCTACAACGATGACGTCGCGGTCGCTCTCCTCGCCGCAGCCCGAGAAATCGAACGTCGCGTTCCTGAAGATGTAGCTCTGGTAGGCGTGGACGCGACTCGGATAGGCGCACTAATGGCGCCCCGTCTTACCACCATCGCGGTCGATACAACAATCGCCGTACACGTGATGGTCCACCACATCGTGAGCCGGCTGTCCGGCTCCGTTCCCGCCGCCCCCCTCACCGACCTTCATCTGCTCAAAGTCGTACAGGGCGGCTCCGCGTAGAGCGGCGAGCCGCGTGATGACGAGAAGCTCAGCCGCTGTCGCCGGGAACTGTCCAGACGACATCGCTGAGACCGAAGGGGCCGTCTCATTCGGAGGCTCTACGTCGGTTCGGCAGCGAATAACGAGTTGCCCGAGAATCGTGAGGTCTACCCCAATCACCCCGACCCGCGAGCTCATACTGCAAGGTTGCGTGAACACACCGATGGCGCATGGTGTGCCGCGCCGTTCGCGAGGGGTTACGGCGTCGAGTCTCGGTCGAGCAGCGGTCCGGCGTCTCGCCAGAGCTCGAACAGATCAAGGTGCGGCTCTCGCAACCAGCTGATCTGTAGCCCATCAAGGATGGCGATCACCTCAATTGCAAACTCCTCCGGGCGCGGATGCCAGGAGCCGATTGCGGCAGCAATGGCTCTTCGGGCGGTCAGGGCGCGTTCCAAAAAGTAGCCGTGGGCCGGGTGATCCGGATTGAGCGACTCGGCACCGAGCACGGTGTAGAGCCGCACGATCTCGCGCTGGGAAGCGTTGCGACGCACGGTCTCGTCCAGGGCGCGCCAGGCGCTTTCTCGATCCAGAGCCGCCCCCATCTCCCCTAGACCAAGAACGGCGACGTCTACTTCGTCGCGGTGACGCAGAACGGCGATCAGAATTTCTTCACGTGACGTGAAGTAGTGATCGAGTCCACGTCGGGTCATCCCGCACGCCTCAGCAAGACCGAGCAGCGTGAAGGCACTAAACCCACGTTCGGAGATCAACGTCGTGGCCTGCTCGATGATCATGGCGCGGCGAACATCGGGCGCAAGACGGATCCGCGATTGCCGCCCTGTCGCAGGCTCGCTCGTCGTCTCCCCTTGCGCAGTCACGGTTATATGTTTACCATCTTCTTACCCGCACTGATGCGGGTAAGGGTTTCGATCCTAGAGACATCTCCGCAGCACTTGAGCTGAGGAGGTTGAAGATAAGGAAAGTCGATGACGACCACTCACACCTTGTTCGATGACGCTGTTCAGCGCGTTCGTGCTGGTACCACCGCGCAGTCTGAAGCCATCAGCCTCCTCGCGCAATTGACCGCGGAGGAAAAGCTGGGCCTGCTCGACGGTGATCAGGACTTCTGGTCAGGCATGGCGGAGATGACCCAGGGATATAACCGAACCCCCATCGTTATGGGCTGCGTCGACAGGGTCGGCCTCCCGGGTCTCCGCTTCAGTGACGGACCGCGTGGTGTTGTCATGGGCGCCTCGACTGCCTTCCCGGTTTCCATGGCTCGCGGGGCCACCTGGGATCTCGCTCTCGAGGAGCGGATCGGGATTGCGATCGGCGCTGAGGTTCGCGCGCAAGGCGGGAATTTCTTCGGTGGCGTCTGCATCAACCTTCCTCGGCACCCTGCGTGGGGGCGCGCACAAGAGACGTATGGCGAGGACAGCTATGCGCTCGGTGAGTTCGGTGGCGCGCTCACTCGCGGTGTCCGCCACCATGCCATGGCCGTGTCGAAGCACTTCGCGTTGAACTCGATGGAGAACGGCCGCTTCGTCGTCAACGTCACCGCCGACGACGCCACACTTCACGAGGTCTACCTGCCGCACTTTCGGCGCACCGTTGAAGCGGGCGTCGATGGGATCATGACCGCCTATAACAGCGTCAATGGGGAGTGGGCTGGACAGAATGAGATCCTCATGGAGAGCATTCTGCGTGGCCAGTGGGACTTCCAAGGAGTTACCGTCTCGGACTTCCTCCTCGGACTTCGCGACGCCGGCAAGTCCCTCCACGCCGGCCTGGATGTCGAGGAACCTTTCCAGCAGCAGCGCGCCCAGCACCTTGAGGCTGACCTCGACGCGGGACGAGCATCCTGGGCCGATGTCGATCGCGCCGGTCGACGCATCCTCGCCACCCAAATCGCGTTCTACGCGCGCGAACTCGACGATGCGCCCTCGATCGATGTGGTCTTCTCTTACGAGCACCGCGCGCTGGCTCGAGAGGCTGCCGCAACCGCGGCGGTACTCCTGAAGAACGACGACGTGAACGGTCAGCCTCTTCTTCCCCTCGATGCGTCATCGCTGCGACAGGTTGCGGTAATCGGTCGCCTCGCAGGATTGGCCAACACCGGCGACGAGGGCTCCTCGAACGTCCATACGCCGCATGTCACAACTCCCCTAGAGGGCATCCGCACCGCCTTGCCAGGCGCGAGCGTCGACTTCGTAGAAGCCGATGACCCAAGCGCCGCCGCGACCAGCGCGGCCAGCGCGGACGTTGCGATCGTTGTCGTCGGTTACACCTCTGCTGATGAGGGCGAGTACCTCGGCAACATCATGACTTCTCACCCCAATCTCCTGTCTCTGTTCCCTCCTGCGCCGGAGGGCGTGGATCTGGGCGCGCTGATGGACGCGGCCAGCGATGGCGGCATGGTGATGGGAAGCGCGATCGGTGGCGACCGCCGATCCCTGCGCTTGCGCCCCATCGACGCAGACATCATCCGCGCCACCGTCGCCGCCAACCCGCGCACAGTCGTGGTCATTGTCACCGCAGGCGCAGTCATCACCGAGGAGTGGCGCGACGAAGTTCCCGCTGTTCTTATTGGCTGGTACAACGGCTCCGAGGGCGGAACCGCCCTCGCGGACGTCCTCCTCGGCCACCATGACACCACCGGCAGACTGCCCTACTCCATACCCCTGGACGAAAGCCACCTCCCTTTCCTCGACATCGACGCCACCGAAATCACCTACGACCGGTGGCACGGACAACGACTCCTCGACCGCGACGGAAACGCCGCCGCATTCCCGCTCGGTTTCGGACTGTCGTACACGACATTCAGCATCGACCAGGTCACCGTCTCGCCCGTCGTCGACGAGCACTTCGATGCCACGGTCTCTGTATCGAACACCGGAGATCGGCCCGGCCGACACGTCGTGCAGCTCTACGCCGTCATCGACGCGAACGACTTCCCCCGCCGCGTCCTCGTCGGTTTCACTCCCGTGTGGCTCGAGGCCGGCGAAACCAAGACCGTCACAGTCGAAGGATCGACCCGCCCCACCAACCGGTGGACTGACGACGGTTTCGTCCCCGCCTCCCCCTCGGTGGTCATCGAAGCCGCAGCATTCTCCGGCGACAAGGAGGCAGCGACGGCAACCCTGGACCTACTGTGAGAAGCACCCACGCGACGGCGGGGCGCCCACAGCAGGCATCTTGAAAAGCAATAGCATTTCGAGACATCGAGTTCGTGCGAGAACGGCGCGGTCAGCGGCGCGGCATTTCGCGGCGGGTTCTGTCTTAGAAAGGCGTCTTACCGCAAACTGTCTCAGTCTCGTGACCGGCAGGGGTTTCTGAGTCAGAATTGGGCGCGTGAAACTTCTTGGGTACACGCGGGTGAGTACGTCGAGTCAGGACGCGCAGCTGCAGCTCGATGCTCTCGTCGTCGCCCGCGTTCAAAAGCGAGACGTGTTCGCCGACGTCACCTCCGGGAGCAAGACCGCGATCGAGCGTCGAGGGATGAAGAAGCTCCTCGAGCACACGGAGTCCGGTGACACGGTTGTCGTGTGGCGAGTCGATCGCCTCGGCCGCTCCCTGATCGACGTCCTCAACACCGTGAACCTGCTGCGCGTCCGCGGCATTCACGTGCGGTCGATATCCGATGGAATCGATCCGGCGACATCGACAGGTCGGCTGATGCTCAACATGTTGGCCACGCTCGCCGAGTACGAACGCGAACTGATCGTCGAGCGAGTCAACGCCGGAATCGCTGCAGCCAGGCAGAGCGGCACTCGCTTTGGCCGACCTCTGTCTGACCCTGCAGTGATCGCGGACAAGCTGGCGATCGCGGCCGATGCTCGAGCGAAGGGGCGCACGGCCGAAGAAGCTGCTCGGCTTGTCGGCTGGAGTCGAGCTACTCTCTACCGTCACCAGCAAGCCGTCGCCGGCCCCGAGAACACCGCCGTGTAGCGATGCCATGAACGGTGACGAGCGATGGCGCATCCTCCGACTCCACGTCGAAGACCAGGTACCCCTCGCCGTCCTCGCCCGAGATACCGGAGTCGCCCTGCGCACCCTGCAGCGCTGGCACCAGCTGTACCGGGACCGCGGCGGCGCCGCTTTCGATTCCCGCCCTTGAGCAGACGCCGGCACGCGCCGGACTGCGCCGGACTGCGCCGGACTGCGCCGGACTGCGTCCGAGACAGTGAAGTTCATCGAAAAGCTCGCGCTGACCAGGCCGCGCCCTGCCCTCGCGACGCTGCATCGCGTCGCCGTCAATAAAGTCGAACGGGCAGACAAGCCAGCTCCGAGCTATGCCACCGTCAGACAGATCGTCAGGGCGCTGGATCCAGCGCTAGTCACGCTCGCTCTGGAGGGACCCACCTCATATCGGGACAAGCATGAGCTCGTGTTACGTCGCCGAGCAGAACGCCCGAATCAAACCTGGCAAGCGGACCACACAGAACTCGATCTCCTCGTCACCGGCATCAGCGGAAAACCAGACCGGCCCTGGCTGACGATTGTCATGGATGACTACTCGCGGGCGATCTGCGAATACACCGTGTTCACCGGCGCACCCTCCGCACTCAACACAGCCCTCGCCCTGCGCCAAGCGATCTGGCGAAAAACCGACCCCGCATGGGCGATGTGCGGCATCCCTGACATCCTGCACGTCGACCATGGATCCGACTTCACCAGCCACCACCTTGTGCGCACAGCTATCGAGCTGCGGATCCGCATCATCCACTCAACAGTCGGGCGCCCCAGGGCCGAGGCAAAATCGAGCGCTTCTTCCGAACGATCAACACCGAACTCCTCGCCACCCTCCCAGGACACATCGGCCCAGGCAGTAGAAAACCTCAGCCTGGCCTGGACCTCCCGCACTCGACCAGGCCGTCGCTGCTTTCATCTCGACGTACAACGAACGCACCCACCGCGAGCTTGGCCTCTCACCTCGCGACGACTGGGTCGCCGAAGGCTGGCTCCCTCGAATGCCTGACAGTCTCGAAGAACTCGACGGGCTACTGCTCACCGTCCCTAAAAGCCGCGTCGTGCAACGAGACGGCATCCACTTCCAAAGTCAGCGCTACCTCGCACCGACGCTTGCCCCGTTCGTTGGGCACACCATCACCGTCCGCTACGACCCGCACGACATCTCCGAGATCCGCGTCTACGACCGCGACACCTTCATCTGTATTGCCGTCGATGAAGCCCACCCCAATCTCCGAATGAGTCTCCGCCACATCGAAACCGTCCGCCGAGCCCGCCGCAAACAACTCCGGCACACGATCAACGACCGTATCCCCACCGTTACCCACCGCGAAGAGCCGCGCGATGTCGCGCCCGCTCCACACCGGCGCCGCCTACGCTCATATGAAAGAGGACGAGTAATGAACCAGACATTCATCGTGACCAAAGAACATCGCCGCTTCACCGAATTCGCCAATGCCGTCCGGAAAGGCCAATGCCGTCCGGAAAGAACGCACCATCGGCATCTGCCATGGCGATGCCGGCGTCGGTAAGATCAACTCTGCCCGCCGCTACGCCAACTGGGACGCTCTCGAGCCCTACATCAACGAATGGGGGCCGCGCGGCGACCACGACGCCAAGCACTACGCCCTCGCTAACCGATCCCGCACCGTGTTCTACAGACCCGAAGTCCTCTGCCGACCCAAGGACCTCATGAGGGACATCGACTACTGGCAGGTCAAAGTCGGCATCTGCGCCGACGAACACCTCCGCTCAACTGAGACCGAGCCCCGCAGCAAACCAGGCAATTTTTCACATCTGGTCGAACTCCTCATCATCGACGAAGCCGAACGACTCACGCCCGCAGGGCTTGAGCTGCTCCGCGACCGGCACGACCGTGAACACCTCTCAATGGTCCTTATCGGGATGCCGGGAATCGATCAACGATTCCGCCACTACCCGCAGCTCTATAGCCGCCTAGGGTTCTCCCACCACTACCGAACCCTCGGCCGCGACGAACTCCTCTTCGTCCTCGACCGCCACTGGAAACGCCTCGGCCGAACCCTCGATCCCCACGACTTCACCGACGCACAAGCCATCGCCGCCATCGAACGCATCACCCGCGGCAACTTCCGCCTCCTCGAACGACTCTTCCCCCAGATAGCCCGAGTCCTCAAAATCAACGAACTCGAAACCATCACCGACGACGTCATCGAAGCCGCAGCCAGCATCCTCGTCATCGGCAACTAGCTGTAGCGCCACACAACGATCACGGAACACCGCCACCGAGCGATCAACTCCACAAACCAGGGTAGCGACACGCCGAGAATCAGTCCGTCGGAACCCCCTGCCGAAACCTAAACGCGCCGGAACTTCGGCAGTACCGTTTTCGGAATGGCCCACGAAGTTGGATACGCCCGAGACTCGAAGCGGGAACAGAACCCCGAGGCACAGGCGGCCGAGCTGCACGCTGCCGGCTGCGAACGGGTGTTCGTCGACCACGGCGAGTCCAGCCGCATCACCGACCGGCCGCAATGGCTCGCATGCCTCGACTACCTCCAACCGGGAAGACACTCTCAAAGTCCGCCGCCTCGATCCGCTCGCGGGCAGTGAGCGCATCCTGATGGAAACGCTCCAGGACCTCGATGCTCGCCAGTTCAACATCGTCAGCCTCACCGAACCGATGATCGACACGACGACCCCGATGGGCCGAGCGCTCTACGGCATCGCCGCGGTGTTCGCGCAGCTCCGCGTCGACACCATTCAGAGAGAATAGCAGCGTGCCTCAATTACGCCGGCAGCCAGGGCCGCGTTGGAGGGCGACCGAGCGTGATGACGCGTGAGCGGATAGCCGCCACCAGGCGCATGCGGCTGGAGAACAGCTGTTGGGAAAGCATCAGGCGTGTGCTCGGCGTAGGAGCCTCGAGCGTTCGCCTATCGCTAGACCACAGCCAGGCGTACCCCAGCTACGCCACCGATTCCTCTGCTGGAACAGCGGCGATCAAATGTCGTCAACGGTTCCACTAGGTTCTGCAGTCTCTAGCTCTACTCGTTCGCGGACGTTATAGGCCCAGGACCGCCCCGCAATGTCCAGTCGCACGGGCCTGGGCTCCCGGGAGAGGTCAACACTAACGACATGCGACGCGCCCGGCTCGAGGTCGGGCAGGCGCAGTTCGCTAACCCAGGTTCCGTCGCAGGCGTCCAACGCTGCCGTAGGTTGAAGAGGATTGCGTTGCCATTCTGGCCAAGCGCTCACTTTCACCTCGCTGATGGTGTAGCCCGGATTCGTGATGGTGATGTGCGCCTGATCGGCGACGTAGTTGACGTCGAGGCTCAGAAGTGATTCCAACCGGTTCAGCGGGCGCGCCTGTACAGCCTCGGCAAGCCCCGCCCGAGCCCCCTTCTGCACGACGACGATGCGGCCGGGAGATGCCGTAAGAGCGATCCCTGCTGTGTAGAGCAGAGCATCTCGGAACGTCGGCAGTGGGGATCCGTCGATGACCATCCTGTGAGTTGGCCACCCCGGGTCGACGATTCCCACCGTGCGAGTCGGATTAGTGTTCATCCAGTTTCGGATGATTGTATTCACGTGTTCATCGCCGAAGGAGTATCCGACTACGAGAAGATGAGACGCTCGGCGCATCGAGTCTTCGAAAGCACGGATCAGCTCGAGAGTCGGCCCTTCCGTCTCCAATTTCTCGCGATCTCCGATGACGATCAGAGGCTGCATCGGTTCATCGGCCGACGGATGAGGCTTGGGAACCACCCCGGTGCGATATCGATATCGCATCAGCGGGTGTCCTTCGAGCCGATGGCTGTTCGATGAACTCACACGGGCCCAGTCGATGGAGCCGTGCGGTTTGATTAGATTCAGACGCCGGTCGGTGGACTCAAACGTCAGCGGGGAACCTGGAATCCAGCGACCCAGCCCGGTGTCAACTTCGACGCCACGAGCTTGCGCCGCAATTTCCACCGTCAGGTCATAGTTGAGCGTCGTGATGTCCAGGCCGCCTGGCTGCTCGAGAGCCAAGTCGACGAGCGGGTCGAGGTACGACACATCTACGGGCTTGGCGAGGAGCACACAGATTCTCCGAAGAACCTGATCTTCGAGAGCGCGAAACACTGATCCGTCCCCTGGAGCCGAGATTGATCGAGCTATGTCGGCTACCTTGCTCGCTAGACCGTCGAGCCGGAAATCGAAGTTGGAGTCGAGCGTGAAGTGCTTCCGCAAGTCTGAGTCGGTAATGGCGAGGGGATGGGCATCGACGTTCTCGAGAGAAGGACGCCACGACGTGATGAACGGCGCAGCCTCGTGGGTTCGACGATCTCGAAGGAGGCGAATGGCAGAGACGAGACGCTCGACATTCACGGCGGATAAAGGACTGCCACCCTGTTCTGTGGCGTGCGAGATCATCGCCGCATAGATGACTTCCAGTGCGCGGACCACAGGTTGCTGCCGTTGTCTCATGTAGTCGTTCATCGTCGAGAGTTCATCGTCGAACGACTTCAAGAGGTTCAAGGCCAGTTCCTGCGTAAGCGGCAACCCGGCGTCTCGGGAGGCGCCAGCACCGAGGAGCACTGCGGTTCTTTCCTCCACGCGCACCACCTCTGTTCTCGACATGGTCCCACACCGGCCAGCCGGAGTCACCGGTAGCACCGCCACCGGCTTCGGCTAACCCCGGGCCGGCATCCCAAACCTCAGACTATGGCGGGCTCATTGAAGCTCTGCGATGATGTCGTCGACCGCCTTCATAGCGGGGGCACACTCGCTTAGTTCTACAGGTGCTGTGTCGCAGCGCTGGACTTGATTGAAGACGTAGAACAGGCCACTGAGGCTGCGGTCGGCGTTGAGATCCCGGGTCGTGTCGATGGGGGTGCCTGTGAAGCCGACAGATGTAGAAGGCAGCAACTCAGTCATCAACTGTGCAATTCTTCGGGCGCGCTCGCTTCCGACGAGTTCAAGATTTTGCCACGCGCCGGCGTACTCGTAGCGGGCGCTTTGGTAGACATCCTGGATGGGAGAGCATGGTGCTTCCTCATCCAGCGGCGCATCTTCGTTTGGTTGGCACGACTCGAACCGGGACTGCGCGGCCACGGCATACGCGTTGGCGGCGTCGGAGTACGCCTGATACTTTTCGACACGGTCTTGACGCAACAGCTCCGCCGCCTCTTGGGCGTTTTGATAGGTCGCGACGGCGAAGCTTCCGCCGAACGCAACCAGGCCACCGATGAGCACTCCTAGAAGCGGGAACAGTGCGTCACGGAAGCCTCGTCGACGCTCAGCACGGTCGAGCTTCTGTTCAAGACGCTGATACCACGCGGGCGGCTCGGGCTGCATCTCTTCTTCGGATTCTCGAATGGTGAGAAGGGCAGCTGAATCGTCCGGGGCCAGCAGGGACTCTTCAGCGACTGCTTTCTGCTCTGAGCGCTGCTCATCGTCTCTCATGATCACGTCATATTCGTATGTTGGCAAGTAAGGCCGCTGAAGCGTTCCCGCGTGCGGCGAAGACTTCGATTCCCGGGCTAAAGAGGCCGCAAGTTTGTACGTGGGACGCGGCGGCGGCGGAGTCGCGGTCTGGCGCCGGTCGTGCTACTGCCCCACGCCGACCATGATCCCGTTGTTCATCGTGGCGGCCAAATCGCAGAGCGCTTCAGCTTGTGCGAGGGCGACAAAGTCGCGTTGTGTGCCCGAGAGTGGACCCGTCTCGGGCAACTTCTTGCGAAGTGCGGCGAGTTCATCACGCAGAGCGATGAACCTCTTTACGTCCTGTGACTGTGTCATGGCAATCATGATCGCATGGCAGCCATGGGGAGCGTCAGCGCAACTCCCTTATGCAACTCCCTAATGCAATTCACGAATGCACGCAGGCACTTTCTGTGGAACTCGTTTCGAGTTCAGCAAGATGAGCGTAGTCTTGATGCGTGCGAGGAGGTCTCGAGCGCTGGAAACGAGGTGTCGGATCGCAGGGCGTTCGACAGGCGCTCGGGTACGCGCTCAAGGGCTCGTGTGACTCCCACCTCCGGGAGACAACGGGAGCCGATGCGCTCGCCGGCTACAGCGCCGCCGCATCGGCAGGCGTCACCCGATTCACGGTCCAAGCCGGAATCATCACGACCGACGCGCTTGACGAAACTCGGCTGCGCCGCTGGGTCGACGGGCGCGATCCGAATACGGGCGAGCGCCGCGGCCGCGACCTGAGCTCCCCGGACGCGGATCTGATCCTCGACGGGACCATCAACGCTCCGAAGTCGTACAGCATCGCCGCACTGATCAACGAAGACCTCGCGCGAGAGCTCGAACTCCTACAGGACCGCCTCCGGGATCGGATCATCACAATCTGGCAGCGAGAACTGAATGCGCGGCGCGGCGCCGGTGGGCGCATCCGTGAGTCCCTCCACCGCATCGAGGTCGTCGAACTACAGCATCGACGTTCACGGGCGTTGGACCCGCACATCCACCGGCACCTGTGGCTGAACGTCAAGGTACAGGGCGACGACGGCCAATGGTCTAACGTCGACTCTCGCGTGGCGATGAGGTTGCATACCGTCATCAACGCCGAAGGCGAACTCGCTGCACGCACCGATCCGGAATGGATGGCCGCACTCGCCCGCCACGGGTACTCGCTCAACTCCGAGGGCGAGATCGCAGCACTCGCCCATGCGGTGCGCCCGCTGTCGCGCCGGTCGACGCAGATCGAATCGAACCGGTCCATGCTGCTCGTGGCCTGGCGGCGGGAGTATCCGGGACAGGAGCCGAGTCCTGACCAGGTGCACCGGATCGACCGGCTCGCGTGGGCGAGAGCCCGACCGAACAAGCCCGGCGACCTGGACGAGACGGCATGGGAGAAACTCATCGCCGGTGAGCTTGGCGCGATAGATTCTGACCTGTTGCGCGCCCGTCGCAAGGTACCATTTCGCGCGGTCTCTGTCGAAGGTCTGGATCTTGACTTGCTAGCAGCGCAAGCGATCGTCGAGGCGGATGCGCGGTCAGCGTGTTGCGGAGGAAGGTTCAGCCTGTTCGACGTCAGAGCTGGCGCGACGCGTGCGCTCGCGGGTTGCGGCGTCGTCGCCCCGCGCGATCACCTGCAACGAGTGATCGACGATGTCATCGACCGCGCCCTCAGATTGGCCACCGACTTATTGAAAGATGAGGCAGAGCGCCCAGCGCACGTGAAGGCATACATGGCGTCCACGACCGCTCGGCTGAAAGTCGAGCTGGGCGCACGGTTCGACGCGCTGAGCCGTGCGGGCGAGGCCATCGGCAGTGACGTGATCGTTCGGATCGCCGCTCAGGTCCTCGACGAGTACGTCGTGCTCGATGAGCGACAGGTGCAGGCCGCGGCGGCGATTGCGGGGACCGATCGACTGGTATCGGTGACGGGGCCGGCTGGCGCGGGGAAGACAACGATGCTGCGGGTCGCGAAAGTAGCAATCGCGCGGCAGGGGTATCGGATGCTGGTGGTCGCGCCGACCAAGAAAGCGGCATCCGTCGCCGAGCGTGAGATCGGTACTTCCGCGTCGAGCCTGCACGCGCTCCTCGCCGATCACGGGTTCCGCTGGGGGCGAGACCAGGCGGGAGCCGAAGCGTGGAGTCGCCTCGCTGTAGGCGACGTCGATCCCGCGACGGGGATCGAGTTCGCCGGACCTCGACGGTTCCTGCTGGCTGGAGGTGATCGGGTGGTGGTGGACGAGGCGGGCATGGTCGACCTGCAGACTGCGACGGCGCTGGCGACCGTCGCGGACGAGACGGGAGCCGGCGTCGCGATGGTCGGAGATCATCTCCAAGCACGTCCGGTTGGGCATTCCGGGGCAATGGCTTCGATGACGCGTCGGGCGACCGCGGTCGTGGAGCTGACGGCGGTGCATCGATTCACGGATCCGGACTACGCGGCGCTGACGCTGCGGATGCGGGAGCCGGCATCCAAGGACGTGGCTCTCGCCGTCGCCGCCGAACTCGACGGGCGTGGTTTGATTCGTCGCGTCTCCGATCACGACCAGGCGCGAGAGGAAATGATCGATGCCTACTTCCGATGGGCTGCCAACAACGGTCGCGTGGCGTTGGTCACCAGCAGCAACGAGGAAGCCGATGCGATCAACGAGAGGATCCAGCAGCGTCGCCTCGACCGCGGACAGTTGGGTGACACGCGCATCGTCGTCGGGCAGCGGGAGCAGCGACTTCTGGAGGGCGACATTGTCCAGACTCGTCGCAACGATCGACGGACGGGCGTCGAGAATCGAGCAGTCTGGGTCATCCGCAACATCGGGCCACGGGGAGTGGAGCTCGTGAGCCTCGGCGACAGCGGCGATACCTGCACGGTCGCGCATGAGTACACCGCCGAGCATGTGCACCTCGCATACGCGTCGACGGTGCGCGGCATTCAAGGGGAGACGACGGATGCCGCGATCGTCGGGCCTGGCGTCGACGCAGCGGGCCTCTACGTCGGGATGACTCGCGGTCGGGCACACAACGTGGCGATCACTGTTGCGCGCACGGATGCGGAAGCGCTGGATCAGACTGCCGACAGCATGATGCGCGGTATTCCAGAGGTGAGTATCGAGGACTCGATTCGGGCGGCGCGGATCGAACTCGGGCGGGCGGCGCGAGTGGGTGATCCCGTGAGGGGTCCGGTGCCCGGATTGGGTGACCGGCTCGTGCGTCAGGATATTTCGATCCGTGCCGCAATGGCGAAGCTTCTCGAGACGGATGCCCGTATCGCGGCGAAGGATTCGTCGGCGCATGGCCGCAAGAGTGGTGCAGAAGTCGATTCGTTGACGAACGCGCGTGCGGAGCTCGTTGCGCAGTACGAAGCGCGAGCCGACGAGTACTCGGAGCTTACTCGCCAGTACGGCGGCCGCCTACACGTCGATGGCGGTCGCTCTGGCCAGAGCCTGATGGGTCAGTCGGCGCACGATCACTCTGGGGTTTCCGACACTCGAGTTCCGTTGGCCGACGGTTTGTCCCTGGAACGATGACGCGAACACTTGCTGGGACGCGGTATTCACGCGGGATTCCGTTCCGGCGCGGCTGGCGGTGTTGCGGACGTGCATGGGGAGAAACCCGATTCCGAGCAGTGGACTGCAACCTTTAGGTCCCTAGGAATCTCGGGACGTCATTGAGCCTCCCGCGGGGGAGATCAAGGGCGGCACGGGTGAAGCGCCCCCACCGCAGGCGGAAGTTGGCGGAGATTGGGATCGACTCGTTGCCGATCCTGTCTCATCTGAAGTGTCAAGACTGGCCACTCTGACGGGCTTACTCGTGAGATAGCAGGAGATCGGCGATCAGGCGGGCCATGTTTCCTGACAGCTGCGAGTGGTGATCAGTTACGTACACGACGCCGGAATGTGTGGAGGCTCGGAAGTCGAGGATGGCTTCGGCGAGCCACTGCACGGGAAGGCAGAGAACGCCATCTCGCCAGACCGCTTCCGCGAGCATCGCTGTGATGCGCCCATCGACCACGCAGCCGATGGCTCCACGGGCGAACTGTAGCGTGCGTCCGTCCTTAAGCGTGAGCTCCGCGACTCGCCCATCGTCGTCGTCAGCGAGTGTCGCGTCGAAGACCTCCGCGAGCAGATCGATCGGCGCGAACACGTAGCTGCCGCGGGACAGCGTCGATCCGCCCCGGCCGTGGTATTGGACCGAGTCCCAGACGAAGGCCGGGGTCGACATCGGCACTCTCCGACCCGACACCCACGCCTTGGCGCGCCCCGCCGCGACGGCGAGAGCAAATGGATCCCCGGTGCGCGGCAGCAACGACTCGTCGCGGACGATCGACCCGTCCGCGTCGCGGCGAACCCCGGAGAACAAGTGGTCCCAGACCAGCTCGGCGTCGTCGAAGGTCTGGCCGTGGTCGCGGTTGTGCACGTCACGGAACACCACGTCGGCATGCGCACCGCGATAGAAGGCGAAGTTGTCCGTACCCCTCACCGCGATCACGGGCGGATCGGTCACGCCGTTCAGGCGCAGCCAATAGTTGCGATTGGCGACGACCACCGAGGGGATGTCGTCCGAGTAGTACGTGCCCGCCAGATCGAGATCCAGGCGCGACTCCCACACGGCCAGGGGGCCCGCTTCATTGATGATCTCGCCGTCGGCGTCGAACAGCATCGCGGGGTCGGTGGGACCCCCCGACCCCGCGACACCCGCCAGGACACCACCCAAATGTCGCGCGAACTGCGAGGCCATGATGTTTCCCGCCGACATGCCATGCACGAAGATCCGCTCGCGATCGATGTCGTACTCTTGAGCCATCCGCTCGATGAGCGCGCGCACGAACTGCAGGTCATGATTGGCCTCGACGGATGCCGCGGGTGCGGGCAAGTAGAGGCCTTCCGGGTTGGGCCTGGTCATTCTGGCGACATGCTCCGCCGCGACATCGATCGCCCACATCCGTCGCTCGTGCGCGTCGGGAAAGACCACAACGAAGCCCTCGCGCTCGGCGACCGCCGTCCACGACGAGTAGACGGCCTGCCCCCAGCCGGTCATGAGGCCGCCGTGCAGCGAGATCACGAGCGGCAGGGCAACACCCGGCCGACAGCCGCTCGGCACGAAGGTGTACCAGGTGTCCTCGACGCCGTCGACGAGAACCTCCCGATGCTCGGTCAGCCCTGCGGGATACGGCTGCGAGTTGTTGCCGTTCTCGTTGACGACGATGTCCGAGTGCTTGAGCGACTCCGGGAGGTAGTCGCGATTGGCGTCGTCCGGCGTCCCGGGCAGAAGACGGATGGCGGAGTTCATGCCGACTCGCTCAGACCGCGTCGTGGTCGATGTCGCGCAGCCCGAAGAACTCGAACGCGTCGCGCACCGCCACATCCCAGAAGTCCCATTCGTGCGCGTAGCCGTCGCGGACGAGGAACTCGGCGTCGAGGCCTATCTGCTCGGCGTGAGCGCGGAACGGACGCAGGTCATCCATGACGTAGTCGTCGTCGGCCCCGCACGCGAAGAGCAGGCGCGGCAGCTCCCCGGATGCGGCGCGCTCGTCGATGACGCGCCAGGTGTTGTCCGGCGAAGCGAGGAACGCGTCCAACCCGCCGGCGTTTTCGATCGACCGCGAGAAGCGCTCGGCGACAGGGCCGTCCGACGCCAGGTACTCCGGCGTGAGCGTGGCAAAATCGCGCGGCGAAGCGGACAGCGCTGCCGCCGCAGCGAAGCGCTCCGGATTGTTGACCGCGTACGTGATGGTTCCCCGGCCGCCCATGGACAGTCCGGCGATGAAGTTGTCTTTACGTCGACTCGAGACCGGGAACCAGTTGTGCACCAATGGCATCAACTCGTCGAGCAGGTAGTCGTACATGTTATAGCCGAGCATCGCGCGGCTCCAGTTGGCGTAGCTGGTGTTCATCGCGCTCGGCATGACCACCGCGACCCGCTTTTCGGTGGCGTACCGCTCGACGTTCGTCTTGCGCACCCAATCGGTGTGGTCACCGTAGGTGCCGTGCAGCAGCCAGACGACGGGCAGATCGGTGGTCGCACCATAGAACTCCGCCGGCTCTCCCTCCCTCGGCATGTCGGGCAGGATCACGCTGAACTCCTGATTCACGCGCAGGTGCTTGCTCGCCATGTTCATCGTCAGCAGTGCCATCTGTCCTCCTCGAGCTGGTGCGGCCGGCTCGGGTGCGATGCCGTCGTGGCCGTAAGAACACTATGCCCAGTGACTCTCGGCCGTGTCAGCCGCCGGGTGGCGGATTCTACGACCGCGATTGCGGTCGAGGGGCGGCTCAGCGGCACCCGCAGTGCGCATCAGGATGGCTTGGGGGAGCGCTGAACACCATGGCGCCCAGGGAGGCTGAACGTGCGAGGTATGTCGTGATGACGCGCGCCGGTGGCTCGCCCCGCATCTGGACGGGGCCTTTCGTCGCGCTTTTCGCGATCAATCTCGTCATCACCTTCGCGCAGTTCATGACCATTTCCCTGATTCCCAAACTCGCCGTGTCGCTCGGCGCCACGTCGATCACGGTCGGCGTCGTCACAGGGATCTTCGCCGTGACCGCCCTCGCGGTGCGGCCGGCGGTGGGATGGGCCACGCTGAAGGTGCGGCACTCGTACCTTCTGATGGGCACGCTCGCCCTGATCATCGTCGCCTTCGTGCTCTACGGAATCTCCGACAGTATCCCGGTGCTGATCGCCGCCCGCCTTCTCCACGGCGCAGCCATGGGCTTCCTCGCACCGGTGACGCTGGCCCTGGCCAGCAACGCCCTGCCCGCGTCGCGGATGGCGCAGGGCATCGGCGTCTTCTCGCTGGGCCAGGCTGTCAGCACCGCCGTGGGGCCGTCGGTCGGCCTGTGGCTGCTGGAGACGTTCGGGTCCCTCCCGTCCTTCCTCCTGGGCGCGGTCCTGCTGCTGGGCGCCGCGGTCGCGGCCGGGTTCATCCGCTCGCCGAGGCCCGGGCCGGCTGCCGAGCAGCGTTTCGGCTGGCGATCCTTCATTGCGGTCGAGGCGATCGTCCCGGCGACGGTGATGCTCTGCCTCGCCGGAGCCTTCTCGGGTGTGAACGCGTTCATCGTGCTGTACGGCGAAGCGCGCGGCGTCGCTCAGATCGGGCTGTTCTTCGCCGCGTACGCGGTGTTCATCCTGCTGTCGCGGCCGCTGGCGGGGCGTCTTGCCGACACCTACGGTCTCACGGTGGTCATCGTGCCCGGACTGCTCATGTTCGCGGTGTCCTTCATCGTGATCAGTCAGGTGACGACTCTCACGGGCTTCCTGATCGCCGGCGCGATCTCGGCGCTCGGTTACGGGATCTGCCAGCCGGCCATCCAAACCCTGTCGCTCATGTCTGTCAGCCCGGAACGGCGAGGCGTAGCCAGCAACACGAACTACATCGGAATCGACCTCGGCTATCTTCTGCTACCTGTCGCGGCGGGCTGGATCGTGACGGCGAGCATGGATGCCGGCGCCGCGACCTCGGACGCGTATTCGATGATGTATCTCGTCCTGATCGTGCCGATCGGAATCGGCCTGCTGGTCTTCCTGCTCTTCGGACGCGGCTCCCGGGGCCCCGGCCACGCCGAACCTCTCGTCGAACTCGACGAGTGACCCCTACCCACCCGGATCGGAACCCACCATGCTGCCCGTCGTGAACCAAGCGATGCTCATCACCTACGCCGACAGTCTCGGAGGTGACCTCAAGGCGTTGGCCCGCACCCTGCGCACACACTTCGCCGGCGCCTTCGGAGGTGTGCACATCCTGCCGTTCTTCCCATCGTCGGGGGACCGGGGATTCGCGGTTGTCGAGTACGACATCGTCGACCCCGCCTTCGGCGACTGGTCCGACATCGACGACATCGGACGCGACCACTATCTGATGGCCGACTTCATGATCAACCACGCGTCGATCCGCTCTCGCGAATTCGTCGACTACATGCGCCGAGGCGACGAGTCGCCCTTCCGGAAGATGTTCATCCACTGGGACGAGTTCTGGCCCGATGGCGATGCGACGGAAGACGAGATGGCGGCGCTGTATCGGCGCAAGCCGAATGGCCCGTTCTTGGAATTCACCCGCGACGACGGCCGCGTCGTCCGCCTCTGGAACACGTTCTTCGCCGAGCAGATCGAC
The DNA here is from genome assembly GCF_038397725.1 of Microbacterium sp. LWO13-1.2. NCBI lineage: Bacteria > Bacillati > Actinomycetota > Actinomycetes > Micrococcales > Microbacteriaceae > Microbacterium > Microbacterium sp. LWO13-1.2. Next base: position 1,765,347 of record NZ_CP151634.1, read on the forward strand.
ATCGATCCGTGGCAGCCGGTCACGCAGGAGTACTTCGCACGCAACCTCGGCATGCTCGCCGAGCGCGTCGCGATCGTTCGCTTCGACGCGTTCGCGTATGCCTCCAAGCGGCCCGGAACCAGTTGCTTCTTCGTGGAACCCGAAGTGTGGGAAGTGCTCGAGATCGGCATGGAGCCGTTGCGCGCCCGCGGGACGGAGATGCTGCCCGAGATCCATGAGAACTACGGGATTCAGTTGAAGATGGCCGAGAAGGGTCACTGGGTCTACGACTTCGCCCTGCCGATGCTGACGCTGCACGCGTTGTTCACCGGTCGGTCCGACCGACTTCTGCATTGGCTCGAGATCTGTCCGCGCAAGCAGTTCACGACGCTCGACACCCATGACGGAATCGGCGTCGTCGACGTGGTGGGACTGCTCACCGAAGACGAGATCGAGTTGGTCTCGGATCGCGTCAACTCCGAGACGGCCGTGCTGCGCGAGGTCGTGCCGCTGCCCGCGTCCGTGATCCGCAAGGGGGCTGCTGGCGCGCAGAAGTACCAATTGATGTCGTCGTACTACTCCGCGGTGGGCGAGGACGACACGGCATACCTCCTCGCGCGGGTGTTTCAGCTGTTCGTTCCCGGCATCCCGCAGGTCTATTACGTCGGTGCGCTGTTCGGTGTGAACGACCTCGAGGCGCTGGAGGCCGCGCGCGATCCGCGCAGCGCCAACCGCCATGACTACACGCTGGACGAGATCGCCGAGCGGGTCGGCAAGCCGCAGATCCAGAAGTTCTTGGAGGTGCTGCGGTTCCGCAACACGTTCCCGGCCTTCGGCGGCGCGTTCACGGTCATCGAGGAGGGCGCCGGCGTTCTGCGATTGACATGGTCGGATGCCTCATGCTCCGTCGCGCTGGTCGCCGACTTCCCCGGTCTTGCTTTTCGCATCACGACTCGTCGCGGGGATGCTCAGGAGGAGCTGGTCTTCTCGTCCTGAGTGCATCCGTCTCAGGCGTCCGGTGGGACGTCGAAGGGTCGCGGAGCCAGGCGCACCTCGGTGGCCATGTTCTCAGGCGTGCCGAAGGAGGCGAACCGGTACGCGGCGCAGGCGAGCCACAGGTGATACACGTGCCGCGAGTTGGCGAGGTTGAGGTTGAAGTGGTGCTGCAGCTTGTCGATGCGCTTCTGCACCGTGGAGTGATGCAGCCCCAGCAGGTCGGCAGCGCCGCGGACGGAACCGGTCTGGGTGACCGCGGTGACGGTCTCATCGAGCCAGGGCATGTTCTCCGAGTCGATCGCATTGACGATCGGCTCGGCGAGCAACTCATCGGTCTTGGCGCGCAGGAACAGTGGCGCCAGGACGCCGAGCTTGTCCCAGGGCAGGGCCTCCCCCTGACGCGCGAGGCGAAGCACGACGACAGCGCGTCGCCACGAATCGAGCAGGTCCACGACGTCGACAGCCGGGCCGATGCCGTAGCGTGCACGCTCGCCGACCTCGTACTCCATCTCGAACGGCGCCGGGCGGATCGTCGCGCCGACCTGCACGCCCTGCACGGTCGTGTAGGCGTGAAGTCCGTCCGTGCGCGCGGGGGGCACTTGGGCGACGACCTGATAGCGGCGCGCGGTATCCAAGCGAAGCGCCGCGAACAGTTGATGGCGCCGCTCGCCGGGCACGGGATCGTTCAACAAGACCGACCACGCCTGAGCCGGTTCGGGAGTGAGCGCCTCCATGCGGCCCGTCCATCGGTTCACGCCCTGTTCGACGCGCTCCAGGATGAGCTCATGGAAAGTGCTGCGCTCGTGCGTCTCGACCCAGACTCGGTTGCTCGAGGACGATGCAAGCGTGCGCTGGAGCCACTCTTCGGAGGGTTCGAAGCTGCGGTCGGCGCGCAGTCGCTCACCGTTCGGGGCGATCCGGAGTGTCAGACGCCGCTCGTTGAGCACCATGCCGACCGCGGACGCGCTCAACGCCGCTGCGCCGCGCAGGTAAGTCTCGGGGCCACCGGCCCGGTCGTCGAGTGCGTCGAAGTAGTCAAGTACTCTCAGCGCGGCGGAGGCGTCTTCATCGTTCTGCGCCAGTCGCGCCAGCAGATCTCTCATGCTGCGTCGCCTCCTGCGGTCCATATCCGAACAGCCGGCCCAGCCAGTTGCGCCGTGACTCGATCGCCGCCTGGGTCACCGCCGCGTGGGGGTAGCTCTGAAAACCGTGGAACCCCCCGCTCCACACGTGCAACTCGGCATCCCCGCCGACCTGCCAGATGCGACCAGCATAATCGATGACCTCCGTGCGGAAGATCTCGGCCGAACCGACCTCGAGCAGCGCCGGGGGCAGGTCACCCAGCCGCGGGACACGGCCGGGCGCGTTGCATCCGACCTCGTTCTCGGGGACCCCGTCGAGCACCATCTTCCACGCAGCAGAATTCTCTTCACGGTTCCAGGGCCCGGAGGGCTGCTGGCGCATCGAGTCACCGTCGCTGTCAGGGTCGAGCATCGGGGCCATAAGCAGCTGCCCGCGCAGCGCTGGTCCGCCGCGGTCCCGTGCGAGCACGGCCGTGCCCGCGGCAAGCCCGCCCCCGGCGCTCATACCCGCTACGACGATCGCCGCGGGATCAATGCCCCACTCGGCGGCGCTGGCATGCACGTGACGCAACGCCGCGTAGCAGTCCTCGACGAGCGTGGGCGCCTTGGCGGTCGGGGCCAGGCGATAGTCGACGGTCACGACGCTCACGCCGAAGTCGGCGATCCACCTCGGGAAGTCCGTGACGCCGTCCCAGGGCGTCCCCATGATCATCCCGCCCCCGTGGATGTAGATGATGCATGGGCGTGGCGAGCTCGAGGACGGCGAGAACACGTGATGCAGCGGGACGCGGTAACCGTCGTGGGCCAACGCATGATGGTCGAGGACCACCAGACCCAGTGCCTCGAGCTCGCCGCGTGACACGTCTGATGTCGCGCGGACGTTGGCCTGAATTTTCTGGAGGAGGTCGATATCGTCGAAGTCCAGGACATACGGCCCGCCGGCTGCCCGGAGTGAACTGGCGAGCTCGGCATCATAGGCGGGGCGGACGGGAACGTCGCTGGTCACGGTTGCCTCCTCGAGGGTCATCCTTTCACCGAGCCTTGCAGAAGAGCCGCCGTGAACTGCCGTTGGAACACGATGAACACGAGCAGAGTCGGAACCATCATCAGCAATGCGGCCGCGCACAGCATGACGACGTCCGTGGCCTGCGCGCCCTGGAACCCGGCGAGCGCACCGCCCACCGTGCGCCTGGCGGGATCGTCGATCATCACCAGCGTGAGGATGAAGTGGTTCCACGTCCACAGGAAGCTGAGGATGACCATCGTCGAGATGGCCGGACGGGCGAGCGGCAGCTGCACCTGGAAGAACGTACGGATGGGGCCGGCGCCATCGAGTTGAGCGGCTTCTTCCAGCTCGGCAGGCATGCCGAGGAAGTGGGCGCGCATCCAGAAGATTCCGAAGGGAATCTGGATCGCCGCGAGCGGCAGCGCGACGCTCCACACCGTGTTGGTCAGGTTCAGTTCACGCATCGTCAGGTACAGCGGCGTGATGAGACTCTCGAAGGGGATCGTCAATCCGAGCAGGAACACGATGAAGAGAACTCCCGCGAACGGCACGCGCAGCCACGTCAGCGAGTAGGCCGCCATGGTCGCACACAACACGACCAACGGGACGACGATCAACACCAGCGTCGCACTGGAGACCATAAGGGTCGGGAATTGCGACAATTCGAAGGCCGTCGCGAAGTTCTCCCAGTGCAACTCGCGCAGGAACGAGATCCCCGAGGGGAGCGTGTTCGGCGGCGAGAGGGCGACCGACAGGAGGGCGACGAAGGGGAGGAGGGTGAAGAGCACCAGGGCGACGAGGACGACGGCGCTGAACACACGTTCGGTACGGGAGATGCGCACGGGTCAGTCCTTTGCTGCGAGACGCTGGAGCGGCAGGATGACCACGAGCACGACGGCCATCAGCACGATGCCCATGGCTGCCGCGCCGCCGACCTTCTGTTCACCGAAGGCCATGAAGAAGATGTCGATACCGGGCACTGTCGTCGCCCGTTCCGGACCGCCCTGCGTTGTGATGTAGATGATGTCGAATGCCGCGAGTGCCGCGATGACAGTGAGGGTCGCGCTCACCACGAGCTCACGGCGCAGTCCGGGAAGGGTCACGGCGAAGAGCTCCTGAAACGGGTTCGCCCCATCGATGCGGACCGCCTCGTACAGGGCGGGATCGATCTTGCTGATGCCAGCGGTCAGCAGCAACGTCACCAGGCCCAGCAGAGCCCAGGTGCCGATGAAGCCGACGGCGATGAGCGCGGTGGCGGGGTCGGCGAGCCAAGGCCGGGTGACCGCCCCCAGACCCGTCGCGGTGAGGATCTGGTTCACAGCCCCCTCTCGGGAGTAGATCCAGCTCCATCCGATGGCAGCCGCCACGATCGGGATCACCTGGGGCATGAACAGGATGGCTCGGGTGACGCCCGATCCTCGCCGCTTGGCCGCACCGCGGGTGAGCACCGCGGCGAGAAGGCCGAGGGTCAGGGTCACCCCGGTGAAGAACACCATGAGCTCGAATGCATGCAGCAACGAGATGAGGCGAGCCGGGGAGGAGAATACGTCGACATAGTTCTGCAGCCCCACGAAGGTGGCGGTGCCGATGCCATTCCAGTCGTAGAGGGAGAACTGAGCGGCCTTCGCGAACGAGCCCAGCACGAGCCAGCCGTAGAGCGCGGCCGCGGGCGCGATGAAGAGCAAGCTCATCAGAGTGCGCCGTCTGTTGATCCCCCGTTGCAGGAGTCCTCCCCGGCTGCTCATCAGTTCATCAACTCCGACTCATAGGCGGCCTGCACCGAGTCGACGAAGTCTTGCGGCGTCTTCGAGCCGAGCATCATCGACTGCATCAGTCCGTTGAGGGTGGACAGCGTGAATGCCTGGCTGACGTTCGTGAACGAGTCCACGGCGCCGTCCTCGCGAAGCACCTGCTCGAATGCTGCCGAGGTCTCTTGGATCAGTGGCACGTCGGTCACGGGTGCGGGCAGGTCGGTCGGCCCGGCCGGCGAGCTGCCGATCGTATCCACGATCAATTGCCGTCCGACCTCGTCGGTTCCCAGCCAGTTGAGGAAGTACGCGGCGACATCCTTGTTCTTCGCGCCGGCGGGGATGGCGTGGTTCGAGGGGAACGCCATCGCGTACTGCTTGGCGTCCGCGTCTTGGTTGGGCATGAGGAAGAACCCCACGTTGTCCCCCATGGCCGCGACCAGGCGCTGCGCCTCCCAGTCGCCCACGGCGACGAACAACGATTTGCCGGCCTGGAAGTCGCCCATCATGGTCGGATAGTCGACCGACACGGCATCCTTCGAAATAACGCCTTTGCCCTTCCACTCCTGCAGCTTTGCCGCCGCATCGACCATTGCGGGCTGGTCGAACGTGGCCCCGGGCTCCTGAGCGCTCCAAGCACTGATCTCGGGAGCATTGCCGAACGAGTTCTGCACCTGCTGCAGCAGCAGGGGCGTGCCGGCATCCTTGGCAGCGACCGAGAATCCGAGGTATCCGGCCGCAACGGCCTCTTCAGCGGCGGCTTCCATATCGTCGAACGTCTTCGGCGGCTCGGTCATGCCCACCTGCTCGGCGATCTCTTTGTTGTAGAAGACGCCGGTGACGTTGTTGCCGATCCCGACCGCGTAGAGCGGACCGGAACCGCGCTGTCCGTCGGGGCCGACGCGGTTGATGTCGAGCAGGCCCTGCGACCAGGTGTCCCACCCGTAGGCGTCGAAGTAGGGATCGAGGTTCGTCAGCAGGCCGTCCTTCGCGGGCTGCGCGATGGTGGGAATGAAGATGACGTCGGGCGGGGTATCGCGGGTGAGGATCCGAGACAGATTCGTCGCGACGTTCGCGTTGGCCTCAGCGACCACATCGAACGTGACGTTCGGGTGCTGCTCCGTGAACGCCTCGCCGATCGTCTTCAGAGCTTCACCCATCTCGGTGTTGGACAGGATCTGCAGGGTGACCTCCTCGCTGGTCAGCTGGGTCGAGACAGGACCGGCAGGATCCGATGCGGCGGGTGCGGATGAACCGGGAGGAGCGCACGCGGCCAGCGCGACTCCGACGACCGCAACGGAGGCGAGCGCGAGCACGGCACGACGCGAACGGCGCGGCCGGGCGGGTCGATGGATTCGGGACATGAGGTTCTCCTTGGCGTCGACTGTGACGAGCGGTAACGACTCATGATCCCGCGTGGGGAACTACGGAGAAGCCGCAGATCGTGCGCGGTAACGCTAGCCGAAGCCGCCGCGCGGCGGTGTCGGGTGGGCGTACCCCGTGGAGTGGGGCCGCCAACGGTCCCGGAGCGAAAGAACCCTTATGCGCCGAGGGGTGAGCGATGGGCGGATAGTCGGTTCCTCGGAATCCGCAGGTCGGCCCGCACCGGCACCACCGATCTACAACTCGGGTGAGAACCCGCGACTCCGTTGAGGCTTTCCTCAGGTAGGTGAGTTTACCCAGAGCCGGTGACGTAGGTCGACACGCACATCGACGACAAACGGCCCCAATGAGGAGCGGGACGAGAGTACGCTGACTCTCGTCCCGCTCTCTTGATTCAGGTCAGCGGACAACCCCCGCTCCGGCGTACGAGGCCGGTGCTGCTGTCGGGCCCGTAGCGTCTGCTGCGGGCCTTTCAGCTTTTGGGGCGCGATCCACGGTGACGCTGGCGAATTTCAGCGAGGCGCCGACGTTGTCGGCGACGACGTCGCGGGTTTCGCGGGTCTGGCCAGTCTCCTTGTCGGTGTAGGTGCCGAACCGGAGGTCGCCGGCGACGATCACGCTGTCGCCCTTGTGGAGCGAGTCTGCGATGTGCCGCGACTGCTGGTTGAACGCGACGACGCGGTGGAACACCGTGCCGGCGTCTTCCCAGCGGTTGGTCGTCTCGTTGAGGCGGCGGTCGTTGACGGCGACGGTGAATCGGGCGTACTCGTTACCCGACTCTCCTGTGCCGTGCTCGGGGTCACCGGTGAGGTTGCCCTCGATGGTGACGGGGATCCTCGTAGTCATCTCTCTTCCTTTCTGTTGTGCGACGCCTGGACAGGCGTCGCGATTGCGTGGGCCTGGCTGGTCCACGCAGTCCATTCCTGTTCGTCGATCACCCACGAGCGCGGCGTTGCGGCATCATGCCCGCGTGCGCAGCCGCCGGAGTATGCACGGTTCATGCGGGGGATTGCGAGGCTGAGACGTTCGTGCCATCCGATCGGCCCGAACCCGGCATCGGACGGATCAAACGCAGCGGTGTGCGCTATATGCAGTGCGGAGAGTTCCTCGACGAGTTGCCCGTGCTTGAACCAGCACGCTGGGACGACCGATTCGGAGACCCGATAGCGAAGCGAGAACCACTCGACCCATGCCCGCAGCTCGTCCCATGCTTCGCGCGCATCGGCGTCGGTGAGGGTGCGCCAGTTCACGACGTGCGCGCCGAGCGGCACGGAGCTGGCGTGGCGGATGTCGGGTTCGAAGTCGCTCAGCTCGGCAGCGAGGAGGTCGTCGAGGTCGGGCGGTTCTTCGTAGCGGGTCATGACGAGGCTCCTTCGGCGGGTTGCAGCTTGCGGCGGAGTCGTTCGAGCGCGAGGTCGGATGCTGCGCGGCGGGTGCGATTCCGGGAGAGGACGGCATCGCGGTCCAGGAGACGGTGGAGCAGATCGTGGCAGTACGGATGCATCGGCACGAGGTCTTCGTGCGTTTCGAGCGCCTGCCATCGCCCCTGATCGAGGACCACGCCGACGTAGTCGAGGTGGTGCAGCTCGAGCTGCGCCTTGCTCGCAGCACGCCCGCAGCCCGCGCACGCCAGCACCCGACCGAACGACGCCTCTTCGGTGAACCAGCGGTCGCGCCTCGCGAACCAGACCGGTGAGTGCAGGAACTCAGACCGGTAGATGTTCAGCAGCCCGGGACGGCGACGATTGCTCATTCGTCGTTCACCGCCTCGGCCGGAGCCGCCTCCGTCGAGGCAACGTCACGGGAGGATGGTTGTGCGGCGGGCTGAGTCGCGCGGGACGCGGCGTCGAACACGTCGCGCTGTTCGACCTCGGTCTGGCGTTTCCCGGATTGAATGCTCGCCGCGTCGCGACGTTCGTCCCAGCCGGCGAGGTCAAGGAGCACGCTGCGCCGGTTGCGGTACGCGAGCAGCCCCGTCGTTGGTGGGAGTCGGCGGATCTCGTCGACCGACATCAGCGGGCGGCGCTCGTGCTGCTCGCTCGCGGAGTGCCCGGCATCCCTGGTTGACCACGAACGTTGTGTGCGCTGCGTGTCGCGCGTGCCCAGCAGTGACTCGATGTCGCGGAGGTGGCCGACGTGGCTGGCGCCGCCCAAGAGCACTTTCGCGGTCGCCGCGGCCCAGATGGTGTCAGCCTCCGCCCGCGACCAGGAGGTCTCGGCTTGGGAGAGAGCCTGCAGGACGATGAAGGTGCAGATGCCACGACCCCCGCCGTCGGCCATGATCCGGGGCAGGTTGCCCCACCGGAACATGTTCGCGATCTCGTCGAGGATCAGCCCGAGCGGGTGCGCAAGCCGGGACCCCGGGGAGGCGAGCGCGGTGGTGCGGGCGACCTCGACGATGTCGTCGAGCAGCGCCCCGAGCCATCCGCCCATCGCTGAGGCGCCTGACGAGGACCCGATCAGGTAGAGGGTGTTCGCGGCATCCAGGAACTCCCGCGGGTCGAGCGTGGGATCACCCGGTCGGGGCATCAGGGCGTCGCGGATCTGCGGGACGGCGAGCGGTGCGACGGCGCCCTGTACTCCGAACCAGATCGAGGAGACGAGCTTTTCGTCGCCGTTGATGGTCGCGTCGAGGCTGTCGCCCCAACCTGGGGCGCCGTCGCGCTTGAGGATGTCGACGGCGTCGCGGGTGAGTGCAGGGCTGGATCCCCAGTCGTAGAGTTCGGCGATCGTCTTCCGGCCCACGGCTGCGGCGTGCAGGAGTCTGCCGAGTATGACACCGGATGCCTGCGCCCACTCCCCGTTGGTTGTCGACGCGCCGAGCGCGGTGCCGGTGATGATCGCGGTGCCGCGTTGCATCGCCACCAGCGGATCCTCGCAGCCTGCGATGGGGGAGACGCGGAGCGGATGCCGGATGCCGGAGAGCCCTTGCGGGTCGAACACGTGCACGTCGCCGCGAGCCTGCCGGGTCCGCATCGTCGCGGTCAGGTTGTCGTTGGTGGTCGAGGTGGTGATCAACGGACCGGACCAGTCGACGATCGCGGAGACCAAGACGCGATACCCCTTGCCCGACCGCGGCGGCCCTTCGAGCGCCACGGAATCCTCGATCGAGACGTAGACATCCTGCTGGCGGGAGCGCCCAACGCGCCAGCCGACGTCGGTAGCGGTGGGCTTGGCGAGATCCGGCCGGAGTTGGCGTGCGCGGCGGAGGACGGCGCGGGCGGACAGGTGCTCGCGGATCTCGGAACTCGTCGCGAACCCCGGCCGGGTCCGCAAGTCGGTGATGAACGCGCGGTCCGACTCCCGGTACCGACCTACCGCGACCAGCACCCACACGGTCGCGCTGGCAATCAGCAGGACAGCGGCGAGGTCGGCAATGCGGATCCCTGTGATGGGTAGGGCGCATCCGGCGGGCGCGGTGTAGCCAGCCGGGTCGCCGGTGATCGCAAGCCCGAGCCCTGCGAACAGGTTGCCAGCGGTAGGTCGTGCACCGCAGATAAGGCGGGTGACGGCCTCCGCGATGAACCCGAACACGAGCGCGAGGATGACCGCGGCGCCGATGAGCACCGTGACTCCTTTCCCGAGCAGTCCCTGATTCATGACGCCGGCTCCTCAGAGCGCCCCGGCGACAGATGCGGCGGCGCTCAGCCAGGCGTCGCGGGTACGGCGGTGTAACGCATCGAACCGCAGCGGTCCGGCTTTCAGCGCGCGGTCGAAGGGGATGATCTCGACGGCGCGGACGAGCGGACGGAACCCCTCGGCGATGCGCCGTGCCGTCCGTTCCGCCGGCTCGGATTGGGTGACAATGACGACCGCCCGGTCGGCGAGGTCGGCGGAGCGTTCGTCGCGGCCGCGGAGCGCGTCCAGGAGCAGTGCGGCGGATTCGGCGGATTCCGGGGTGGCAAGGGTGGGGATCACGAGCTGGGAGGAGCTGTCGATCATCCGCAGCCACCGATCAGCGGATTCGTCGTTACCGGAGTCAAATACCACGAGGCGGAAATAGCGGGCGGCGACGCGCATCAGCAGGTTGAACTCGGAGGCGGCGATGCGCTGATCCGTGGCGAGAAGCTCCGGGTTCGAACGCAGCACGTCGTACCGGTCGGTCGCCTGGTGATGCACGAACCGCGTGATGTCCGACACCCCGGCGCTCAGCTCGAGTAGCCCGGGGGCAGCGGGCACCAGGTCGCGGAGGGTGGTGTCGTAGAGGCCTTGTTCGGTGCGCCAACCGAGGGTGCCGCGGGTGTCGTTGTTGTCCCAGGCGAGCACGTTCCCGCCGCCTTCACGGGCGTACACGGCGGCGAGCATCGCGCAGGTCATCGTCTTGCCTACGCCGCCTTTGCCGTTTGCGACGGCGATCGTGCGGCATCCGGCCCAGTGCATCGATACGGCCGCGACCCAGTCGGCCCGCCGACGGTCGGCATTCGACGGCCGGATGTTGATCCCGATGCCGGCGAGGGCACCACGCCACCCGGTGGGTCGGGAGGCGGCCTCTGCAACGGGGGTGAGGAAGGTCGGACGGGGAGACTCCGCAGCCGACATGGCGTCAACGGCATCGGGCTGCGGGGTCGGTACCGTAAGCTCCTCTCCGCTCGTCGACGCGTCCGCGATGTCGGGGACGGGACCGGTTGGGGAAGCTGTCGCGTCCGGCGTGATCGCCGTGAATGTGCCATCGGTGCCGACGAGGAGGTGGTGGGAGCCGCGGTCGCCGGCGGTGATGAGTTCGACCGGGGTGCCGGTGCGGCGGGCCTCTTCGGTGGCGCGGCGGACGACCGCGTGGCGGATGTCCTCCTCACCGGTCGGTGTGACGGGTTCGGTGCTGCCCTCGAGGGTGATGAAGGTCGCCTGCGGCCCGGTGACGGTCGCGTAGGTGCGGGGATGGGTGACGATGCTCATGGTCAGTGCTCCTAGGTGAGATCGAGTGTGAGATCGCGGGATTCGGGGATGACCCAGCCGCCGAGGCTGGTGTCAGGGCCACTGGGCCAGTAGGCGTCGAGGGCCTCGGCGTCCAGGATTCGGAGGGCGTCGTCGTGGTCGGCGGCGGAGACGGCGTCGTCGGTGGCGAACAGTTCGTATTCCCAGTCGGTGCTGGTGGCGAAACAGTCGACGAGGTAGGAGAACTGGCCCACGTAGGCGAGGAACTCGCCCTTCCGCAGTTGCCTAGCCATCTCCACGTGCGGAGCTGGAAGGTTCAACCGCTGGCGGAGGGCAGTCTGCTCTTGGTGGTTGACGCGGAAGATGAACTTGTTCTCGATGTCGCCGACGATCGAGTAGGCGAGGGAGCGTTCCATCGAGTCGGCGTCGCCGACAGCATCCAGGTCGCCCATCTTGTGCAGGATCACGATGTTGCTGATCCCGTAATGGCGGGACAGCTTGAGCCACTGCTGGAACATCTGCAACGACGCCAGCGAGGTCATGTCGCGCCATCCTTCCTCGCGGACCACGTAGCGGGTGCGGTGCGCGGCCCGGTCGCTGATCACCGCCTGGATCCACGCCGTCGAGCACACCTGCGTGAGCTGGGCGGCGAGGTCACCGCGGGCGAACAGCTCACTGGTGTCGGTGACGACGATCGGCGCGTCCTGGTCGAACTCGACCGTGGACTCGTCTTCGAAGAGCCCGGACAGGTCGCCGTCAACGAATCGGCGCAGCACGAACAGAGGCTGAATGGCGCCGTCGGACGCACGGAACGCGGCATCGGACTCTTCAGCGATGGTGCCGAGCTCCTGGTAGACACCGCGGAGCGTCGGCCGGTCATCGGTGTGCGCGATGCACCGCTCCAGTGCGTCGAGGATCGCGGCGTGCTCGACCGCGGTAAGGCGGTTGCCGAGCGTCAACTCGATCAGCGAGATCAGGGTGCCGATGCGACGTTGCTTGACCATCTGCTCGTGCTGCTCATCCGTCGTGTCGGTGCGACGCGGGCCGCGGTCGAGCGGATTGAGGCGGGTGCCGGTGCCGCCGCCGAGGCGGATCACCTGCCCGCTCGGGATCGCCTCCGCGACCGCGACCCACTCGCCCTTGGGGTCCGAGGGAACGACAACCTGGTGCCCGAACGCGATCGACCGCGTGACGAGGGTCTTCACCGTCGCGGACTTCCCGCCCCGGTATGCCCCGAGTACGAGGATGTTCGTGGAGAACGTGCCGCGCTCGGTGTCGTCGACGTACGCCTCCCACGGGGAGAAGTGCCACAGCGCGTCGGCGTTCAGGTCGACGCCCAGGATGGGGCCGCGGTGTCCGAGCCCGGAGTCGGCGACGAACGGGTAGATCCCGGCGATGTGCTGCGAGGTCGCCTGATGCGCCGGGACCACCGCCTTCGCCAGATTCCAGTACCCGCCCTGAACGAAGCCGGGGCCGAACGGCCCGCGCACCGGTGCCTCGGGAAGAGAACGGTCATGACGTGTCGTGCGAGCGGGCGTCGCCTCTCGCTGCTCTTGCGCGACCTGACGTCGCAGCTCGCGCTTCTGCCGTCGGGTGAGGCCGGTCGGGGTGAAGGTGGCGGCGTGGCGGGTCATCACTTCATCCCCAATCCGACCGGGATCGCGTTCACCATCAGCGCCTCGGCCTGCTGGCAGTACAGGATCTGCGCCTCCATTCCGGCGCGGGACAGGGCGTTGCGCATCCCCGCTACGGCCTGGTCGAGGCGCTCCTCGTCGGATGCGGTGATGGTGAGGTAAGCGCCGTACTGGAACTCGCCGTGCCCGTTCGCAATTTCCTGTTCCTGCTGCTCCAGGGCACGCCAATCCGCAGCATCCGCCGCCGATCCGTCCGCCCCGCGCTTCGCGCGGAGCGACTCGTTGCCACGCCACACCTTCTTCTCGTCACGGATCCGCTTCAACGCTTTGGACACCGGAACCGGGGTCAGCACGATGGAGAGGATGTGCGTGATCGCCTCACCCGTGTTCGGATGCCGGGCGAACACGACGGGGGAAAGGAACCCGACGGGAGAATCGGAGCGCGGCCACTCGTGCACCCACATGGTCGTGTGCACGCCGGAGTCGGTAACGACGATCCCGTTGCGTCCCTTCGGCTCATCGAGGAACATCGGGCCGATCGCGACCGGATCGACCCCGGCGAGCTGATCGGGACGGTTCTGCACGATCGGCGCGAACTCCGGATCGAACGCCAGCCGGCCGAGGGCTGCGACATCACGAACTGTCAACCAGCGGCGGACGGTGATCTTCGCGGCGGTCAGCGCGTCGGCGAGGTTGCCGGATTCGATCTGCGCGAGAGCGAGGATCGCGTCCTTCCCGCCGCCGAGCGCCTTCAACTGCGACCCGAGCGCGACCAGGTCGAGGGTGAGGATGACGTAGTTGCGATGCGCGACCTCGAACCGCTCCGACTGATCCATCACCTCCTGGTAATTGCGGGCGACCGGCGAATCTGCGGCGATGTTCCTGACTCGGCGGACGGTGTCGTAGTGGTCGCGGGCGGCGCGGATCGTGGTCGGCAGGGTGCGCTCTTGCAGGGTCACCCGCTTCATTCCGGGGCGCTGGGTGAATGGTCCGAGGACCCGGTCGAACTGCTCCGCGAGGTCGAACCGTTCGGGGAGGTCGTGCATCAGGAAGCCCTGCACTTCGAGTTCCGCGACGACCGACACGGACCGGTCGTGCGGGTTGTAGACGGCAGCGAGACCGTTCACATCCCACAGCTGCAGCGACGCACGGATGCCGGGAAGGTTCAGCGTGCCAGCAAGTTCGGGGCGCTCGGGGCGGAACGTGTGCGTCGTCGCCCCGGTACGGCTACGGAGCTTCTTCATCATCCACAATGCCGCCATCCGAGGGGTGGAGACCCCACGGAGGCTCGTCAGCGCGGTCACCCCGAACCCCAGATACAGCGGTGCGCCGTACAGCAGCCCGAGCGGCCCGAATCGGTTCACGAAGAGCAGCAGAACGAGCGCCGCGATGGCGAGGAAAGTCAGCTGCCAGGGATCCATCCCCATCACGACGCCCTGCCTCGACCGACGCGGCAACCGCACCGGACGTGCGTAGTCGCTGTTGATGGTCATGATGGGCTCCCCTCAGCCTGCGGTTTCTGAGCTTGCGGTGATGCTTTCGGCGGTGCCTGCGGCGAAGCTTGCGGCGAGGGACGCGGTGTTGATGCGGTGGGACCGCCGGAGTGGGATCCGCCGGACGTCGTGGCCGTGCGATTCCGAGTCGGTGTGGATGCACGGCGGAGCGCACCCGACCTGGCGCCGGTCTTCGACATCGGGCCGGTGCTCTTGGGACCGCCACCCGGCGAGTGGATACCGGAGGGGAGACCGCCGAGCCGAGTCGGGATACGCGCGGCCGTGCGCCCTGCGTTCCCGGCCATGCGCCCGCCGTGAGATCCGAGGCGAGAGCCGACGCCGTCGGCGGCAACCGCGCCGACGAAGCTGAACAGCCCGAAGATCGCGAAAGGTGCGAATGCGACGAGGACGAGTCCGACCAGCAGCGGCCAGGACTGCGGATTCCAGATCGTCTTCACGCTCGCGAGCCCGTTGATGATAAGCGTGACGAACCCGATCGTGAGGGGACCGGTCAGCAACAGGACCATCACAGCCGAGGAGTAGCGGACGACCCATTGCGGACCGACACCGCGCACCGGGAACAGCATCCACGCCACCGGTCCGACCATGATGAGCGCGGCGAGCACGATGTTGCGGAACGTGAACACGAGCATCAGCAGCAGCATCCCGAGCATGAGGAGACCGTGGATCAGGAAGGCGAAGAAGTAATTCGCCTGCCCGCCGGCCCACATCACCGACTGCAGCGTCGAGAACAGCGCAAGCGGACCGTCGCGGTTCATGATGTACCAGGTCATGTCGTCGATCGCGTTCAACAGGTGGCCCGTCAGCCACAGCGTGATCGGCACCGCGGGGACCGCGATGAACGACCGCACCAGAGCGCCCACGAGCTCCTCGCGATCACCGGAGACGACGGCAGCGGCGACGGCCCAGACCATCGCGCCGAAGGTGATGATCAGGATCGCCCACTGCCAGAACGACCACTCGCCGACCGCCGCGGCCCACAGCAAAGTGCTGGTGTCGAAGCGCATGGCATCCGCGACGAGGAACATGATCGCCGTCGCCGCGATCGCCATGCCACGACCCGCGTTCTCAAACGTGAGGCAGACGGCATCCCCGAGGCTGCAGCCGTACTTCACCAGCAGGGGAGTGCCGCCGTCGGCCTGAATGGCCTTGACGTGTCCTTCGTAGGTCGTGCAGACCATGGCGCGCTCACCGCCGAACGAGACCCCGACGAAACACTGCTGGGCCGTGACCTGCTGTGTGTCATTCGGGGTGCAGTTGACCTGCCCGCTCGAGCTCTGGCAATCGACATCGAACGCGGGAGCGGACCAGGGTTCGCCACCGACGGATGCCGACATGGGCGGGGTATTGGCGGCATCCGCAGGGGTGCTGGCCTGGGCCGCGCTGCCCGAGGCGAGCACCAGCGCGATCCCGACGGTGACGCCGAACCGGAGCACGCGCAGCATGTTCATCAGAACCCGAAGTCGAAATTCACGAACCAGGCGAACAGGCCGGATGCCGCACCGAGGACGGCGGCGGCGATGAAGATCCAGAGGATGTTCTCGCCCGCCCAGGTGCGCACGCGATCGGAGGCAAGGCCGCGGAAGGCGAGGGCAGCGCCGGCGATGATCAGCATGATCAGGACGACGAGCATCGCGCCCGCGAGGATGTACGACGCGATGACTTGGAACCCTTGGAAGAACGGGGCAGAGAAGTCCGGTTGGATATCGGGGACGTCGACCTCGCCAGGGATGGTGTTCGTGAACATGGGGATCTGCTCCTTGCGGTGGGGGCCTGCGCGGGCCCTATTTCAGGGGAAGGCCGAGAGCGGCCATGAACGGCTCCGGATCTACCGGAGTTCCGGACTTCTGAACTTCGAAATGCAGATGGCATCCGAACGACGCGCCGGTGTCGCCTTCCGCACCCAGAGGTGTGCCTGCCGTGATCTGCTGCCCTTCGACAACACGGATCGATTCCCATTGCATGTGGCCGTACAGCGTGACCAGCGAGTCGCCGTGATCGATGCGGACGGTGTTTCCCCAGCCGTAGTACGACCCCGCCGTGATCACTTCCCCGGGCCCAGCGGCGAAGATCGTCGAGCCGCAGCCCTGAGCCATGTCATAGCCCTTGTGGTTCGTGGAGCAGTAGCTGCATCCGTCCACCGGGTCGTATCCGAACCCGCGGCCCTTGGTGTATTCGCCAGCGAGCGGGTACCCCCAGTCGCCGCTCGCTGCCGGAGGATTGGCGCCGGGTTCAACGATGCCCGCGGCGCTCCCTGCGACAGCGAACGGGATCGCGATCAGCGGAGTCAGCGCGAATGCCACAGCGAGCAGGATGACCAGGATCGCTCCGCCAAGGATCCGCCGGCCAGTCCTCGTATTGAGGGCTGCGGCGGCGACGGCGGGGACACCCATGTCAGGGCTCCAACGGCTCCGTGAAGTAACGCACCACCTTGCAGTCCCCAGACTGCTGCGCACTATCGGGCGTCGGTACGGATCCGGCGCCGCACAGCACCTGGACACTCACCCGCACCTGCTCGTCATAAGACGTCTCGCTGCCGTCGCCATCTGACCGCGTGAAGGACAGCGTCACGTCCGCGGTCCCGATCGACATGTCGCCAGACGCGTCATCACTGACCGGCACGAAGGCGATATCGCCAGTCGTGGCGGCAACGACCCGGCCGTCTTCGTTCGCGAGCGAGTCCCAGTCCTGCTGGGGGAGCACGACGCCTTGACGCATCAATCCTTGCGAATCCGTCATCGCGGCCTGCTGATCGGCTTCGGAGTTGAAGCGGGTGTCGGGCGTGAACCAGGTGTCGAGGTAGTCGAGCCACGCTTCTCGCTCGCCCTTCGTCGTGTCGAAGGAGGATGCGGCTTCGAGCGCGGCGCGAATATACGTTGCGGCGTCCGTCGTGATCGGTTCGGGTCGCCAGCCGCGGTCGGCGACGGAGGGGTCGACGACCTCGTCATCACCCGGGGTCGTCTGTGGAGTGGGCTGCGTTGTCGGCTCCCCGGTCGGATCTGTGGGCGTCGGCGTCCGCTGTGTCAGCAAGGAGCCGATGATGATCGCCACGATGCCAGCGACCAAGACGAGGCCGCCGGTGATGGCCCACGTCAGTCCGCGCCGTCCGGAGTTTGCGCTCGTCACTATCGCCGACCCCCCTGATGATCCGGGATGGCGACCGTGCACGGACGGTACGGCTCGCGCGACGGTTGCCGTGCGGGCATTCTACGCACGAGGTAGGCCGTCATGTAGCGACTTTTGGCCAGATTGTGGATAACTCGGATGCCGTCGGCCTTTGTGGATCCCGCAGCCTTGGGCCTTCTGGCGGTGGGGGATTCGAGCTGTTCTGCCCGGATATCGGGGGCTATCTCGTCAGTGGGCCCACGGAACTGGAGGGGCTTCGAGGCCACCATCTGGATCGTGCGAGCCGTGGACATGCCCACACTGTATAGCAGTGTGGGCGTGAAGTACAGGTCTAAATCGGATGGTTCGCTGGACCGGTAGCCAGGCAGTGCGAGAGAATCGGAACATGCCACGACTAGCTCAGCCGGCGGGATCCGAAGACGCCCAAGACCCGATCGCGCTCCTCGGGAACCTCGTCAAGGCCGCGATTCTACGGTTCCTCCGCAGCAACCCCGACGTCACTGTCGGCCCGATCTGTGATGCTCTCGTGCTCGGGCCGACGACGATCCAGCCGCGACTTAACGAGCTCGAGGCGGCAGGGCTGGTGATCGCCGATCCGCCGAGTCTAGAGGGAGGATCCCGCAAGGGTGTCTGGGTCAAGTATCGGGTGAACAACGAGGCTGTGACTGACCTCTACCTTCGCTTGGGACTAGCGATCGGGGAGTTCTAAGAGTGGGCCAGTTCAGCCCGTTGATTGCGGCGGTCGACCAGATCAGGATCCTCGCGAGATCATTGCGAGAGCGTCGGCTTAGGGATGGGCAGTTTTCGCCCGCTCGTGAGGCACAGTGATCTGGACATGCAGTTCGCCGAGCCCGCCCGCTACCGGGCGGGCTCTTCCAGGAGAGGTCGCACACGAGGCCAGAGCCATCGTCCGCAACGCCGAGCGCGCCTTCGTCGATCAGGGCGAATCCAGGCGGGTGGGGATCTAGTGGGATTGCGATGGTCTGAATCTGCTGATCGGCATTCGCGACGATGGCGATCCGACATCATGACCTGCGCCTTGTGTACAGGGGAAGACCATCGCGCGGTGGCGACTAGCTCGCTTCGCTCGTCTTCCGGCGCGCACGGAGGTGTTTGACGATCAACTGTGTCGTCACTGCGACGATCAGCACGGAGAAGGCGATGTTCGACGCGAGGGGAGTGATGTTCGTTGCGGTCAACAGGCCGAGCGGAGAAGCGATGCACGCGGTGATGCCCACGGTCGCGGCAACGCGCATATCGAAGTTCTTCCGACGCACGTTTCCGATCGTGCCGGATAGGGAGCCGGGGATCATCATCAGCAGCGAGGTGCCCTTGGCGTTGAGGTCGCCCGCTCCGAACAGCAGCATCAATGCCGGCACGACGATGATCCCGCCTCCCACGCCGAGAATCCCGGAGAGGATTCCGGTGAGCACACCGAGAGCAGCGAGTCCGGCGACGGCCCAGCCGTCGATGCTGATGGTGTCGCCGCGGTCGGGGATGACGATCCACAGGCTGATGACGACGCCCGCCATGAACACGATGAAGATCCAGAACAGCACCGACCTGGGAAGCCGCGACAGCAGGTAACTACCGATCTGCGCTCCTCCGATGATCCCCGCTGCCAGGATCGCGCCAGCGACCCAGTCGACGTGACCAGCGATGCCATAGCTGGTGGCGCCGACAATGGCAGTGGGAAGGATTGCAGCGACCGAGCTTCCTGCGGCCCGCCGTTGATCGATGCCCAGGAGCACCAACGCGGGCACGACGATGATGCCGCCGCCGACGCCGAAGAGGCCAGAGAGATACCCGGCCGTCAAGCCCAGGACCATCAGGCCCCAGAGGGGGATCGGGCCCTTGGCTGTTGCTTTCGTCGCGTTACCAGATGCCATCAATTGTTCCCTCCGTGGTGCGAGGCCGCGAGCGTGGTGACGTGATCGCGGAACACGATGTCCACGAGTGCGGATCTGATGGCAAGATCACGCCGGAGGCACTGGGGTAGTCACCCGGCTCTTGCCTCGCGCGGTTGGGGTGAGCGTGCGGTCGTACGGATCCCGATTCTGAGTTCTCAACGATCTCCGTTGCCTCCGCGATGCAAAGCGTTGAGGCACCCGCGCGAACGCGGTTGACGACCCGGGCGCGAATCACGACCGATGCATCCATGAAATAAGGCTCGCCGGTGGATAGTAGAGACCATTTCCCGGTATCGCCGAAACGATCTGCGCCGCTCAGGGTGCCGAGCCTTGCCAGCCAGGAGGAGTCTGTGTCGGGCATGTGCACGACGACGGATTCTGTCTCGAGGATGACGGGTGCGTTCGAGGAGAGATCGGGTACCGAGAACACAAGCAACGGCGGTTCGGCGCTGAGCGAGGACAGGGAGCTGACAGTGAGAGCGATGTGCTGCCCGTTCTCGGTCGCGGTGACTAAGGCAAAGCCTGCGGGGTGATTGCGGAAGGCGCTCTTGAACTGGTCAGGGGAAACGGTCTCAACGGTTTGGAACACGCGGCCCTCATGCTCCTCCGGAGTTCTCGGGTTCCGTCCGGCGGCGATGGTGAGCCTGCTACGCAGCGATGCGAGCTCGGCGCGGAGAGCTGCCGGCAGCTTGTCGCCGAAGGTGTCGAAGAACTCCTCGGTCAGGTCGGCCTCGGCGAGCCAGGCGGCGGAGTCGATCGAGAACAGCTCCTCGAGATCGGCGTCGGCGATGTCGAGTCCGTCCAGATTGAGGTCCTCGACGCGCGGCAGGCGGCCGATGGGGCTGTCCACGGCGGGCACTTCACCGGCGACGCGGCGGATGATCCAGTCGATGACGCGCGAGTTGTCGCCGAATCCGGGCCACAGGAACCGGCCGTCGGAGCCGCGGCGGAACCAGTTGACCTGGAAGATCCGCGGCGCCCGGTCGAAGCGCAGGCTGCGGCCGACCTTGAGCCAGTGCGCGAAGTAGTCGCCCATGTTGTAGCCGCAGAACGGCAGCATCGCGAAGGGATCGCGGCGCAGCTCGCCGAGCGTGCCCTCGGCCGCGGCCGTGCGCTCGGAGGAGATGGTGGATCCGAGGAAGACACCATGCGTCCAGTCGGTCGCCTCGACCACCAGCGGGACGTTGGTCGCACGACGCCCCCCGAACAGGATCACATCGAGCGGAACCGCCTGCTCCCAGTCCTCGGCGATCTGCGGGCACTGGGCGGCCGAGACCGTGAACCGGGAGTTCGGATGCGCCGCCGGACGACCGGAATCGGGCGTCCAGGGGTTGCCCTCCCAGTCGATGAGCTCGGCCGGTGCCTCGTCGGTGAGGCCCTCCCACCAGACGTCGCCGTCGGGGCGGAGTGCGACGTTGGTGAAGATGGTGTTTCCCCACAGCGTCTCGACGGCGGTGACGTTCGTGGACTCGCCGGTGCCCGGCGCGACGCCGAAGAAACCGGCCTCCGGGTTGATCGCCCACATCCGTCCGTCGTCGCCGGGGCGGATCCAGGCGATGTCGTCGCCGAGCGTCTCGACCTTCCAGCCCGGGATCGTCGGGCGCAGCATCGCGAGGTTCGTCTTACCACAGGCAGAGGGGAACGCCGCCGCGACGTGGTACGCCTTGCCCTGCGGGTCGATCACCCGGATGAGCAGCATGTGCTCGGCGAGCCAGCCCTCATCACGCGCGATCACCGACGCGATGCGGAGGGCGAAGCACTTCTTCGCAAGGATCGCGTTGCCGCCGTATCCGGAGCCGAAGGAGTAGACCTCGAGCGAGTCCGGGAAGTGCACGATGTACTTCTCGTCGTTGCACGGCCACTCCACGTCCGCCTCACCTGCAGCGAGCGGGTCGCCGACCGTGTGCACCGTCTTCACCCAGGGCGCGCCCTCGGCGATCCGGCGGGTGACGGCGTCGCCGACCCTGGTCATGATGCCGATGGATGCCACAGCGTAGGCGCTGTCGGTGATCTGGACGCCGATGTGCGAGAGCGGGCCGCCGACCGGGCCCATCGAGAACGGGACGACGTACATCGTGCGACCGCGCATCGAGCCCTCGAAGAGGCCGGTCATCTTCTGGCGCATCTCGGCCGGATCCGCCCAGTTGTTCGTGGGTCCGGCATCCTCTTCACGCTCGGAGGCGATGAAGGTGCGCCCCTCGGTGCGGGCGACGTCGCCGGGGTGCGAGCGGGCGAGGTAGGAACCGGGGCGCCACTCGGGGTTGAGCTTGATGATCTTGCCCTCGTCGACGAGCCCGCGCAGCAGCCAGTCGTTCTCGGCCCGTGAGCCGTCGACCCAGTGCACGTTCGCGGGCTGAGTGAGGGTGCGGATCTCCTCGACCCAGGCGGCCAGCTCGGCCATCGCGGGCGTGTCATAGCGCGGCGCAGAGGGCGAGACGTTCAAACCTGAACTCTTCACGACGGTTCCTTCCCAAGAATCCTCGAGACCAGTTCCCACCCCACAGTGCCCCTTGATCAAAAGTGAGGGAGGGTGAGGCCACGAATCGTACGCTATCACTGAACGTCGGGCCGCGGTCAAGCATCACTTGAGTCATGACTGCGACGGCTGATTGTCACTCATCGCGCAGTTGCAAAGGATTGCATAGATGTTAAGCAAGGATTGACACTGTGAGCATGGTCCTGCGATGATTGGCCCGCTAGGCGCGTCGAACCCATTGCGGTCCCGGCCGCAATGGGCTTTGTCGGCGAGCAGGCAGCTCGCCGGCCCGACATACGAAGGCGAGATGATGGCGCAACTGGGTAACCTGCTGAATTCCCTCTCAAACGGTGACGTGACGATCATCGATCTGACGAACAAGCTGACCGAGAACACGCCCAGCCTGACGCTTCCCAAGCCGTTCCCGAGCCCGCTTCCGTTCTCGCTGGACGAGATCGCGGCCTACGACGAGCGTGGGCCGATGTGGGCGGCGAACGACATTCACATCGGCGAGCACACTGGCACTCACCTGGACGTGCCCATCCACTGGCTGACCGGACGCGAGGGCACAGACGTCTCGGAGACTCCCCTGACACGACTGGTCGGACCAGCGGTCGTCATCGACTTCACGGCCGAGGCTGCGGCCGACCCGGACTTCCTGGTGACCGTCGACCACCTGAAGGCGTGGGTAGCGGAACATGGAGAGTTCCCCGACAACGCCTGGCTTCTGTTCAGGACGGGCTGGTCAGTCCACAGCCAGAATCCGGAGAGGTTCGTCAATGCCGACAGCACGGGCTCGCATACCCCAGGATTCACCGCGGAGTGCGCACGCTGGCTGGCGGAGGAGACTCGCATCTCAGGCGTAGGGGTGGAGACCATGGGCCTGGATGCGGGACTCGGTCACGGTCTGGACCCCGAGATGCCGATGCACTACTACCTCCTCGGCAACGACAAGTACGGCGTCACCTCACTGCAGAACCTGGATCTGCTTCCGACGACGGGCGCAGTGATCGTGGTCGCCCCGCTCCCGATCGTGGGGGGCACGGGCAGTCCGGCTCGCGTCATCGCATTGGTGGAGCAGGCATGACTATCAGCATCGAACTGACGAAGTTCGGCCACGCGTGTGTGCGACTCGAGAAGAACGGTCGGCGGATCGTCATCGATCCCGGTGAGTACAGCGACCCGGCGCCGGCGCTCGAAGGCGCCGAGCACATCCTGATCACCCATCAGCATCCTGACCATCTGGAAGAGGGTGCGGTGCTGCGGCATCTCGCAGCGAACCCCGACGCCACGGTCCGCGCTCCCGAGGTCCCAGCGGCCCGTCTTCTCGCTCAGGCGGCGGGGGCCGGTGTGAAGGACAGCCAGATCATCGCCACTGGAGCGGGAGAGCAGTTCGACAGCGCAGGCTTCTCGCTCCGCACCGTCGGAGGTCAGCACGCGGTGATCCATGCCTTCATCCCGGTGGTGGCGAACACCGGGTACATCGTCGACGGCTTGGTGTATCACCCCGGCGACAGCTTCATCGTTCCGGCTGGGCCCGCCCCTGACACGCTGCTCGTGCCTTTGAGTGCACCCTGGAACAAGATGGCCGAGATGGTCGACTTCATCACTGCTGTGCGCCCGAGGCAGGCCGTCCCAGTGCACGACGCTCTGCTCAACGAGACCGTCGGGCGGCCGCTGTACATCAAGAGAGCGCGGATGTTCGCGGATCGTCACGGTGTGGAATTCACCGATCTCGGGGTGGGGGAGACGATTGTGATCGAGGGGCCGGCGCCGACTGACGTGGATGCCGGCGCGGACGCCGTCTTCTCGGACAAGTTGGATCTCCGGCACTTCAACGGCTGACAACGCCAGTAGTACGACAGCGACGCGTTCAGCGTCACAGCACGCACCCCGCCAGACCGCTGTGGCGGGGTGTTTTGCTGTCAAATCGGCCTTGGAGCGGATCTCCATCCGGAGAATCCACCCTTTGGAGTGTTAAGTATTGATTACGGCTTAACCGGTGACTTCAGTCGTGCTGTACGGTCGCGATCAGAGGACGCGAGCAATGAAGCTCAGATCCTGAGTCTGGTCGATGCCCACAAGGTGTCGAACGGGCTGACAAGTATCGAGCGATTGGTTCGAAGCCAGTCTCCTTCCGCAGCGTCCGAGAATCTCTCTGCTGCACACCCCGGTCCGTTCATTCACACATTCCGTGGGCGGGCGCCGGGGAGGGGCCCGAGCACCATCACAGAAACAGGTAGCGGTCATGACGCATCACAAATTCTCACAGGCAGCCAAGAACGTCGTATTGATCTCCTTGCTCGGCGGAAGCGTTGTCCTCGCGGGCTGCGCCGGACCTTCCGCTGACAGCAAGCCGGACTCTGCCGCCGGCGAGCTCTGCGCTGACGGCAAGATCACGATCGGCTCAGCGAAGGCGCTGAGTGGCTCCTTCTCGTTCTACGACACCGCAGGCTCCCACGCGGAAGAACTGGCTGTCGAACTCGTCAACGAGCAGGGCGGGATCAACGGTTGCAAGGTCGAGTTGGTCACGCAGGACATGAAGTCCGACCCTGCGGTCGGCCGGCAGGTGGCCCGTGAGCTGATCGCCGGCGGTGCGGAGGTCTTCCTGCCTCCGAACAACGAGGGCCTCGGCACCCCTGCTGCTCAGGCGGCCCAGAGCGAAGGGATCTTCAGCATGGCCGGTGCATCGGGCGACGACTATGCACCCGGCGTGGGATCCCTGTTCGCCACCGGCGGCAGCATGGCGAGCTTGAACGGCAGGGCGGCCGCTGCGTTCGCGAAGGAGCAGGGATATGACTCGGTCTACTACATCACCAACGATACGTTCGCGTACTTCGGCACTGTCGAGGACTACTTCCGCGAGGACGTCGGGAAGGACCTGAAGGAGCTCGGCAGCCA
Source organism: Microbacterium sp. LWO13-1.2 (assembly GCF_038397725.1). Classification (NCBI taxonomy): domain Bacteria; kingdom Bacillati; phylum Actinomycetota; class Actinomycetes; order Micrococcales; family Microbacteriaceae; genus Microbacterium; species Microbacterium sp. LWO13-1.2. The sequence goes on from NZ_CP151634.1 coordinate 1,789,974, forward strand.
GGCGATCGAGTTCGGCCAGACCGACTTCGCCGCGGTGATCAGTGACATCAAGCGCACCGTGGATGGTGGTGAAAAGCCGATGATCCTCCTGGCGACGAACTACCCGGATGCACCGACCATGATCAAGCAGCTGCGCAAGGCCGGACTGGATACTCCTGTGGTAGGCAACGCGACATGGGCGACTAAGAACATGGTCGATGCCCTCGGTGGCTCGACGAACAACGTGTTCTACACGGCCGGTGCCTACACCGAGGGCGACGATGCCGATGAGGCGACCGTCGCGTACGTCAACCGCTACAAGGAGGCGTACGACACCTTCCCGGAGAACCACCAGGCGGTGGAGTCCTACTGGACGATGTGGGCGTTGTTCGACGCGATCGAGAAGGCCGATTCGACGACCGGAACGGAGATCGAGAAGGCGCTGTTCGCTCAGAAGGATGTCGAGCTTCCGATGCGCACCGTCTTCGAGTGGAAGGACGGGCACATCCTCGGCAGCAACGTGGTGGTGGGGTTCACCGCCGACGGCGCCTTCGAGCAGGTCAGCTCGTACAACCTAAGCGGCGGGGAGTGAGGACCGTTGGAGGCGCACACGCAGCCGATCGTCTCCGTCCGCGGGGTCGGGATGTCGTTCGGCCAGTTGATGGCTCTGGCCGATGTGACACTCGACCTCGAGCAGGGCGTCTGCACCGGACTGATCGGGCCTAACGGCTCGGGGAAGAGCACTCTCGTCAACTGCCTGTCGGGACTGCTGAAGCCGACGACGGGATCGATCGCCTTCGGGGGCAAGGAACTCCATCATTCATCGATGCGCGCACGCGCGAAGGCGGGTCTCGCTCGGAACTTCCAGAACCTCAGGCTGTTCGATTCCCTGACTGTTCGCGAGAACATCGCCGTGTCCGCCGGCCTGGCCAGCGGCGAGCGGCGTGCTTCCGAAGAGATCGTCACGCAGACTGCGCGTCTGTTCGGTCTCGAAGACGATCTCGATGCTCGCGTCGGTGACCTTTCCTGGGGTCACCGGCGCAGGGTGGAACTCGCGCGGGTGATCAACGGCGTTCCTCGATACCTGCTCCTGGATGAGCCGGGAGCAGGACTGGACCTGTCCGAGCGTCAGAAGCTCCCCGGCATCATCGGAGACCTCACGGCTCGCGGGGTGGGATCACTTCTCGTGGATCACGACATGTCGCTGATCTCGAGAGTGTGCACGCGGGTACTCGTGCTCCGCCAGGGGCAGCTGATATTCGACGGAACTCCGGCCAGCGCGTTCAAGGACCCGCAGGTTCTCGAGTGCTATTTGGGAGAGAGACATGACGCTGCTTGAGGTATCGGATCTCTTCGCGGGCTATGGCGCCGGTGACATGGTCCTCCATGGAGTGGACCTCAGCCTCGCCGCCGGACAGGTCACCGCTCTGACCGGAGTGAACGGTGCGGGCAAGACGACCCTCGCCTCGGCTCTTGCGGGGAGGGTGATCCCGACTGCGGGCCAGATCCTCTTCGACGGTGTGGAGGTGACCAAGACGTCGGTGCAGGACAGGGTCCGTAAGGGCATCGTGCTGTGCCCGCAGGGGCGGGAGGTGTTCCCCGCTCTTTCGGTGGCGGAGAACATCCGTCTGGGCGCGATCAACCGTCCGGCATCGACCCGGAAGGGCGCCGTGGAGCAGATCTTCGATCTCATCCCACTGCTCACGCCCTTCCGCAACAGCCGCGCCGGCTCACTGTCGGGCGGACAGCAGCAGCTGGTCGCGATCGGTCGTGCGCTGGCCGCGCAGCCCGAGGTTCTCATCGTGGATGAGCCCTCCATGGGATTGGCGCCGACGACCGTCGACTCGGTCTACGAGATCCTGGGCGCGCTGACGTCGACCGGCGTGGCGCTTCTCGTGATCGAGGAGTCGCCGCTGCGGCTGGTCGACCTCGCCGATCACGTCGTCGTGATGCGCGGTGGAGAGATCGTGATCTCCGGAGGCGCATCACTTCTGCAGGACGAACGGGTACTCACCGAGGCCCTTCTGGGTGAGGGGACGGCACAATGACTCAGCTTCTTCAAGCGCTCTTCGACGGCCTCTCGCAGGGCGGCGTCTACGCCGTGCTGGCGGTGGGTGTCGCACTGGTGAGCGCGGTGATGTCGTTCCCGAACTTCGCCCACGGCTGGCTCGTAATGTGGGCGGCGTCTCTGACCGTGTTCTTGACCGCCTTCGTTCCGCTTCTCGTGGCGGTCTCCATCGCGACGCTCGTCGCCGTGGTGATCACGGCTGTCGGCGGTCAGCTCACTTTCATGACGGGACATCGGGCACCCAGCGAAGTGATCATGCTCAAATCGCTGGCGCTCGGGCTGGTGTTGCAGTCCGCAGCGGTCCTCATCTTCGGCGACGCACCGCGGCTGTATGCGACCCCGGAGTGGTTCGGAGAGGTCGTGGTCGTCGGAGACCTGCGCATCGGAGTGTCCAGCCTGGTCAGCCTAGCGGTCGCGGTCGTGGCGCTCACCGCGCTGCTGGTGCTGCTTCGGGGCACGGACCTCGGTTTGATGATGCGGGCCACTGCCCAGAACCTGTCGACATCGGCGCTGGTCGGAATCCGCACCCGCCGAGTCGTCCTGACAGCACTCATCATCGCGGGTGTCCTGGCGGGCATTGCCTCCTTCCTCTGGTATGCGAAGGCCGGCAGCGTCACGCCTCGCTCGGGCCTCGAAGTCACCATGGTCGCGTTCGTCGCGCTCGTCCTGGGCGGTCTGCGCAACGTGGGTGGCGCGGTCGTGGGGGGACTTCTGCTCGGAATGGTCGATGCATTCATGGCCACCTACCTGCCCGGTGAAGTCCAGGGCTACACGCGGGCGTTCACATACATCCTGCTCATCGTGGTGCTGGTGCTGAGACCCGATGGAGTGCTGCAACGAAAGGTGGTGCTGACGAAATGACACGCATCTTCACGATGTCCCAGGACCGAGTGCAGACGACGGGAGGATATCTCAGCGCTGTCTCAGGGCCGACGACACTCGCTGTCGTCGCCGTCGCGGTGGCATTGGCAGTTGACAGCATCACCGGCGGGACGCTCGAAGCGATCCTGGTATCCGGGCTCGTCTTCCTCTGCCTGACGGTCTCGCTTCAGGCCCTCATGGGCAACACGGGACTGATCTTCTTCGGCCAGTTCGCGTTCGTCGCGGTCGGCGCATACGTCTCGGGGGTGCTCACCGTTCCGGTCGCTTCTCGCGGCGCGCTCCTGCCCGATCTCCCGCCGTGGTTGGAAGAGCTCGAGGTGAGTTTCGGTGTCAGCATCCTGGCCGGCGCTCTCGCTGGCGCTGTGGTCGCGGCCATCGCGAGCCCTGTGCTGGTCAGGGTGTCCGGTCTGGCTGCCGCAGTGGTGAGCCTCGGCCTTCTGTTCATCGTCGGCGACATCATCCGCGAGTCGCCCTCGATCACGAGGGGCGCGATGATGTTCCCCGGTGTGCCCTTCGACACCAACCTCGGTGTCGCCGGACTCACGGTCGTGGTCATGACGCTGGCCGCTTCGGCGTTCAAGTTCTCCCGGTGGGGGCTGCAGGCGCGAGCCGGTCGTGATGACGCGGTCGCCGCAGAGTCGTCCGGTCTTTCCCAGACGCGGGTGAGGATGCCCGCGCTGGTGCTCGGTGGACTCCTGTCCGGCGCCGCCGGCGCTGTCTGGGCTCACTATCTGACGTCGTTCTCTCCGGCGACCTTCGGCATCGACCCCGCGATCGTGGTCGTCATCATGGCGGTGATCGGGGGACTCAACAGCGTCAGCGGAGCCATCGCCGGCGCATCGATCGTCGTCATCTGGCAAGAGCTGGCGAGGCAAGTAGAGGGTGGTCTGCTGCTGTTCGGGACACAGCTTCCTCGTCTGCCGGAGTTCGGCACATTGACGCTCGGCATCGGCCTCATCATCGTGCTCGCCGTTCGGCCGCACGGACTACTGGGCTCGCGGGAGCTCCAGTTCCTGCGTCCGTCGCTGAGCCGCTCGTCGGCGTCCTCCGGCTCTCAGCCCGGAGTGCAGGGCGCGACGGATGACTTGCAGAACCAGAGAGGAAAGGATCAGAAGTGAACAGAATCCGAATCGGAGCGATCGGCCTCGGCATGGTGGGCTCCGCGCAGGTGAAGACGATCGCACGCTCGGTCGGCGCAGGAGAGCTGGTGGCCGTCGCCGACGTAGACCAGGACCGAGCGCAGACCATCGCCGAGTCGCTGCCGGGTGATGTGAGAGTGTTCGCCACGGCGGAGGAACTGATCGCCTCCGACGCGGTCGATGCGGTGACGATCGCGTCCAACGCCGAATCTCATCTCTCGCTCGTCCTCGCCTGCATCGAACACCGCAAGCCGGTGTTCTGCGAGAAGCCTCTCGCCCTCACCGCAGCGGACTGCGAACTGATCGTCGACGCGGAGGTCCGCGCCGGACGGCGTTTCGTCCAGGTGGGGTTCATGCGCCGCTACGACGCGGCATTCGTCGATCTCAAGAACGCGGTCGACACCGGGGATCTCGGCGAGGTCGTGTCGTTGCAGTTCGTCCACCGGGCCGCAGACGTCCCGTCGAGCGTCGGTTCGTCCGCTCACACGACGGAGGCGGTCGTGCACGAGGCAGACAGCACTCGGTGGCTCCTGGACGACGACATCGTAGAGGTGCGGGTCACCGGCAACGGTGGGCGGTTCGGGCTCGACGAGTGGCTGGATCCGCAGTTCTTCTACTTCCGCACCGCACGCGGCGTCATGATCTACTCCGAGGTCTTCCTGCACGCGACCTACGGCTACGAGATCGGATGCGATGTCGTCGGTCGCTCGGGAGTGGCTCGTCTCACGAACTCGCCGCCCGTCGCGGTGAGCCTGGACTTCCGCACGGCGGGTGTGCGGGAGAAGGACTTCACCGTCCGGTTCGGTGACGCCTACCGGCGTGAGCTCGAGGTCTGGGCTGCAGACGCGGTCCAGGGCATCGTGAGCGGACCCAACGCCTGGGACGGCTACTGCGCGGCTGCGGTGACCGATGCTTGCCTGGAATCCCTACGCAGCGGTACCCCGGTCCAGGTTCAGACACGTACGCGCCCTCCGCTCTACGGATGATCCGCAGCGCGGTCGGTCCTGTTCATCAAGTGCCGGAAGGCGGTCCAGATGGTGAGATCAGCGGCCGGCCGCGTAGCCCTGCATGCCGCGAGCGTTCGCCGCGGCTACCAGCATCCCGTCCTCCCGGAATCCTGCCGCGCTGATCCTGCCGAGCGTCCACGGGGCCCCCACGACGAGCTCGTGTCCGCGCGCGCGAAGGTCCGTCAGGACGTCGGCTCCCAGCGAAGCTTCGGCCACGAGCCCGAGGGGAGTGAAGCTTCGCGGGAAGAACGAAGACGGCATGTGCGTCGAGTGCCAGGTGGCGGCGTCGATGGCTTCTTGCAGGTTCATCTTGTGGACCAGCAGGTTCAGCAGGAAGGGAACAGTCCACTGGTCCTGCTGGTCTCCTCCCGGAGTGCCGAACGCGAGAAAAGGAGCACCATCGCGAAGGAGCATGCCGGGGCTCAGCGTCGTCCGAGGACGCTTCCCCGGAGCGATCGAGTTGGGCAGGCCGGATTCCAACCAGAACATCTGCGCTCTGGTCGGAAGCGAGAACCCCAGACCGGGGACCACCGGAGAGCTCTGCAGCCACCCACCGCTGGGAGTGGCGGCGACGACGTTTCCCCAGCGGTCGACGACGTCGAGATGACACGTGTCTCCGCGAACCGTTCCCATGCTTCGCACCGTCGGTTCGCCTGTTCCGGCGCCGCCCTGGGCGCGCTCGCGGAAGATCTCGGGCGACAGGCGTGGGTGTCGACCGCCCGGAGAGCCGGGCCGCAACTCGCTGGAGGCGTGCGAGGTGACGAGCGCCGCACGTTCGCGGGCGTACGAGTCCGAGAGAAGATCATTCAGGGGAACATCGACGAAGTCAGGATCGCCGTAGAACGCCTCCCGGTCCGCGAAGGCGAGCTTCGCCGTCTCCGCGACGGTGTGCACCATCTGCGCCGAGCCGGGATCACCGATGTCTTGGTGCGCCAGCATGGCGAGCTGCTGCAGCAGAACAGGCCCCTGCCCCCACGGGCCGGTCTTCGCGACGGTGACACCGGCGAACTCGACTGTCGTCGGAGCCTCCCACGTGGGTTCCCAGCGCGCGAGGTCGTCGGCGGTGAGCAGACCGGCGTGGTCTTTACCTGTCACATCTCTGACCGGCTGTCGCATGAAGGCGTCGATCCGCTCGGCGACGAACCCGCGGTAGAAGACGTCGCGCGCACGGGCGATCACCGCCTCCCGAGTTCCCCCGCCTCGCGTCGCCTCAGCGACGATGCGTTCGAGGGTGTCCGCGAGCTGCGGATTGCGGAATCTGGCACCGGCGGCGACATGCCGATCAGAACCCAGATAGACCTCGGCAGACGACGTCCAGTGATCGGAGAACAAGTCGGACACCGACTCGATCGCCGCGACCGCGTCGGGAATCAGGGGGTAGCCATCCCGCGCGTATCCGATGGCGAATCGCGTGATGCGCTCGAGCGGAAGCGTGCCGTGACGTTCGAGCATGCTCATCCACGCCCCGAACGAGCCCGGCACGACGGCGGCGAGGTGTCCGGTTCCGGGGATGACGTCGAGCCCCAGATCCGTGAACGCCGCGCTCGTCGCTGCCGCGGGGGCGGGCCCCTGTCCGCACAGAACCCAGGGCGTGCCGGACTTCGCATCGAAGCCGATGATCGGCGTGTCCCCGCCCAGCCCGTTCAAGTGCGGTTCGACCACGTGCATCAACAGTCCGGCGGCGGCGGCGGCGTCGAACGCGTTTCCCCCCTCTTCGAGCACCGCCATGCCTGCTGCCGATACGAGCCAGTGAGTCGAGGCAACCATGCCGAACGTGCCGACCAGTTCAGGACGAGTGGTGAAGCGCATCGTGGTGATCCCTTTCTGACTCCGCGTCGTGTGGAGTTCCTTGCCCGGCCGTCGTGAACGGTAGGCGGTCGAACTTTTTTGATCGTATACGTAACGCTTCAGAATGCGCGAGAGGCGTTTGGTGTGCATTGCGCGAGAAGTCGGTAGTCCGGGCGGCTCTGGCGCCCCGCACTGATCTTCGTTGTTGCGCGGATGGCGAGTATTCTTTTGCTGCTGACCAGGCAAAAATGCGTGCAACTGTCATGCGGCAATCTGCGAGGGACGCGGTCGATCGAATCGCGACCATAACGTGACAATTGCCCTCTTGTCCTCGGGGGCATGTTGCGGCTACCTTGGCGACACCGAGAAGTCGTATACGAACATGATTGTCGGCTTGCTCTCGGACAGGCGTCCCGGCCTGGCGTTTCCTGCTCAACTGCAATGCCCGACAGAAAGTGAGTAAGCGAACCATGAGATTTTCGACACGAACGATTGCGGCCGTCAGCGTCGCGGCGGTCTCCGCTCTAGCGCTGGCCGGGTGCGTCGCCAGCGCCGCCGCTCCGGGTGGCTCCGGTGACGGCGGCAACTCGAAGACCATCCTTCTCGGCGCGGCGGTGGCCGAGACCGGCTTCATGTCCGTCGTCGACCTGCCGGCGATCAACGCCCTGAAGATCGCCATCGATCAGCTCAACGAAGACGGCGGTATCGACGGAACACCCGTCGAGCTCCGCATCATCGACACCGGCTCGGACCTCGACAAGTACGCACCGGCCAGCCAGCAGCTCGTCGACGCGGGTGCCAAGGCGATCATCCTCACCTGCGACTTCGACCTCTCCAGCCCGGGAGCCCTCGTCGCCGAGCAGGCGAACGTCCTCAGCATCTCTCCCTGCATCGGCGACGCACTGTTCGGCCCGGCGAGCGGCCTCAACCTCGCCTTCTCGATGGGCAACTCGACGATCGGCGAGGGCGTCGTTTTCGCTGAGTTCGCCGAGAGCAAGGGATGGAAGAATGCCGTCTTCCTCACCGATACGACGCTGAAGTACACGCAGAGCCAGTGTGAGATCGCACGCAAGCGATTCACGGAACTCGGTGGCACCGATGTGGGCAGCTTCGACTACGTGCAGGGCAGCAGCATCCCCGAGATCGTGTCGAAGATCTCGGGAGGCACGACTCCCGATGTGGTATTCAACTGCGGCTACAACCCCGGCGGAGCCCAGGTCGCCAAAGACCTGCGTGACGGCGGCATCGATGCTCCCATCGTCTCCGGCTTCGGCATGGACGGGACGTTCTGGCTCGACGCGATTCCCGGGCTGAGCGACTACTACGTGACCACGTACGTCTCGACGACGGGCGACGACCCCGACCCCAAGGTCAACGAGTTCGCCAACTTGTACGAGAAGACGTACAACGAGCGGCCGGTCACCGGCAGCTTCGTCGCCGGTCCGTCGGTTCTCGAAGCGCTCGTCAAGGGTCATGAGATCGCAGGAAGCTGGGACGGCGACAAGCTGGCCGAAGCCTTCCAGACCTTCAAGGATGAGAAGTTCCTGGTCGGAGACACGACTTTCACCTCCGATCTGCACATCGGTGTCGACCGGCCGCAGAGCGTGTTGGTGGTCAAGGACGGGACGCTCGAGTTCCTCGAGCGCCGTGCCCCCGAGAAGATCGACGTCAATGGTTGACATCCGCCCTGTTCCGGGAGTCGGGCACGAAGGCGCCCGGCTCCTGGGCCGCGGAATCACACGATCCTATAAAGGCGTGAAAGCGCTGAACGATGTCAACATCGAGATCCCTCGCGGCCGGGTCACCGGACTGATCGGTGCGAACGGCGCCGGAAAGTCGACGCTTGTCAACATCCTTAGCGGATATGACCGGCCGGACGACGGCGTCATCTCGATCGACAGCGAAGAGATCGCCCGCGAGTCGGCGCAGCGGAGGACTCGCCGAGGCATTGCGCGGACGTTCCAGCACGGACACCTCTTCCCCCGGCTCACCGTCATCGAGAATGTTGAGGTGACGGCGCTGGCGTGCGGACTGTCGCGCGCGAAAGCACGTTCCCTCGCCACCGACGTACTGACAGAGTTCCAGCTCGAGGAGTGGGCGCTGCACGAGGCGGATCACCTGCCTCACGGTGTCGAACGGCGTCTCGGGGTGGCGCGGGCTCTCGCGACTCGGCCTCGCTGGGTCTTGTTCGACGAGCCGGCTGCCGGCTTGAACGAAGGCGAGGCGCAGCACTTCCGCGAGACGATGCGCGCGCTCGCGGCAGGTGGTATCGGCGTTCTTCTGATCGATCACAACATGCCCTTGGTCTTCGGCAGCTGCGACCACATCTTCGTGCTGGGCGCGGGTCGCAACGTCGTCGACGGCACGCCGGATGAGATCCGTCACGACGAGCGCTTGGCGACGTCGTACCTGGGCAACGCCGCCCGCCAGATCGCCGAAGGAGGAGCCGATGTCACAGCCTGACGCGGAACGAGTACTCACGGTATCGGGCCTGCGCGTCGCCTACGGGGGCGTTCCCGCCGTATCCGACGTGAGCCTGCATGTGAACGCCGGGGAACTGGTGGGAGTCATCGGGCCGAACGGAGCCGGCAAGTCGTCGACTCTGCTCGGAATCGTGAACGCGGTGCGATCCGAGTCCGAGGAGACCAGCCTGCGGGGCGTCGACTTGCGGCGCATGGCCCCCGAGCGCGCCGCACGGTCCGGGCTGGCGCTGGTGACCGAGGGGCATCACATCTTCGGACGGCTGAGCGTCCGCGACAACCTGCGACTGGGAACCACCGCGCGCCGTGATCGCAAGGGGCTCAAGGACGACCTGGAGTGGGTACACGATCTCTTCCCGATCCTCGCGGAGTTCGCAGACCGCCCCGCCGGGCTCCTCTCCGGAGGACAACAGCAGCAGCTCGCGATCGGGCGGGCGCTGCTGGCTGCTCCGACTCTGCTCGCCCTCGACGAGCCCTCTCTGGGGCTTTCGCCGACCGCGGTCGACACCGTCTTCGCCGCCATCGAAAGCGTCTGCGCTCGCGGCACGGCCGTTCTTCTCGTTGAACAGCGCGCCCAGCAGACCGTGGCCACGGCGACCAGAACCTACGTGTTGAGCGAAGGACACATCACCATGACACTCTCCCCGACCGATGCGGATGACTCCGCGCTGCTCATGAAGGCGTACCTCGGATCGTGATCCCCGTCATCCAATCTCTCATCGATGCCACGTCTGCGGGAGCCGTGTACGCACTCGCCGCGCTCGGCATCGGGCTGGTCTTCGGCGTGCTGCGGCTCGCCAACTTCGCCAACGGCGAGATCATCACCGGCGCCGGCTACGCGCTCGTGCTCCTCTGGCCGCTCTCCTGGCCGCTTGCGCTCGCAGCATCCGTCCTGGTCGCCATCGGGCTCTCCCTCCTGATGGATCTCGCCGTGTTCCGCTGGATGAGATCGCAATCCCCGGCGGCTCTCCTGATCGCGAGCTTCGGCGTGAGCATCCTGCTGCAGCGCGCCTTCGAGGGAATCTTCGGCGTCAACGTCAGAAGCGGCGCGGTCGCGCCCGCGCTGACGAAATCGGTCAATGTCGGAGGACTGCGTCTGAGCCTGCTCGCGATCGTCGCGATCGTCCTGGCCGCGCTGCTCCTGCTCGCCGTGCATCTCTTCCTGACGCGATCACGGATGGGTCTGCAGGTGCAGGCCGCCGCAGCCGACTTCCGGGAAGCGCGCATTCTCGGCATCCGTTCGGGTGCGGTGATCGCGGTCACTCTGGGGATGAGCGGACTCCTGGCCGCTGCCGTCGCCTTCGTGCTGACGGCACAGTCCGGGTCGGTCAACCCCAGCTTCGGTGTGCAGGTGACGGTGTTCGGCCTGATCGGTGCCGTCATCGGAGGCCTCAACCGGATCGGCGGTGCACTCGTCGGTGGCTTCGCCGTCGGCTTCTCGCTGTCGTTGTTCACGACGTGGCTGCCCGCAGGTCTCGGAGACTTCCGGGTCGCCTTCGTCTACCTACTCGTCATCATCGTTCTGGTGATCGTCCCCAATGGGATCTTCGCCGGACGCACGGCCAAGGAGCGCGCATGATGTCCTCTGATACCCGTCGCTCTCCCCGTTTGGGCTGGAGTGTTCCGCAGCCCGTGCTCTCGTTGTGGACCCTCGCGGTGCCGTTGGTCGTCGTGTGGCTCTTCAGCTCGGCAGCGAGTCGTCTCTCCCCGGCCGCATCGATCGATCTGGGCTACGCGTTGGCGACTCTCATCATCGTCGTGGCGATGTGGACTTTCATCGGCAACAGCGGGGTGCTGTCGTTCGGGCACATCGCCTTCGTAGCGGTCGGAGCGTGGACTATGTCACTGCTGACGATCAGCCCCACGGTGAAGTCCTCCATCATGCCGAACCTCGCGCCGTTCCTAGCCGACACGACGCTGGATCCCTATGTCGCGTTGCTCGTCGCCGCGGCGGTCGGCGGGCTCACCGCCATCATCAGCGGTTTCGCGCTCATGCGTCTGCACGGGCTGGAAGCGGGCATCGCGACGTTCGCGCTGCTCATGCTCGTCGTGCAGATCCTCACCTACTGGGACGCCATCGGGCCAAGGTCCGGGCAATCCATGACCGGCGTTCCGCGGAGCTTCGACCTGCAGAGCACCCTTCTGATCGCCCTCATCGTCATCGTCATCGCTTGGGGATACGGGCAGAGCGTCAGCGCGCGGATGCTCCGTGCATCGCGAGAAAGTGTTCAGGCCGCGCCCGCCTCCGGCATCAGCATCACATGGCACCGCATCATCGCCTTCGCCGTGTCCGGAGCACTCGCGGGAGTGGGAGGAGCGATGTGGGCCCAGGCGAACCGCGTGGTGCAGGCATCGCAGTTCGGACTGGACTTCACCTTCACGACGATCGCGATGCTGGTCATCGGCGGGATGCTCTCGCTCTGGGGTGCTGTCGTCGGAACCCTCCTCATCTCGGCGATGAACCACGTCATGGGACTCCTGGAGAACGGCGTGCAGATCGGCGGCTTCATCGTCTCGCTGCCCTCCGGAAGCCGCCTCGTGGCGGTGGCGGCGTTCATGGTGTTCATCATCATCTTTCGTCCCTCCGGTATCACCGGTGGTAGAGAGGTGAGATGGCCATTCCTCTCGCGCGATCCTTTCTCACAGCGCCGGGTGCAGCGGCTGGCTCAGCGAAGTTGACGTGACGAACATCGTGTCGTGTGGACCAGATCCCATCCGGCCCGCACGAGGTCAACCGGAATCGTTGCGAGCATCCGCCGCAGCATCGACAGTCAGGAGCAACGGATGAGCCTTTCCCCTCACAAGCCCATCGAAACGGTCGCCGAGGCGCGAGCGCGCGCCAAGAAGCTGCTTCCGAAGGACGTCTTCACGGCGCTCGAAGCGGGGAGCGACAGCGGGGCGACGATGCGGAACAACCTGACCGCTTTCGAGCAGGTGGGCATGATCCCCCGAGTGGGCGTAGACCTACCCGCGAGCCTTGACCTGAAGACCACCTTCATGGGCCAGAGCATCGACCTTCCGGTGGTCATCGCGCCCGCAGCAGCCCAGGCCATGCATCCGGATGGCGAGGTCGGTGTCGCTCGCGCGGCGCGGCGCGCGGGGACGGCGCTGGGGCTGAGCAACTTCGCATCGATGCCGGTGGAGGACGTGGTGCGCGCCAACCCCGACACGTTCGCGCACGTGTACCTTTCCGGTGACCGCGACATCATCGCCGGCCGTGTCGAGCGGTTCCGCCAGGCCGGCGTCAAGGGGCTCATCTTCACGATGGACCTGTCGGGCGTCCGTGTCGCGAACCAGCCTCGCGACTGGGGATCGCCGGTCTACCCCGACGGCCTGGGCCTCAGCACCTTGATCAAGTACGCCCCCATGGCGCTGACCCATCCGCGATGGACCATGAGATATCTCCGCCGAGGAAGTGTGCCGGGGCTCTACGCGCCGAACATGAGCAAGAAGGACGGAGTCGTTCCGACCCTGGTCGGTGGGTTGTACGAGTGGGTGGACACGCACGTCCCCACCTGGGACGACATGGCATGGCTGAGCGATCTCTGGGGCGGTCAGTTCATGATCAAGGGTCTGGTGACGCCTGATGACGCCCGGCGTGCCCTCGACGTCGGTGCGACCGCGATTGGGGTGTCCAACCACGGCGGAAACAACCTCGACACCACCCCGTCGCCGCTGAGATTCCTTCCTGCGGTCGTCAAAGCCGTCGGCGACCAGGCTGAGGTCACCTTCGACAGTGGAGTCCGCCGGGGGACCGACGTCGTCAAGGCGCTTGCGCTGGGAGCACAGTCAGTGATGATCGGACGACCCTGGTTCTATGGCCTTGCCGTCGACGGGGAGCGAGGTGTTTTCGAGGTGATGGAAACGTTCCGTATCACCATCGAGCGCGCCCTCATCGGCCTCGGGAAGTCCTCGATCCACGAGCTCAGCCCGGATGACCTCGTGATCCCCGAGGGATTCCTCATCGGCTGAGCCCCCGGGTCGCGGGATACATTGGTCTTTAGCTCGCATTCCGAGGGAGAACATTTTGGCGCAGCCGAGCCTAAGGGGACGAGACCTCGTCGATGCCATTCGGGATCTCGTGATCACCGGAGAGCTCACTCCGGGATCGCGGGTGACAGAGCCGTCATTGGCGAACAGGTTCGGTGTGTCCCGCGTGCCCGTGCGGGAGGCGCTGAGAGCGCTCGCCGCAGAAGGATTCGTCGATCTGCGCCTCTACGGTTCGCCGACGGTGCGGGAGCTCAGCGCGGAGGTGGTGAATGAGGTTCGATCTGCGAGGAACATCTTGGAGCCGCCCACAGCTCGCGAGGCTGCGCTTCACCATACGCAGGCGCAGCTCGAGTCGATCGAATCGATACTCGCGGAGGGTGACGCAGCGCTGGCGGCGGGCGAGGTCGCACGGTTGCATCGGCTGAACTCTCGCTTTCACGACGCCATCGCGTCGGCGTGCGGAAACAGCATTCTGGAGGCATTCGTTCATACGCTCTCCAGCAGATCCGAGTGGATCAACGTCGCGGCCATCACTCCGGAGAACAGGCATCTCTGGGGAGATCACCACGAGATCAGCGCGGCGATCGCCGCCGGCGATGGAAACCTGGCGGAAGCGCTTATGGCCGCTCACGTGCAGAGAGCAACCTCGGGTCCGCTGGCCGTGGCCGATGTCGGCCACAGCCAGCTACAAAGCTGACAGAAGATGCTGGATCAGCTGATCCGCCACCCGCGGTCGACGTTCAGGCTGTGCGCCGACACTCCCTTGTTGAACAGCAGGAACTTGGTGGCTTCGACGATGTCGGCCATGGTCGCGAGCTCACCACCGGGAGTGCGATTCCGATAGCTGTCGATGATGGCCTCGGGCTTCGAGGCCCAGAAGGGGCTGTCGCCGATGATGCCGGGGTGAAGGGCATTGACACGGATCGGTGCGAGCTCGAGCGCGAGCGTGTTCGTCAAGCCGTCCACGCCGCCGTTGATGGTCGAGACTGTCGTCGATCCGGGATACGGCGCGTCCTTCCCGCGACCTCCGAAGAGTACGATTCCGGTCGAGACGCTGGGCTCGAGACGATCGAGCAGCGTGTGGATCGTCTCGGTGTAGCCGACGAGCTTCAGAATGACGAGCCGTGTCGCCCGAGCGACGTCGAAGTCTCGCACGGTGTTCGCGTCGCGCTCGATCGCGCTGAGCACCACGCCGTCGAGCCGGCCGACGGCTTTGAGCTGATCGGCGATGCCTTCGGGGTCGGACACATCCAAGGCGTACCCCTGTGCGCCGCCGCCGAGCTCGTCGGCGGTTCGTTCGGCGGTATCCCGCGAGCGGCTCGTGACGACGACGTCGTCACCCGAGACGATCAGGTCCTTCGCCAACTCGAGGCCGATGCCGCTCGAGCCGCCCACGATCAGGATTGTCTTCTTCGTCATCACAGTCTTCCCAGAGCGTTCGGATTGGTCTTCAGAGCGGGGGGCACTGTCTGTGCAGTGATGCTCTTCACGTTTACGAAGGGCCGCGCCTCCACTCGTCGTCGGGTGCAGGCGCGGTCGCGGTAGTGGGATCAGGTCAGGAGAACGCCGGCGTTCGCAGGTGCCCGCGATGCCTCGTTCTCGCGTCGGTTGACCTCGATGACGTAGTTGCCGCTGTCCGTCGTCCAGGACTTGTAGCGCTGCACGATGTCGACATCGTGGCCGGGGATGATGCGGCTCGTCTCGTCCTTGAGCTCTTCCTTGAGGGTCTTATAGAGCTTGATGAGGTTGAAGTCGTTGCCCTGTCCGTATCCCGGAGTCCACATCTTCTCGACGTTCGAGTACCAGTACACGGTGTCACCGGCGACGACGAACGGTCCACTCTGCGTCTCGACCTTGAACCACTGCGAGCCGAACGTGTGGGAGTCGCGGGCCAGGCGCGCGGTGACGCCGGGGAGCAGTTCCTCGTCACCGTTGACGAATCGGATGCGACCGTCAGCGATTCCCTTGGCGGCGCGTGTCAGGTCGGTGGGGTCGAAGGAGGAGAAGATCCACGCCCGATCGGCGTCAGTCGGCATCTGGTTCGCGAGGTCCACCGCCTGCGACCAACCGACGTACTCGTCGAACTGCACGTAGAGCTGCGCGTTGGGGAAAGCCTCGAAGTTGCCCATGTGGTCGAAGTGCATGTGGGAGACGAGGATGACGTCGATGTCTTCGGGCGTGAGGTCGACCTTCGCGAGGACCTCTGCCGGGCTCTCCCAGCTCTGGAACGGGTAGCGGTCAAGCCAGTAGTCGTTGCGGAAGCCGCAGTCCACGAGGGCGATGTGCTGCTTACCGCCCACTTCGCCTCCGATGAGCAGCGTGTACAGCATGGGGATACGAATAGTTCCCGCGTTGCTGTACAGGCCGGAGCCACCAAAGAAGTCGTGAGGCATCGTCCCTTGGCAGAACTCGAGGGAGTAGATCGAGTAGTCGGTCTTGCGTTCGCTCATGGTTATGGCCGGTCTTTCTCGGGATTCGGGTTTCGAGTGACCGTAAGCGTCACTGCTGGCGGCGTGCAGTCATGGTACATGCCTGCCTATCGGATGCGCAACGAAAATATGTTGAAAACCAGCGGATGCAATCGATTGACGCGCCGGCAGCCAATCTTGGACAATCAGACGTCTGAGGATCAAGCTGTCCAGATGGACTTAACTTCAGTGCCCCACACAGATTGGCCCGCCATGTCTCGCAACCGCCTCGTCCGAATTCCTGCCCCCGTGGTTCCCGGGATCTCCGACAGTGTCCTGGACACCGAGTCAGGACTTCTCTTCGTTTCCGGCGTTTATGTCCCCTTCCCTGAAGACGACGAGCGCGCAATCAGGTTGACCTTCGGAGCGTTGGAAGAAGCGCTACACCGAGGGGGAGCGACCTTCGCGGACCTTGTGCGCGTCAACGTCTACGTCACGCATCTCACTGAGGAGAAGCTCCAGGCCTATCGGCGGGTCCGCGACTCGATCATCGATGCAGACCAGCTGCCTGCGAGCACGGTCGTCGGCGTGCAGTCGTTGTACAACGGCGCCGTGATCGAGATCGACGCGATTGCTGCCGTCTGAGCAGCTCCGTCCTGTGCAGTCGGGGTGCACGAATTTCGGTCGTGAGACGATAGTGTTTCCCAATCGCTCAAATTGAGGCAACGGAGATTCTATTGTGGCTGCCGATGAACTGGGAACGCGCCTGCGACAAGCTCGGCAGTCGCGGAGCCTGAGCCTTCGGAGTGTCGCGCAGTCGCTCGGGGTGTCGCCAAGCCTCATCTCGCAGGTCGAGACGGGGAAGTCTCAGCCCTCTGTGGCCACGCTCTATGCCCTCGCCAATCTCCTCGAGGTCTCGGCAGACGACCTCCTCGGCATGGATTCGAATAATTCGAGAGATACTTCCGCGACTGTCGCGCGGTTCGATGTCCAGCGCGCGGGCGAAGGCCCGGTGATCGAGATGGAGAACGGCGTCCGCTGGGAACGGTTGGCGATGGCGCAGGGCGGTGGGGTCGAGGCATTGCTCGTCACCTACGAGCCCGGCGCTTCCAGCTCGATCGACGGCAGATTGATGCGGCATGCCGGAGTCGAGTACGGGTACATGCTCGAAGGCGTGTTGACACTCCAGCTCGATTTCGACACTTACGAGCTGTCGCCGGGTGATTCGCTTCACTTCGAGTCTTCGCGTCCGCACATGTTGGCGAACCGGGGAGCGGTCACGGCCCGCGGGGTCTGGTTCGTCGTCGGTAGGCACGAAGGCGCGAGCGCCTGAATCCGTTTTCAACCGCTGCCTCATGGAACTGCTCCATTCCCACCGGCGGGGCTCGATCTCTTGAGGAGATCGCGGCGATCCTGATCCCCTGATCGTTCGCCCAGCCTCTTCGCTTCGACCGTTGCCCCTGCGCGCTTCAACATGCTCATCTGCCATGCCGAATGGCCTGTCCGCGGCGACCTGTCCGCGTGCCAACACAAATAGTGTGCAGTGACACTTGACAGTCTTGGCCCCTTCGGTCATCCTTGGTGAACGCATAAGCCCCGGCCGGAACAGCCGACCGCGACGCCACAAGGAGAGTTCCATGGCAACGACAGCAATTCGGCCCGAGATCGCAGCGATCATCGAGAAGATCGACCAGTTGCGGCCTCAACTCATCGCGGGTGGACGTGAAGCCGATCTGACCCGGCGCATCTCGCCCGAGGTTTTCGACGCGGTCGCTGCAACCGGTGCTTTCAGCATCTCGGCGCCGACCAAGTTCGGCGGTCTGGCCGCCAACACTCGCGAGGCTCACGCGGTGGCCCGGGCTATCGGCCGCGGCGACGGCAGCCTGGCCTGGGTGGACGGCATTCTCGATTCCGGCGCTTGGGTTCTTGGCCTGATGGACGAGCGTGCACAGCGGGACGTCTGGGGCTCTGGCCTCGACTCGTTCATCTCGATCGTGCTCGCCACGACTTCCGAGGCAGAGCCGGTCGACGGCGGGTATCGGGTCACCGGCAAGTGGGGTTACGGTACCGGCAGCATGCACGCGACGTGGTCGCTGCTCGGAATTCCTCTGAAGAACGCTGCCGGCGAGGTTGTCGACGCCGGCCTCGCGCTCATCCCGACCGCTGACCTCACATACGAAGACAACTGGTTCGTCGCGGGGATGAAGTCGACAGCGAGCGTGATGCAGATCGCCGAAGACGTGTTCGTGCCTGCGCATCGAGTCTTTCCGTTGACCGCGGCCGTCGAGGGCAGATATCTCGGTGACAACCCGGAGTCCACGTACAAAACGGTCTTCGTGCCGTCGCTGTTCATGAAGCTCGTCGGGCCGCACCTCGGAATGGGGCGTGCGGCTCTCGACCTGGTGATCGCCAAGGCCGAGACCAAACCGATCGCCTACACGGGCTATGCGAAGCAGGCGGACTCCGTTCTGTTCCAGACGGCGATCGCGAAGGCGACTGTCGACCTCGCCGCCGCTGAGCTCGTCGCTGCGCAGGTCGCCGACGAGATCTATGAGGCGACCGAGACCGGGTGCTACGCGCCCTATGCCGAGCGCATCGAGATGCGCGCGAAGGCCGCGTGGGTGGTCGAGACGATCACCAACATGATCCACGACCTGATGACTGCGCACGGCTCGGGGGGCTTCGCCGATGTGTCGCCGCTCCAGCGGATCTGGCGAGACCAGGCCACGGCGTCGCGCCATGGGCACACTCTCGGTGCCAGCGGCTACGAGGCGTTCGGCAAGGTGATCTTCGGACGGGAGGACGACGCACGTTTCGTCCTCCCGATCGTCTGACCTGACCCCGCCGGCTGTCTAACTTTACTTAACTAGATTTGCGGCGTGTTTCGCGTCCAGGTAGGGGGAATTTCGATGAAGAGCACGGGGACAGCCGGGACTAACGGCGTCGATTGGGAGGCGCGCGTCGATTTCGATCGGCTGCGGGACGAGCGTCTCGGGAAACTGAAGAACGAGCTGGCTGCGTCGGATCTCGGCGCCATACTGGCGTTCGACTTCTCGAACATCCGCTACATGACGTCGACTCACATCGGAACCTGGGCGATGGACAAGCTGATCCGGTTCAGCCTCCTCACCCGCAACACCGATCCGATCGCCTGGGATTTCGGATCGGCGGCAAAGCACCATGCGCTCTACAACCCGTGGCTCGATGTGACGTCGTCGGAGATGGACGCGGATCCGCATGCTCCTCACGAGGGAACCAAGAGGCCCCGCTTGGAGTCCGGTGCTCGCGCCGGTATCTCCACGCTCCGCGGTGCATTCCCTCCCGATGCGGGCATCGCGCAAGAGGTCGCTCGCAAGATCAAGCGCGAGCTCGAGAAGTTCGGCGTGGCCCACGAGCCCCTCGGCGTCGATGTCATCGAGCTTCCCATCCTCTTCGCGTTGCAGAAGGAGGGCATCACAGTCGTCGACGGCCAGCAGGTCTTCATGGAGGCACGGCGCATCAAGACGCACGACGAGATCCGACTGCTCACTCAGGCAGCCTCGATGGTGGACGCAGCCTATGAGGATCTCTATCGCTTTCTGAGGCCGGGGGTGCGCGAGAACGAGGCCGTGGGCCTCGTCGCCAAGACTCTGTACGACCTCGGCTCCGAGTACGTCGAAGGCGTGAACGCGATCTCCGGTGAGCGATGCTCGCCGCACCCTCACGTGTTCAGCGATCGTCTCATCCGCCCGGGCGACCCTGCGTTCTTCGACATCCTGCACAGTTGGAATGGCTATCGCACCTGCTACTACCGCACTTTCGCCGTAGGGTCGGCCTCGAGACAGCAGAAGGATGCGTACACGCGCGCGCGGGAATACATGGACCGAGCGATCGCGCTGGTGAAGCCGGGGGCGACGACGGCCGACATCTGCGCAGTGTGGCCCACCGCTCAGGAGTTCGGTTTCGCCGACGAGGAAGCGGCGTTCGCTCTGCAGTACGGCCACGGCGTCGGACTGTCGATCTGGGAGAAGCCGATCTTCTCGCGCCTCACATCCTTCGACCACCCGGAAGAGCTCAAAGAGGGCATGGTCTTTGCGCTCGAGACCTACTGGCCGTCCGCTGATGGGTGGGGAGCCGCGCGGATCGAAGAAGAAGTGGTCGTCACGGCGACCGGTTGCGAAGTCATCACGAAGTTCCCGGCCGAAGAGCTGCTCATCGCGGGTCCACGCTACATCGCCGTCGGAGGTCCGCTGAAGAACGAACGCGACTCGCAGTCGCACCTCAACACGATCTGGGGACGGGGAAATGCGTGATGACGCACGCCCGTCGCACCCTCGCACTCTCGCCGAGAAGGTCTGGGACGACCACCTCGTCGTGAAGGGCGAGAACGGCGAGCCGGACCTCATCTACATCGACCTCCACCTGGTCCACGAGGTCACCAGCCCGCAGGCGTTCGACGGCTTGCGAAAAGAAGGGCGTCCGCTGCGTCGTCCAGATCTGACGATCGCCACCGAGGACCACAACACCCCGACGTGGGACATCGACAAGCCGATCGCGGACCTGACCAGTCGGACGCAGATCGAGACGCTGCGACGCAACGCTCCCGAGTTCGGAGTGCGTCTGCACTCGTTGGGTGATGCAGAGCAGGGCATCGTGCACGTGATGGGTCCGCAGCTGGGCTTGACGATGCCGGGGGTGACGGTCGTGTGCGGTGATTCTCATACCTCAACCCATGGTGCCTTCGGCGCCATGGCCTTCGGTATCGGCACCAGCGAGATCGAGCATGTGATGGCCACGCAAACGCTGTCGTTGAAGCCGTTCAAGACCATGGCGATCAATGTCGAGGGGACGTTGCGTCCGGGCGTGACCGCCAAGGACATCATCTTGGCCGTCATCGCGAAGATCGGCACCGGTGGGGGACAGGGCTACGCGCTCGAGTACCGCGGCGGTGCGATCCGTGCGCTCTCCATGGAGGGCCGGATGACGATCTGCAACATGTCGATCGAGGCCGGAGCGCGAGCGGGCATGGTCGCGCCGGACGAGACGACCTTCGCGTACCTGGAGGGTCGTCAGCATGCCCCCAAGGGGCAGGACTGGACGGATGCGGTCGCCTATTGGCGGACGCTTCCGACGGACGAGGGCGCGGTGTTCGACGCCGAGGTGTTCATCGACGCCGATCAGCTCGAACCGTTCGTGACCTGGGGCACGAACCCGGGTCAAGGAAGCTCCCTGTCGTCGTCGGTACCGAACCCCGCCGACATCGTCGACCCGAACGAGCGTGCCGCGGCAGAGCGGGCGCTGGAGTACATGGGCCTCACCCCTGGTACGCCCCTTAAGGAGGTTCCCGTCGACGCCGTGTTCATGGGCTCCTGCACGAACAGCCGCATCGAGGATCTGAGGGCGTTCGCGTCGATCATCGAGGGGAAGAAGAAGGCCGACGGCGTCCGTGTGATGGTCGTGCCCGGTTCCGCGCGTGTGCGCCTGGAAGCCGAGGCGGAGGGTCTGGACAAGATCATCACGGACTTCGGGGCGGAGTGGCGGTTCGCCGGCTGCTCGATGTGCCTGGGGATGAACCCCGACCAGCTCGCACCAGGTGAGCGTTGTGCGTCCACCTCCAACCGCAACTTCGAAGGACGCCAGGGCGAAGGCGGACGGACCCACCTGGTGTCCCCGCTCGTCGCCGCGGCCACCGCCATCCGCGGCACGCTGTCGAGCCCCGGCGATCTGCTCGTCGCCATCGGAGAGGAGGCCTGATCATGGAGAAGTTCACGACCCATACCGGCATCGCAGCGCCGCTGAAGCGCTCCAATGTCGACACCGATCAGATCATCCCCGCGGTCTTCCTCAAGCGCGTGACCAAGACCGGCTTCGAAGACGCGCTGTTCCATGAGTGGCGAAAGAACCCCGACTTCGTGCTTAACGACATGGCCTATAGCCGCTCCTCGGTCCTGGTCGCCGGCCCCGATTTCGGCACCGGGTCGAGTCGCGAGCACGCGGTGTGGGCATTGCGAGACTTCGGTTTCAAGGTGGTGCTCAGCCCGCGATTCGGCGACATCTTCCGCGGCAACGCCGGTAAGCAGGGCCTCCTCGCCGCCACGATCTCGGAAGAAGATCTCGAGCGCATCTGGGCCGAGATCGGCCTGTCGCCCGCGATGGAGATCACGGTCGATCTGAGCGCACGCACCGCACGAATCGGGCAGAACGAGATCCGCATCGGTGTGGATGACCACACACGCTGGCGGCTCCTCGAAGGGCTCGACGACATCGGGCTCACGCTGCGCAACGAAGACAAGATCGCGCAGTTCGAGGGCCGTCGCGAGTCGTGGCGGCCCCGGACCCTCCCCGTCTCCGCAAACGGGAGCTGATCTCCGTCCGACTGGTAGAACTCACCCGATCGCGGGCTGCGGCTCCCAGTCACAGGCAAGGGGGAGATCATGGACTGACGCACCGGCGCGAAGGGTGAAATGCCCTTCCTCGAGGCCCCAGCCGTGCGCAGTCCAGTGCGCGAGCCGACGCGAGTCGATCGGGATGGTGGCGGTGACGGTCTCTCCTGCCGCCGCGTGCACGACAGCGAACCCCACCAGCCATCGGGCGGGACGCTCGATGGTGGAGTCGGGGCGCTCTGCATACACCTGAACAACCTGTTTGCCAGCTCGTAAGCCTGTGTTCGCGAGGATCACCTCGAGCGTGTCATCGACGCGGGACGCCGCCCCCCAACTCCAGGTCGTGTATCCGAGACCGTGTCCGAAGGGGAACGCCGGCTCCGCCTCAGAGGTCAACCAGGAGCGGTAGCCGATGTGAATGCCCTCGCCGTAGGTCAGTCTGCCGTTCTCGGGAACCACATTCGTGGTCGGTGCGTCCGAGAGCGCGGCGGGCCACGTCGTCGGGAGGCGGCCGCCCGGCTCCGATGTGCCGATCATCATGCTCGCGATGGCGCTACCGAACTGCTCACCGCCGAAGTATCCGTGAAGAACCGCCGAGACCTCGCCGGCCCACGGAAGCGCGACAGGAGAACCCGCGTTCACGATCACGATCGTTCGTGGATTCACAGCCGCCACCGCGCGCACCAGGTCGTCCTGGCGGCCGGGAAGAGCAAGGTTCTCCCGGTCGTGCCCCTCGGATTCCACCCGGGAATTCGTGCCGACGACCACGATCGCGACATCCGCACCGGTTGCGGCGGCCACCGCACGAGCGATGAGGCCGTCGGGGTCGGAGTCATCCGGGGCGATCCCCACCGTCACGCTGAGCGAGCCGGCGAGCGTGCCGGCGGTGGCGAGAGAGAACTCGGCCCGCACATCCACCGGGATCCCGACGGTGACCGGCACCGTCACCGTCGCGGACGCCGGTGACGTGATCGCCGCACCCAGATCGTTGCCTCGGGCCACCGGAGCGTCCTGGAGAGCGAGCTCCCCATCCACGAAGATCTTGCCCGGGTTGGAGCCCGAGAATCCGAGCAGAATCGTTCCCGATGCCTGGGGTGTGTAGGCCGCACGGATCTCGAGCGTCCCGGCCCCGGCCAGTGCGCTGTCTCCGCCGAACCAGATCAACTCCGTCGAGCGTCGGTCCTCGTGGCAGAGTTCCTCGCCGTCGGCATCGAAGAACGTGACACGGGCGCCGGGTTCGCCGGTGATCGGATTCGTGATCGTCTCCAGGGGGAAGCGGGACACGCCCTCCTGCACGACGGCTCCGATCTCGTAGTCGATCTGCACGTGCGGCAACGCCTCGCGAAGACCTTCCAGAGGCGAGACGACATGTGCAGGAAGCACCGTCGCCGAGCCGCCGCCCTGGGTGCGGGCCTCGCGGGCATTGTGGCCGATCAGCGCGATTCGCGAGAGCGCCGCTGCGTCGAGGGGGAGAGTGCCGTCGTTTGCGAGCAGGACGCTTCCCTGGATTGCGGCAGTGCGCGCAAATGCGATTCCGTCGAGGGGAGCAGGGACCGCCGCAGACGCGTCTCCGAGAGCCCCGACCCGTTCGGCCAACAGCAGTAGACGCAGAACCTTGCGATCGAGGTCCGACTCCTGCACGATACCGTCGCGAATCGCGCCGAGGAGGTCGTCGTACGCGGGGGCGGGTCCCGGCATCGCGAGGTCCTGTGCGGCTGGGATCGCGTCAAGGCTACGCACAGCGGTCCAATCGCTGATGACCACTCCATCGAAGCCCCACTCGTCATTGAGGGGACTGTCGAGCAGGTCGTTCTCGGTCATCGTCACCCCATCGACAGAGTTGTACGCGCTCATGATGCTCCAGGCACCGGCTTCGACCGCCCTCTCGAACGGCGCCAGGTAGACCTCGCGCAGCGGACGCTCGTCGACCCTGATGTCTACCGTGAACCTGTCGGTCTCCGAGTCGTTCGCGACGTAGTGCTTCGGGCAGGCTCCGACGCCGTTGTCCTGCAGCCCGGCGACGTAGGTCGCCGCAAGCGCGGCGGTGAGCTCGGGATCTTCGCTGAAACACTCGAAGTTGCGACCTCCGAGGGGTGTGCGCTGCAGATTGATGGTCGGGCCGAGCACGACGTCGACACCCTTGCGTCGTGCCTCGGATGCCGCGGCAGCTCCATATCGGTACGCGAGATCGACATCCCACGATGCCGCGAGTGCAGATCCGGAGGGCAGGTTGAGGGAGGGATCGCGCTCATCCCAGCGGGGCCCACGGACACCTGCGGGCCCGTCAGACAGCGTCATCGCGCGCAGCCCGATCGAGGGGAGGGGAACCGTCGTCCAGAAGTCGGCACCCTGGATGAGCGCAGCCTTCTCTTCGAGGGTGAGCTTCGCTAGCAGGGGCAGGAGATGATCGGTGGGGGAAGTCAAAGAAGGGTCCTTCGTCGTGCGGGGGAGATCGATTGGACTCCCGATGGGCACGTGCTCACGGCGTGTGCCCACCGGGAAGCGAGATCACGCGGGGGCGTCGTCCGTGTTCAGCAGTGCGCGTCGTTCGAGCCGTCGGGCTTCCTGCTTATCGGGGTCGGGCACCGGTGACGCCATGAACAGTCGCTGTGTGTATGGGTGGGCGGGACGAGCCGTGACCTGGTCGCCGTCGCCGGTCTCGACGATCTCGCCGTGATACATCACCGCCACCCTGTGACTGATGTGGCGGACGACGGCGAGGTCGTGCGTGATGAAGAGGTAGGAGACGCCGGTGCGCTCCTGGATCTCGATGAACAGGTCCAGCACGCGCGCTTGGGTCGACAGGTCCAGCGCCGAGACGGGCTCGTCGCACACGATGAGCTTCGGCGCGAGCGCGAGCGCTCGCGCGATCGCGATGCGTTGACGTTGCCCGCCGGAGAATTCCCGCGGCAGGCGGCTGCGCGCGCCCGACGGGAGCCCGACATGATCCAGCAGGTCGCGGACGCGAGTCTTGGCGGTGTTCGCGTCGACGCCTCGAGCCTGGAGCGGCTCGGCGAGGATCTGCTCGATCGTCAGCGAGGGATTCAGCGACGAATACGGGTCTTGGAAGACGACTTGGATCTCAGAGCTGAGCGCTCGCCGTTCAGCCCGGCGGAGCTGGCTGATGTCCCGAGAGTCGTAAGTGATCTTCCCGCCGGTGACGGGAGCGAGTCCTAGCACGGCGCGGCCGAGCGTGGTCTTCCCTGAGCCGGACTCGCCGACCAGACCGACCGTTTCGGCGGGTTTGATGTCGATCGAGACGCCCTTCAGCGCCTGGAAGGGTTTTGCCCGGAACCCCTTGCCCGGGTACTCGACGACGAGGTCGTCGACGGTCAGCAGCGACTCGCTCACGCGATGCCTCCCTGAGATGCGCGGCCGCCGGTGGTGGCCAACGGCGGACGGGCGGGGCCCTCGTCGAGGATCGACGCGAGCAACGACTTCGTGTACGGGTGCTCGGGGCGCTGCAGGATCGCGCGCACCGGGCCTGTCTCGATGAACATACCGCTCTGCATGACCGTGACGCGGTCGCACAGGTCGGCGACGACACCGAAGTTGTGTGTGACCAGGAGGATCGCCAGTTCGCGCTCAGCCTGCAGATCGCGCAGCAGGTCGAGTACTTCGGCCTGCACCGTGACGTCGAGCGCGGTCGTCGGCTCGTCGGCGATGATCAGGTCGGGATCGGTCGAAACCGCTCCCGCGATGAGCACCCGCTGCGCCATACCGCCCGAGATCTCGAAAGGGTAGGCCTGGAAGGTGCGCACCGGGTTCGGGATGCCGACTCGTTCGAGCAGCGAGAGCGCCTTGTCCCTGGCCTCTTTCCTGCTCATCCCGAGGGACATCCGCAGCGGTTCCGTCAGCTGGCTGCCGATCGTGAACGACTGGTCGAGGTTGCTCATCGGCTCCTGCGGGATATAGCCGATGCGACGACCGCGGATGCCGGCGTAGACGCCGTCATCCCCGTTCTCCAGGCGCGTCCCTTCGTAGTCGATCGATCCCGCCGTGATGCTGCCGCCTTTGGGGAGCAGGCCGAGGACCGCGAACGCGGTCTGCGACTTCCCGGAGCCGGACTCGCCGATCAGTCCATGCACCTCTCCCTTGCGGACGTCGAGGGAGACGCCGTGCACCACCTCGGTCGAGGTGCCATCCGGCTGCTGGTAGCCAACACGGAGGTCCGTGATGCGCAGGAGCGGCTCCGAAGATCGGGCGGCGGTCCGCGCGTCTTCGTCATGAACGATCGGCTCACCATCGCGGGTGACGATGTCGACCT
Organism: Microbacterium sp. LWO13-1.2; assembly: GCF_038397725.1. NCBI lineage: Bacteria > Bacillati > Actinomycetota > Actinomycetes > Micrococcales > Microbacteriaceae > Microbacterium > Microbacterium sp. LWO13-1.2. Next base: position 1,816,344 of record NZ_CP151634.1, read on the forward strand.
CGTCGCCCAGGTCGGCGAGGTCGGTGTTCGTCGTGACTGCGGCGACAGAACCGGTGCGGCTGGTCACCGCGCGACGACGCTTGCGGCGCACCACGACGGTGCGTTCGATCACGTCACGGATCGCATTCGCGAGCAGCATCGACGCGATGCTCGTCAGCCCGATCGCGAGTGATGGCCACAGCATGAGCAGGGGACCGACGTACATCTTCGTGAAGGCGTCCTGCAGCATCCCTCCCCAGGTGGGGACCGAGGCATCGCCGAGCCCGAGGAACTCGAGTCCGGACTGGATCCCGATCGCGATGATCGCGACCACAGCGGTCTGGATGATGATCGGTGCCCGGACGACCGACAGGACGTGGCGGCCGATGATTCGCAGATCGCTCAGTCCCGACACCCGTGCGGCATCGACATAGAGTTCTGATCTGACGGCAGTCACCATCGTGTAGACCAGTCGGAAGTATGCGGGTGACAGCACGACGCCGAAGATGATCATCGAGATCCAGACGGAAGGCCCGATCGCTGCGCGCGCCGCGAGCAGAATCACCATGGCCGGCAGCGCCATCACCAGTGAGGTCGCCCACGACGCCAGGTTGTCGAACCAGCCCTGGTAGTACCCGGCGATCAGCCCGGACGTGACGCCGAGCACCAGAGCGGTGAGGACAGCGAGGAGTGCGGCAGCGACGCTGATCTGCGTCGCGACGAGCATCCGCGACAGCACATCGCGCCCGGCGCTGTCGGTCCCGAGCAGGTGCTCGGTGCTCGGCGGTTTCAGGATCGACTGAAGGTCAGCGGGGTTGGGGGAGTACGGCGCGAGGAGCGGCCCGATGAGAGCGATCACCACGACGAGAGCGAGGAGGATCAGCGAGATCAGAGCCACCGGGTTGCGCAGCAGCTTCCTCAGCAGGCGGTCCGTACCCGCTGTCGCGGTGGTTGGAGAGACTTCGATGGTGGTCATGACAGTCGCACCTTCGGGTTGAGCGCAGCCTGCGCTAGGTCGATGAGAAGGTTGACGACCACCGCGATGATCGCGGTGACGACGACGATCCCCATCACGACCGGGATGTCGCCCTGTGCCGTCGCCTGCACCGTGAGCGAGCCGATTCCGGGGAGGGCGAAGATCTGCTCGACGATGACCGCGCCACCGATCATGCCGACGAACTGCACGGCGAGAAGTGAGAGCGCGGGCCCCCCGGCATTGCGCAGCACGTGCTTGTACACCACGCGATTCGAGCTGAGGCCCCTGCTGCGCAGCGTGCGCACATAGTCGCGGGAGAGTCCATCGATGATGGAACCGCGCACCTGCTGAGCGATGGTCGCCACCCCGCCGATCGCGAGGGCGATGATGGGCAGTGTCACGCTGCTGAGCCACCCCGTGAAGGACTGAGTGATGGGGATGTACCCGGTCGCTTTGAACCACTGCAGATTGATGGCGAACAGCAGCACCAGGAACAGGGCGATGAGGAAGCCGGGGATCGCGAAGCCGAGGATCGAGAGGAACTGGATGGCGCCGTCCACCGCTCCGTCGCGGCGAGCGGCGACGATGCCGAGGACCACCGAGAAGATCGCGGTGAGGATGATGGATCCGATGACGATCGACAGCGTCACCGAGAGTCGGCTGGAGAGCTGGACCGACACGAGCTGGCCGGTGAACCAGGAGCGACCGAGATCGCCGGTTGCGGCGGAACTAAGCCAGTCCCAGAACTGAGCGGGGAGTGGTCTGTCGAGCCCGAGTTCCGCGGTCTTCTGCGCGACCACCTCATTGGTGGCGTTCTGGCCGAGGATCGAGCGGGCGATGTTGCCGCTGCCGAGATACAGCAGTGTGAAGGCGATGACCGTGATCGCGACGATCAGGATCACACCCGAAACTGACCGCCGCAGAATGAAAGTGAGCATGGCTCCACTCCTGTGTAGAGGGACCTCGAAGATGGATGCCGGTCCGCCCGATCTCTCGGGCGGACCGGAGGGCGACTACTTCTTCGGCCGGAAGTCGTAAAGCGCCGGGTAGGTGTTCGTCGGGAGCATCGTGACGGCCGTGTTGGCGTCCGTCGCGAAGCTTCCCTGCACGCGGTAGAACGGGGCGAACCAGGCCTGCTCCACGATGTAGGTGTTGAGCTCCTTCGCGACTGCGGCCTGGGTCGCCTCGTCGCCGTACTGGATCTGCTTCAGGTACTCGTCGACCTGCGGGTCCTGCGACTTGAACGGGTTGAACGACGCGGTCGGAGCGATCATGAACTGAACCAGCTGCCAGTCCGGGTTCTGCTCGAGTGCCATGAAGGAGGCAGGGTACTTCGGCGCCAGCAGATCGGCGAAGAAGTTGCCGACTGGTACGTCCGTCGGCTCGACCGTGATCCCTACATCCGCGAGCTGCTGGGCGATCAGGGCGTAGGTCGTCGTTCCGAACACCGAGAGCGTTGGCATCGCGAGCGTGAGACCGTCCGGGTAGCCGGCTTCGGCAAGAAGCTTCTTCGCCTTCTCCGGGTCGTACGTGTAGTAGTCGTCCAACTCCGGATCGAACGCCTTCGAGCCGGCGGGGAAGACCTGGGTGGTCACGGTGCCACGATCCGACTGGAGCGCGCTGAGCAGACCCTTGCGATCGAACGCGTAGTTGATCGCCTGACGCACCTTCACGTCGCCCAGGGCGGGGTTCATCTGCCCGGCTCGGTCGAGGAGCAACAGTCCCTGGAAATCGATCTCGGCGGAGCTGACGGTCCAGCCGGCGGCTTCGACTTCGGAGACAACGTCGTTACTGGAGAGCTTGACTCCGTTCGCCTCGCCCGCCTTGATCGCGTTCAGTGCGGCGGTGGCGTCGCTCAGAACGTTGATGACGACCTTGTCGTAGTGCTGGACTGACGGGTTCCAGTAGTCCGGATTCTTGGTGTAGGAGTACGAGGTTCCCGTGACAGTTGCGTCCGTGTCGAGAATGTACGGGCCGGAGCCGACCGGCGTCGTCGCGACGTCGGCGCTCTCGAGCGAATCCGCGGCGCCGACGAGGCCGGCATCGCGGGTCAGATAGCTGAGAAGTGCAGGGTCGGGCGCGCTGAGGGTGATGACGACTGTGGTGTCGTCAGGAGCCTCGACACTCGCCACACCGGCGAAGCTCCCCGCGTTCGGAGAAGTGCCTTCCTTGTAGCGAAGGAGGTTCGTGGCGACGACATCACCGGTGAGCTTCGTGCCGTCTGTGAAGGTCACGTCATCACGGAGGGTGAGCGTGAGGATCGTGTTGTCCTCGTTGTACGACCATTTCGTCGCGAGCCAGGGCTCAATGGTCCCCTCCGGGGTCGCGAGCAGCAGAGTGTCGAAAACGGCCTGATAGAACGGCGACCGGTTTCCCCACTCCGTGCCGGACGGGTCGAACGTGACAGGAGCGGCGCTGGCGCCGAGAATCAGGGTCTCGCTGGCGGTGTCTTCATTCGCGCCGGCCGCGCAACCCGCGATCGCGAGCGTCGCGGTGACAGCGATGGCCGCTGCGGAGACGACCTTCTTCCATCGCATCATTTGCTGTGTCCTCTTGGTAGGGGCGATGCCTCGTCGGATCGCTGTATGCGTAAGCTAGCACCTAAAATGAATGTTCACTAGGTTTTTGCAAAATTTAGTATCACTGTACGAAACGGGCTCCGCGTGGGGGTTGCAGAATGGAGGGGGCCGGCGTATCCGTCGACCCCGGAGTGTACGAGGGAGATCATGACGGATTCGCGCAAGCGGAAGCCCCGCGGGGAGTATGCGAAGACAGGAGCGAAGCGGGTAGCGATTCTCGATGCTGCGCTCGAAGTGTTCGCCCAAGTGGGGTATCGTGCGGGATCGCTCCGCGATGTGGCTGAGCGGGTCGGAATGAGTGAGGCGGGGCTGCTGCACCACTTCCCGACCAAGCCTGCGCTGCTGGCGGCTGTGTTGGATCGCCGCGATCAGCACAGCCTGGAATGGGTGCGCATGGCCGAGGGCGATGGAGACGTGACTCTGCGCGGGCTGGTCACCACGGCGGCTCGTAACGCCTCCGCGCCCGGCGTTGTCGAGTTGTACTGCGTCCTGTCCGCGGAGGCCACGCAACCCGGGCACCCCGCGCGGGACTACTTCATTGCTCGTTATGAAGAAGCCCGCACCAACCTGCGCAAGGCGTTCGAAGATCTGGAGCGGCAGAATCGCACGCGACCGGGAGTCGCGCCGCGAAGCGCCGCCGTGGCTACCCTCGCGATGATGGACGGGTTGCAGGTGCAATGGCTGTTGAATCCCGAGGCGGTCGACATGGCGGCGGAGCTGAGTGACTTCCTCGCAGCCTTGGTGGACATCGACTTCACTGCGACCCGATAGCCAGGTCCGGTTCGCGCTCAGCCTTCGCAGGGCGGAAGTTTTCAAAACCGAAACACAAAAGTAGCCATCGGGCGTATACCATCATCGATAGAAGCAAACGATTGCAATCACACGCAGGCTCCAGGCCGGCGTCATCGAAGGAGAGCGACAGTGAGCAGTTCAGTTCAAGAAGCACCGGCCATGGACGCCTTTTTCGGCGCGCCCGGCCCCGACTACGAGATCATCGCGAAAGCACAGGCACTGCAGCCTCTGATCCGCGAGTACGCCCAGCAGGGTGAGGAGAACCGTCGTGTCTCGGAAGAGGTCATCACGGCGATGCGGGACGCAGGTCTTCTGCACATCTCGATCCCGAAGCGCTGGGGCGGCCTCGGCGGCAACTTCCGCACCTTCATCGATACCGTTGCGGCCGTCGGCCAGGCTGACGGTGCCACCGGTTGGGTTTCAGCGCTGCTGAACTCGTCCACGTGGTTCGCCACCCTGTTCTCCGAGCAGGCTCAGGAAGACGTCTTCGGCTCCAACCCCCGCGCATCCGTCGCCGCCGTGCTCTCGCCGGGTGGTCCCTTCATGCAGGCGAATTCCACCAAGAAGTTCGAGCGCGTCGAGGGCGGCATCCGCCTCACGGGCGAGTGGGGCTACTCCACCGGGTCGCTGCACGCGGACTGGTCCATCGTGCCGGTGCGCACGGGCGAGGATGAGAACGGTCTCCCCGTGAACTCGCTCGTGCTGATCCCGAAGTCGGACTCGAACATCAGGGACACCTGGTACGTGGCCGGTATGCGCGGAACGGGTTCGAACACCGTCTTCGTCGAGGACATCTTCATCCCTGACCACCGCATCGAGCCGATCGGGAACTTCGCGACCGAGCAGTACCCCCGGGTCTGGGCCGAGGAGGACAACTACAATGCCTCCTTCGTGCCTGTCGCGGAGATCGTGCTGAGCGCTGCGCAGATCGGAATGGCGCGCGGTGCCATCGAGATCGCCCGTGGCGTCGGTGAGAAGCCGATCACGTACTCGGTGTACCAGCACGCGAAGAACTCGGTGGTGCACCAGATCGAGCTGGCCAAGGCGCAGTCCGAGGCAGACCAGGCGTACCTGCTCGTCACGCGCAGTGTTGCGATCATCGACTCCGCCGCCCGTGACCGTCGCCCGATGACGGTGGAAGAGCGTGCCAGGACTCGTATGGACAACGGCCAGGCGGCAGCGCTCGTGCGCAAGTCGATCAACCGCTGCCTCAGCATCGCCGGAGCCTTCAGCTTCGCCGAGATCAATCCGCTGCAGCGTTTCTGGCGCAACAGCGAGACCGCGAGCCGTCACGCTCTGGTGCACCCGGAGATCGGCGCCGAGGTCTACGGCAAGTTCCTCTTCGGTATCGAGGACAACGTTCAGCCCTTCTGATCGTTGGACGAAAAGGGGCCCTCGGAGCGGCGACGGAGACGTCCCACCGCGCCGAGGGCCCCTTCTCCTGTCGCTGAGGCGCTGCGCCCGGGCATGCAGAACGGCCCCGTGGACCTCTCCACGGGGCCGTTCTGCATACGTCGCGCGCTCTCGGGTGAGTTCCGCTACGCGTCTTGGTGGGTCAAGCGACCCACACCGTCTTGAGGTTGCAGAACTCCCGGATGCCCTCCGCCGAGAGCTCGCGGCCGTACCCGGAGCGCTTGATGCCTCCGAAGGGCAGCTCGGGATAGGAGATGGTCATGCCGTTGATGAAGACGGCGCCGGACTCGATCGTCTTGATCGCGTGTCCGATCTCCGCTTCATCCGAGCTCCAGAACGCCGAGCCCAGGCCGAAGTCGAGACCGTTGGCAATGTTCAGAGCGTCTTCGAGCGACGCGGCTTCGTACAGGCTTGCGACAGGTCCGAAGGCCTCTTCCTCGAACAGGCGCATCTCCGGAGTGATCCCCGCGATCACGGTAGGCGGGTAGAACCATCCGTCGGCGCTGTCGTCGAAAGAGCCGCCCACGATGATGTCCGCGCCCTTCTCTCGTGCATCATCGACCAGCTCGACGATGTCGTTGCGGCCCGACGAAGTCGCCAGGGGTCCGATGTCGGTGCTCTCGTCCTGCGGATCGCCGATCTGCAACTGCGCCATCTTCGCGGCGAACTTCTCGGAGAACACGGCGTAGGCATCGGTGTGCACGATGAAGCGCTTCGCGTTGATGCAGGCCTGACCATTGTTGCTGGTGCGGGCCTTCACAGCCATTTCCGCGGCCGCCTCGAGGTCGGCAGAGGGCATCACGATGAACGGGTCTGAGCCGCCGAGCTCGAGCACGACTTTCTTCAGCACGTCGCCGGCGATCGACGCGACCGACCTCCCGGCTGGCTCAGAACCGGTCAGCGTGACGGCGGATACGCGCGGATCCCGGATGACGCTCTCGACCCGTCCAGCGCCGATGAGAAGGGTCGAGAAGGAGCCTTGAGGAAAGCCCGCACGCGTGAAGAGACTGCCGAGGTAGACCGCCGCCTGAGGCACGTTCGAGGCGTGCTTCAGGATGCCCGCGTTCCCGGCCATCAAGGCCGGTGCCGCGAAACGGATGACCTGCCAGATGGGGTAGTTCCACGGCATGACGGCGAGGACGACGCCGAGCGGGTCGAAGCGCGTGCCAGCTTGGCTCGCGCCGACCGCGGAGGGGTCGTCGAGAGTGCGCCCGCTGAGGAAACCTTCGGCGTTCTCGGCGTAATATCGCATCGCGTAGACGGACTTCGCCACCTCACCACGCGACTGTGCGATGGGCTTGCCCATCTCGTCCGTGATCATCGCCGCGACCACTTCGAGGTCAGCCTCCAGGAGGTCCGCGGCGGCGTTCATGAGCTCGGCTCGGCGAGCCCACCCTGCCGCCTTGAGCTGCGGTACAGCGGTGTTGGCGGCGGCCAGCTTCTGTTCGACGACAGTGTCGCTATCCTGCTCGAACGTCGCCAGTTCCTCCCCGGTGGTGGGGTTGACACTTCGCATGATTGCCATGGTTGCTTTCTTTCGTCAGGTCAGGTCAGGTCAGATCAGGATGGTGAGAGGGTTCTCGATGCGTCGTTGGAAGGCGGCGAGCCACAGGGCCGCGACCGCCCCGTCCAGTACGCGATGGTCAGCTGAGAGCGTCACGGTCATGACCTTCCCGGTAGAGAGAGCCCCGTCCGAGTCGATCACCGGCACCGCCCGCGCGGCGCCGACCGCGAGGATTCCCGCCTGCGGCGGGTTGAGGATGGCGGTGAACTGCGACGTGCCGTACATGCCGAGGTTCGATACAGAGAAGCTGCCTCCCTCGAGCTCGTGCTGCTTGAGCCGCCCTGAGCGTGCGCGCTCCGCCATCTCGGCGATGGTGGCGCTCACTTCTGTCAGCGACATGCGTTCGATTCCGCGCAGCACCGGAGTGGTCAGGCCGCCTTCCGTGGCGACGGCGACCGAGACATCTGCGGAGGAGAACTGACGGATGCTGTCGCCGTTCCACGTCGCGTTCGCCTGCGAGACCTCCATGAGAGCTGCGCCGACGGCCTTCACCACGAAGTCGTTGACGGAGATCTTGCGACTCGCCGTCTGGTTCACCGTCGCACGCAGGGCCATCAACTCGTCCACGCGGCAGTCGGCCACAAGATAGAAGTGCGGCACGGTCGACTTGCTCTCGGTGAGGCGACGGGCGATCGCCTTGCGCATGCGATCGAGGGGGATGTCCTCGTAGGGTGCTGTGCCGGCAGCCGCGACCTCCGAAGTGCTCGCACTCGACGGCTCCTGCGCGGGCGCGGGAGAGGGCGCGACCGGAACGGGAGGAGCTGTCGTCAGCCGGGTCAGGTGCGTCTCGAAGTCGCGACGCACGATCCGCCCGTTGGGACCGGTTCCTTGTACGTCTTGCAACGCCACGCCGTGCTGTTCCGCGAGCCGACGGACGATGGGGGTAGCGAAGAGTCGACGCGCTTCAGCTGCATCGCTCTGCTCCGGGGCGGGGACGGTCGCCTGCTCCATCGCAGTGACCGGGGGCGTCGGCTGGGCCGAGTTCGACGGTTGCGGCTCTGGATCGGTGGCCTCTGCGGGCGGCGCCGATGGCGTCTCGCCCAGGCCGATAGCCGCGAGAGCAGCATCGATATCCTTCTCGCTGTCGCCGGGGGCGAGCATCACGAAGATCGGATCGCCCACCGCCACGCTGTCGCCCTCGGGAACGAGGAGGCGTCCAACCACTCCGGCGGCCTCCGACAGCATCTCGACGCTCGCCTTGTCGGTCTCGATCTCGGCGATCGGCTGATTCTGTGCGATGGTATCGCCCGGGGAGACGAGCCAAGACTGGACAGCCGCTTCTTCGGCGCCAGCGAGGATCTCGGGCATGCGGATGATTTCAACCATGATCAGGATCCGAATCCGGCGCGGACTGCTTCCAGGCCCGCGACCACTTCTTCCGTGCGGGCGATGGCTGCCCGCTCCAACACGCGAGAGATGCTGGGCGATGCTTCTTCTCCGGTGACTCGGGCGACCGGCTGATCGAGCCAGTCGAAGAATCGCCGCTGGATCTCGTCGGCGAGCCATGCGCCGTAGGACGTGCCCTGCGAGCCCTGCTCGACGATCAGCACGGCGTTCGTCTTGCGGATGCTGTCGCCGATGGTTTCCCAGTCGATGGATGCCCGGTCGAGCCAGCGCAGGTCGATGAGTTCGGCATCGATGCCGGTCTGCTCGATCGCTTCCTTGGAGTGAGCGACCATTGCCAGGTAGGTGAGGACGGTGACGTCGGAACCTTCCCGGAGCACGGCGGCCGAGCCCGGCTCGATGATGTAATCGAGATCGCCCTCCGGGATCTCGTCAGCTGTGCCATAGAGGTCGACATGCTCGATCACGAGCACCGGGTCCTGCAGCGCGAGAGCCGCATTCATCAGACCGATGTAGTCCCTCGCGTTGGAGGGGGCGACGATTCGCCATCCGGGGCTGGTCGCGAAGATGCCCGCGGGGTCCATCAGGTGCTGTGACCCGTAGCCGGATCCCATCGCGACCTTGGTGCGCAGCACGAGAGGCACATCGTTGTCGCCACCGAACATGTGCCGCGCCTTGCCGATCTGGTTGAAAACCTGGTCGGCGGCCACCCACATGAAGTCCGGGTACATGAACTCGACGACCGGACGGAAGCGGCCGTCCAGGGCGAGGCCACCGGCGAGACCGACGAAGGCGTTCTCGCTGATGGGGGTGCCGAGGATGCGATCCTCGCCGTACTTCTTCGGCAGCCCCTTGGTGGCGCCGTTGGTGCCTCCGTTGAGGCGATGCACGTCTTCGCCCATCACGACGATGCGCGGGTCCGTCTCCATGCGGCGGTCCATCACCTGGGCCACGGCCTCGATGAACTTCACCGGGCGCAGGGGAGCGGACTCATCGAGCGCGGGGAGACCCTGCAACTCGCTACCGTCGCCTCTGACGCCCACGTTTACGAAGCTCGTCTCCGGCCACAGCTCCGGTCGGATGCGGCGCTTTCCGGGGCGATCCGGATCTGACTCGAGAAGTTGAGCTGCGGCCTCCGTCATCGCAGCCTGAACGCGTTCGCGAAGGGCCGAGACGCCGGCGTCCTCGATGAGTCCACGACGGATCATGTGCCGGGCCACGAGGTCCAGGGGATCGCGGGCGAGCCAGAGTGCCTCCTCCTCCTTCGTGCGGTATCCGAACGCGCTGCCGGGGTAGGCGCCGTTCTGGTGGAAGAACCGGTACACCTCTGCCTCGATGACGGTCGGGCCTTCGCCCGAGCGCATCCGCTCTGATGCCTCCAGGGTTGCCAGGTGCACCGCGAGCGGGTCCATTCCGTCCACACGCCAGGAGGGGATTCCGAAGCCCTGGCCGCGGACGGAGAACCTCGGATCCGCGGTGATCTCGTCGGCGCGCGTCGACACCGCGTAGAGGTTGTTCTCCACGAAGAAGCAGACCGGCAGCTTCCATGCGGCAGCGAGGTTCATCGACTCCAGCACCGAGCCGATCTGCGCTGCGCCGTCGCCGAAGTAGTTGATGGACAGATCCGTCGTCCCTGAGTGCTTCTGCGCCCAGGCGTTACCGGTGGCCATCGGTGCGCCGCCGCCGACGATCGCATTGGTTCCGAGTGCCCCGGCTTCGAACCACTGGAGGTGCATCGACCCGCCGCGGCCACGGCAGTAGCCCTGCGCGAGGCCAAGGATCTCCGCCAGGGTCCGCTGCAGGACCGTCTGGATGTCGTCGTTCACCGGCTCGGCGGGATCGATCGTTCCGGCGCTGACGTGGGTGAGAGCTTTCGCGAGGAACTGATGGTGACCCCGGTGAGACCCGTTGACGCCGTCGGTGGAGCGAAGCCCGACGATTGAGCCGACTGCTCCACCTTCCTGCCCGATGCTCGAGTGCGCTGGCCCATGGACGAGTCCCTCGCCGGCGATCTCGAGGACCGTCTCCTCGAACGCGCGGATCAGATGCAGTTCACTCAGCATGGTCCCCAGAAGTGCGGGATCGGCTGCATTCCAATCCGCGTCGGTGGTGGTCAGCTGGAACCAGTCGACGCCGGTCTGGAGTCGCTTCTTCTTCGGCATCTTCGCCATTCCTCTCGCGCGATCACCTAGACCGCTGAGTCGACGGTAGCGGAGTATCGGATCCAATACAAACGTTTGCATATCGGAATATATCGTCGTAGACTGCCGATACGGGTACGGTGTATCCAATTTGGTTGCGACAGAGGAGTCCACATATGGCTGACGCCGTGCGGCCGGGCATCCCCGGCATCCACGGGACCGACCACATCGGATTCACCGTCCCGGATCTGGAAGAAGCTGAGCGATTCCTCGTCGACATCCTCGGTTGCGAACGCGTCTACACCCTCGGATCGAAGAAATCAGACGGCGACTGGATGCACACGCATCTGGGAGTGCATCCGCGCACTGTCATCAGTGAGATCCGCTTCTTCCGGCTGGGCAACGGGGCCAACTTCGAGGTCTTCCTCTATGAGGCGGCCGATGGTCAGGCGCCCCATCCCCGCAACAGCGACCTCGGCGGGTTTCACATCGCGTTCTACGTCGATGACATCGACGAGGCCGTGCGCTACCTGAATGACAACGGCGTCGAGGTCATGGGGTCTCCGACATCCAGTGCCCAGGCTGCGGAAGGCCAGCGCTGGGTCTATTTCACCAGCCCGTGGGGTCTGCAGTTCGAACTTGTGAGCTTCCCCCAGGGCAAGGCGTACGAGAAGCAAGCCGACAGCCTGCTCTGGCACCCGGCGCACCCCGAGCGATGAGGTCGACATGTCGATAGAGACCAGCACGCTCATCCACGGTGCGACCGGCGCTCGCATCGCGGCGACGCTGCGTGATGCCATCCTCTTGGGTGAATACGCACCGGGCGAGCGTATCCGTCAAGGCCAGCTCGCCGATCAGCTCGGCGCCAGTCGCTTGCCCGTGCGCGAGGCGTTGCGGATGCTGGAGGCGGAGGGCCTCGTCACGCTCGTCGCGAACACCGGCGCCTGGGTGTCGAGGCTCACGATCTCGGACTGCGAGGAGATGTATCGCATGCGGGAGAGTCTGGAACCGCTGCTTCTCGGGTTGAACGTCCCTCTCCTGTCGGACTCGGTGATCGACAACATGGATTCCCTTGCCAACGCGATGGCGAGCACCTCCGATGTCGAGCGCTTTCTGCTCCTGGATCGCGAGTTCCATCACTCGAGCCTGCAGGCTGTGCAGACCACTGTTCTCGGCGAGACGGTCTTTCGCCTGTGGAATCGCACGCAGCACTATCGGAGGACTGCGACGCGCCTCTTCTATCGCGAGGGCGATGATGCGGTGCATCACGACCATCACCTTCTGGTCACGGCTCTACGTCGTCGAGATGCCGACGAGGCCGAGCAGGTCCTCCGCCGACATATCCGTCGCAGTCGGCTCGAACTGGTTCGACATCCGGAGGTCTTCGATGCATAGCCTGCAGGCGGCGGCACTCTTCCCATGCGACGCAGGCGAATCCGGCAACTTACGACCTTGAAACATCGCTGCAACAATCTCGGCCTAGCATAAGGCGCAAGCAATCGTTTGCATTTTGTCTCTTGCTTCAAAAATTCAGACGTCCCGAGGAGGAACACCCTTGTTTGACACACTTGTTCGACCATCGATCACTGAAGTCATCGATCGAATCACGGCGCTTCGCCCCGAGCTCGCAGAAGGCGGACGTGAAGGAGACCTCTCCCGGCGTGTTCCGGAACGCATCTTCGAGGCTGTACGGGCCACGGGAGCATTCAGCGTGTCGGCGCCGGAGAAGTTTGGCGGGCTCGCCGGCAACACTCGTGACGTGCAGGCCGTGACGAGTGCGATCGGTGCCGGCGACGGCAGCCTCGCCTGGATGGCCGGCATCTACAACACCGGCGCTTGGGTGCTGAGCCTCATGAGCGATCAGGCGCAGGGCGATGTCTGGGGGGAGCGGGGGAAGGCGGGCGCGCTCGTCTCCATCGTCCTTGCCACCACGTCAGAGGCCGTCGTCGTTGACGGGGGATACCGCATCACCGGTCGATGGGCGTACGGCACGGGCAGCCGCGAGGCAGAATGGTCGCTTCTCGGCGTGCCGCTCAAGAACGTCGCGGGTGAGATCATCGACGCCGGTGTTGCGTTGATCCCTCGAGAGGACCTCACCTTTGAGGACGACTGGTTCGTCGCTGGGATGAAGTCGACGGCGAGCGTCACCCAGCTCGCGAACGATGTTCTTGTGCCGAGTCACCGCATCTTCCGGCTGACCGCAGCGATCGAGGGTGAGTACATCGGCAGCAACCAGGAGACGTCGTATCGCACGATGTTCGTGCCGTCGCTCTTCATGAACTTGGTGGGGCCCCACCTGGGAATGGGCCGCGCAGCACTGGACTTCGTGGTGGCGGCGGCGGGAACCAAGTCCATCGCCTTCACGGGATATGACCGTCAGGCGGATTCGACGATCTTTCAGTACACGCTCGCCAAAGCTGCGGTTCAGCTCGCGGCGGCCGAAGCTCTGGCTGAGCAGGTCGCTGACGAGATCTACCTCACGGCCGAACGAGGCGAGTATGCGCCTTACGCCGATCGCATTGCATTGCGTGCGAAGGCGGGCTGGGTCATCGACACGATCACTCAACTCATCGGTGATCTAGTGACGGCGCACGGCTCCGCAGGGTTCTCCGACTCGTCGGTGCTCCAGCGGATCTGGCGTGATCAGGCAGCAGCAGCCCGACACGGGCACACCCTCTCGGCGAGTGGCTACGAGGCTCTCGGGCGGGTGATGGTGGGCCGTGAAGGCGATGCCCGCTTTGTCCTGCCTGTGGTGTGAGTCCCCGGTCGAGACCGACTTCGAAAACAACCAAGTGAACGGTGAGAAAATGACCATGACTGAGACTCATTCCGCCATCTCCGCTGATGACTTTCGCTTCGCCTTCCGGTCGCACCCGGCCGGCGTCGCGATCGTCACCGCCGACGCTGGCGATGGCCCGGTCGCGATGACCGTCAGCTCTGTCGCATCGGTGTCCATCGATCCGCCGACGCTCGTCTTCTCGGCGTCGGCCCTCTCTTCGAGTACGCCGACGATCCTCAAGGCTGAGACAGTCGTCGTGCACATGCTCGCTGCAGACCAGGTCGCCCTTGCCAAGCTGGGTGCGCAGCGGGGGGTCGACCGGTTCGGACCGGACGTCGAGTGGAGCCGGCTCCCCACCGGTGAGCCTTACTACCCGGGGGCGCACTGGTTGCGCGGACGGGTCGTACAGCGGGTGGATGCCAACGGCTCGACCCTGATCCTCGTTGAGGCGATCGAGTCCAAGCAGCACGGCGAAGACGTCGACCAGGAGCCGATTCCTCTCGTGTATCACAACCGCCGGTGGCACACGCTCTCGGACCGATCTTCGCTACCCACATCTTCCGTCCCGTTCTGCGTCGTCTACGGACGAGACGAATGAGAACCTTCCGACCATTCGCATTCAACAAGGAGTAATGAATATGACCAACGAACGTATCTCCCGCATCCCGGCTCCCGTGGTTCCCGGCATCTCTGACAGCACCCGCGTCACCGCGGGTGAGCTCATCTTCATCTCTGGGCAGGTTGGGTTCGAAGAAGACGGATCTGTGCCCACCGACTTCGTTCGCGCTATCGAACTCACGTACGGCGAGTTCGAGCGCGCCCTGCATGCCGCCGGCGTCACGTATGACGACCTGGTTCGCGTGAACGTGTACATCACGGAACTCGACCAGGAGAAGCTTCACACCTGGCGAGAGACGCGCAACGGCATCGTCAAGACGACCACGCCTTCCGCGAGCACCGTCATCGGTGTGCACTCCCTCTACAACGGCGCGACGATCGAGATCGACGGCATCGCCGCAGTTCGATAAAGAGCGGACAGGGTGGGCAGCCTCTCTTGATGAGCGGGCTGCCTCTTCCTCCTCTCGTTCCGGGCAGCGCGATGCTGCGTGTCGTGACTGCTGGATGGTCAGCTAAGTCGGCCATCTGATGGTCACCTCACGATCCGGAGGAAGTGGTTGCGATTCCCCAGGGGATCGGTTTCCGCTCGCAATGCAATCGTTTGAATTTGCGGTACCGTCGAATACGACCACCGTCCCAATAGAGAGATCGCCACCGATGGCCGAGGCCGCCAACACTCCCCGACCGCTCCTGACTCCCGGACAGATGGGTGTCGACTACGAGATGCGGGTCGACTTCTCCCGCCTTCGGGACTATCGCCTCCAGCGCGCCCAAGCCGCGCTGGAAGCGAGCGAATGCGGTGCCTTCCTGTTGTTCGACTTCTATAACATCCGCTACACCACGTCGTCGTGGGTCGGTGGCGCGCTGGGCGACAAGATGATCCGGTACGCCCTGCTCACGCGTGGCGGGGAGCCGCACCTGTGGGACTTCGGTTCTGCGGTCAAGCACCACCAGCTCTACTCGCCATGGCTGAAGCAGGACCACAATCATCCCGGCTTCCTCGGATTCCGGGGCGCGGTGGCTCCCACCGCGGGCCTCATGGTCGATGCCGTGACCGAGATCAAGGGCATCCTCAAGGACCTCGGGCTGCACAATAGCCCGGTCGGGATCGACATCGTCGAGCCACCGTTCCTTTTCGAGATGCAGCGCCAGGGCCTCACAGTGGTCGACGCCCAGCAGCACATGCTCGATGCCCGCGAGATCAAGAGCGCCGACGAGATCATGCTGTTGAACCAGGCAGCGGCGATGGTCGACGGTGTCTATACCGACATCGTCGAAGCGCTGAAGCCCGGTGTGCGCGAGAGCGACATCGTCGCTTTGGCGGCGAAGAAGCTCTACGAGTACGGCTCCGATCAGGTGGAGGCGATCAACGCGATCTCCGGAGAGCGTTGCAACCCGCATCCGCACAACTTCACCGACCGGATCATCCGTCCGGGCGATCAGGCGTTCTTCGACATCATCCACTCGTTCAACGGGTATCGCACGTGCTATTACCGCACGTTCAGTGTGGGTCGTGCGACAGGTCCCCAGAAGAGTGCATACTCGCAGGCGCGGGAGTGGATGGACAACGCGATCGCAGCCATCAAGCCCGGGGTGGGCTCAGACGAGATCGCGTCGTTGTTCCCCACCGCGGAGTCTCTGGGGTTCGATGACGAGCTCTCGGCCTTCGGTCTGCAGTTCTGCCACGGACTCGGGCTCGGACTTCACGAGCGGCCGGTGATCTCACGGCTGAACAGCTACCGCGAACCAGTCGAGATCAAGACCGGCATGGTGTTCGCGGTCGAGACATACTGCCCGGCGAGTGACGGCTATTCGGCTGCGCGCATCGAGGAGGAGGTCGTCGTGACGGAAGACGGTCCGATCATTCTCACGAAGTATCCCGCCGACGAACTCATGGTCGCCAACCCGTACTGAGTGGCGGAGTATCTCTCGCGAGACCATGGACCAGGATGAGGGTACCGACAGCGCGGCCCGAGACTTCGCGGGATCGGTACGCGCTGCGAGGAGCACGGACCGAGTGCGCCTCGGGCGAATGAACGGGCATTACAGTGCGAATATGGCCGAATCCCGAGTTCCCAACCTGAAAGATGTCGCGCGCGAGGCGGGCGTCCATGTCGCGACGGCGTCACGAGCTCTGAGTGATGACCAATCCCACCTCGTGAGCGAGGCGACCAAGGCGCGGGTGCACGCCGTGGCAGAGGGGCTCGGCTATCGTACGAACGCGGTCGCGCAAAGTCTGCGCCGGGGGAGAACGGGCACGATCGGCGTCGTGGTAGCCGACTTGGCCAACTCCTTCGTGGTTTCCTTGCTGCGAGGGATCGAGCACGAAGCCCGCACCGGCACCTATACGCCACTTGTGGCCGAAACCCACGATGACCCGGCGATCCTGCGTAGCGTCGTGATCCGACTTCTGCGCAATCAGGTGGATTGCATCATCCTGAGTGCCGCGCAGGTCGATGACGAGGATTTCGTCTCGGATCTCGAGCGCCGGGTTCCGGTGGTGCTGGCGGTACGAGGATTCGGTTCGTCCGGGCTCGCCGGTGCCGAGCGACGTCACCTCGAGGTATTGCCGGACGACTTCGTGGGTGCCCGGGTGGCGGTAGAACACCTCCTGGCTCTGGGGCACCGGCGCATCGCCCAGATACCAGGTACGTTCCAGATATCCTCCTTCGTCGAGCGCGCGCGGGGGTTCGGCGCGGCGATGCGCGAGCACCCCGAAGCCTCCGATGTGTCGACAGGTGCCCATGCGCCGGAGAGCACCGTCGAGGAGGGGCGACGTCAGGCGGAGATGCTTCTGCGTCAGCCGCCTGACAGGCGACCCACTGCGGTCTTCGCGCACAACGACCTGATGGCAATCGGCGCGATCGATGCGATTAGAGCCGCCAGATTGCGGTGTCCCGAGGACATCTCAGTAGTCGGCTACAACGATGCGCCGCTCGTTGACCATCTCGACCCGCCGCTGACGACCGTGCGCCTCCCCGGTTTCGAGCTGGGTCGTCGTAGCGCGCGTATCGCGTTCGATCTCCTCGAGGGAGTGAGACCGACCGACGTCCGTCAGATGCTCGAGCCCGAGTTCATCGAGCGTGGCTCGACAAGCGCGAATTTCCCCTGACCTCCTCTTTTCCAGGACTATCGAACGGAGTTTCTCGTGACAACAGTTGGTTTCCTCGGCCTTGGCACCATGGGCGCAGGCATGGCTCGCCGTCTCATCGATGCGGGGCACGAGGTGCTCGTCTGGAACCGATCGCGCGCGCCGCTGGAGCCGCTCGTTGCGGCCGGAGCCCGACCGGTGGCGACACCCGCCGAGGCGCTTCGCGCCGGAGTCGCGGTCTCGATGCTCGCGAACGACGCGGCCGCAAACGCGGTCTTCTCCGACGAGACACTCCGCAGTGCGGCCGGCTCGGTGCACGTCAACATGTCGACGCTGAGTCTCGATACCGTGCGGGATCTGGTCGCGCGTCATCGCGAGGCTGGTGTCGACTATGTCGCCGCTCCGGTGCTGGGCCGCCCTCACCTGGCAGCAAGCGGTGGTCTGAACATCGTCGCCGCCGGACCTGAGGCCGCTCTGGACCGTGCCGAAGAGTTCCTGACGGTTCTCGGAAAGCGCACCTGGCGCCTCGGCGACCAACCGGAGCGTGCGAACCTCGTCAAGATCGGGGTCAACTACAACCTCATCCACACGCTGCAGGCGCTGGCCGAGTCGGTCAACCTGATCGAGCGGGGAGGTGTCGACGGTTCGGTCTTCGTCGAGATCCTGACCGACGCCGCCTACACCGGGAGCGCATACACCGGATACGGCAAGATGATCGCCGAACGCGGGTATCTGCCCGTCGGATTCTCGGCGGAGCTGGGACTCAAGGATCTCAATCTGGCACGGTCGGCTGCGCAGGAGTTCCGTGCAGCCCTGCCGACTGCGTCGGTTCTCACTGACATCTTCGAGCAGACGCTCCAGGATGAAGAGCTCGCCAGGCTCGACTGGTCGGCGATGGCGGAGATCACGCGCCGACAGGACTGACGGCCGTCGGACAGGAATCCCGCTCAGCGGGAGGAGGATCTCTCGGCCGCAGCGAACCCGACGCGGTGGAGCGGATCGAGTCGCTCGACGAGCGGCGCCAGAATGCGGGTCAAAGCTCGGAGATCGTCGACGGACAGATGGTCGATGACGACCGACTTGGCGAGCGCGATGTGATCAGGTACCGCGCGGATGAGTTCACGTCGCCCTGCCGCGGTGAGCCTGACATTCACGACGCGGGCATCGTCATCTGCTCCGATGCGTTCCACCAGGTCGCGAACTGCGAGTTTACCGACGACCCTCGACAGGCGAGGCAGCGTCGAGTTCGTGGCGGAGGCGAGGTCCTTCGTGCGCAGAGTGCTGTTCTTCGCCTGCTGCAGTGTGCCGATGACTATGAACTCGAAGTGTGTCAGACCGGAGTCCGCCTGCAGTTGCGCGTCGAGCGCTGCCGGGAGCAGCTCCGCCGTCCAGACGAGCGCCAACCAGGCGCGAGATTGCTCATCGGTCATCCGAGGGACTTTGTAGGACATATCGCACCAACTCTAGGGGGAACAGATCAGGCCGAGAGTAGGTTGTGAGAAGTAGTTGTAGTTGCAACCTAATTGAGCAGGAGGACGGAAACGTGGCAAGCATCTCCATCATCGGAACAGGGAACATGGGCTCGGCGATCGCCGGTATCCTCGCGAAGGGCGGCGCGTCGGTGCAGGCTGTCGCGAGGGACTCGGCGAAAGCTGCCGCCCTGGCAGAGCAGGTCGGAGGCACGGCGGCCGCCTTCGGGGAGGCGCTGACGGGTGAGATCGTCGTGCTCGCAATTCCTTACCCTGCGGTCGCAGACGTTATTGAGACGTACGCCGAGCAGCTGCAGGGCAAGATCGTCGTCGATGTCACCAATCCGGTCGATTTCGACACGTTCGACGCACTCACAGTGCCCGCCGACTCCTCCGCTGCTGCTGAGTTCCAGCGAGCGGTTCCCGACGCGAAGGTCGTGAAGGCCTTTAACACCAATTTCGCCGCCACCCTCGGGTCGCGCGAGGTGGGCGGAGTCCCCACGACCGTGATCGTGGCGAGTGACGACGACCAGGCCAAAGCGCAGCTGACCGAGATCATCTCGGCCAGCGGCGTCTCCGTGACCGACGCGGGGTCGCTGAAGCGGGCGCGGGAACTCGAGGCGCTCGGATTCCTGCAGCTCGTCCTCGCGGTGCGCGAAGAGGTGCCCTGGACCGGTGGCTTCGCCATCCGTTCCTAATCAGCGCGAATGCGGGCGGAGCGTGTCGGTCGGCGCTTCGTCCCGCTCTCCCGCGTCCGCGCCCGATAAATGGGGGCTGGCCGTGAGCAGATCTGCGTGGGCGGAGTTCTGGAGATAGCCGATGACGGCCTCGCGGCTCTTCTGTAGGCAGAGGATGCGGTTCTCCACCACACGCAGCTCTCTCGCCAGCTCTACGGCGGAGGCGCGATTCTCCGCCGTCGACGGCCGGTCGGCTGCGGGGGACTCAATGTCCAGCACTATCTTGATCATGCGAGTGGAGAGCCCCGCTTCGACGAGGGCACGGACGTGGCGGGCGTGTTCCACCTGCTCTTCGAAGTAGTCGCGGTACCCGTTTCCCGAGCGTGATGCCTCGATGAGTCCCTGTTGCTCGTAGTAACGCAGCATCCGCGCCGGCGCGCCGATCTCCGCCGCAGCCTCGCTGATCCTCATCAGGTGCATCCTTCTGTCGGGGGTGATCGATTTGACCTTGACACTGATGTCAAAATTTACGCTTTGTGAACGGCATCGCGATCCTCGAGATGCCGCAGGAAAGGAAGAACACATGTCAGTGCGCAGCTGGGACGGCTCGTCGCGGAGGATCCTCGTCATTGGGGCGGGCGAACTCGGAATGCCCGTGCTGCGCAACGTCGCGCGCCGGGTGGCGGACATGCCGGGAGCCTCCGTGGATGTGCTGCTGCGCGCCTACACGATCGATTCAACGGTTCCGGCGAAGCAGCGCGACGTTGCGGAGATCCGCGCCCTTGGCATCGGGATCGTCGCCGGCGACCTGGTGGAGAGCACCATCGACGACCTCGCGGCGATCTTTTCGGACTACGACACTGTCATCGGCTGTACCGGGATCACCGCCGGTCTTGACACCCCAATGAAGGTTGCGCAGGCGGCGCTGCAGGCGAAGCTCCCACGGTACTTCCCGTGGCAGTTCGGAGTCGACTTCGATGTGATCGGGCGCGGGAGCCCTCAGGACATCTTCGACTCACAGCTCGACGTGCGAGACCTCCTCCGATCACAGGACGACACCGAGTGGGTGATCATATCCACAGGCATGTTCATGAATTACCTCTTCGAGCCCGGGTCGGGGATGGTCGACCTGCCGAATGACACCGTGAACGCACTTGGCACCCCGGACACCGCCGTCACCGTTACGACCCCGGAAGACATCGGTGCGCTCACCGCGGCGATCCTGTTCGCCGAGCCGCGGATCCGGAACGAGATCGTCTACGTCGCCGGCGATACCATCACTTACGGCCAGCTGGCGGAAACGCTGGAACAGGTTCTGGGGCGCTCGTTTGAGCTACGCGTATGGTCGGAGCCCCTCCTCATGGCTGAACTCGCCGCCGACCCAGACAACATGACCAGGAAGTACCGCGCAGCGTTCGCGCAGGGACGCGGCGTGGCCTGGGAGAAGGAAGGCACGTTCAACTCGCGCCACGGCATCTCGACCACGACTCTGCGCGAATGGGTGGAGCGGAACCTCGTCGATGTGGTCTGCTCTGGCGAATAGTCGAACCGCACATTGCCCGCGAAGAGCGACGCGTTGAGATGCCGTCCCGTCCGCCGCGAGGAAGCTCGAGCGAGATTGGATGCGGCTCCTAGAGTGCGGCGACGGTGATCATCGGATTCGCTCGTGCATTGCACGCTCGCGCGGTGTGCGAGCGTGCGATGATGAGAAGGAATTGGCAACGGCGTGGCAAGTCGTCGCAGTGCTGGTCGTCGTGGACGGCGGCGCCTTCTCGACAGTCCTCTACTCCATCCTCGGATCCATCGCCGCCGGGGGGCACATGGTCGCCGTCGTCACGTTCCTCGTCGCCGCCACCTCGGGGATCGACGCGGAACAGCACGGACTCGCCACTGGTCTCGTCACCATGACCCAGCAAGTCAGCATGACCCTCGGAACGCCCATCGTCTCCGCCATCACGATCGCAGCCGGCGGCCTCACCAGCCTCTTCGCACTTCGGGTCGGCATCGGAATCGATGCCGCGATCGTCGTCGTGCTCATGCTGCTGATACTGGTTGTCCTACGACGCGCCGACGGCCGACGGCCGACGGACGACGGGCGCCGTCGACGGAAACGGCACGGGTCGGTCAGACCGCGGCATGAGACGGGTAGCACCGTGCCCAACCGAGCGCACTCCAGCGACGTCAGGCGACGTCAGTGACGCCGAGGTCAGCCAGCAGTTTCGTTCTCAACTTCACGAAAGACCCGCCCGCCTTGGTGCGGGGATGCGGCAGATCGATCTGGGTGTCCGAAACGAACTTCCCGCCCTCCATGACCAACACTCGATCGGCGAGCAGGATCGCCTCCTCCACGTCGTGGGTCACAAGCAGGACTCCGGGCCGGTGGGCGCGGAACAACTCGAGCAGCAGCGCGTGCATCTTGATCTTCGTCAAAGCGTCCAGCGCACCGAACGGCTCATCAAGGACCATCAGCTGAGGCTCGCGGATGAGCGCCCTCGCGAGAGAGGCCCGCTGGGCCTCCCCGCCTGAGAGCGTGAGCGGCCAGGCATCCGCGCGGTGCTCGAGCCCGACCTCCTGCAAGGTGCGCTGGGCCCGCCGCTTCAGGTCGGAACCGGGAAGCCCGAGTGCGACGTTGCGCCATACCTTCTTCCACGGCAGCAGTCGAGGTTCCTGGAAGCCGACGGAGAGGCGGTCGGTGACGGCGATCCGGCCAGTCGCACCGGTGTCGAGTCCCGTCACGATCCGCAGGAGCGTACTCTTGCCGGTTCCCGACCGCCCGAGCAGCGCGACGAATTGTCCACTCTCGATGTCGAGGTCGATATCCGAGAGCACCTTCGTATCCCCAAACGAGCGCGACACGTCGCGCAGCGACACGACAAGGGCACCGAGGCCAACATCTGCCTTCTCGGGTGCCTTCGCACTCATACCGTCTCCAATCCCTGACGCCAGGCCAGTGTGCGCTTCTCGATGAGCCTCACGAGCAGGTCGGACAGATAGCCCGCAGCCGCGTAGATCAGGATGCCGAGCACGATCACGTCTGTGCGCAAATACAAACGCGCGTTGTTCATGAGGTACCCGACGCCCTCGTTGGCATTGACCTGCTCGCTGATGACAAGGATCAGCCAGGCCACGCCCAGTGACATCCGCAGACCAGTCAGGAATCCGGGCAGCGCGCCGGGAAGCACGATGTGCCGGATCCGTCCGATGGGTGTGAGTCGCACGATCGTCCCCACCTCCATGAGCTTGCGATCGACCCCGCGGATGCCGGCGTATGTGTTCAGGTACACCGGGAACACCACAGCCAGCGCGATCATGAGCACTTTGGACGGCTCGCCGATACCGAACCAGAGGATGAACAGCGGAACCAGCGCGAGGACCGGCACGGTGCGCATCATCTGCATGAGGGGATCGATCAGCGCGTCGCCGACCTTCCAGATGCCGGAGAGGAGTGCCATCACCAAACCGATGCTCACGCCGAGCAGGACGGCATAGGCGATTCGCTCCAGGGACACCAGCAGGTGCATCTGGAGTTCACCCGTCTGCAAGAGTTCCCACCCCGTGACGAACACCTCGGAAGGCGGAGGCAGGACGGTCGGCGGCACCAGACCGGTCATGGTCGTGACCTGCCACAACACCAGGACGATGACCGGTCCGGCCGTGCGCAACGGCTTCATGCGCGACCACCACTGAGTGCGCTTGGGTGCGTGACGCGGTTCGGGCCCGATGTTTCTCGCGTGGGGTTCGGTGAGAGCGGAGGAATTTTGCGTCGCCATGACAGGGCCGCGGTCAGCTCGCGGGAACAGAAGCGACGTCGAACACGATGTCCTTCGCCGCGAGCTTCTCGCTCAGCGTACCGATCTCGTTCCAGCTGTCGATGCTCTCCTGAAGCTCGGCGAGCGTCTGAGCGTCGTAGGCTTCGTACACGAGCAGCCGATCGAAGATGTAGTCCATCTGCTCCGGGCTGAAGTCGTTCGCGGTCTTCTGGATCGACAGATACTCGTCGGGATCCTCGATCACGTGCTGACCGCCTTTGGTGTAGCCCTTCAGCACGGCGGCCGTGACCTCGGGGTGCGCCTCGGCGAAGAAACGGGTCACGACGAGCACCGGGTAGTCGAACTTTCCGGTCAACTCGTCATCGCCGGTGATCAGCACACGTGCTCCCATCTTGGTGACGGCCGCAGGGATAAAGATGTCGAAGGCCGCCCATGCGTCGATCGAACCCTGGATGAACGCGCCGGCCGCGTCGCCTGGGCCGAGGTAGACCTTCTTGATCGAGTCGGCCGGCATGCCGTGGTTGAGCATCGCCTGGTCCACGATGTACTCGCCGGCCGCGCCCTTGGTGACCGCGACCGACTTGCCGGCCAGGTCTTCCACCGTCTTGATGTCGCTGCCGGCCGGCACCACGATCGACGAGCTCTGTCCTGCCGAGGCCTTGGCCACGCCGAGGAAGAGGTAGTCGCCGGTGCCGGTGAGTCCGGTGAGTGCCCCGGAGGTCACGATCGTGGCGAAGTCTGCCGCACCGCCGCTGAGTGCTTCGAGGGCTGGCTGGGTGGAGGGGAAGTAGCCAGCGTCCTCCGCCCCGCCTCCGGCTGCTTCGACGGCCATAGGGATGTCGTCGAAGAGGAACCCCACGTTGGTGCCGGGGGTGCCGACAGTGACGATGCGGGCGATCGGCTTCTCCGAATCGCCGCTGGTGCTGTCGCCGGTCTCGCCTGCGCAGGCGCTGACCGCGAGAACGCTCACCAGAAGAGCAGGAAGGACGGTGGTTCGGAAACGGTGACGAGCGGACACGGTGCCTCCATTGACGGGTGGGTTGGAGCATCTATCAAAAGCGGTCGTTACCGGGCCATAGTCGCGATGTTCGTATACGAACTTGCCCGTGGCGTCCATTTACGCATGCTCCCGGGAAAACTGCAACCCATTGCATTCGGGAGATGGCTACAGCGTTCCGTGGACCACATCCCCTCCGATGACGATGGCTGAGGCGCGGATCGCTCTGAGTGCGCTCGCGGGGCAAGTAAGCGGATCGTGGTCGAGCACGGCGAAATCCGCCGCCATGCCCGTCGCCAGTGCCCCGCGAGTATCCTGCTCTCCGGTGGCCGAGGCCCCGCCCCTCGCGGCTGCGATCAGGGCTTCCTCGCGAGACAGGGCATTCTCCGGTCCAATAGCGGCTCCGCTCTCGGTGAGGCGCTCGGTTACCGCGTAGATCGACTCCCAGATCGAGATCGGAACGTTATCGCTACCGAACGCGAACGGCACTCCGGCAGCTTTCAGTGCAGGCAGAGGCAGAATGCTTCCCGGGGCCGAACCACCGCGGAGGAGTGCGTCGCCGCCTCGAATCAGGGTGTACGGCGCGATGGTGGTCACCATCATCCCCAAGTGTGCGATCTGATCGATCTGTTCCGGAGACAGAACGGGGTGGTGCGACAGCACCCAGCCCAGCGGCGTGACAGGTGTGACGGCGTCGACTTCGGCGATGAGAGGCAGCAGGCGCGCGTCTAGGCCCGACACGCGGATGCCTGCCTCAGCCGCCCTGTGCAAGAGGCGAAGAAGCTGCTCCTCGGGAAGCGCCGCTCCCGTCGTAAAGCCGGCCCAGCCGGAGTGTGAACGTCCCCGAGCGCGCAGCGCGGCATCGCCGGAGCCGTCATCGATCTCGACGAACACCCCCTGCAGATCAAGGCGCGAATCGGCCGCCTGCAGTTGGCGTCGCCGGCCGGCCAGCAGCGCGCCGACCTCATCCGGATCATCCTGAGTCCAGTTGGAACTCCACATCAGGGACGCACGCAAGCCCCCAGCACCAACCTGCTGGTAGGCGTCCAGGACATCGTCCGACAGCCCGTGGCCCTCGAAGAAAGCGGTGGTGCCATAGCCCGCGTAAGCGGCAGCTCCGGCCCTGATCGCCCTGGCTCGTTGCGCGGTCGTGAACGTCGGCGCATCTGCCAGCAGGGTGTGCTCGAGGATGGGGTTTCGGACGCGCTCGACGAAGACGCCCGTCAACTCTCCTGACGAGTCGCGGAGGAGCTCGACCGTGGCGCTGGGCGACCGCGTCGTGCGCAGATCGATACCGGCCGCCCGGAGTGCGGCGGTGTTCGCCGCCGAAACAAGGTCGAGCTCCGCATTCCAGTAACCCCAGATCGGGCGGATGTACACCGGGTTGTCGGGGGCGACCCGGTCGAGTTGCGCACGAGTCGGGACGAGAGAACCCTCACCCAATCGGGCACGCTCGTAGTGCGGCGGCGCCCCGATCGGCCGAGTCACGATCCACTCGCCCGGCTCCCGGGTCTCGACCGCGTGCGCGATCACTTCGAGCACATCGGCGACGCTCACGCAGTCCTCGAAGCCGGGGAGATCTGCACCGAGACCGTAGCGGTCCAGGTGAGCGTGGGCGTCCGTGAGGCCGGGGATGACGGTTCGACCCGCGAAGTCCACCGCATCAGCAGGATCGGCGCCGGTCAGTGCCAGTACGTCACGATCGCTGCCGACGGCCACGACGGCGCCATCGCACCATGCCATTGCGGTTGCGCGCGAGGAGTGATCATCAAGGGTCAGGATGTGACCGCCGAGCGCGATCCGGAGTGGTTGAGCCTGCGTGCTGTCCATGCGTATACGATACGAGCCGCCTCTTGTCAGCCGCCCCTGGAACTCATCAGCATCAGGATGCCTTGCCCTGCCCGGCTTCGTACCGGGCGCGCAACTCCTCGTCGATCTCCGGCCACTCGCTTTCTGCGGTCCAGCCGAGCACCCAATCGCGGGCATCGTCCAGTCTGCGTCGCACGACGTTCATGTCGGACGTGAGGTGGGTGCCGTTGTGGACCACCAACTCGCCGTCGACATAGACGCTGCGGAGATTACGCGCCGTGGCCTGGTACACGACGAAATCAGCGGCGGTGCCGGCGCCCAGACCGAACGGCGCCGTGTCGATGACGAGCAGGTCAGCGCGCTTTCCTGGCGTGACCGTGCCGATCTGCTTCTCGAGCCCGAGCACGCGTGCACCGTCGATCGTCGCCATCCGCAGCAAGTCCATCGTGTCGAGGCTCGGATGCGACGCCGTTCGCGTGCCAGGTCGGTTCTGAGCGCGTTCGGTCTGTGTGTCGATCGTCCGGGTCACCGCTCGAGCGATCCGGAGCTGCGCGAACAGGCTGCCGTTGATACCCGACGGAACGTCTGTTCCGATGGAGACGGGAACACCGCGACGTCGTGCGGCGCCAACGCGAGGTGCGACGCCCATCATCGCCGCCTCCACTTCAGGTGTGAAGGCGATGGAACCGCCGTGCTCGGCGAGCAGAGCGATCTCATCGTCGTCGATGGCGGCAGCGTGCACCCAGCTCAAGTCTTCGCCGAGGAGCCCGTTCCGCGCTGACAGCGCGACCTGTCCAGGCAGGTTCGAGTGCAAGCTCTGGCGCAATCCCAGTGACCGTGCCGCGCCGACCTCCTCGGCATGCACCCTTGGAGGGACGTGGTCGATGTTGTTGAGGGCGACGCCCAGGCCCAGCCGATCATGACTCTTCCAGTCTGAGACGAGTTCTGCGAGAACATCGAACCGCTCCTGGAGCGTCGTGAATCCTTCCACGACGGCCTCTGGACGATGACGAAAACAGAACCCGAAGAGACCGCGGATGCCGGATTCGTCGAGCGCCTGCAATGAGGCCTCCGCATGCTCGCGGGAGTTGGTC
Source organism: Microbacterium sp. LWO13-1.2 (assembly GCF_038397725.1). Taxonomy (NCBI): domain Bacteria; kingdom Bacillati; phylum Actinomycetota; class Actinomycetes; order Micrococcales; family Microbacteriaceae; genus Microbacterium; species Microbacterium sp. LWO13-1.2. Next base: position 1,843,436 of record NZ_CP151634.1, read on the forward strand.
GCGTGACAGAAATCGAAGACCGTGGTGGTCCCGGACAGCAGGAGCTCGATGGCGCCTCCGAGAGTGGACGCATGCATGTCTGATGCGCGGAACCTGCCCGACAGCGGATGCACGAGGCCGAAGTACTCGCGTGCCCACGTCCCGGAGGCGATACCACGGATCGCGGACTGCCACAGGTGGATGTGCGTGTCCACGAGGCCCGGCATCACGATCGCACCGCCAAGTTCGACGATATCGGCGGCGTCGGCGCGAATCGATTCGGCGATCTCGATGATGACGCCGTCCTCGATCAGCACATCACCGCCGCGTTCGCCGATCTGGTCGTCCAGAGCCAGCACATGGGCGTTTCGAAGGATCGTTCGTCGTGTCATCGTCAGCTTCCTTCCGTGGCCACCGTTTGCGGGTCAGATCACGGCGCCCTGGTGTCATGCTAGAGGTGGAGGCGCCTCAACTGCAATCGGTTGTAGTAAATTCTGAGCACGACTCGCCTGTCGTGCAGTTCCCAATGGTCTGGAACCCACGCACGCCTCTCTCTCGATCTCTTGTTTCATTGCAATCGATTGTGTAGTGTGATCGCCACATAGCGATGCCGGTGCCATCCGGTGCTGGTGAGGAAGGTGTAGATGATGACGAGCGCTCCCGAAACCCGAGCAAGCGATACAGCGATCGATCACGCCCACAGCATGTGCGACCAGCTGCGCTCTCACGCCGCGGCCGCGGACACGGAGCGCCACCTCGACCCGTCTGACGTCGAGGCGATCACCAGTGCCGGTCTGACGTCTCTGCTGACTCCGACCCGGTTTGGTGGCGGCGAGGCATCATTCCGCACCGTCGTTGAGACTGCGATCCTGCTCGGCCAGGGCGACGCGGCGGCCGGCTGGTTCATGGGTGTGAACAATGCGGCGGCATTCGTGTTCGCACTGTTCAGCGAGCAGGCCAAGGCGGAGATCTGGGCTGGTGGTGCCGGAGTCCGCGGGGCCGGCGTGCTCGCTCCGTCAGGCCACGCGGAGGCTCGCGAAGGGGGTATCGAGCTCACAGGTCGTTGGCCCTACATGTCAGGCGTCACCGTCGCAGACTGGATCTTCGTCACCGCACCGCTGAACGGGAGTCTCGGTCCGGGGGCAGAGCTCGGGTTCGTGTTGCTGCCCCGCGAAGACATCACGGTGGACGACACGTGGTTCGTCACCGGGATGCGTGCCACGGCCAGCTCGACGGCCGTGATCGACGGGGTCTTCGTCCCGGAGCACCGAATCCTTCGCTGGCGCGACTACGACAGCAGCGTCTACCAGGGCATCTACCGCTCCCATATTTATTCTGTGCTGAACATTGCGATCGTGAGCACTCTGGTCGGCGAAGCGGAGCATGCGCTCGAACTGGTCACCGGCAAAGCAGCCTCGCGGCCGATCGTGACCACGACCTACCGGACACAGGCGGAGTCCGCCGCCTTTCAGGTGGAGTTGGGGCGGGCGACCCAGATCATCGAGACCGCGCGGCTGCGGATGCTAGCCGTGGCCGATGATCTGGATCGGATCGTCGCTGAATCGAGGCCGGCCAATGATCACGAGAAGACCAAGAACCGAGCGGACTGCGCCTACGTCGCACAGGCGTGCTGGGAGGCAGTGGACGCACTGGCGAGCGCGCACGGTACGTCGACCTTCTCCCAGGTGAACCCGCTGGAGCGGATCTGGCGGAACACCGCCGTCGGAAGCCGCCATGCAGGGCTCTCCGGTCGCGTCGGATACGAACTCCTGGGGCGTGATGTTCTCGGCATCGAGACCCAGTCGATCGGGCCGACCCTCTAGGAGGAACACCCGTGGCTGCCGCGAGTGACATCGTGCGACAGCACCGGATCCAGCACGAATTCATGGATCCGTCCCAATGCCGGCGACTTCACCTGGAGTCGCCGCACGCCTCAGAACGATGCCGCCAGAGTTGGTCGGTTGCGTGACGAGATTTCAGCACTACTCGAGTTGAAGGTGGGTCACAGTGGTCAATTCCGATGGACAGATTCAGATCGCAGCAGTCTGCGGGAGTCAGCGCGCCGGCTCGTACAACGCCGGCCTCATCCGGGCTCTGCAGGAGATCGCGCAGAAGCGCGGAACCATGGTCATCACGCCGGTCGACGGTCTCTCCGACCTGCCGTTCGCCAGCGTCGAGTACTACTTCGGCGAGGTGCCGGACAGCGTGAAGCATGTTCACGGCCAGATCGGTGCGGCCGACGGTGTGATCATCGCAACGCCGGAGTTCTGCTACTCGCTCCCGGCAGTGCTGAAGAACTTCTTCGACTGGCAGACTTTGCCCGTTCCGGCGCTCAACCCGTTGCGGCACAAGCCGCTGGGGATCATCGGCGCATCGATCGGCACCATCGGCACCAATCGCGCGCAGATGGACCTGCGAAAGATCGCGCTCTACTCCGACCTCGAGGTCATGGGTCGCCCCGAGATCTACGTGAACCACGCGGGGGAGAAGTTTACTCAGGAAGGCGACCTCACCGATGAGGGCGTCCGCACCCTGCTGGAGCGCTGGCTCGACGACTACGAGGAGTTCGCCCGGTCCACGATCGCTCGCGACCTTGCGAGCAAGAACCGCGAGTACCTCGTGACGTGACAACCGAGCCGCGCACGGGGTGCGAGCCGCGTGCGCGGCACGGTATCAGTCGGTACTCGGTCCACATCCCCATGCGGGCGCATTCGCGCTCGTCACCTGAAGGGAGAGCACATGCAACCATTCAGCGATGCTGAACACCTCCTGTCGATCGGCTCGGCGGAGGAGGTGTACGGAATCCCTGGCCTCCCCTTCACGCCAGCGATTCGGGTGGTCGGCAACCACGAGCTCATCTTCGTCGCAGGGGTGCTCGGACCTCCGACGTCCGACGAGCCGTCCGATTCTGTTGAAGCAGAGGTCATCCGGGCATATCGGAACCTCGAGCGGATCCTGGTCGCGGCTGGCGGGACGCTGAGCGACATCGTGTCGATGACGAAGTACGTCCGCGACATCGAAAAGAACAACGCTGTCGTCGAGGCCGTGACCAAGACGTCACTGCCCCACCTCACGACGACGACCACTGTCGAAATCGTGCGCCTCGTTCCCGCGGCTCTCAACTTCGAAGTCAGCGCCATCGCAGCGGTCCGGACGTGACGCGATGCACATGCGCGCGACGTCCCAGCGGCTTCGACCCAAGTAATCGATCGCCAACCAACCAGATTGGGAACCATCATGTCCACTTTCGCCGGAGCGCAGGCCACTGAGATCGCGGCCGCAGTCACCTCGGGGGATCGGAGCGTTGAAGAGATCGTGGACGATGCGCTGAACGCGATCGAGAACGCGGAGCCGCACCTCAACGCTTTCACTCACATCGATCCCGAAGGCGCGCGAGAATCCGCACGCCGACTGCAGCGACGCATCCAAGCCGGCGAGGACGTCGGAATCCTTGCGGGGGTTCCGACGGCGATGAAGGATCTGTACAACATGTACCCGGGTTGGCCGTCCACCTTCGGGGGAGCGCTCCAGCGCACTGGATTCGTCGGGGACATCTCATCCACGTTTCCGCGCCGGATGGAAGCCGCGGGTGCGATCATCGTGGGGACGACCAACAGCCCGGCACTCGGATTCCGCGGGACATGCGACAACGCAATTTTCGGCGCGACGAGCAATCCTTTCGACCTGCGGCGTAACAGCGGTGGCTCCTCTGGAGGAAGCGCGGCACTCGTCGGGGCGGGTGTACTCGCGGTCGCCGACGGCACGGACGGCGGTGGATCGATCAGGATCCCGTCAGCGTGGAGCGGCACATTCGGGTTCCAGCCCTCATTCGGGCGCGTACCGATCGTCATGCGACCGAATGCCTTCGGCGGTACGGCGCCGTTCGTCTACGAGGGGCCGATCACCCGCAGCGTGGCTGATGCGGCGCTCGCACTCCAGGCGCTGAGCGGTCGTGATCGACTCGACCCATACTCGCTGAGGGAGACCGTGGACTGGAGCGGCAGTCTCGACGGCGCGATCGCCGGGAAACGTATCGGTTACACGCGGGACTTCGGAGTCTTCGCGGTCGATCGCCGCATCTCCGAAGCCGTCGAGGCGAGCCTCAATGCGTTCGAACAGCAGGGGGCGATCATCGTGCCCCTGGATGTCCGACTGCCGTTCTCTCGAACCGAGTTGAGCGACCTGTGGTGCCGCATGATCAGTACGGGCAACCTTGCTGCTGTCAAAGGATTCAGGCAGGCCGGACTCGACATGATCCCGCAGCTTCCGGATCATGTCCTGCACTGGATGGACGTCGCCGGTGGTGCCGGCTTCGACGACCTCCAGCGGGACCAGATGATGCGCACTCGTGTTCATGACATCGTCGACGGGCTCTTCGACCAGGTCGACTTCATCGCGTCGCCGACGGTCGGTGCTCTGGCGGTGGAGAATCGTGAGCACGGTGAGACGGTCGGTCCCTCGATGGTCGACGGTGAACAGGTGAATCCGCTCATCGGCTGGTGCCTGACCTACCTCACGAACTTCAGTGGGCACCCGGCTGCTTCCCTGCCGGGCGGGCTCATCGACGGCCTCCCCTTCGGCATCCAACTCATCGCCCCTCGTTTCGAGGACGGAATGCTGATGTCGGCGTGCGCACGCTTCGAAGAAGCAGCACCCTGGCGATGGATGTACGAACAGATCGCGCCCGAACTGCGTGGGGTCGCCGCCGCGGAATAGAGCCTTGAGGCACCGTGAGCGACGCCTGATGCGCAACAGCGTTGCGCGCGTACGCGGCACCTCAAAGGAAAAGCAATCGATTGTTAAATGAAGGAGCACGTTATGACCGCTAAGGCGACTGTGGGTTGGATCGGCGTAGGACGTATGGGGTACCAACTGGCAAAGCGCCTGCTGGATGCGGGATACGACGTCGCGGTCTACAACCGCACGCGTACGAAGGCCGAGGCGCTGACAGAGTACGGTGCCACCGTCGTGGACAAGCCGGTCGAGTTGGCCGACAGGGACATCGTCTTCAGCATGGTCTCTGCATCCCCAGACCTCGAGCACGTCATGCTCGGGCCCGATGGTCTGCTCACCGACAAGAGCCGGGTGCCGAAGATCATCGGCGATGCATCGACGGTCTCATCACAGGCGAGCGCCATGGTCCGTGAGAAGGCCGAGTCGCGCGGCGTGGGCTTCCTGGCCACACCTGTCTCCGGAAATCCGAAGGTCATCTCGACGGGCAAGCTCACTGTGGCCGTCTCCGGCCCACGCGACGTCTTCTCGGTTGCGCTTCCACTTCTGGAGACGTGGGGACGCGGCGTCACGTACGTCGGCGAGGGGGAAGTCGCTCGTACCGTGAAGATCGCGCACAATGTGTTCCTCGGTGTCGTGACCCAGTCTCTCGCCGAGATCACGGTTCTCGCTGAGAAGTCCGGTGTCACGAGGGAGGCATTCCTCTCCTTCCTGAACGACTCCGTCATGGGGTCCGTCTTCACTCAGTACAAGACGCCTGCCCTGGTGAATCTGGACTTCACGCCCACGTTCACTCATGAGCTGCTCCAGAAGGACTTCGACCTCGGTCTGGCGGCTGCGCGCGAACTGGGCGTCGTCATGCCCGTCGCCTCGGTGACACGCAACATCGTCGCTCAGGAAGTCGGCAACGGCAATGTCGAGCAGGACTTCGCCTCGCTCATCCTGACGTCCGCGCATGGCTCGGGGTTGGATCTCCTCCCCGAGGGCGTGGCCGTCAGCGACGGCCTGGAGGAGGAATGACCAGCCTGCAGTTCAGCGGAATGGTCTTCGTCGCGAACCATTGCTGAGCACAGCACTCGGGGTGGGGCCGAGCCTCTCGACCCCACCCCGAGCGTCGTGTCAGGAGGCGGGCAACTGGTGGCGGGAGAAGAACTCCCACATCAGTTCGCTGGCGTTGATGGACATGTCAGTCGGTCCGAACGGGTCTTCGGGCAGAATGAATCCAGCTCCCGGCCACGTGTGTCCGCCGCCTTCGACGGTGTAGAAGATGACTTCGGCATCCTCTGGGCACGGATACGCCGCGCTCTTGACAGTCGGAGTCACCGATTCGATCGTCGGTTCGCCTTCGCAGCCGTTTATGGACGCCCACTGCTCGACGGCGGTATCGACTCCGTAGCCGAAGTTGGTCGTAGTGCCGGTGCCGCCCGTGAACCTGTTGATCGGATCCGCATCGCCATGAAAGGCGATCACGGGGACGGGACGCGCGGGGTGGCAGTCCGTCGGGTCCGGCTCCGGGCCGGCCCGCAGGCCGCCGACGGCGCCGAACGCCGCGATCAGATCTGCATTCGTGCACGCGAGACGCGAGGCCATACGTCCACCCGCTGAGAATCCCGTTGCATAGATGCGTGTCGCATCGGTGCAGACGACCTGTTGCACTTCTTCGATGAGGTCTCTCACCATGAGATCGTCATCGGGTGTGCCCTCGGCTGCCAACTCCGTCCCGCCGTACAGCGGGAATCCGGGGAAGTTCCAGATGTATCCGCGGGTGAACTCGACCGCTCCTGTCGGAGATGCGATGGCGAAAACATGCTCGTCCGCCACCGACATCATGGCGCTGTAGGCGAGGTGTTCCGCCCCGTCGCTCGTGCTGCCGTGACCGTTGATCACGATGGGGATCGGCGTATGTCCGTCGTAGTCGGCAGGGACGTAAAGCTGGAACGGCCGAGACACGCCACCGGACTCCAGGGGAACCTCATTGATGCCGGGCTCGACGTCCAGTGCGCAGCTCTCCGCGGAGGGGGTGCTCGTCGCTTCTGTCGTGAGAGTAGGTACGCATGCGGTGAGGCCTACTGCTGTCGCAAGTGCCGTGATCATCGCGCCGGCTCTGGTGCATCGGCGCAACTTCCGGGCCGCCGCGGTTGTCGTGTCGGGCATGGCTGTGTCCTTTCCGTTGTGTTTCGACGGCGCACCTGTCATGGCCAGACAGATTCTGCAATCGATTGCGGTAGCTTAGGGGCGCGCAAGGATCAGCACAAGAGGTTTAGCAATCGGTTGTAGAGTCGTTTCGACTTCGGGCGAGAGCCGTCCATGGAGGGTGTGCCAATAGCATGTTCGTTGCAGAGCATGAGGTAGTCAGGGGTGAGGCAACGGTGCGTAACGGACGTCCGACGATTGCCGACGTGGCCGCGCTCGCGGAAGTCCACAAGGGCACCGCTTCCCGCGCGCTCAATGCCAGCACGAGGTCGATGGTCAACGCGCGGACCGTTGAGCGCGTTGTTCGCGCCGCAGAGCAACTGGGCTATGTTCCGAATACTCTTGCGCGCGGCCTTCGCACGAACAGTTCGATGACCGTGGGTGTCGTCATCCCAGACATCACCAATCCGCTTTTTCCGCCTCTTGTTCGCGCAATCGAAGCCCACCTGCAACCCCATGGTTACTCCGTCCTCATCGCGAATACAGACGGTTTCGCGGCGGGTGAACGCGGCGCACTCACGTCGTTGCTCGATCGGCGCGTCGACGGATTGATCATCGCCTCAGGCCAGCGCGACGAGTCGCCGATCGCCGATCTCTACGAGGCGGGAGTGAAGGTGGTGCTCCTGAACCGTGACGCTGGCCCCGTGCCCTATCCGCTCGTGGCCGGCAACGATGCGAGCGGCATCACGGCGGCTGTTCGCAGTCTTCACGATCTCGGGCACCGTCGACTTCTGCACATCGCCGGGCCGAGCAACCTCTCGACGAGCACGACGAGAGCCGACGCCTTCGAAGCGGCGTGGCGTTCCTTCGGTGATATGACGGGAACGGTTGTGATCGCCCAAGCTCTGTCGATCGAGGCGGGTCGTGCGGCGATGCTGCCTCTTCTCCACGACCGATCTCACGGCGCCACCGGTGTCGTGGCCAGCAACGACCTGATCGCCGTCGGAATCCTGCGTGCCATGAGGCAGACCGGGATCGAGTGCCCTCGTGACATGTCGCTCATCGGCTTCAACGACGTTCAGTTCGCAGAGGACTTGGCACCGCCGCTGAGCACCGTTCGTGTTCCGGCGACGAGCATGGGCATCCGCGCCGCTCAGCTTCTGCTGGAGGCGCTTTCCGGTGCCGAGCAGGTGCAGGAGACGATCATGCTTCCGGTCAGCCTGATCATGCGCGGATCGACCGCGGCGGTATCAGGGTAATAGTCTGACGAGCGTGGGTGCCCGCTTTGTCGGGAGGCCCACTCTCGTCATTGTGAGCTGTCGGGCTGAACCCTCGGAGCACTCTGCAGCAGGTCGACGGGCAACGAGATTGGATAGTAGGGTCACGAACCCTACTATTCATGTGAGGGGCACGAACCTTGCCGGGTGCGGTGTGGCTCAGACATATCCCAGCATGGAATTCAGATCCCACGGTCCCCAGCAGTGTCCCAGAACGGCCCGAAGTGGATAGGAACGCGCGGACTCAGCGCGAACCCGCGCTGCCGTTGATGTGGTGTGTGGTGTGCGGCAGGCATGTGGGAAGTGCATGTTTTCGCCTGTGATGGGCGCAAGACGGCCCTGCTAAGGTGGATTCCCTTTTCGGACATTAGAGGTATAAGCGGCAACCAGAGGTCGGAGTCCCATCGTCTCCGGCAGGAGTCGCGGCCGGGCTTCTAGATTCACGACGACCACGAAGCTCGCAAGAGCCCTCGATCTGATGCTCGCACTCACGCGTCGCGCGCTGACCAATCGGCGTGGAGTCTCGTGGCAACGTCGTGGCAACAACTGAATCCAATCGACTCCGAACCACCTGATCGCCCGCGAACTCGAATCCCAGTGGTTCCGCGCGAAACGAGGCTTTCATATCGAGCCTGATCTCGTCTTCATGGGTTCAAATCCCACCGTCACCGCCATGGAAACCCCCTCTTCGTGAGGGGGTTTCTTTCGTGTTCGGCGCAGGCAGATACCGAGATCTCCGTCTCCGACGGCAACGGGCGCATCAGGCATCGTCGAGCATGCGGCACTCGTCAGGATCAGCGGAGCGCACCGCGATGTATCAGCGAGCTGCCGACCGCGCTCTTCCTAGTGGGCGACCTAACGGGGTCGTCAGATTCAGAAGAATGCACTCGACGAGATCGATGTCATCGGAAGCGGCCGTCAGCGCCGTTTCCATCCGCATCGATCTATGGAAGGAAGATTCGTATGAGCACCCTGAATGTGGAGAGTTTCGGGTCCGTGGAACTCCTGCGCGCGTACCGGACGCTGGGCATGTCGCCCGGCGATCTGGCGACCGTGATCGAGGACGAGGCCCGACGCATCATCGAGGAGGCCGGCGGGAACCGGCAGAGGGCGATCGGTCTCGGCATCCGGCGCATGCGCGCCAACGGCCTCATCGCCGACGTCGACGTGAAGCGCCTGGAGCAGGTGGCCCGCATCGTCTTCCAGGTCGACGCGGGGAAGCAGTCCTCCGAGGACGCCACGGCGACGCTCGACACGCTGTTCCGGGAATCACTGGACGATCCCGATGCGAGCGCGATGGGCTCGACGATGGTCGGTGCCACCTACGCCGCGCGGAACAGCACGGTCGCCCCGGCGGCAGGGTTGTTCGGCATGCTCATCGGCGGACTGCTCACCGGAGGATCGGGAGGCATGCTGATCGGCGGTCTCATCGGCTGGGGTGTCGGCAAGGTCTGCGGAGACGAGGAGGATTGACATGGCCATTCTGAGACTCACATCGATCGCCTGCCTGGGGCAGGCGGAGACCTTCAGCGATGAGCTGTACGTGACGTTCAACGGCACGAAGAGGGCCCTGCCCAACATGACCAAGGGCGACACGAAGACACTCGGCGATGAGTTCCTCTTCGACGGGTCTCGGCAGCTCAGCCTGTTCGAGAACGATGGAGACCACTGGTACGACCGGGACGACTTCATCGCGAAGCACACGGTCACCGAGTCGCCGGGGGACTCGACGCTCGACTTCGCGACGAACAGCGGCAACGCCGCAGGCGCGCACTACGCCCTGAGCGTGCGGGTGGGCTCGCCGGCTGGTTCGGCCATCCTCCGCCTCCGGTCGATCACGTGTCTGGAGCAGGCGGAGACGTTCGCGGACGAGCTGTATGTGACCTTCAACGGAACGAAGCGCGCGCTGCCGAACATGACCCAGGGACAGACGCAGGTCCTCAGTGATGAGTTCCTCTTCGTCGGCTCGCGGGAACTCAGTCTGTTCGAGAACGATGGAGACCATTGGTACGACCGGGATGACTTCATCGCCAAGCACATGATCTCGACATCGCCGGCCGATCTGACGTTCGAATTCGAGGCGACCAGCGGCAATGCCGAGCCCGCGCACTACGCGCTCAGCGTGAGCGTCGCGGCTGCGCCCTAGAAGGGAAAGAGGATGCGCCATGCCAGTGAGAGAGAAGTTCGTCCGCGCAGGAGACTGGCGGACCTTGGAAACCTTCTGGAACGTGACGACCACGGCTTGGTTCCAGGGTCCAGCCGGCGCCGAGGTCAAGATCCGCTACTCCGGCTGGTGGTTCGGTGCTGACCGGCAGCGCCAACGCCTCGACGGAACCACCGTGAAACGACTCGTCATCAGCCGCTGGTCCGTGTTCACTGCTCGTCTCCAGATTCGAGTGCAGGCCGACACCGCCGTCATCTATGTGGTCGAGCCCGGCAACGTCGCGAACCTGCCACCCGGCATCTCGTTCTAATCCCACGGCGCCACTACCCGCAACTGCAGCGGGCGTATGACGCACACCGAGACCCATGGAGTCGACGGCGTTCATCCCGGCCGATGAGTTGCGCCGAGCATCGATGCCGATGTGGGAACAACTGAATCGAATCGACTCTGATCCGCCGGATCGAATCCGAGGCGAACCCAAGCGATTCCGGCCGAAATCCGGCATTCACGTCGAAGCTGATCTCGGATCTATGGGTTCAAATCCCACCGTCACCGCCATGGAAACCCCCGAGAAATCGGGGGTTTTTCCGTATCCGGGGTTCGGTTCCTGGCTGAGGGCGCCGGAATCGTAGACGCCCCACGCACGTGCGTCGGGCCGATCCTCGGACTCTATGCCGGTGCGGCCGTTGCGGGCATCGCTCCGGTCGGCTTCTCATCCGTGCCCTTGATCACCCAGTGGACGACGGCGACAGCGAGAATGCCGATGACCGGTGTCAGGAAGGCCGCCCAGGCGGTGCCGAGAGGGGCGAAGCCGACCGAGAAGGCGGCGACATCCCAGATGCCGTGCAGGGCCATGGCCCAGATGAGGGAGCCGGTGACCCGACGCACGATGTAGAAACAGGTTCCCGACATCGCGGCGAGCACCACCTGTCCGAGAGTGTTCAAAAATGGTGCACCGAGGGCGGCGTTGATGAGGTGCATCGCGCCGAAGAGGAGCGAGGTGAGCAGCCAGACCCAGACCTCGGAGAGGCGCGAGCGGAACGCTGTCAGCAGGAGGCCTCGCGTCATCAGCTCTTCGCAGAATCCGACGGCGACTCCGAGGGCGAGCAATGACAGGAGGAAAGACGCGTCGAACTTGGACCAGTCGGTGCTGAACAGGTTCACCACGGCGACGACGAGCATGATCGCCGGGACAAAGATCGGCCATTTGTGATGTGACCGCTTCCGCTCGAACAACGCAGGCTTCCACCATCCCAACAGCCAGGTGGTGATGGCGAGCAGGACAGCACCGGCCGCGAGGTCGAGCACCGCTCCGCGCCAGGTGAACTCGGCGGACTTCCCGATGTCGGTGTACGCGACCCCGCTGAGTTTCGATACGACGAAGATGACGAGGACGTATCCGACGTAGATCGCCAAGCCGATCCAGATACGAGGGGTGACGCGCATGCGCTGTTGCCTTCCGTCGGCGAGCAGTTCCAATCCCAACCTATCGACGCTCGGCTTGGGAGTTCTACCCACGGAGTATTCGGGGTGACGGTGGGATCACCTCCCACCGTCACCGCCCGAGAAACCCCGAGAAGTCGGGGGGCTTCTCCATTCCCAGGGGCATGCGTGGCGACATCGGCGACGTCTGCGGCCATCGCACTCGGATCAGGTGACGCGGATGAGCGAGCGCTGCCAGCCCGACGATCCGTCGGGAGCGATCGGTGCGCGTTCCTCGATCTGGAGGTCGCCGTTCTTGTTCACCGCGCGGACGGCGACGTAGTGCGTGCCGGGAGTCGCGTCCCACTCCATGAACCACTGCACCCACGTGTCGTCGTTGATGGGCGTCGACATGGTGGCGGGCATCCACTCGCCGTCGTCGATGCGCACCTCCACGCGCTCGATCCCCACGGACTGCGCCCAGGCCACGCCGGCAAGGGGGATGGTGCCCGCCGGAACGGCCTGGCCGATGCTGGGGGTGTCGAGCCGGGACGAGAACTTGATGGGCGCCTCTGCGCTGTACCCGCGCGGAGTCCAGTAGGCCTCGTCGTCGGCGAAGGTGGTGACCTTGAGCTCGGTCAGCCACTTCGTCGCCGACACGTAGCCGTAGAGTCCTGGTACGACCATGCGCACCGGGAAGCCATGCTCGAGCGGGAGCGGTTCGCCGTTCATACCGACCGCCAGGATCGCGTCGAGGTCCTCGTCGGTCAAGGCCGCGAGCGGTGTGCTCGCGGTGTATCCATCGACGCTGCGCGACAGCACCATGTCGGCGCCGGCCTTCACGCCGGCCTTCTTCAGCACGTCGCGCAACGGCACGCCGAGCCACATCGCGTTACCCACGAGCTCGCCGCCGACCTCGTTCGAGACGCAGGTCAGGGTGATCGCGTATTCGTCGAGACCCATGTCGAGGATGTCCTGGAACGACATCTCGATGCGCTGGTCGACCATCCCGTCGATCACGAGACGCCAGGTCTCTGGATCGATCGTCGGAACTGTGAGGGCGGTGTCGACGCGGTAGAAGTCCTTGTTCGGCGTGAAGAGGGTGCTCAGGCCCTCGATGTCGAGTTCTGCCCCCTTCGGAACCGTCACCTTCGTGCGCGCGGCCGGGAGTCTGAGAGCGCTGCGGATCGAATCGACCGACCCCACCGCCATGCTCACGGTGCGCGCCGTGATGCCGACGATGACGGCGGATGCTCCCGAGATCGCGGCGAGTATGAAGAAGCGGCGGCGGTCGAAGCCCTTCGGGGCGGCTGGGTTCTCGGGTACTGCGTCGGTCAGAATGTCGTCCGACCGCTCCCCGAGCGCCGTGTCCCGCCATGTGCGCAGGCGACCGATGAGCAGGATGAGGATGAGCGCGCCGGCGATCGTTCCGAGGAGGGGCGGTACGAATGCGAGCGGCGTCACGCCGGCGCGGGTGACGATCGCAGCGGTCGACAGTACACCCGCGATGATCAGTGCGACGACGCCGAGCGGCGGGCGCACCCATTGCAGCACGCCGGCGATCGCCGAGGCGATGACCACGGCGAGGCCGAGCCCCGCCAGCAGGGCGATCTTGTCGTACTCGCCGAACGTGGCGATCGCGAACTCCTTGAACGGCTGCGGCACGATGTCGATCACGAAGCCGCCCACCGCCAGGATCGGACTGGCCGCGCGCGCGAAGAGCAGTGCGAACAGCTCGGCGGTCGCCAAGAAGACGGCGCCGCCGATCACGCCCGCGAGGGCAGCCCACGCGATGAATCGTCTTCCGCTGCGGCGCTGGGCCATGATCGTCTCCTGTCCACCGGGGTGTTCCCTGGTTGTTCGGAGGCGACGCCCGAACGGATCGGACGACCTGCCCGTGCATCGGTAGCAGTGGCATCCGAAAGCAGCTAGCGCCCTACGGATGCCGCGCCATACGATCCAATGAGATCGCTCACCATGGAGGAGTCCGTCGATGACGCAGCACACGCTCGAGCTACCAGAGGTCGACCTCGTCTACGACGTCCACGGACCACTGCCGACCGTGGATGGCCGTCCGCCGCTGGTCATGATCGGCCAGCCGATGGACGCGAGCGGTTTCCAGGCCCAGGTGAAGCTGTTCGAGGATCGCACCGTCGTGACCTACGACCCGCGCGGACTGGGTCGGAGCACGCGGAAGGATGGCGAAGTCACGAACCGGCCGGAGACTCAGGCCGAGGACGTTCACGCGATCATCGAGGCGCTCAATTCCGGACCTGTAGACATGCTCGCCAGCAGCGGCGGGGCGGTGACCGCGCTCGCTTTGGTCACGGCATACCCGCACGACATATCGACCCTGGTCGCGCACGAACCGCCGATCGACTGCGTGCTGCCGGATGCGGAAGCTGTCCAGCGAGCTCGAGCGGCCTACACCCAGGTGTATCAGGACAGGGGCTGGGGCGCCGGGATGGCAGCGTTCATCGCGATGACCTCGTGGGAGGGCGAGATCACCGACGAGTACCTCGCTCAGCCGGCGCCGGACCCGGCCGCATTCGGGATGCCGACCGAAGACGACGGCACGCGGGGGGACCCGCTGCTGTCGGACCGGTCCTGGGCAGTGTGCCTCTATGAGCCAGGCCTCGAGGCCCTGAAGGCGGCGCCGACCCGCATCGTCGTCGGCGTCGGTGAGGAGTCACTGAAGGTCTACACGGGTCGGACTGCGATCGCCCTGGCTGAACAGCTCGGCCAGGAGGCGACGGTCTTCCCCAGCCACCACGGAGGCTTCATGGGTGGCGAGTTCGGCTACGCCGGCCAGCCCGAGGCCTTCGCGGCCAAGCTCCGCGAAGTACTGAACCTGACCTGAGTCGCTTCGCCGGCGGGTCAACGCAGCGTCGAGTGCTCTCCGAGTCGGTGCCAGGTGCGGTTGTGATAGACCAGCGCGCCGCCGCCGTCAGCGGAGTCCGCATCGCGAGCGAGATGGTGCTGCAGCGCCAACGCCGTGATCACCGTGGATCCACCCGCATCCATCCGATTCACAATCGCGCAGCGCACCCAGGCCCGCACACCGGGGAAGACCGGCTCGCCAGTCGCGAGTCGGGCCCAGGCGGTCGTGTCGGCGAAACGGTCCACACCGCTGGTCGCACCCCGCTTCGCAAGATCGACATCGTGCTCGTCGAGCAGGTGCACCACGATCGAGGCGGATGCGGAGATCGCCGCCGTCGCCGAAGACTGTGAAGACAACGAGAACACCAGCAACGGGGGATCGGCGCTGACCGATGCGACCGACGTCGCGGTCAACGCCACCGGTCCGGAGCCAGGGTCGGCAGTGATGACGGCGACGCCGCCGGGGTGGCCGCGGAACACGGACTTGAAGTCGTCAGCGGCGAGGCTCGCTGCATTGTGCGGCGCGCGGATGGAGTCGCTGCGCGAGATACGGGTCATGGTCG
Source organism: Microbacterium sp. LWO13-1.2 (assembly GCF_038397725.1). Classification (NCBI taxonomy): domain Bacteria; kingdom Bacillati; phylum Actinomycetota; class Actinomycetes; order Micrococcales; family Microbacteriaceae; genus Microbacterium; species Microbacterium sp. LWO13-1.2. The sequence continues at coordinate 1,858,585 of NZ_CP151634.1, forward strand.
GAACGCTAACCGCCGGCGAATCCTGCCGGCGGTCCCGATCGTGATTGTTTCTTCAGGCGTGTCTTTATGACCTTCGGTGTCGCCTCCATTAACCCGCATGACGCCCCCGCGCTGCAGCGATTTGGCGGTCACCTCCGGGCCTCTGATTCTGAGGTGACCCGCCCGATTCGCCGGCGTCACGCCGCTTCCCACGAGGCGCCGTGGACCCCCACCAGGAGAGATCATGACCCCGACTCCCAGCAGCACGCTCCGCCCCGCACCGGCGGCGAGCGTGAGCCTCGCCGGCCGCGAGGTGCCGCGCCTCGGCTTCGGCGCGCTCCACCTCGCGGGCCCAGGCGGCTGGGGAGCACCGGTCGACCGCCGTGCCGCGATCGCACTCGTGCGCGGCGCCGTCGATGCCGGCATCCGCTACATCGACACGGCAGACAGCCTTGGGCCCGATGTCAGCGAGGCGGTCATCGCGGAGGCATTGTGGCCGTATCCGCGGGACGTCGTGATCGCGACCAAGGCCGGGATGCTGCGCACGGGCCCGACGGGGTGGAGTGCGCTCGGCCAGCCCGCGTACCTGCGACAGCAAGCGCACGCGTCAGCCCTGCGGCTGCGGTTGGACTCGATCCCGCTCTTCTACCTCCACCGCATCGATCCGACCTACCCCCTCGAGGATCAGGTCGGCGCACTTCTCGAGCTCCGCGACGAAGGCGTCATCGAGCACATCGGCTTGAGCGCCGTCACTCTCTCGCAGCTGCACGCGGCGCAGCAGATCGCCCCGATCGCTGCAGTGCAGAACCACTACAACGTGGTCAGCCGAGGATCCGGCGACGTCCTCGCCGCGGCAGAAGACGCCGGCATTCCCTTCGTCTCCTTCTGGAGCCTGGGGCACGGACGCACGCTTCTCGACGACCCGGCGATCGTTGCGCTCGCCGCCGAGGCGCGCCTATCGGCGGCGACGCTTCTCCTCGCGTGGATCCTGCACAGCTCCCGCGCATCGCTGCCGTTGGTGGGCACCGGCCGAATTGTGCACCTCCACGACAACGTGGAGGCGCTCCGCGTCGAGCTGCCCGCTGGAGTCCTCGGCCGACTCGATGCGTGGGCGGCGAACCGCGACCCCGTTCCCGCCTTCCAGACTCGCTGATCACCCGACACCCATACCCTCACAGCACTCCCCAGGAGAACCCATGAAACGCCGAATCACTCTCGCTGCCGCGCTGCCGGTGGTGCTGCTTCTCACCTCGTGTGCCGGGGGTGGAACCAGCACGTCACCTTCCGACGAAGCATCCCGTCGCTTCGTCTACCTCAGCGACCTCGAGCCGACCTGCTTCGACACCGCCGCGTACAAGAATCTCGCGAACTACAACGTGATCCGACAGATCATCGATCCGCTCGTTCGGCAGGACGCCTCGGGAGCCTTCTCCCCGGGCCTTGCGACCGAGTGGGAATCGAACGAAGACGGCACGGTGTGGACCTTCACGCTGCGCGACGACGTCACCTTCCATGATGGCGAGCAGTTGACGGCGGATGCCGTACAGGCGAGCTTCGACCGGTTCATCGCCGACGGCAGCACTTTGAGCGCACCACGCTGGTACGCATCCTCGCGGGCGATCGACGATCTCACGTGGGAGCTCACCCTCACGCAGCCGACCGCGAACATCCTGCAGCAGCTCTCGAACCCCGACTACCCGATCTTCTCGCTCGCGTCACTCGAGAAGTACGACGACGGCGACCGCTGCGCCGACCCGCTTGCGCTCGTCGGAACGGGCCCGTTCGTGCCGGTCGAATACGACCAAGGCGCGAAGCTCATCTTCGAGCGCAACGACGACTACGAGTGGGGTCCCGAGTTCGCCGAGCACACGGGCCCTGCCTACCTCGAGGAGGTCGAGATCCAGTTCGTCCCCGAGGCGCAGGTCCGCATCGGTGCGCTCACCAGCGGCTCTGCGGATGCGATCTCCAGCCTGCCTCCGCTGAACGCCGATGCCGTCGAGGAAGCAGGGTTCGCCCTCGCGAGCGCCCCCGCAACCGGAGTCCCGTTCGTCGCGCCTTTGAACACGACGGACGGCCCGACAGCGGACGTGCGGGTGCGAGAAGCGCTGCGCACGGCCGTCGACTGGGATGCACTCGTCGAGACGATCTACAAGGGGCGATACGACCGCGCATGGACGCCTCTGGCGCCGACGACGGCACCAGAGGGCGCCTACAACGCGGAGATCGAGGGCAGCTACGAGTTCGACTCGGACGCGGCCACTGCGCTTCTGGCGGAGGCCGGATACACCGAGACCGACAGCGACGGCTACCTGACCAAGGGCGGCGAGCGTCTGGTGCTGCGCTGGATCAGCGACGCGAGCGACATTCGCGATCAGCGCGACGTGGTCGCTGAGGCAGTCCAGGCGCAGGCCCGTGAATCCGGTATCGAGATCACCATCGAGCAACTCGACACGTCGGCATACCTCGAGCGGGTCGCGGCGAGCGACTATGAGATCGTCGCGGAATCGTGGGGGCAGTCTGATGCTGCGGTGTTCGGATCCGCGACCAACCCGAAGGGCATCGCCCCGAACGGGATCAACTACTCCCGCTACGGCGACGACGACCTCGCCGCGTGGGTGCCCGAAGCGGCTTCGTCCGCTGATCCGGAACGTCGCGCCGAGCTGTATCGCCTCATCCAGCAGCGGGTGAACGAACAGGTGTCGATCATCCCGATCTACATCCAGTCGTTCCTGGTCGCATCGAAGGACTCGGTGTCGGGAATCGCGTTCGATCCGGTCGGATACCCGACTGCGTTCTACGACGTGCAGATCGCCGATTGACACCCGTGCGGGCGGGGGCTGCCATCGCCCCGCCCGCACTCACTTTCCACCGACGAAGGGCCAGGGCACATGTCTGACACTCTGATCGAGGTGCGTCCGGTGGACGACGCCACCCCGTCGCCCGCCCGTCGGCCGAGTGCCGTCGTCGCGCTCCGATTCGCTCGCGCACGAGCGATCGACATCGCGCTGGTCATGGTCGCGGCAGCAACGCTCTCCTTCCTCACTCTTCAGATGATGCCGGGCAACCCGGTGGACACCCTCCTTCGCGGCACGTTCGAGATCACCCCCGAGATGCGTCGGGATGTCGCCGTCGCCTACGGGCTCGACCAGCCCGTGTGGCTGCAGTACATCCGCTACCTCGGTGGGCTGCTCGTCGGCGATCTCGGCGTCAGCTACCAGCAGCGCGCATCGGTCAACGAGATCATCGGCACGGCGCTGCCGCCGACGGCGGCGCTCACCGCATTCGCGATGGTGCTGGCGATCGGCTTCGCCCTCGTCGGTGCACTGGTCTCGGCCGGCCGTGGACGCGGAGCGCGTTTCCTGGCCCAGGGCATCGAGCTCGTCGCCATCGCCGTGCCCTCGTTCTGGATCGGACTCATCCTGCTGAGCGTCTTCGCCTTCGCGATTCCCCTGTTCCCGTCGACCGGAGCGGACGGCTTCGGCTCGCTCGTGCTACCCGCGGTCACCCTGGCGCTGCCCCTCGCCGGCGTCTTGGGGCAGATCCTGCGAGAGCGCCTCGACGAGACCCTGGAACAGCCGCACGCGCTCACAGCCCGTACCCGCGGAGCGAGCGCCGCACGGGTGCGGGTCCGGCACGGGCTTCGACACTCGGTGATCCCGGCACTCACCGTCTCCGGTGCGATCGTCGGGTCGCTCCTGGTGGGCACCACCGTCATCGAGACGCTCTTCTCCAGGCCGGGGATCGGCCGAGTGCTGCTCAACGCCGTGATGTCGAAGGATGCTCCGGTGATCATGGGGGTCGTGATCTTCTCGGCGATCGTATTCGTGGTCGTGAACACCGTCGTCGATCTGCTCGCGCTGATCGTCGATCCCCGCACTCGTACCCAGAAGGGGCTGGTGGGAGCATGGTGACTCTCGACGTGCCGCTGCCCCGCGCGCAGGCGCGACTCCTGCGTACGGATGTTCCGGTCGGCATGGTCCTCGCCGCAGGCATCCTGATCCTGCTGATCGTGATGGCGATCACTCCTGCCCTGTTCACCGACACCGACCCGCTGCGGACCGACCCGCTGGCGGCATTCCAGCCCCCGGGCGCCGCGCACCCGTTCGGCACCGACCAGCTCGGGCGCGATCAGTTCGCCCGCGTGATCCACGGAGCGCGACTGAGTCTCGGGATGGGATTCGGGGCCACCGTCATCGGGCTGATCGCCGGGCTCGCCCTCGGACTGCTCGCCGGTCTCTCGCGGGGTTGGGGCGACCGCGTGCTCTCCCGACTCATCGACGTCCTCTACGCCTTCCCCGAGATGCTCCTCGCGATCATCGCGGTTGCGGTGCTGGGCACCGGATTCTCGACGCTGCTGATCGCGATCGGCATCGGATCCATTCCCAGCTACGCACGGGTCCTGCGGTCGCAGGTGCTCCAGGTGCGCTCATCCGGCTACGCCGAGTCGGCTGTCACGCTCGGACAGCGCCCCGCTCTGATCGCATGGCGCCACGTGCTGCCCAATTCGATCGGGCCGGTGCTCGTGCTGGCCACGATCGGCGTGGGCACTGCCATCATCTTCGGCTCCGCTCTCAGCTTCGTCGGCCTCGGCGCCCAGCCGCCGACCCCGGAATGGGGACTCATGCTCTCAGACAGTCGCAACTACCTCTCGCTCGCACCGTGGCTCGCCCTGTGGCCGGGAATCTTCCTCGCCGCGACAGTGATCTCGGTGACGGTGATCGGACGCTGGTTGCAGCGACGATTCGTCAGCCCGTTGGGAGGTCGGCGATGACCGACGTCCTCAGCCGGCCGGTGCTCCCGTTATCGGACGCCGATGCGCAGCCGGTCGCCCAGGGAACGCCTCTGCTCAGCGTCCGCGACCTCACGGTCACCTTCCACGGCGGTCGGGTGCCGGTCCGTGCCGTGCGCGGAGTGTCCTTCGACATCCGCGCCGGCGAGTCCGTCGCCATCGTCGGGGAGTCAGGGTCGGGCAAGAGTGTCACCGCGCGGGCGCTGCTCGGCGTCGCCGGAGCCGGCGCCGCCGTGAACGCCGAGCGGCTGAGCTGGGCGGATGCCGATCTCCGCCGTTTCACCGAACGCCAGTGGCGCGGCATCCGGGGTCGACGAATCGGACTGGTGCTCCAGGACGCGCTGAGCTCTCTCGATCCCCTTCGCCGGATCGGGGCGGAGGTCGCTGAACCGCTGGCGGTGCACCGTCTCCTCACGCGAGGGCAGCACAGGTTCCGGGTCCGCGAGTTGCTGACCAGCGTCGGCATCCCCCGTCCGGATGTCCGCGCTCGCCAGTACCCGCACGAGCTCTCCGGAGGATTGCGTCAGCGGGCGCTCATCGCATCGGCGCTCGCGGGCGCACCGGAGCTCATCGTCGCCGACGAACCGACCACCGCCCTGGATGTGACCGTCCAGGCGCAGATCCTCGACCTGCTCGCCGACCTCAGATCCCGAGGCACCGCTCTTCTGGTCATCAGCCACGATCTCGCCGTCGTCGCCCAGATCGCCGACCGTGTTCTGGTGATGCGCGACGGAGTCGTGGTCGAAGAGGGGCCGACGAGGAGGGTGCTGACCGCGCCTCGTCACGAGTACACGCGACAGCTGCTCGATGCGGTCCCTGGGTCGGGCTCGCGCGGGCGACGGCTGTCCGACGATCGCGAGCGGGTGGGACAGGACGACGCCACTCCCGCCGTCGTGGGCTCGGCGCCCGTCGTCGTGCGTGCCGACCGCCTTCGCAAGACGTATCGTGCGCCGGGAGGAGAGGACACGGTCGCCCTCGAGGAGGTGTCGTTCGCGCTTCATCGGTCGGAGATCGTCGGCATCGTCGGGGAGTCGGGGTCGGGAAAGTCGACGGCAGCCCGCGTCGTCCTGGGCCTGGCAGAGCCGGACTCCGGCTCCGTGGAATTCCTCGGCGAGGCGTGGTCCGGAATCCCCGAGCAGAAGCGGCGGATGCGGCGACCTCGCATTCAGCACATCTCGCAGGATCCGCTGGGCTCGTTCGATCCCAGACAGCGCGTGGGCGCGATCATCGCCGAGGCGCTCGCCCGTGTCGGCGTCCCCCGTGCGGAGCGCCCTGACGAAGTCGGACGACTGCTGGAATCCGTCGGCCTGACGGCGGATGTGACAGGGCGTCGACCGTCATCGCTCTCCGGCGGCCAGCGACAGCGGGTCGCGATCGCGCGTGCCCTCGCGACCCGGCCAGAGGTGATCGTCTGCGATGAGGCGGTATCCGCGCTCGATGTATCGGTTCAGGCGCAGGTCCTCGACCTGCTCGTCGAGCTCCGCGACCGCACCGGCGTGGCGCTGCTGTTCATCTCCCACGACCTCGGCGTCATCCATCACATCGCCGATCGCGTCCTCGTCATGAAGGACGGGCGCGTGGTCGAACAGGGCGACGTCCACGAGGTCTTCACCGCACCGCGGCATCCGTACACCCAGCAGCTTCTCGCATCTCTTCCCACCCTCCCGCCGCGGGAGGCCACCCCCGAAAGGATCCTCGATGCCCAGGATTGATCTCTTCTACTACGGCGACACCTCACCAGGGCAATCGGCTGCCGAACTGTACCGCGACATCGAGGAGCAGGTCGTGCTCGGCGACCAGCTCGGATACAACGGCGTGTGGGTGACGGAGCACCATCTCGACATGCGCGGCGAGATCCCTGATCCGCTCTTGCTGCTCGCCCGTCTCAGCGGCGTCACCAGCCGGATCAGGCTCGGCACCTCGATCGTGTGCGCGCCGTTCTATCATCCGATCCGGCTCGCCGAGTCGGCGCTGCTGCTCGACGCGCTCTCCGGTGGGCGCCTCGACCTCGGTGTGGGCTCCGGGGTGGGCGACGACCGATTCCTCTCGGTGTGGGGGGTGACTCGGGCGGAGTCCTCGGCACGTGCTGCGGAAGTCTTCGAGATCCTCCGACAGGCGATCGACATCGGCGCGGTGAACTTCCACGGCGAGTTCTACGACTTCACCGACGTGATCGTCTCTCCGCCGGCCGGCAGGAGCGCGCGTGATCTCATCTGGGCCGCCGCGGGACGCAATGCGATCCCGCTCGCGGAGAAGCACGGGTACCGTCTGATGATTCCGCGGCCGCTTCCCCTTGAGGAGCGCCTGCGCATCAACCGCGACTATCGGGCCGTGACAGGGGAGTCCGGCGAGGTGATCCACCTCCGCAGCGGCCTGGTCGCCGCGACTCGTGAGCAGGCCCGGCGCGATTCCGTGGAGTTCCTCCGCGAATACGCGCGTATCTATCTCAAGGTCGATTGGCGCGGCGGACCGGACAGCGCGCAGTTCGACGAGATCGCCGAACAGCTCAGCTTCGCGATCGGCACCGCGGGAGATGTCGCGGAGAAGATCTGGGACTGGACGGCGCAGTTCGACGGCACCGAACAGACCGCGATCCAGTTCCAGGGGCCCGGCGTCTCACACGCCAATGTCCTCAAGGCCATCGAGCTCTTCGCCGATGAGCTCCCCGGGCTGCAGGCGGTCAGCTCTGCACCCACCGTCGACCTGGCCGCATCGGCCTAGAAGGATCCGTCATGACTCAAGAACTTCCCCGCACCCATCTGCCGGTGCAGCCCGCCGCGGATCGTCATCTGAGACTCGGGTTCATCACTCACCTCGACCACACCGACGATCTCGAACGGGTGTACGCGGAGAATCTCCGGTTCATCCAGGAGCTCGAGAAGCTCGGGTACGACAGCGCGTGGGTCGCGACGCGCCACTTCCACTCCGGATGGGCGAACCTTCCCAGCCCGTTCGCGTTCTACGGGGCCGCGGCCGCATTGACCTCCACGATCACACTCGGCACCGCTGTGGTCCCGATCATCGTCGACGACCCGGTGCGCCTCGCGGAGGAGGTCTCGGTGCTCGATCACCTGTCGGGAGGTCGTCTGCAGCTCGGCCTCGGGAAGGGTGTTCCCTCGACGGGATATCACGTCTTCGCGCGGTGGGGGAGTGAGCGCGAGAACGACTACCTGACCAAGGTCGAGCAGTTGCACTGGGCGCTCCGCGGGGAGCAGATTCCCGATTCTCAGGCGCGCATCCATCCGCCGAACCACGACCTGCGCGGACGGATCTACCACGGCACATCGACGTGGTCGACGATCCGACGCGCGGCGCAACTCGGTGATGGATTCATCCTGGAGCGGTTCGGGAACGGCGATGAGCGGACGCCGGAGAACCGCCCGGTGTTCCTGAAGCGCCAGGCCGACTCCATCCTCGAGTACCGATCGGAGTTCACGCGCTCGTGGGGGACGGAACGCACGCCCCATGTGGTGCTGTCGCGGTCCGCGTGGCCGGCGGACACGACAGCCCAGGCGCTCGCGGAACTCACCGAGGCCACCCGGGAATGGAACGCGTCCGCGCGATCGGTCGGCCGGCTGCCCGAAGGTCTGAGCCCCGCCGAGGAGCTCATCTCGGACAACGTGGCCTGGGGTACGGTCGACGACCTCGTCGCCGACCTCACGGCCGATCCGTCGTTCGCGCTCTCGGACGAACTCGTCCTCGGGCTGCATCCCGGGCGGTACACGATCCCGGTCGCCATTGAAAAGGCTCGGACGCTCATCGAGCAGGCATACCCGCTGCTGGATGCCGAATGGCGGCGCGCTCAGAAGTCGTTGGGTGAACGCGTCGCCGAGTACGATGCCTCACGCGAATCCGTGATCGCATGATCGCCGTCATCCGAAAGGAACCAGCATGACCTCTGCCCCCGGTCGTACCGATCTCGACGCCGAACGGGAGTCCCGTTGGCGCTCTGTCTCCGGCGAGTACGGGATCGCCTCGCTGAGGCACACGCACTGGCTGGATGCCGAGCATCGTTCCTACCCCGGAGCGCCCGGCTCCTGGGCAGGTCGTGACGGGCGGGTCGTCGGCATCGTCCCGCTCGACCCGGATGCCGAGCCCGAAGAGGTGGCGCTGTCACCGGGGGAGGACGCACGGGTCGGGAAGCTCCGTCTCCGCGCGATCGACCGCGATGGCGCGCTGGCGTTGCGGGTCTTCGATCCGGACGCGCCCAGTCGATCCGAGCTGCGCGAGATCCTCTCCTTCCCCCCGAACGACGACTGGGTGGTCGACGGCGTGTTCATTCCTGCGGCATCCGGAGAGACCAGGGTCGTGCGCAGCGTGGACGGATATGAACGCGAGGAGACCGCCGTCGGAGAAATCGCTCTCGAGGTCGGCGGTGAATCCGTGCGCCTCGCCGTCTCCGGCGGCTCGACGGGGTTCAGTGCCGTCATCGCCGACGCCACCAGCGGCGACGACGCCTATCGATTCCGGTTCCTGCCGATCGGGGCGCCGGACTCCGACGGTACGGTGGTCGTCGATTTCAACCGCGCCTACCTCCCGCCCTGCGCTTTCAGCGACCAGTACGTCTGCCCCCTTCCTCCCGCGGGGAACCGGTTGCGGGTGCGGGTCGAGGCCGGCGAGCGGATCGTGGATCGGGCGGCGTAGAGGATCGACACAAAAGGAAACGCAGGCCGCGGCTCCTCCCGCGCTGCGGTCGACGCCGGCCGGGGTAGGTGAGGCAGCGAGAGCAAGTGGAAGTCCTGTTCAGGCGGCTTATCCGAGCGCGTGTGGCGATGAAATCGAGGTTCGAGCGATGCTCTGCTCGGGGCCCGGTTGAAACGCGACGTCACACGATCGTGGACTCGGCCGTGCGCGCGGATGGTCGTCCGTAGTCTGACTGCACGACAACGATCGGCAGGATTCCATGCACCCCTCGAAGCACTCCGCCCACGACGCGTGGTCACACGGCTGGTCCGCCTCGTGAGCCGGTACATCGTCATCGGCGCCGGCGCAGTCGGCGCGTTGCTTGCTGCGCAGTGGACCAGCGCCCGCGTGCCGGTGACGCTGGTCGGTCGAGGCCGCGCGCTCGAGGTCATCGAGCGGGATGGGGTGCGAGTTCGTCGGCCGGGTGGAGACGAGGTGATCGAAGTCGATGTCGTCGCGTCGATCCAGGAGGCGCGTCCAAGGCTGTCCGACGCGATCGTGTTAGCGGTCAAGTCTCAGGATGCGGAGCGCGTCATCGCCGATATCGCCTGGGTGGAACTCGCCGACGGGCTCGGAGTCGTGGCAGATCTGCCGATCCTCACTCTGCAGAACGGGCTGGCGAGCGAGGAGATCGCGCTCCGGAGGTTCGAGAGAGTGATCGGCGTTTCAGTCGGCATTCCCGCGAGTCATCTCGAGCCGGGCGTGATCGTCTCACCGGGCCGGCCCGTCGTCGGCGTCGCCTGGATCGGCGGGTATCCCCGGTCGATCCCGGCCGAGGAGGAGCGGCACCGTGGTGCGTTCACTCGGGCCGGCTTCGCTGCGATCATCGAGCCGGACATCGCCGCGGCCAAGCGCCGCAAGCTCATCGCGAACCTGCGGAACATCGTCGACGTGTTCGGAGCGACCAGCGAACAGCAGGAGTACGCCGAAGGCGCCCTCGCCGGTGAAGCCCGACGCGTCTTCGCCGAGGCGGGGCTGTCGGTCGCTCCCGCCGCGTGGGACGCGCCGCGTCTTGACGTCGATCCCGTGCCGGGGCATGTGCCGGGTCACCTGTCGACCTGGCAGAGTTTCGCGCGCGGGACGACGAGCGAAGTCGACTTCCTGAGCGGCGAGGTCGCGCTCATCGCCAGACGGCACGGCCTGGCGGCACCGCTCAACGCTGCGGTCGCGCGCGAACTCGGCATCCACGCAGCGCGCAAGGGGCGACCAGGGGAGTTGCCGCTCCCGCCGGAGTTCACGTCCGGATCGCTGTTCGCCGAGCGCGCGTGGTGAGGACTGAACTCGGCGCATCGATGTGCCCCGTGGCACGCATCCATCCCTGAGTCATCCGGGAGCGCCGTCTGCCCGCGGCAGCAGGTCGAGGTCGGGATGCTTGTCGACGAGGGCGCGCACGGCCTCGATGGTCGCCTGCACTCGGCGCAGGGGAAGCCCGATCTCCGGAGCGATCATCCAGTAGGCGCGCTTCACGGCGAACGACTCCGGCAGAACGGGGACGAGGCGCGGTTCCCGCTCTCCGATGAATGTGGGAAGCGGTGCGATCCCCAGCCCGTTGATCGCCGCCTGGACCTGACCGGTGATGTTGTTGCACTGCACGCGAGCGTGTGCCCCGGCGAGAATCGTGTCGAGCAGTCGTAGCGGCCGCACGTCCAGCATCGAATCGATGTACCAGATGACGCTGTGTCCGTCGATCACGTCCCGTGTGCTCGAGGGTTCGCCGTTGCGGCGGAGGTAGTCGGCGGAGGCGTAGAGCCGCAGCTCGTACTCGGCGAGCGGTGCGGCACGCACGGTGGGGACGCTCGAGGGCTCGAGTGAGATCGCCACGTCGAAGTCGCGTGCGGTGACGGCGCCCTGACTCGTCGCCGTCGAGATCTCGAGTGTGAGATCAGGGTGCTGGTCCCGAAGATCAGCGAGGCCGGGAATCAGGACGTAGACGCCGAATCCATCCGGTGCGAGCACGCGGATGGCCCCGCTCAAGGTCTGCCGGGATGTCGAGAGCTCGTCGACCGCGGCGAGCCGAGCGTTCTCGATCGCTTCGGCGTGGGGGATCAGTATCTCGCCGGCCGCCGTGAGCTGCCAGCCGTGTCGTCCGCGATCGATGAGCCGGCTGCCCACGCTCTGCTCGAGCCGCGCAAGTCGACGTGACACGGTCGTCTCGTCGAGTTGCATGCGGCCGGCGACGGCGTTGAGTCGCCCCGTGCGCGACAGCTCCAGCAGGATGCGGAGGTCATCGGTGTTCATCCCCGCAGGCTACTGCATTTCTGCAGGTCGGCCTGCGGAAACTGCCGTTGACGCCTGCGGTCCTGCAGGAGACGCTGAGGCATGCCCGCATCCGGGCGACAGTACGGAGGAATGAAGCATGGTTTTCCAGGTCGCGGTCCCTTCGGATCTCCGCATCGGCGGCGGATCCCTCGCACAACTGCCCGACGTGCTGCGGCGCCTCGGTTCTGCTCGGCCATTGATCGTCACCGATGGGTTCCTCACCGGCAACGGCACGGCCGATCGAGTCGCCGCTCTGCTCAGAGACGCGGGCCTGCACCCTGCGGTCTTCTCGGGTGTGGTGCCCGATCCGACCACGATCTCGCTGCGCGGTGGACTGGAAGCTGCAAAGGAGCACCAGGCGGATGTCCTCGTCGGGCTGGGCGGCGGGAGTCCGATCGACACCGCGAAGGCGCTCGCCGTGCTCGCCGTGCGCAACGGCGAGCTGCGCGATCTCAAGGCTCCGTTCAGCTATGACGGGCCCGCTCTCCCCGTCGTCGCCGTGCCCACGACGGCCGGTACCGGGTCGGAAGCGACGCGGTTCACCGTCATCACCGACAGCGACACGGGAGAGAAGATGCTGTGCGCGGGCCCGTCGTACCTCCCGGTCGCCGGAATCGTCGACTTCGAGCTGACCATGAGCATGCCCCCTCGCCTCACCGCCGACACCGGGATCGATGCGCTCACCCACGCGGTCGAGGCTTACGTCAGCCGTCATCGGAATGCCTTCTCCGACTCTGTCGCCCTTCGCGCGATGACCATCATCGGGCGCAATCTGCGCGAGGCCTATCGTGACGGCGGTGACCGAGACGCCCGCGCCGCGATGATGGAGGCGGCCACGCTCGCCGGTATCGCCTTCTCGAACTCGAGCGTCGCGCTCGTCCACGGCATGAGCCGTCCGCTCGGCGCGCACTTCCACGTGAGTCACGGCATGTCGAACGCGATGCTCTTCGCTGCTGTCACCGAGTTCTCGCTCGGCGTCGCCGACGACCGCTACGCGGACTGCGCCCGCGCTCTGGGGCTGGTCGACGACAGCATCGCCGATGCGGATGCCGCCATCGCTCTGGTGGACGAGCTTCGCGCGCTCGCGACCGGACTCGCGGTCCCGACCCCGGAGGAATTCGGAGTCTCGAGCGCGGACTGGGTGGCACTCGTCCCCACCATGGCCGAGCAGGCGCTGGCCTCCGGTTCGCCGGGCAACAACCCCCGGGTGCCGACGGCATCCGACATCGAACGCCTCTACCACCGCGTCTTCGACGGCGGCATTCGATGACGAACCACAGCCGAGAACATCAGAAAGGCATCACCGACGTGACCCCCACCGCAGACATCCCCGTCATCTCCCACTGGATCGACGGCGCTGAGAGCGCCTCGACGAGCGGCCGCACCGCGCCCGTGTTCAACCCCGCCACCGGTTCGGTGAGTGCGCATGTCGCACTCGCCGACCAGGCGGAGATCGACGCCGCGATCGCCTCGGCCAAGCGCGGCTACCAGATCTGGAGCGGTTACTCGGTCGCGAAGCGCCAGACCGTGCTGTTCGCGTTCCGTGAGCTGCTCAACGCCCGCAAGCAGGAACTCGCCGAGATCATCACCGCCGAGCACGGCAAGGTCGTCTCTGACGCGATGGGCGAGATCCTCCGCGGCCAGGAGGTCGTCGAGTTCGCCACGGGCTTCCCGCACCTGATCAAGGGTGCTTTCACCGAGAATGCCTCCACCGGCATCGACGTGTACTCGTTGAAGCAGCCGCTCGGCGTGGTCGGCGTCATCAGCCCGTTCAACTTTCCGGTGATGGTGCCGATGTGGTTCTTCCCGATCGCGATCGCCGCCGGCAACGCGGTCGTGCTCAAGCCTTCGGAGAAGGACCCGTCTGCCGCACTGTGGATGGCGCGGCTCTGGAAGGAAGCCGGCCTGCCGGACGGCGTCTTCACGGTGCTGCAGGGCGACAAACTCGCAGTGGACGGGCTGCTGGAGAGCCCGGATGTGAAGTCGATCTCCTTCGTGGGCTCCACACCGATCGCGCAATACATCTACGAGACGGCGTCGAAGAACGGCAAGCGGGTCCAAGCGCTCGGCGGTGCGAAGAACCACATGCTCGTGCTGCCGGACGCCGATCTCGATCTGGTCGCCGACCAGGCCGTCAACGCGGGATACGGTGCCGCGGGGGAGCGGTGCATGGCGATCTCGGTCGTGCTGGCCGTGGAGCCGGTCGCCGACGAGCTGATCGAGAAGATCTCCGAGCGCATCAGTCGACTGCGGATCGGAAACGGGGCCGGCGACTCGGCAGGTGAGCCCGACCTCGGCCCGTTGATCACCGGTGTGCATCGCGACAAGGTGTCGGGATACGTCGACATCGCCGAGCAGGACGGTGCCACGATCGTCGTCGACGGGCGCGGTTGCTCGGTCGACGGGCACGAGGACGGGTTCTGGTTCGGACCGACCCTCATCGATGCGATTCCGACCACGTCACGCGCCTATCAGGAGGAGATCTTCGGGCCGGTGCTCTCGGTGGTCAGGGTCGCGTCCTTCCAGGACGGGCTCGATCTGATCAACTCGGGCGCCTTCGGCAACGGCACGGCCATCTTCACCAACGACGGGGGAGCGGCCCGCCGGTTCCAGAGTGAGGTGGAGGTCGGCATGATCGGCATCAACGTCCCGATTCCGGTGCCGGTCGCGTACCACTCGTTCGGCGGATGGAAGGCGTCGCTGTTCGGCGACGCCAAGGCATACGGCGTGCACGGGTTCGACTTCTTCACTCGGGAGAAGGCGATCACGAGCCGCTGGCTCGACCCGGCGACCCACGGCGGCATCAACCTCGGATTCCCCCAGAACGACTGAACGACCTGAAGAAGCCCCGGCGGGAACATCCTGCCGGGGCTTCTTCGCGTGTGCACGCAGAGGGCGTTTCAGCTCTGCGCATCCTGGTGCTGTGCGTCCCAGAAGCCGTGAAGAACCGTGGCGAGGTCGCGCGAGACGCGGAAGCGGCGATCGTAGTGCGCCGACATGACGGCGTCGGGCTGGTAGACGTGCCTCGTGCGGGTCATGCGTGCGGCCGCGGCTTCGTAGTCGGGGAACACCCCGGCGCCGACGCCCGCGCTCAGCGCCGCTCCCAGCGCACCCGTCTCGTCTTCGGCCGCGACCGCGATCGGGAGGCGAAGGCAGTCTGCGAGCATCTGCCCCCACACCGCACTGCGGGAGCCGCCTCCGGAGAGGGTGGCCTTGTCGATCTGCGCTCCGGCGTCGCGAAGACGTTCGATGTGCCGGCGGTGCTCGAACACGACGCCTTCGAACAGAGCCCTGATCAGGTGTCCCTCGCCGTGCCAGCCGGCCACTCCGTTGAACCCGGCGCGATGCTCGGCGCCCTGCGGTGATCCGTAGAGGTACGGGTGGAAGTACGGATCGTCGATCCGGGGGGCGACCTCGGCCAGCCGCAGATGGCAGAAGCCGAAGGGATCGTCGTGATGGCTGCCTCGTTCGACGAACTCGCGGACGTACCACTCCAGCTGCGACGCCGACGTGGCGCTGTTGTCCATGATCATGAATCGCTCGGGTCCGAAGGCGGCGACCATGAGGACGTCACGGTTCACCACCGGCTCCTCGGCCAGGTACTGGTTGACCGACCAGGTTCCGGCGATGATCGAGGTCGCGCCGGTCTCGACGACGCCCGCGCCGAGCGCACTGGCGATCACGTCGAAGAGTCCGCCGACGACCGGCGTGCCTTCAGCGAGACCCGTCTGGGCAGCCGCATCCGCCGTGACCGTTCCGGCGATCTCGGTCGGATCGACCAGCCGCGGCAGAAGCGTTCGCAGTCCGGCCAGGCCGTAGAGAGCGAGCAGCTCGTCGTCGTACCGGCATTCCGGCATCTTCAGCAGTCCCGCTCCGGACATGTCCGAGATGTCGCTGACCTTCTGCCCCGTGAGCTTGAACGTGATGTAGTCCTTGCACATCAGGAGGGTGCCGGCGCGTTCGATCACGTCAGGGCGGTGCTGCCGCATCCAGGCCAGCAGGACGGGGGTCTGCGACGGCCACGGCTCCTGCAGCGCAGCGGCGTGCAGAGCGTCGCCGTGAGCGGCTGCCAGCTCGCCGGCGACACCGGCCGCACGCGTGTCCAGCGACTGGATTCCGACGAGCGGCCGATCGTCGTGATCGAGGAGGTAGAGGCCGTTGCCGTGTCCGGCGCATCCGGCCGCCACGATCTGGCGGGGATCGATTCCGGCCTCGACGATGCAGTGCTGCAGTGCCTCTCTCGCGTTGCGCCAGAGCTCTTCGAGATCCCGCTCCACGTGCCCCGGCTCCGGGGTCGTCGACTGGCCGTCGATCGCGTACGACGCGACCCGTTCGCCGTCGAGATCGAACAGCACCGCCTTGATGACGGTGTTGCCGACGTCGATTCCGAGGAGGTACTGCTTCTCGTCAGCCGGCATTGTAGATATCCCACGCTTCGGCGCCGGAGGCGCCCCGGTGGACGATGCCCATCAGTGCGTCGACGACGGCCTTCGGGTTCTCGTGCTGGTAGATGTTGCGGCCGTAGACGAGTCCGGATGCGCCCTGCGCCATCAGGGCCGCCGACTTCGCCAGCACCGACTCGAGTCCTTCCTTGCCGCCGCCTCTGACCAGCACCGGCACGCGGGCGGCTTCGACGACGCGATGGAAGTCCTCGGGGTCGTCGGTCGGGTCGGCCTTGATGATGTCGGCACCCATCTCGCTGGCGAGGCGCACGAGCGTCACGATCTTCTCGGCGTCGCCGTCGACCTGGTAGCCGCCTCTGACGTCGTTGGGCAGCATGACCAGCGGTTCGATCATGAGCGGCATCCCGTACTTGGCACAGGAAGCACGGACCCTGCTGATGTTCTCGACGCACTGGCGGAAGAGCTCTGGTTCGTCCGGCAGCATGAAGAGATTCACGACGACGCACGCCGCATCCATCTCCAGCGCCCCGATGATCGGCTCGTCGTGGTTCTGCAGCATGGACCACATCACCCGGTGCTTCTGAGCGTTGTAGGGGTTGCCCATGTCGATGCGCATGACGAGCGCAGGCTTGTCCTTGCCGGGGGCGGACTGCAGCAGGTCGGCCTGTCCGTATGCCATCTGGATGGCGTCGGGCTTCGCATCGATCAGTGACGAGACGACGCTCGGCATGTCTTCCAGTCCGACCAGGAAACCGGGCTCGTTGCACACTCCGTGATCGATGGCGACATCCAGACAGCCCCCATCGCTGAAGAGACGGTTCATCCTCGCAAGGTTGCTCAGGCGCATCACACGGTCCTTTCCATAGTTCGACGGTCGAGGGCGTCGCGGTCGACGCGGTGATACCTCTCGAGATCCGTCACCAGTTCACCGATCTCGGCGAGACGGCGTTCGTCATTCCAACCCAGTTCCGCAGCAGCGACGGTGGCGATCGTCTCGATCAGGCCGGCATCCACTGCCCCCGTGATCGCGACCGCCGTGCGGCGCAGGATCAGGTCACCGAGTCTGGTGGCGTACTCGTGATGCACCATGAAGGCGATCTCGGCAGCAGTGAGCTGCACGCCGGCGCCGATCGGCTGATCGTCGTCGCGTCCGGCGCAGTACTCCATGACCTCGGACGCCCGGGTGCCGTATGCGTCGACGAGATGCGCTGCGCGGGCATCGGACACGCCCCACTTCGCGATCAGCGCGGCTTCGATGCGCGACGCATCGACGAAACCCCGCCCTCCGCCGATTCCCAGTTCCGCGGACGACGTGGTGCGTTCGCGTCCGAGCTCGGCGAGAACCTCATCGGTCATGTCCTCGGCGAAGGCGCGGAACGTCGTCCATTTGCCGCCGATCATGCAGAACTGGGGAACGTCGCCGTCGATCCGCTTCACATCGTGACCGCGCGTGATCCTCCCGGTGAAGTCGTGTTCGCTCTTGAGCAGCGGGCGGATGCCGCTGAAGGAGTAGACGATCTGGTCCGTGGACACCGGCACCCGGGGGAAGACGGCCTGCAGGGACTCGAGGATGTAGTCGCGCTCGTCGTCTTCGCACCGCACGCGCTCCGCTCGCTCGACCTTGATGTCGGTGGAGCCCGCGAGTACGCGGCCGAGATAGCCGAAGGCGATGCAGATCCGGCCGTCGGAGTTGTCGAAGTACACCATGTGCCCGTCGAGGGCGTCGTGCAGTTCCGGATTGTCGAGAACGAGATGCGACCCCTTCGTGCCCTCGACCAGCTGACCCGGCAGGTCGCCGGCGGGGACGAGTGTCGCGAGGGATTCGTCGAGCCACGCGCCGGTGGCGTTCACGACCGTCTTCGTCGTCACCGGGTATCGCGTGCCCGTCTCGCCGTCGGTCACCACGAAGCCCGATCCGTCACTGGCGATCTCGGCGTAGTTGAGCGCGATGGAACCGGGCGACATCTCCGACGTGTCCATGACCAGCTCCACACCCAGCCGCTCCGGGTAGCTGATCCACGCGTCGTAGAAGACGGCGGCGAACTTCATCCGCTCGGTGAGTTTCGGCCACTGCTGGAACGCGGCGCGGGTGCCGAGGAAACGGTGTCGGGGCAGCGCCCGGCGCTCGCGGGTGACCCAGTCGTAGATGCTCAGTCCGATCCGCAAGGGCACGGCCCCGCGTCTGGCCGGCCGGGTGGAGAGCCGGAAGAAGCTCGCAGCGGCGTTGAACAGACCGGAGAACACCGAGGTGATCGGGACCACCGTCGGCAGGGGGCGCACCATGTGCGGTGCATTGCGCAGTAGCGCATCGCGCTCCCGCAGAGATTCGCGCACGAGGCCGAACTCGCCGTTCTCCAAGTACCGGAGTCCGCCATGGATCATCCGGGAGGGGGCGGCGCTGCAACCGGAGCAGAAGTCCACGCGCTCGACCAGCAGCACTCGAAGGCCCTGGAGGGACAGCTCCCGGAACACTCCGACGCCGTTGATCCCGCCGCCGACCACGATCGCATCGAACGAGCCGTCGGCACGGATCTGATCGAACCTGGCGCTCCTGGGGGTGGTCATGAGTCTTCCTCCTGCGTGCTCCGTCGGTGGGATGGCCGATCTGTCGACCGCGGCCGCGGGGTCATGCGTCGAGATCGGTCAGGCTCAGTGCCGCGGCGTCGTCGATCAGCTCGAGCTCGTCGCCGGACAGTCGGATGCGTCCCGCCGCGGCGTTCTCCCGAGCCTGCTGCGGATTGCGTGCACCGCAGAGCGAGTAGGTGATGCCCGGTTGCTGCAGCGTCCACGCGATCACGATCTGCGCCTTGGTCGCGGCGTGCGCCTCGGCGACGGGTTCGATCGCCTGCATCAATCGGGCGACCTTCTCCCGATTCGCGAGCGAGAAGCGGGGGTTGTCCTTGCGCTGGTCGTCGCCCGAGAAGGTCCGGTCGGGACCCATGCTCCCGGACAGGAGTCCGAGTGCGAGCGACGAGTAGCTCAGCGTCGAGACGCCGGCGCCCTGGGCGATCGGCAGGAGATCCTTCTCGATGCCGCGGGCGATCATCGAATACTCCTCCTGAATGGCATCCAGAGCGCCCGTCGCCAGGTAGGAACGCAGGTTCTCCTCTGAGACGTTGCTCGCGCCGATGGCGCGGATCTTGCCCTGCTCACGCAGCTGGACGAGCGCCGCGACCGTCTCATCGATCGGAGTCGTGGGGTCCTGCCAATGGGTGATGTACAGATCGATGTGGTCGGTTCCGAGGCGCCGCAGACTCTCCTCCACTTCGTGGACGATCGATTCGCGGCCGAGATAGCGGTGAACGGGTTCTCCGTCGTAGTCGAAGAAGTGGTTGCCCTTCTGGGTGTGCCACACGAGACCGCATTTGGTCGCGAGGACCACGTCGTCTCGACGCCCCCGGATCGCCGTGCCGAGGATCTCCTCGGCGCGCCCCTGCCCGTAGGCCGGCGCTGTGTCGATGAGCGAGATCCCCTCGTCGATCGAGGCCTGGATGGCGGCGATGGACTCCGACTCATCGGTGCCGCCCCACATCCACCCGCCGATGGCCCAGGTGCCCAGACCCACTGCGGATGCCTCGATCGATGAGTGTCCGATCGTGCGCGTGAGCATCTCAGTCATTTCTCTCCTTCTGGGCCGGTGCGACCACCGACGCCGCGGTCTGCTCATCGACGATGAGCGATCGGATGAAGCCGCCGGCCAGGGCGGCGCGGATGGGGCGCACCTTCTCCGGGCCGACGGCGACGCCGATCGAGGTCGGGCACGCGGAGAGCTCGGACGGGCTGAGCGCCAGCAGACGCGAGTTCAGCGGCGAGTCCGCGAGCGATCCGTCGTCGTTGATCACGTGGGCGAGGAACTCTCCGCCGACGTCGCCGCTGCGCAGCAGCTCGCGATCCGACTCCGAGAGCGGTGCGAGATCGTAGTAGCTGGACCCCTCCGTCTCCACCGATCCGATGCCGACCAGTGCCACGTTCGCGCGCCGAGCGAGATCGAACGCGTGCTTGATCGAGCCGACTTCCATGAGGGTGTCTCGCTGTTCGCGGCTTTCCGCGAACAGCGGGGCGTGGAGCAGCACGGCCCTGCCGCCGAGGCGGTCGGCGAGCTGGGTCGCCAGGTGATTGACGTCGGTGTAGTACTTGCCCTGCACGCCACCGGTGAGCGGAACGACCGTCACATCGAAGACGCGGTCCGGCGCGAGGCCGTCGACGACGGCGCTGAGCGCCTTGCCACCGGTGATCGCGATCACGTCGCCGTCGCGGATCGTCGCGAGCAGTTCGTTGGCGGCAGCGCGGCCGACGACCTGCAGATTCGTGTCGGGGTTTCCCTCCACAGTGGGCGTCACGACCGCGTTGCCGAGCCCTGTCGTCCGGACCAGTTCGCCTTCAAGATCGACGAGCGGCTGGAACGGCCCCGCATCGATCGTGATCTTGACCATGCCGAGCTCGCGCCCTCGCCGGATGAGCCGATTCACTTTGGAAGTGGAGAGATTCAGACGCGTGGCGAGCTCTGACTGCGTCATTCCCTCGACGAAGTGAAGCGTGACGACGGTGTGGATCTGACGGATGGTCGCGATGTCTTCTCTGTTCTCGAACACCATGATCATGCCCCCCGTCGACGCGACAGGTAGTGGTCGACGAGGAGGGCGGCGAGCAGGATGCTGCCGCGCACGATGTCCTGCCAGTAGACCGAGACGTCGAGAAGGGTGAGCGAGCTCGAGACCACCGAGAGCAGGATCGCGCCGAGCGTTGCTCCGAAGATGGTCCCTGACCCGCCCTTGAGGCTCGCTCCGCCGATGACGGCCGCGGCGATGACGTTCAGCTCCATTCCGATTCCGAACGTCGGCTGCGCGGATCCGAACCGTGCCATGTAGATGATGCCGGCCACGCCGCAGAGCGCGGAGCACAGCACGGTCGTGAAGAAGATCGCGCGCTTCGTGCGGATGCCCGAGTACGCGGCGGCCTTCTCGTTGCTTCCGGTGTAGAACACCTTCCGGAACGCGGTCGTGCGTCGAAGCATGAAGTCGAAGGCGATGACCACGACCAGGAAGATGACGATCACGAGCGGGATCGGTCCGAGGGAGCCTTGGCCGATGAACTTGAACTCACTCGGCAGCGAATACAGTCCCAGAGGGCGGCCGCCGGTGAGGAGGAGGCAGACTCCGCGGGCGATGACCATCACGGCGAGCGTGACCACGAAGTGGTTCAGCCCGACCTTGGTCACCAGGACTCCCATCACGGCGCCGGTGGCGATGCTCGCCAGGATCGCGATGCCCGAGGCCAGCCAGGGATCGATGCCCTGCAGGTAGAGCCACCCGGCCAGCACCATCGACAAGGCCGTCACCGAACCGACCGACAGGTCGATGCCGCCGGAGATGAGCAGGATCGTCATGCCGACGACCACGATCCCCTCGACCGCGAAGACCATGGCCATCGCCTCGATGTTGGCGATCGTGAGGAAGTGCGGTGAGGCGAACGACATCGCGACGACCAGGACGAGCAGGATCAGGATCAGACCCGTCTCGCGCATCCGGAGGAAACGGGAGACGTAGTGCTTCAGATCGGGTCGCGCGTCGGGCGCCGCCGGCATGGGCGGCGCGGTCATCAAAGTCTGAGATTGGGTCATCATCACACCAGCTCCTGCTTCCGCTCGACCATCGAGGCCAAGCTCAAGATGTTCTCTTCTGTCATGTCATCGCCGGTGACTTCGCCGCTGGTCTCGCCTTCCCGGATGACGATCACCCGGTCCGAGACGCCGATCAGTTCCGGCATCTCCGAGGAGATGACCACGATGCCGATCCCTTTTCGCGCGAGATCGCGCAGAAGGGCATGGATCTCCGCCTTGGCCCCGACATCCACCCCGCGGGTGGGTTCGTCGAGGAAGATCACCTGCGGGTTGACGGCCAGCAGTTTGGCCAGAGCGACCTTCTGCTGATTGCCTCCGGAGAGCGTCGAGACGGCATCGTCGAGTTCGCCGAACTTGAGGCGCAGCCCGCGGCCGACCTTTGCGGCGAGGCGATGCTCGCGACGTCTGCCGATCAGGCCGAAGCGCGAGATCTCGCGCAGCGACATCGCCGAGGTGTTCTCCGCGATCGACATGTCGAGGAAGACGCCCTCGCCTTTTCGATCCTCGGACAGGTAGACGATGCCGTGGGCGATGCAGTCCTGATAGTGCTTCAGGCGAAGAGGCTCTCCCTTGAGGATCACCTCACCCTTCGCATCCCCCTCCAGCCGGCAGATGCCCTTGGCGATCTCACTGCGGCCGGCGCCGATGAGACCGCCGAGGCCGAGGATCTCTCCCCGGCGCACATCGAACGAGATGTCCTGGTATCGGGGGGTGTCGGTCAGACCCCGCACCGACAGGATGACGTCATCTGAGCGCTCATCCTCCCGTTGCTTCTCGGGGTACTGATTGTCGAGTGCGCGTCCCACCATCGAGCGGACCAGCTCCGATGGGGTGGTCTCGGCGACGTTGCTGGTCATGATGTGCTGACCGTCGCGGAACACGGAGACCCGGTCGCAGTTCTCGAAGATCTCCACCATCCGATGGGAGATGTAGATGATCGAGATGCCGCGGGCGGAGAGCTCCCGCATGATGCGGAACAGCGTCTGCGCCTCGATCTCGGTGAGGGCGGCCGTCGGCTCGTCCAGGATGAGCACGCGGCAGTCGAGGGTGAGCGCCTTCGCGATCTCCACGAGCTGCTGGTTCGAGATCGACAGATCTCGAACCAGCGCCCGCGGATCGATGTTGCCGAGCTGCCGGAGGATCTCACCCGCTCTGCGTTCGAGCGAGTCCGGGTCCATCAGCCACGAGCGGCTCGCGTTGGTGGCTGCCATGAACATGTTCTCGGCGACCGTCACATCGGGGCACAGCTCGATCTCCTGATGCACGAACCCGATGCCGAGCTTCTGGGCCACGGCCGGCGAAGAGATCTCGACCGGCTGGCCATCGAGCAGGATCGTGCCGCTGTCGGGCCGCACGATCCCGTCGATGACGTTCATCAGGGTGGACTTGCCCGCGCCGTTCTCGCCGGCGATGGCGTGGATCTCCCCCTTGCGGAGGCTGAAGTCGATGGACCTCAGTGCATGGATCGAACCGAACGACTTGCTGACGTTCTTGATATCGAGGATCGTCGTGGGTTCCATGGTTGTCTCCATCCATCGAGCTCGAGGGCAAGGGGCGGGGGCAGGGCCGAGTTACTCGGTCGTGCGCCCTTCCATGTACTTCTCGAGGTCGAACGACGCGGCGTTCTCCTTGGTGATGACGGAGAATCCGTTGTCGACGAACGGGACCTGGGCGGGGTTGTACGCGGACTCCTTGTAGTCGTTGAACGGATCGATCAGGTCGGGGTGCGCCGCCATGAAGAGCGTCATGAAGCCCATGAATCCCTGGATGCCCTGGTTCGGGTTCACCGACAGGTGGATCGTTCCGTCCTTGATGAGGTCGAGCGTCGTGGGAGTGATGTCGGCGTGGAGGATCAGCACGTCGGCGTTCGCTTCGGTGATGGCAGCGGCGGCGCCTTCGGCGGAGCCGGCTTCGGGGATCCACATCGCATCGAGGTCGGGGTTGGCCTGCAGGATCGAGCCGGTGGCCTGGTATGCCTTGGTGCTGTCTTGGTTGGTCGCCTGGCGGCCGACGAGCTTCATGTTCGGGTACTTGTTCTCCATGTACTCGATGAATGCGGTGACGCGCAGGTCGTGGTTGCTCTGACCGGGGTTCTCGAGAACCGCGTACTCGCCTTCCTCGCCGACGACCTTGACGATCTCTTCGGCCGCGAAGGCAGCCTCAGCACGGTTGTCGGAGGTGACGTAGGAGGTCCGGTTGGACTCGGGCGAGTCGGCGGCGAAGGTGACCACCTCGACCCCGTCTTCGATGGCGGAGTTGATCGGCTCGATGAACGGGTCCGCCTGCATCGGGTGCAGCAGCACGCCGGCGGGCTTCTCGACCAGATCCTGTTCGAACGAGGCGAGCTGCTTGCTGATGTCGTAGTCGGGAGTGCCGGAGAACACCGTCTCGCATCCCATCGCCTCAGCGGCCTGCTTGAACCCCTGGTAGACGGGAACCCAGTACTGGTGGGCGGAGACCATGACGTTCATCACGTAGGTCTCGCCTTCGGCGCACTGGAACCCTTCGGATTCCGAGGCGGTCGGCTTCTTGTCGGCTGGCGCCGTGCAACCGGTGATCGCGAGGACAGCGAATGCTGCGACGACGGCGGCGGTGGTGCGGGAGATCTTCATTGATTGCCCCTTACTTGGTGTGGATGATGCAGGACGACTGATTGATGGTGACAGAGTTCCTGCCTCGATGCAATAGATTTCGTTGGCTGAAATATCTTGCACCTGTGGCGTGTTGCGACGCGTGCGTTCTCACCCGCGAGAGCGAGGCGGTTCGCCCGGATGAGGGACGCTCGCGCGAACGCGGCGCTCCAGGCTGGATGCATGACGAATCAACGAGGCGCAGCATCCGTTTCCGCTCCAGAGAGCACCCTCGGTGCGCGCACCCCCGCAGACCGGTTGACCATCGCCGCAGGCGTGTCGCTGCTCGTGATCTGCGCTCTGCACACGGCCCTCTTCGCGGTGCATCCATGGTGGGGGGAGTGGCTGGCCGGTCCGTTCCGGACCACGCAGCCGCCGGTCGACGCGAGCGTGCAGTTCTGGGGACTGCCCGGTGGCTTCGTCGTTCCGGGAGTGCTTCTGGCGCTCCTGATTCTCGGAGCCGGCCGGCGTGGGAAGACGATGCCCGCATACGTCGGCACGGCTCTCGGGCTCTGGGCGCTCGCGTGCTTCTGGATGGTCGGTCCCAGCGGCTTCGTGATGGTCCTGGTGCCCGCTGTGCTGATGATCGTCGCACGAGCCCGATCGCGGCGTCGTGGCGCAGAGGCGGCCGGATGAGCGTGCGGGGCGGACGACTCGTGGTGCGTCAGTCGGCGGATGCGGACGGTCGGCGACGATAGCCGGTCGGACTGATTCCGTACAGCCGGGAAAATCGCCGGGAGAAGTACAGCGGGTCGGACAGGCCCACATCGCGCGCGATGTCGTTCACCGCGCGATCGGTCGTGGTGAGGAGCTGCGCCGCACGAGCGAGCCGCTCGCGTTCCACGTAGCGCTGGGGTGAGACTCCGAGGCTTTCGGTGAAGAGGTGGGAGAGGCGCGAGGGCGACAGCCTTGCCACACCGGTGAGTGCCGGCACGCTCAGGTCGGCGGCGAGGCTGCTGCCGATGTGCTCGATCACGCGGAGCAGGCGTTCGTCCATGCGACCGCGCAGAGGGTTCTGGGTATCGATCCACAGCAGCGCGGACTCGAGGCTGTTCATCGCGAAGAGCTCCGACTGCGGCATGGATCCTGCGGAGAACGCGGCAGACGTTCGCAGCCCGCCGAGGATGCGCAGCCGCACCTCGCCCGGTGCGTGCACGAACCCGACGCCTCCACCTCGGATCGGCCAGTCCAGAAGCGGCGCCCACTCCGCGCGTGCGTGGAAATGGGCGTAGGCCAGGGTCCACGCGCTCGCCGCCGTGCCGTAGTCGTGCCGCGCATGCGGGCGCAGGAGGATGCTGTCGCCGGCCGCGGTGATGACGTCACCTGCGGGTCCGGCCACCCGACCCGCGCCGGCGATGGTGTGGATGAGGAGCCAGTCCGCCGTGCCGTTCTCGCGCCAGGTCGAGTAATCGCTGCCTGCGGCGAACTCGCCGGCGATGACGCGGATGACATGAGGGTGCGGTGTCTCCGCCGGAGGAACCGCGCTGACAATCACAGCAGAATCTTCCATGTCATCGACAGAAAATGCAATGGCGCAGGCGGGATTCGCGGACCAGAGTTACTGTCATGTCCATCTCAAGCAGTGTCACCTCAACCCTCGCCGTCGACTATGAGAACCGCGGCGTCGTCCAGCTTCGCGGCCTCCTGAGCGCGGCCGAGACCGCCGAGATCCGCGACGTGTTCATGGATCAGGTGCAGACCGACAACGACTTCGGCCACGACGACCGCATCAGCGATGGTGATCCCCTTGCCCGGTATCCGCGCTTCATCCATCCGCATCGACGCACCGAGCTGGCTGTCGGTCGTCTGGCACGTCAGTGGATGCTGGACCCACGCATCGTCGATCGGGTGCAGGAGATGGTCGGGCCGGTGTACGCGGCCCAGTCGATGTTCTACTTCAAGCCGCCGGGAGCCCGCGGACAGGCGCTTCATCAGGACAACATCTTCCTGCAGGCGCACCCGGAGACCTGCATCGCAGCGTGGGTCGCGATCGACGACTGCGACGGTGTGAATGGCGGGCTGAAGGTGGTGCCCGGCTCGCATCGCTACGAGATCATCTGCCCGGGCGAAGCCGACCCGGAGGAATCCTTCACGAGCACCGAGATCACCCTGCCCGAAGGCTTCTCCGCCGAGCAGACCGAGCTCGCCTCGGGAGATGTGCTCTTCTTCCACGGGAGCATGGTCCACGGTTCGGGTCCGAACCGGTCGGACGATCGTTTCCGGCGATCGCTCATCTTTCACTACGTCCCGGTGGACAGCATCGAGATCTCGAAGTTCTACAACCCCCTGCTGCGTCTCGACGGCAGCGAGGTCACGATCGCCGAATCCGCTGATGGCGGAGCATGCGGTGACGGGTGGACGCCGACCGCTCCTCACTGAGTCCGCTGTGAGCTCATCGGTTCCGATACGGTAGCGGGATGCACCAGGCCCTCCGCACATTCGGGCGCATCCTCGCCCGGCACTGGCTAGCGCTCATGGCCTGGTACCTCGGTGGAGAGGCCCTGCACGAGGTGCTCGTGCAGGGCGCCGGGTTCGTCGGAGGTCACACCACGCTCGGCGGCCTGCTGCTGTTGCCGCTGGCCGTCGCCGCACGGCTCATCTCCTATGTCGCGATGTACCTGACGGTGCGCTCGTCTTTGCCGCACGTCGCGGCAGACGACGCGGAGAGTAAGTACCGCGGCTTCGCGCGGTCGACCCTCGTCGCGATCCTGCCGTTCTTCGCTTTCTACGCGGCCTGGGGAATGCTGGACGCCGACATGAAGGACTTCTTCGCGATCGCGATCAGTATCGCCTTCGAAGAGTCCGGTTACGGGATCGACGAGGCGATCGGCGATCGCGGCGGTCTGATCTCTGTCGGGCTGATTCCGGTGGTCGTTCTGGTGGTCGCGCTCGTCGCTCGTCTGTTCCTCGCGCGGTTCCGTGAGCGGCTGCCGTCGTGGACACTCGCGCTCGCCGCATACACGGAGGTGCTGTGGACCTTCATGCTCTTCACTCTCGTCGGCCAGTGGTGGGCGGGAGTGAAGGAGTGGTTCTCCGGACGTGCCGGGGCGGTATGGCTGGATGGAATCGGCGACTGGGTCGCGGCATCCCTCCCGCCGCTGGCATCGCTGTGGGAGGCTGCGCTGTGGCTCGTCGGCATCATCGCCGCTGCGGTGATCGTTCCGGCCGCCTGGCTCGCCGTCGCCGGCGTGATCTACGGCGCCGACTTCGACACCTTGCCGCCGCTGCTGCGGCGGGGGACCGAATCGCTGCGCGGCGCCGTCGGCAGTCTGTCCCGGACCCTGTTGCAGCGCCTCGAGGATCTGTGGGCCGCGATCGCCGCGATCTGGCGCGGTGGGCCCCTGCTGTTCGGCCTGTTCGCCTGCGTCTATGCCGTCTGGGCTCTCGCTGAGCGGGTCGGGGCGCGAGGAGTGCTGCAGCTGATCGGAGGCCACGAGAACAACTTCTGGAGTGCGTACTTCCCCTTGATCATGGTGGGAGTCGCCGTCATCGCCGAGCCGCTGCGGGTCGCCATCGTTGCGACGGCCTTCGACTCGATCGTCGCCAGGCCCGGCGCCGGAATCGGGGTGCGATCGTCAGAGTTCGATACGGAATCGCGCGGTCTCGTCGATCCCGACGGGAACGTCGAGCCAGAAGGGGCCGGTCGCGTCCTCCGGCAGCAGGAAGACCGAGAGGATGCGATAGAAGGGTGATTCTTCCCTGCACGTCGCCTCAGCGTCACGCGCGTCCGCATCGGAAGAGGTGTCCAGGTCGGACTGCGCATCGAGCCACGTGCGACTCCCGCTCATCTCCGTGAGCGTGATGCTTCTGCACGGGGCAGCGTCATCGTCGCTGCGAGCGTCGAGCCATACGCTCAGCGTCTTCGAGCCCGCAGGCGCTTCGAACTCGCCCGGCCTCGTGGAGATGAGCGTCAGCTCGTGTCCGCCGATCTCCGTCGTTCCCTCGGCGAGGACGTACGCCGGCTGCTCCGGTCCTCCCGCCTGCAGCACATCGAACCAGATGTGCACTCCCACCGTGGCCGTGGCCGCCACCAGCAGGGCCGCCAGCGCGCGGCCATGCGTCCGCCGCCAGGTCATGGTGCCCCGATTCGCGGCGCGTCGAGTTCGATGCTCGATGCGGTCGGCGCTCCGTCGAGCGGAACAGTGATCGTGATGACGTCGTCGAGTTCGGGTGTCAGATATTCATGCGTCAGCCGCAGTTCGCCGACGCCTCCGCGCAGACCCTCCGGAAGCTCGAACGCCAGGGTGCCCACCGTGTCGGTACCGACATGCAAGCGGGTATTCAGCAGCGACTTCGGCGCCCGCTCGCTCGCATGGAACACGAGGCCGTCGATGTGCAGGGTCGCCAGCGGGATCTCTGCATCCACCTCTGTGCGAGCAGCCGACACCGCGAGTTCCACCACCAGCCAGTTGCCCTCGGCCTCCCATTCCCCATCTGCCGACACGACGCGGTCCGCGAATGAGGCGCCGGAGACGGTCGCGATCAGCATGCGCGAGGTCACTGTGTCCGCGGAGTCCCCCCTGATGAGGAACGGGTCGACGAGGGAATCCTGAGAGGGGGTGACGCCGCTCACGAGACCTGCGGCGACGACGAGCGCAGCGCCGATCAGCCAGGGGCGTGCTCGCCTCACGACCGCACCTCTACGGCGATGCGGGTCGCCAGCTCGGTGCGACGCCAGGTCACTGCGGACGCCGACAGGATGGCCTGCCCTGTCCGCTCTCTGGCATCGAAGACGTCGAGGTGCGCGATGCCGTCGGGGAAGGAGCCTTCGGGGACCGGCCAGACGAGCCGGACTTCGGCGGGGACCCCGGGCTGCAGGATGACCCCGCGGAGCGTGCCGTCGGTGCGCCAGGCGCGGGGGTCTTCTGTTGCCGTGACGCCGGAAAGGGCCAGCAGCGGCTCTTGGGCGCGGATCAGCTGTGATTTGACGCGATCGGCCCCCTGGTCGACGCCGACCGCCTGTGAGCTCAGGTTCTCGAGCCGAACCGTGACGATGAGCAGGTCGTCGTCTGGTTCTGCCTCGAAGAGCTGCTCGTCGACGGAGTCGGCGAGCTCGGCGCTCAGCACGGTCACGGCGTACAGCGATGTGCGCGCTTCTTCGCCCGCAGGCGTGAGGGTCGGGGAGCTCTCGGCCTGCCGCAGGCCACCGAACGCGATGAATCCGAGGATGACTGCGAGCGCGACGATCGCGGCGATCCATATCGGCGCGGAAGAAGAGGCGAACAGCGAGCGCCTGGTCCGACCCCAGAAGGTGCCGACCTTCGCGGCGACACCCCCCGAGTTCGTCATGGGGTCAGCCTACCCACCGTCCCGAGCGAGGTAGGCGTCGTAGCCCAGGCGGCCGCGAGTGACGATGATCAGCACGAGGGCGGTGGCGGTGAACCCGATCAGCACGGGCAGAAGCCCGTAGTCGTCGAAGATCGGTGCGGGAAAGAGCGGGTATCCGACCTTGTTCGCGAACGTGTTGAACGATGCGTGCATCAGCATCATGAGAAGCACGCTGCCCCTCGCATGGTTGAAGACCCAGGTCATCATGATCGTCAGCGCCGTGATCATGACGACGAACATGACCATGTTCGGGATCGTCGGAGGGGTCCACACGCCGCTCCAGAAGAGCGGGAAGTGCCACAGCGCCCACAGCACTCCGAGGATCAGGCTGCCCCACAGCGGGCCGTTGCGCTCCTGCAATCTCGGCAAGGCGAAGCCTCGCCAACCCGGCTCCTCTCCCAGCGGACCGCCGAAGAGGAATGTCATCAGGAAAGCCAGCGGATAGGCGGCGAGCAGAGTGCCGAGGATGGGCTGAAACGACTCCAGGGCGCCCGGCACCACGATCGTGCCCAGGATGATGATGATCGGCACACCGACCAGCAGGAACAGATACCACAGGAGCCCCACACGCCACCGGACGCATCGGCGCAGCAGGTGGACGACGCCGCTCCTGCCCTCCGTCACGCCGGTCATGACGAACGCCGCGACCATGGGCCCGAAGGTCGCGGCGATGATGGCGATCGCCACTGCCGGTTTCGGAATCACCGGGATGATTCCGTGCGTCGAGAGGGCGACGGGTATCTCGATGAGCCATGAGAAGAGGTACGCGATCGTGAAGAACGAGATGAGCGGGTATCGGGCGAGGATGCCGCCTCGAGCGATACCGGACGATGAAACGGGGTTGTCGACGACGCTCATGCTGCGGTCCTCCCAGTCCGGGATAGGCCCGTGGTGACGCGGGCCCGGTGTGTCATGCCTCAGTGTTCCACTCGGGGGCCCGTGCCGCCAGAGGCATATATCGCGCTGCCGCTGACCGCTCGTTCAACTGCACGACCGTTCAACGAGGACAGAGCTCGAACACGTAGCCCTCGTCGCCCGGAGTGACGAGGTTGCGATCACGCAGCACCATCGAGGCCGGCGACCGGTCATCGGCGCACATCTCCGCGAACGATCGGGGCAGGTCGTCGGCGTACTCGATGTCGATGACGTGCTCGCCGTAGACGGCTTCGTAGCCGCCGCACTCCTCATAGACCGCGCACTCCTCGGTCACCGCGAAGTCGAATCCGGCGTGCTCGTGGAGTGCC
This sequence comes from Microbacterium sp. LWO13-1.2, assembly GCF_038397725.1. Taxonomy (NCBI): domain Bacteria; kingdom Bacillati; phylum Actinomycetota; class Actinomycetes; order Micrococcales; family Microbacteriaceae; genus Microbacterium; species Microbacterium sp. LWO13-1.2. Next base: position 1,889,520 of record NZ_CP151634.1, read on the forward strand.
GGGGCATCTTCGGCCGCGTTCTTCTGCCCGGCGGCCAGGCCGGCGGCATGGGCGGCATCGACGAGCATCGTGGCGAGAGCCAGATTGTTCTCCAGCGTCAGTGCGCCGTGAGAACGCGTGTACGAGTCGAGGTTGTCGAACTCCACGGCATCGAAACCGGAATCGGCGCAGCCCTCGACCCAGTCGACCACCACGTCACTGATCCGTTGCCGACGCTCTGCGGTCGACGTGTCGAGCAGGGCCTCGTCCGGCCAGTCCGGATCGAACACCGTCTCGCCGTCGCGCTGGAGCAGCAGGTCGGACGGCCACGACTCGATCTCGCCCGGCTGCGTCTGGAACCCGTTGACGTAACAGATCGAGTAGGTGCCGGATGCCGGCGAGGCGCTGCGATCCCGACCCACAACGCCGACCCCGGCCTCGGGTTCGTAGGCGCCGCCGAGCTGGTAGTCGGGGAGGGCGCCGGGCGGCGGCAGCGTCACCGTGGCCGGCGGTGTCGAGCACCCGGTGAGGGCCCATGCGAGCGCGAGCGCCCCCGTCGCAGCGACCGCAGCCACCGCGCGCAGGGGTCGACCGACGCGAATCAGCTTCCTGCTCCGTACAATTCCGCGATCTCCTTCGAGCCCATGCCGCGCGAGTGGGGCGGATGCCGCGGCCACCCGTCCGGCTTATCCTGCCACTCCTCCCGGCGTCCGCACGGGAGTTCGCCGGAAGTCGTCAACGGGGACGCGGAACGCCGCCCGTAGACTGGCCGGCGTGGTGCGCGCGGATGCCGGTGAGATCGATGCGGTCGGCGAGCTGCGAGCGATGGTCCTCTCCGGCGAGTTCTCGGCGGGAGCGCGCCTGCCCACCGAAGTCGAGCTCGCCACGCGGCAGGGGGCATCGCGCGGCGCCGTTCGCGGTGCGCTCGCCGCGCTCGCTCGACAGGGCTTGATCGAATCGCGCCGCGGCTCGGGCTGGTTCGTGACCTCAGCGCAGCCGCACGGCTTCGACCGCATGATCTCGTTCGCGCAGTGGGCGCGGGGGTGGGGCAGGACACCCGGCGGCCGCGTCTTTTCGCGAGAGCTGCGGCGGGCCACGCCACGCGAGGCTCGATTGCTGGGGATCGGCACGGCCGCACAGGTGCTGTATGTCGTCAGGGTGCGCACTCTGGAGGGGCGCGAGGTCATGATCGAACGTTCGACCTGGGCTCCCTGGGTGATCGGACACATCGAGCGCATGCCCGACGACGCCGTCTCCACCACGCGGCTGCTCGCCGATGCCGGCATCGTCATCACCCACGGCGATCACCGCATCGAAGCCGTCGCCGCCTCGAGTGAAGACGCGCGGCTGCTCCATGTGCGTCGCTCGAGCCCGATGCTGCAGGTGCGCCGCGAGACCTACGCCGCAGACGGACGACCGGTTGAATGCGGTGAAGACCGATATCTGCCGCACACGATCTCGTTCAAGGGACAGGCTGCGGGCGCGGCGGAGCGGCCGGACACGCGCTGATCGCGCCCCGAGCATCCGGAAAAGCCCACTGTGCGCAGTGGGCTGTCGGATTCGCTCGATCCCTCAGCTCTGTCGCCCAGACGTCTCGTCGCGTTCACCCGATGGACACGTTCGGCCGGTGTTCTGGCAGGGTTCCGACCCAGGTCACCCGAAGGACGTATCGTGTCGCAGCCCTCTGCCCCCACCTCTCCCGCCGCCGCCCGCCGTTCCTGGCGTCGCGCGGCACTGATCGTCGCCACGACGACGGCGCTCGCCGTCAGTGTCGTCACTCCCGCCTACGCCTCGTCGATGCCGCTCGCTCCGGCTGCCGCGTCGCCCTCCACGGTGCCGACGAGCACGCCGGCACCGACACCGAACGCCGAAGCGCCACTCAGCGCCCGGACCGGAGACGCGACGCCAGTGCCGGCGAGCGCCTCGCTCGGCGACGTGATCGCGTTCTCCGCGCCCACCGGACTCGGGGGTGAACTCGTCGTCACGGTGACCAGCCCCGACGGCGTGGTCGCCGCGGTGAGCCCGGGCGACGACGGCCTCTACCGGTTCACGCCGGCTCTCGCGGGCGACTACGAGGTCGCCTTCTCGGCGACGGATGCCGCCGGCGAGATCACTCAGGAGACGCAGGTCGTCGCGGTCACCGGGAGAGCAGTCGAACAGCCGGCGCCCGAGGCATCCGCACCGGCATCCGCAGCGATTGAGGAGGCTCCCGCTACGGGCGAACCCGACATCCGCTTCGCAGCGATCGGCGACATCCACAACAACTGGAGCGAGCTCGCCGAGGCGTACGACTTCTGGAAGGCCGAGAACGTCGACACCGCGCTGTTCGTGGGTGACCTGACGAACAACGCCACCGCGAGCGAGTACGCCGGATTGAAGTCCACCCTCGATTCCAAGGCCGGCCTCGGCATCAAGCTCGTCGCCTCGCTGGGAAACCACGATGTCGCCGCCATCTCCTCGTACGACCTGTTCACGCAGGCCACCGGAGGGCAGAAGCCGAACGCGGACTACACGATCAACGGCTACCACTTCATCACCGTGTCGCCGGGCGCCGGGACCCTCGACCCGACGACGGGCAAGCCCTCGTCGGCGAGCTCCGGAAACTACGCCTACGCCGCGTCCTGGCTGCAGCAGCGACTCGCGGCCGCCACGGCCGAAGATCCCACGAAGCCCGTCATCGTGCTGGTGCACCACCCGCTGCAGTGCACGCACTACGTCTCGAACGAGTGGTACGGCACGGGGCTGTCGAGCGGATGCGGCGACACGCTGCAGTCGGTGTTCGACGACTTCCCCCAGGCAGTCGTCTGGGGCGGCCACATCCACACGCCGCAGAACATCCCGACCTCGGTCTGGCAGGGGCAGGAGGATCGCAGCGGCGACAAGGCGGGCAAGGGCTTCACGACGGTGAATGCCCCGCCGCTGGCCTACTACGAGTTCGAGTCCGGTGTCGTGAACACCAGCCCGACCAGCCGCTCCAATGACACGACGCCGGATGACGCCGGCAACAACCGTCAGACGGCCATCGTCGAGATCACCGGTTCGAAGGTCACGATCAAGAACTACGATCTGCTCGCCGACGAGTGGATCGATCAGACCTGGTCGTGGGATGTCGCTGCGTCCGCCGACACCAGCAAGAGCTACGACGAGCGCTTCCCGCTCAATAACACCCACCGTGCGAGCCTGAGCCAGGCGCCCGTGTGGCCAGCAGGCTCCGCGGTGGCCGTCGACGGGATCGCGGAGGACAAGGCCATGGTCGCCTTCCCGCAGGCGGTACCGGCACCCAACACCGTGCAGGACATCGTGCACAAGTACCGCTACACCACCGTCGACGTGGCCTCGGGTCAGACCGTCAACACCTTCCTGCAGTGGTCGGGCTTCTACAACCTGCCGATGCCCGCGAACCGCAATCACGAGGTGTGGAACCTGCGCCCGTCGCGCGACTACGAGGTCAGAGTCACCCCGATCAACGCCTGGGGCAAGGAGGGCGCGCCCCTCACAGCGCGGTTCACGACCAGCGGTTCGACAGGACCGATGGACCCGCCCTTCGACCCGGCATCCCTCACTTTCGACGATCTGCGCGAGCAGATGCCGAAGGCCGACCTGCTCGACGTCTCCTTCGCCGACGGCAAGGCAGCGGATGCCTCGCCCAAGGCGTGGACGTTGACGGCAGGCAGCGCGGCGAAGGTCGCCGACGATGCCGACCTGGGAGCTCAGGTCGCCGTCGGCGCGCAGGGCACGGCATCCGCCATCCGTACAGCGGCGTGGAGCGATGCGGACTATGCGCGACTCCAGGACGGTTTCACACTCGACGTCACCTTCAAGGTCGACTCGATCGACAAGCCCGTCGGCGGCTATGTCGACATCTTCGGCGGCATGCAGGGCGGCGGTATCGGTCTTGAAGCGGTGCGCACATCTTCGGCGGAGAACTTCGACCTGGAGTTCTGGTACTCGAACCCCCGCCCGACCGTGCAACTGGAGTACGGCACCTGGTACCACGTCACCGGATGGTACGACGGCACGGACGCGCGTCTGTACGTCGACGGTCTGGAGGTGGCTTCGGCGGACAGCGTCACGTTCCCGGTCAAGCCGACCAGCGCCGAAGCCCGCTACATGACGATCGGCGGAGACGCGAACACGAGCGGTTCGCTCGATGACGCCACCTTCAACGGCCGCATCGCGAGTGCGGAGATCTACAGCACCGCGCTCTCGGACAAGAACGTGTACCGGGTGGCCAACCGCGAGCTGAAGCTGCTCGACGAGACCCCGCCCCAGGTGCAGGTCGTCCCCGCACCCGGTGCGAATGCGGTGGTGGGCCACGCCTACATCGCCCCGGCTCCGCAGGCGGTGGACAACTCGGGCGTCGTCAAGGTCGCCGTCGAGGTGACCGATCCGTCGGGCGGCGTCATCGACGTCACCCGCACGAGCGGCGGCCGTTTCACCTTCACCCCGACCGCGCCGGGCGCGCACACGGTCACCTATGTGATCACCGACGCGGCCGCGCGCCAGACGCAGAAGACGTTCACGGTGACCGCCGTGAACGGGTCGGCGGAATTGGCCGAGCTGCTCGAGCCGCTTCCGGTCGCGGACCTGCTCGATCTCGACTACGTCGGCGGCAAGCCCGTCGATCGGTCGCCTGGTGCGCATGCCGTCACCGCGGGCACAGCGGCGGTGGCGGTGGATGCCGCACTCGGCAGCGAGGCGGCGACGTTCACGGCCAGCTCCGCCGAGGGCGCGCGCATCCCCTGGTCCGACTCCGACTATGCGAAGACGGAGGACGGCTTCGCCATCGAGTCGGTCTTCCAAGTGCCGGCGATCACCGCCGAGCGCGACATGATCTCGAACACCCAGAGCTCGGGGCAGGGGCTGGAGATGCTGCCAGGCACCCAGCCCGGCAAGGTGACGCCCGAACTGTGGGTACGCGTCGGCGGCAAGTACGTCGTCGCACGGGCCGAGAACGCGGTCACGGCGGGGAAGTGGACGCACATCGTGGCGACGTACGACGCCCAGAGCGGCGATCTGCGCGTCTACGTCGACGGGCGCGAGGCCGGTTCGGCCGTCGCAGCCGGAGGCGGCAAGGTGCAGAACCCGTCGGGAGCCGCACGCTCCTTCGTGATCGGCGGCGACATCTCCTCGTCTGGTGCCGTCGAGTACCCGTTCGAGGGTGTCATCGCGACGGCGAACATCTACGGCGATGTGCCATCGGTGAGCGACATCACGCGGCTCGCTGCGGCCGCATTGAAGAGCAACGACGTGACGGCGCCGCTGCTGGAGGTCGTCCCCGAACCCGCTTCGACCGCGACCCCTGGCGCCGAGTACACCGTGCCGGCCGGCGTCGCCGGAGACGACTCGGGTTCGGCGACCGTCGCGATCACGGTGTCCGGACCGATCGGAACGGACGTGCCGCTCGAACCGGGCGTCATCGTGCCGCCGACTGCGGGCGAGTACACGCTGACGTACACGGCTGCCGATGCCGCCGGCAACACCACCACCGCCGACTACGTCGTCACCGTGGAGCTGCCGGCGCCGGTCGCCACCGTGGCGCCGAGCATCACCGGAACAGCCGAGGTCGGCGGCATCCTCTTCGTGAACCCTGGCGAGTGGGATGCGGACGGGCTGACCTTCACGTACCAGTGGAGTGCGGACGGCGAGGAGCTCTCCGGGGAGACCGGTTCCCAGCTGAAGGTCGGGCCGGCGCTCAACGGCGCCGAGGTCGCGGTGACCGTCACAGCGAGCGGTGCGGATCTCGCTCCCGGCGTGGCCGAATCGGCGCCCGTGCAGGTCAGGGCGCTCCCGGTCTGGAAGTCAGGGCAGGTCTACGGGGCCGGCGACACGGTGCTGCACTCGGGTCGCGTGTTCGTGGCGCAGTGGTGGACGAAGGGCAACGTGCCGGGTGCCGCTGACCGCAACGGTGCCTGGGCCGAACGCGGCGTCGAGGTGAGTACGTCGCGCGGCGTCGTGCGCGCCTGGACCGCGTCCTGGATCTACACGGGCGGAGAGACCGTGGCGCACAAGGGGCACCTCTATCGCGCATCGTGGTGGACCCGCGGCCAGGAGCCCGGTGCCGCGAAGCCCAAGCACTCGGCATGGGTGGACCTCGGTGCGTACTGAATCACGACGCGTCAGGAGCACGCGCACCCTGCGCGTGCTCCTGTGCGCCCTCGCCGCCGCCTGCTTCCTCCTCCCTGCCGCACCCGCTGCCGCGCACAGCTATGCCGCGACGGTGTTCGCCGAGGTGACCGAACCCGAGCCGGGCCTCGTGCGCACGGTTCTCGAGGTCGAGTACGTGCTGCTTGCGACCGACGGTGCCAGAGAGATGGGCGACAGTGCGTTCGAGGCGGAGGCCTACGCCGACGTGCAGGCATCAGGGCGTGACGCGTCGAAGCTCACGACCGCGGTGCTGGAAGAGCACTCCGACACGGTGCTCGGCTACATCCTGCCGCGCTACTCCGTCACGGTGGAGGCAGCGGCGGCGGATGCCGGAACCGCGGCGGAGCCTTGCCAGAATGCGCTCGCCGAGCCGTACGCGATCACACTGCGTGACGGTGTTCCGTACGCGCGGATCGTCGTGGATTCCGACTGCCGCTCGGAGGTCGGCGCGGCCCCGGCGGTGTATCGGATCGGCACGGAGCTGTTCCCGGGGACCGCACCAGGGGGCAAGACGACGACGATCGTCAGCTACGACCTGCGCTCAGGCTCCGGCGTCACGAACCTCGACACCGACACGGACCCGACGATGACCACGACGCAGGACTGGGGATCCCAGATGGGGGATTTCCTGATCCTGGGTGCCGAGCATCTGCTGCTCGGCCCGGATCACCTCCTGTTCCTGCTCGCGCTCATCGCCGGATCGCGTCGCCTGCGCGACATCGTCGTGGTCGCAACGGCGTTCACGGTCGCCCACTCGCTGACGTTCGTGCTGGCCGCGCTCGGCGTCGTGAGCATCCCGGCGGCCATCGTGGAGCCGATCATCGCGCTCTCGATCGCCGTCGTGGCGCTCTGGAGCGTCTGGGTGCACCGGCGCGGTCGGATCGACGCAGGAGTGCCGGTCGACTCCTCGCGCGCGGATTCCGACGGGCGGCAGACCGCCGCATCCGTTGCCGGCGCGCCCAGGACCGCGGGTGGTCTGGCTGTGCGCGAACGCGTCGCCACTGCAGCACCGCACGGTCGGCAGGATGCTCGCCGCGGATTCAGCCGGTCGGACCTCGTGCGGGTCGCGGTCGTCTTCGCGTTCGGACTGATCCACGGGGTCGGCTTCGCGGGCGCGCTCGGCATCGACGAACCGTTCTCGTGGGGCCTGCTCGGCGCGCTCCTCGTGTTCAACGTGGGCATCGAGCTGGCGCAGCTGCTCATCATTGCGGTCGCCTTCCCGCTCCTGCTCTGGGTCCGGCGTAGGCTCCCGCGGGTGCCGCTGTGGATCGAGATCGCCGTGGCCGCCGTCGGACTCTTCTGGTTCGTCGAACGGCTCCTCAGCCTGGGATGACTGGCGGCTGAGTGAGGGGCGCTCACCCCTCCTGTGCTGCGGGGGCGGCGCCGTCAGGCTCAGCCTCCACCGGGTTCCGCCGGATGCCGATCCAGGACACGACGCCGCCGAGCGCCATCAGTGCCGCCGTCACCCACGCTGCGCTGTGGAAGCCATCGAGGTCGAGCGTGCCGCCCACGATGGTCGACAGCACGGCGACGACGAGGAGGCCGGCCACCCTGGCCACGGCGTTGTTCACCGCCGACGCGATGCCGGAGCGCCCCTCGTCGATGGCGCCGAGGATCGCCGACGTGAGGGGAGCGACGGTGAGGGAAAGACCGAGACCCATCACGATCATCGCCGGGAGCACCTGCCACCAGTAGTCGAAATCCGAACCGACGGCGAGCAGCAGCAGAGCGCCGACCGCCATCAGCAGGGGGCCGACGGTCATGAAGATCCGTGGACCGAAGCGGCCGGCCCATGCGCCGGCTCGTGAACTGAGCAGGATCATCAGGATCGTCAATGGCAGGCTGGCGAGACCCGCCGCTGTTGCGCTGAGTCCTGCGCCCTGCTGCAGATACACCCCGACGACGAAGCCGTTGAGCGCGAGCGCCGCGTAGACGAAAAGTGTCGCGAGGTTTCCCCATCCGAAGTTGCGCACCCGGAACAGCGACAGGGGCATGAGCGGGGCCGGCGAACGCTGCTGCCGCACCAGGAACAGCGCGAACAGAGCCGCACCGATGATGCCGGGGATCCAGATCGCCGGCGACTGCCAGCCGAGGTTCGGCTGTTCGATGAGCGCGAAGACGACGGCGCCGAGTCCGATGGCGCACAGGGCGCCACTCCACCAGTCGACGCGGGCGCCGCGTGGTTGGTGCGGCAGATGCAGTCGCGCCAGGAGCAGCAGCGTGATGCCGATCGGGATGACATTGATCAGGAAGACGAGCCGCCAGGAGAGGTAATCGACGAACAGGCCGCCGAGGAGCGGACCGACGAGCATCGCAGCGGTTGTGAACGCGGTCCACACCCCGATGGCACGCGCCTGCACGTCGGCGCGCATCGTCGCCGTGATCAGCGCCAGCGAACTCGGCACCAGCAGGGCTCCGGCTGCACCCTGCAGAGCGCGGGCGATGATGAGGATGAGCGGGTCGGGTGCGGCAGCGACGGCGACGGACGCCACGCCGAAGGCGATGAGCCCCACGCGCATCACCATGACGCGGCCATAGGCGTCGGATACGGAGCCGGCGAGCAGGATCAGAGCGCTGAGGGTGATCAGGTACGCGTCGACGACCCACTGCTGGGTGGTGATGCCGCCGCCGAGTTCGCGGCTGATCGCCGGGAGCGCGACCGTGACGACGGTGCTGTCGAGGAACGTCACGAAAGAGGCGAGAACGGCGATCGTGATCACGAGCCGCTGGAGCGGGGCGAAGGATGTCACGGCCCGACCCTACTCCCGGCCGAGGACGCCGGGGGCCGTGAGCGCGGAACCGGCTCGACGGTCACGGGGAGAGTGCGGGGGTGCCCTCCCGGTACAGGTCGCGCAGACCGTCGATGCCGGCACGCGCGAACGCCTGCAACTGCCGCTGCGCGCCGGTCCCGTGGCGGCGGATCCGTTCGAGGTGCTCCGCCACGAACTCCTCGTCGCCGAGCTCCGCGAGCACGGGGCGGGTCGCGTCCAGCATCCGTCCCGCCACCTGCCAGGCGTCGGCGACCGCTCCCGTTGTGGGATCGACGACGCGCGCGTCCATCCCGCTGCGCGCGGCCATCCAGAGCGAGGCGTCGATGCCGTCGATCTCACCGATCGACACCCGGTCGTCGGTCAGGACGATCGCACGGCTGAGCGCCGCCGCGAAAACGGTGTCCTCGGGCAGGAGCTGGGCGTCGAACACGCGTACCTCGACCGTCGGAAAACGGTCGGACAGGCGCACGGCCCAGGCGAGGGATGCCGGATCCGGCACCGCCTGCAGATCGACCAGTTGCGCGATGTGCGCTCGGTAGTCGGCGAGGTCCCGGAATCGCGGAGGACACCACGAGGAGGGCAGACGCCGGATCAGGATGCTGCGCCAGCTGGCGAAGCCGGAATGCACGCCGTCCACGAACGGGCTGTTCCCGGTGAGGGCGAGGAGCACGGGCAACCAACCGCGCACCCGATTGAGTGCGCGGATCCGCTCTTCGTCGTCGGTGACCTCGACGTGCACGTGGAGGCCGTTCACCGCGTGCTCGCGGGTGATGTGCGCGAGGTGCGCGGACACATCGTCGTAGTGCGGGGAGGGGGAGACAGCAAGCGTGTGGGTCGAAGCGAACGGAGTTCCGGATGCCGCTGCGATCACCGACTGCCCCGCTGCATGCGCACCGAGCAGGCCGCGGAGATGACGCAGCTGGGCTTCGGCATCCGCCCTCGTCGAGACCGGATCTGTGGCGCACTCCAGCTGGCAGGTCAGATACTCCGGCGTCACGGAACCGAGCGTGCTGCTTCCGGTGATGCGCTCCCTGGATCCGTCGCCGAGCGCGAGCGGTACGAGCGATTCCTCGTCGAGGAGGAGGAATTCCTCCTCTACCCCGAAGCGGGCTGTCGGCATGGTCCCCAACTCCTTTCACAGGCACTTGTGGGGCCCTGAGTCAACCCCCTGAGTCGTAGCGGGCGTTCGTCGCTACGGTGAGTCACCGAACACGGGCGCTCGTCGCCCCTGGCAGAAAGGGAAATCTGATGAACATCCTGTTGATCATCGTCGTCGTCGTCGCCGTGATCCTTGCGATCACCGGTGGGCTCGTCCAGTCGCTCCAGTTTCTGCTGTGGGTCGGCCTGGTCCTGCTGGCGATCGCCGTCATCGCTTGGCTGATCCGCGCGGTCAGCGGAAAGCGCAGCGTCTGACGGCCGGAGAAGAAAGGGCCCGCCGGAAGGCGGGCCCTTTTTCTCAGTCCTTGAGGCCGTCGCGGACGCTGTTTCCCGCGTGTCGGGCGGCATCCTTGACGTGTTCGCCGGCCTGCTTCGCGTCTGCCTTGGCCTGATCGAGCTTTCCTTCGGCTTCCAGCTTCTCGTTGTCGGTGACCTTCCCGACACCCTCCTTGATCTTTCCGCTCAGCTCTTCGGCCGCGTTCTTGATCTTGTCGTCGAGTCCCATGTCCTCGTCCTCTCATTCGTAGATTCGGTGGAGGTGCCACCCTCGCACCACCTCTCGAACTTCACCAAGGCATTGACATCCGCGCGCGAGCATGGCAACCGAATCACGCCGCGAGCATGGCAACGGAATTGAGCATCGACGCCGGGCATCGCGAGGACTAGCCTGGCGTCAGGCGGGTGCACCTGCCCGCACGGGACTCGGCGGAAGCCGACGACGGAAGCGGTGTGCGATGGACTCGATGATGATGAACGCCATGTCGAAGGACATGATGGCGATGCCGGGCATGGACATGATGGACATGTCGGTGATGCAGGCGTGCATGGACGCCTGTTCAGCGTGCGAGCAGGCGTGTACCGTCTGCGCGACGCAGATGATGGACTGCTCGCCCGCGTGCATGAACTGCGCGGACATGTGCAACACGATGATGCGATCGATGATGCGAATGCAGGGCATGACCCCCGCCTCGATGATGGCGATGCTCAACGCCTGCATCGCGATGTGCCAGATGTGCATGGACGAGTGCATGAGGCACGCCGACCACAGCGAAGTCTGCAAGATGTGCGCTCAGGCCTGCCAGGCCTGCATGGATGCATGCATGGCGATGAAGGACATGATGATCGCTGCCTGACCGCATCCTCGACGGGCTCAGGAGCCCGACGTCGTCACGCTGCGGCGACGTTGAACTGCACGCGTCCGACCGCCAGCACGCCGTAGCGAGCATGGAGCGCGACCGGGGTGCCCGGGGACGCTTCGAGTGCCGCGCCGGAGGCGTTCCAGAGCGCGCGGGCCTGACCGTCGAGCGTGCGCACCACGAGGTCACCGCTCACGGGATCCGCCGACTCGACGATCCCGTCGATCCAATCGGCGGGAGTCGCCGACGCCAGCCGCGCCTGGATCAGATGGAGGGCGTGTCCCGGAGCGAGCGAGGAGCAGACGTCTCCGTGCTCGCACATGCACGCTGCACGCTCACGCACCTGGAGGGGCGAAAGGCGGTTGAGCGGCGTGGACACGATGGGTCTCCTTCTGGATGGTGTGTGGGCAACGTTAGATCGCCGTCGGCGGATGCGGAACCCGAGGCGACACGGAACGACACACAGCGGTCACATGATCGGCGGGTAGAATCTCGGGCGTGTCCATCATGAGCAGAGTGCCCTCCGGCAGATCGGAGGTCGTCGGCGTCCACTGCGCCGGCGGCAGAGGCTGACCTTCGTCGCCTCCGATTTCGGCGCCACGGCGCCGCCCGATCGCACGTCTCCGGCGTGCGCCTCTGATGACACCCGCGTACGCGCCCTGCGTGCTGCGCACCTCTTGAATGGATTCCCATGTCTCCCGTGACCGAGCGCGACATCCGCGCCAGCTTCCGCAACGCCTCCCGCAAGGAGGTCTCCGATCTGACCCTGCCTCCCGGCTTCGCCGACGTCGACTTCGAGCGTCTGGATTACCTCGGGTGGTCCGATCCGAAGTTCCCTCGGCGCGCGTACGTGGTCGCCGAGACATCCGACGGGGTCGTCGGGATCGTCCTGCAGCGCGCGGAGCAGCGCGTCGTGGCGCGTGCCCAGTGCTCGTGGTGCGACGACGTCACGCTCCGCAACGAGGTGCAGCTCTTCACCGCGCGGAAGGCGGGTGCCGCTGGGCGCAAGGGCGACAGCACCGGCACGCTCGTCTGCGCGAACTTCGAGTGCTCAGCGAACGTGCGTCGGCTGCCGCCGCTCGCCTACGAGGGCTTCGACCGCGAGACCGCCCGTGATCTGCGGATGCTCCGACTGCAGGAGCACGTCGCCGGCTTCATCCAGGCTGTGACGGGCTGAGCGGCGCGGCGGGGGACACGACCTCGAGCGTCGTGGTCGTCTCCTCGTCATCGCATGATCGGCCGACCCACAGCTGAATCCGTCCGGGCTCGACCCGCCGGTTCCCGTCGACGCCGGTGAAGGAGAGGCGATCGCTCGGCACCTCGAAGCGCACCACCTCTTCGGCACCGGCGTCGAGCGTGATCCGCTGGAAGCCGATCAGCTGCGCCAGCGGTCTGGTCACGCTCGCGACTTCGTCGTGCGCGTAGAGCTGCACGACGTCGGTGCCCGTTGTCGTGCCGGTATTGCGCACCACCACAGACGCGCGGAAGCTCCCGCCGGGCGCGACGGATGCGTCGACCGTGAGGTGCTCGTGCGAGAACGTGGTGTAACCCAGGCCGAATCCGAAAGGGCGCACCGGAGTCGAGTCCGCGCTGGTCACGTCGGTCCGTCCGCCGAGCACCGGGCGCAGATACGAATACGGCTGGGCGCCGGCGGATCGAGGAAGCGAGACCGGCAGCCGACCGGAGGGCGAGACCCTGCCGCTCAGCAGCGCGGCGATCGCCGGTCCGCCCTCCTCGCCGGGGAAGAACGCCTGCAGGACGGCGGCCGGCCGCGCTCCGCCGGCAGTCGTGGCCGCGGCCGTCGGCGCCGCGGAGTTCACCGCACCGAGGCCGGTGATCACCCCTCCGCCGGCGTCGAGGGAAGGCAGTGCCCAGTCCCACACGTACGGGCGCCCCGTGAGCGCCACGAGGATCACGGGCGTGCCTGTTGCGACGACGGCCTCGACGAGTACCCGTTGGATTCCGGGAAGCTCGAGCGTCTCGACGTCGTTACCCTCACCGACCGTGCCGCGCCCGAACAAGCCGGCACGGTCGCCGACGACCACGATGGCGATGTCCGCCGTGTCTGCCTGCGCGACGGCTGCCGCGAGCAGGCCACGATCAGGCGATTCGACCTCGCAGCCGGGCGCGTGGCTGATCTCGGCATCCGAGAACTCCGCACGCAACGACTCCAGCACCGTCGGCAGGGCGATTCCCGGCGGGGTGCCCTGGTGGTGCACGAGCACGTGATTGACGAACGAATAGCACCCCATCAATGCCTCCGCGCTGTCAGCGTTGGGGCCGATCACCGCGATGCGACGCGGCGAGGTCGGGTCGAGCGGGAGGATGCCGTCGTTGCTCAGGAGCACGACCGATTCCTCGGCGAGCCGACGTGCGATCGCGCGGTGCCCCGGTGGGTCGAGGTCGACGACGGCGGGTTCGGCGGTGAAGTCGGCGTCGAGCAGGCCGAGCTCCTCCTTCTGCGCGAGCACTCGACCGACTGCCCGGTCCAGGATGTGCTGCGGGAGCGCGCCGTCGCGCACCTGCTGGGCGAGCGTCGTGTACGCGTCGGGTGAGGGGAGCTCGACGTCGATTCCCGCGGTGATCGCGAGCCGAGCAGCCTCTGACGCGTCGGCCGCCACGCGGTGCATGCTGCGCAGGAAGTCGACGGCGAAGTAGTCCGACACGACCACCCCGTCGAAGCCCCAGCGCTCCCGGAGGATCTCGTCGAGATAGCGGGGGTCGGCGGCGACCGGTACGCCGTCGATGTCCGTGTAGGAATTCATCACGCTGCGTGCTCCGCCTTCGCGCAGCACCATCTCGAAGGGGGGCAGCAGCACGTCCTCGATCTCCCTGAGGCCGATGTGCACCGGGGCGTGATTGCGCCCGGCCTGCGAGGCGGAGTATCCGACGAAGTGCTTGAGGGTCGCGTGCACGCCTTCGGACTGCAGGCCGCGGACGTAGGCGGTGCCGAGCACTCCGACGACCAGCGGATCCTCCGCGATGCACTCGTCGACCCGACCCCACCGCGGATCGCGGATCACGTCGAGCACAGGCGCCAGGCCCTGATGGATGCCGAGGGCGCGCATCGTGCCGCCGATCGCGCGGCCCATCTCCTCGACGAGCTCGGGGTCGAAGGAGGCGCCCCACGCCAGCGGGGTCGGGAAGGTGGCCGCCTGCCACGCGGCAAGGCCGGTCAGGCACTCCTCGTGAACCAGCGCCGGTATGCCGAGACGGGTCTCCTGCTGCAGCCGCCGCTGCTCGGCCCAGAGCCACTTCGCCCGCTCCAGGGGCGCCACAGGGCGGGTGCCGTACACCCGTGTCAGGTGACCGATCCCGTCGGATGTGGCTTCCTCGTAGCGGGTCGATGTCTTCTTCTCGCCCGACATCGGCGCCACGACCTCATCGCCCTGGTCGACCCAGAAGCCCACGAGTTGCGCCTGCTTCTCTTCGAGGGTCATCCGGGCGAGGAGCGCCTCGACGCGCGCGGAGAAGGGGCGCGGGGTCTGCTGCAGCACGTTCATCTCTTTCTTCGTTCTGATGGGGTTGCTCTGGTGGGGGCTTTTCCTGTGGTGCCGGTCGGCTTCAGCCCTTGACCGCGCCGGTCAGCCCGCCGACGATGCGTCGCTCGAACAGGCTGAAGAACACCAGCGCCGGAATCATCGACAGCGACGTGAACGCGAGCACCTTGGCGGTGTCCACCGAGTACTGGGATGCGAAAGCCTGCGTCCCCAGCGGCAACGTGTACAGCTGCTCATCGCTGAGCAGGAACAGTGGCAGCATGTAGCTGTTCCAGCTCCCGATGAAGGCCAGGATGCCGACGGTGATCACTCCGGGCACGGCAAGCGGGATGACCATCCGCCAGAAGAACCCGAGGCGGCTGCATCCGTCGATCGATGCGGCCTCCTGAAGTTCGTTCGGAATCGCCGCCAGGAACGGCACCAGGATGATGATCGTCACGGGGAGCGCGAACGCGATCTGCGGGACGATGACGCCGGCGAGCGAGTTCGACAGGCCGAGGTCGCGCACCAGGATGTACAGCGGCGTGATCGCCACCGTCATCGGGAACATCAACCCGGCGGTGAAGAGGGCGAACAGGGCCCCTCGTCCGCGGAACGTGTACCGCGAAAGCGCGAAGGCCGCCATGAGGCCGAGGACGACCACGACCGCGGTGGTGGTCCCCGCGGCGATCGTGGAGTTGAGCACCTGCCTCCAGAACGCCCCGCTGGCGAGAACGTCGACGAAGTTCTCCCAGCGCCATACCGACGGCAGACCCGACGGATCGACAGTGATGTCGGAGTTCGTGCGGAATCCGCCGATCACGGTATAGACGACCGGAGCCAGCATCAGTCCGATCAGGAGCAGCGCGGCGAAGTAGATGAGGAACGTGCTGCCGCGGCGCCGGCCGGGGACATACCGTGCTCGGGGCTCGGACGTGAGGATGAGTGCGGTGGCCATCATGGTGTCGCTTCCGCTGTCGTGTCGGGTTTCTCGGTCAGTGCTCCCGCGGTGTCTCGGCGCAGCACGAAGCGCTGGTAGATCAGCGCGATGGTGAGCGAGATGAGGAAGAGGACGACGGCGACGGCGCTGCCGTATCCGAAGCTCCCCGCGCCGCGGCCATTGGCCACCATGTAGGTCGCCATCGTCGAGGTCCCAGCCGTCGACGAGACGTACTGCCCCCAGATGATCCAGACGAGGTCGAACAGCTGCAGTGAGCCGATGACCGACAGGAACGCCCAGATCCGGATCGTCGGTCCCAGCAGCGGCAGCACGATGAGGCGCTGCACCTGCCAGTACGACGCACCGTCGATGGCGGCGGCCTCGGAGAGCTCATCGGGGATGCCCTGCAGACCGGCGAGGAACAGGATCACCGCGAAGCCGATGTACTTCCAGGTGATGATCAGCATCAGGGTCCAGATCGCGAGCGCCGGGTCCGAGAGCCAGTCCGCCTGCAGACCGGTCAGTCCGATCTTCTCGAGCAGGCCGTTGAAGGCTCCTTCGGTCTGCAGCATGAGGCTCCAGCCGATGCCGACCACGACCTCGGAGATCACGTACGGCACGAAGATCAGCACCCGGATGACCGATTGGAATCGCAGTTTGCGGTTGAGCAAAAGGGCGAAGACGAGAGCGATCGGCCCTTGCAGGACCAGAGACATCACCAGGATGAACAGGTTGTGGCCGAGCGCCTCGTGGAAGGCCGGGTCGCTGAGGATCGTGACGTAGTTGCGGAAACCGACGAAGTCGGTCGGCGTCCCGAAGCCGGACCAGCTGAAGAATCCGTAGTACGCGGCCAGGCCGACGGGAAGGATGACGAAGGCGAGGAAGACGATCAGGGCGGGCCCGATCAGGATCATCAGTTCGGCACGGGCTCCCCAACCGATGCCCCGACGTCGGGGTGGCTGCGATGCCGGCCGGGAGATCGGCGGTCGCCCGACCGGGGGCTGCGCCTGCACGCCCCCGGCCGAGTCCGGTGTCCCTGGCGCGATCGCAGCGCCCTGCGGTGACACGCGAGTGGTAGTCATGCGATGCCGTTCAGGACTTCGCAGCGGCGCTGTTCACCGCGTCGACGATGTCCTGCGCGGTGCCTTGGCCTGCGAACATGTTCACGACTGCGACGTTCAGCGCGTTGCCCACGCTCTGGCCGTAGAGCGTGTCCAGCCACACGACGACGTACGGTGCCGCGCTGTAGGCGTCGAGGATGTTCTTCAGCACCGGGTCGGTGACGGCGGCCTGGGCTTCGGAGGAGGCCGGCACGGTCTGGAACGCCTTCGCGTAGGCCTCCTGGTTGCCCTTCTCGGCGATGAAGTCGAGGAAGTCGACGCACTCCTTCGGAGCGTTGACCCAGCACGAGAACCCGTCGACTCCACCCATCATGGCGCCGGGTTCGCCGTCGCCGCCCTCGACCTCGGGGAACGGGAACCACGCGAGGTCGGGCAGCGACTTCTCATCCGGGGTCAGGGAGGCGATCACGCCCGGGTCCCACGCGCCCATGAGTTCCATCGACGCCTTGTGGTTGGCGAGCAGGCCTGCGGAAGATCCGGCGCCCTGCTGCGCCGTCGTCGTGAGGAAACCGTCGTTGAAGGGTTCGGCGTCGATGACCGTCTGCAGGTTCTCGCCGGCGGTCAGCCAGCACTCATCGTCGAACGTCCTGGTGGATGCGGCCTCGTCGAGCGCCTCTTTCGAGCACGCACGCAAGGCGAAGTTGTAGTACCAGTGCGCAGCGGGCCAGGCGTCTTTCGCGCCGACCGCGATGGGTGCGACGCCGGATGTGCGAAGTTCCGCCGTGACGTCGGTCAACTCGTCGATCGTGGTGGGCGTCGCCGTGACGCCGGCGGCCTCGAACAGGTCGGCCGAGTAGAAGATGCCGGAGGGCAGCACGGCCGTCGGCACCCCGTACTGCTTGCCGTCGATCTCGAACGCCGACAGCGAGCTGCTGACAGCGGACTTCGTGGCATCCGAGATCTTGTCGGTGATGTCCATCACCTGACCGGCTTCCACGACGTCGGCGAGTTTTCCTCCGCCGCGCGCCATGAAGATGTCCGGACCCTCGTTGGAGTTGAGCGAGGTCTGCAGCTTGCCGTCCATCTCCTCGTTCTGGATCGACTGCATCTTGACCGTGACGTCGGGGTACTTCGCCTCGAAAGCGGCGATCGTGTCCTTCCAGTACTGCTGGCCGTCGCCGGTCGTCGAGTTCTGCCAGAACGTGAGCGTGACCTTGCCGTCGGCGGATTCGCCGGGAGGGGCGCTGCATCCGCCGAGGGCGAGAACGCCCGCGGTCACGATGGCCGATGCCAGCAGGAGCTTGTTGGCTTTCATGTGATTCCCGTTCTCTTCGTTGAGGGCCTCGTCGTCGTCAGCGTCAGGTGAGGCGTTGGAGAGCTTCGCGGGAATCGACCGCAGCGTCAAACGTTTTCGAAAACAGTTTCCATCCGTGGATGGATCGCCGCTACGCTGTCCAGACATGAGCGGACGAACGACGATCCACGACGTCGCGAAAGCGGCGGGGGTGTCGGTCTCGACCGTCTCCAAGGCGGTCAACGGACGCTACGGAATCGCAGATGCCACGGTTCGGCGCGTTCTCGATGCGGTGCGCGAGCTGGGGTACGAGTCCAGCCTGGTCGCCAGCAGCATGCGGGCGCGACGGACCGGAGTGATCGGAGTCCTCCTGGCGGACTTCGAGCCGTTCAGCGCGGAGATCCTCAAGGGGGTCGGATCCGCGGCGCATGGCACGGCCTTCGATCTGCTCGCCTACAGCTCTCGCCAGGGTGCGGCGGAAGGATGGGAGCGCCGGTCGCTGAGCAGGCTGTCCGGCACGCTCATCGACGCGGCGATCATGGTGACGCCGACGGTCGTGAGCGCGTCGACGGAGATCCCCGTCGTGGCGGTCGATCCGCATACCGGCCGGGCCGGATTGCCGACCGTGGAGTCCGACAGTTTCGGCGGTGCCCTTGCCGCCACGCGACACCTGATCGAACTCGGACACCGACGCATCGGCTTCCTCGCAGGGCGACCGGATCTGCGTTCAGCCGGGCTCCGTGATGCCGGCTACCGCCGGGCGCTGGGAGATGCCGGCATCCTCGTCGATCCCGCGCTGATCGGTGTCGGGCGTTACGACCTGGAGACGACCCGAGAGTCGGCTCGTCTCATGCTCGCAGGCGACACCCGTCCGACCGCCGTCTTCGCCGCCAACGATCTCTCTGCGATCGCCGTCATCGATGTCGCCCAGGAGATGGGGTTGAGAGTGCCGGATGATCTGTCGGTGATCGGCTTCGACGACGTTCCCGAAGCGTCGCGGCGGGCACTGCCGCTGACCACCATTCGGCAGCCGATGCATCGCCTCGGCGTCGTCGCTGCCGAGATGGTTTTCGCCCAGCTCTCGGGAGAGCCGCTCGAGCAGCTGCACGTGATCCTGCCGACGCGACTCGTGGTCCGCGCCACCACGGCCCCGCCGCGCGTCAGTCCGCGCTGAGCGCCGCGTCGTGATCGGGCCTCGCGGACGCCCGATCGGCGATGGCCGTACGCACGAAATCCCATGCCGGCCCGGCGAGCTGCGCCGAAAGGCGGGCATGGGCGTCGAAGCTGCGGTGCCCTGGCCAATCCGCCGGAAGCAGCGCTGCGGGAAGGCCGGGATCGCGATAGGGAAGCACGCGCCACGCGTCGATGAGCCGCACGTACGCGGCGAAGGGTCCGGGGGCGTCATCCGGTAGCGGAGCGATCGACTCCTGGAAGAGCTCGTGCTCCGCGCGGAGGGCGGTGAGATCCCACCAACCCGACACCGCATCGGCGAGGGGGCCGGCGACCTCCGGAGTCTGGGTGCGGAAGAGGGTCGCCCACTCGCGTGCGTGCAGCTCTGTCAGGATCTCCTCGACCTCGTCCTGCAGATAGCCGGGGCAGATCCACAGCGCGGGCGAGACCATGCCGCAGCCGATCCATTGCAGCCGTCGACGCAGCTGATGGCGCAGGTCGCGGCGGGTCTCCGGAATCGAGAACGAGAGCAGGCACCATGGGTCGCCGAGCGCCATCTGCCGGACTTCGAAGATGCGCCGGTCGCCGCGCTCGAGCATCGGGATCGCCGCGGGATTGAGGCGGTAGCCGATGCCGCCCTCCCGCTCGGCGAGCAGGAGGCCCTTCTGTTTGAGTCGGGTGACGCCGGTGCGTGCGGTCGCGGCAGGGATGCCGAGGAAGCCGGCGATGCGCACCAGATCGGCCGCGGAGATCCAGTCGTCGAGACGACGCAGGTAGAGTCCGATGAACGTGCGCAGCAGCGAGGCGGTGCTCCCGGGGCGCGCGTCGATGTCGTCGAGGATCACGCCCTCGACGGGCGGGGGGACCACGGCATCCGGCATTCGGTTCATCCGCGCAGGGCGTCCCGGATCGCGAGCACACCGGTCACGGTCTCGACGTGCGAGGTGCTCAGCGGTGACAGGCCGAGGCGGATGCCGTCGGGGAAGCGGAAGTCCGGGATGATGCCGTCCGCCCATAGGCGCTGGGTGACGGCGCGGAAGTCGGGGTGGCCGATGGTGACATGACCGCCGCGCAGGTCCGCGTCGCGCGGGCTCAGCAAGCGGACGCCCGACGGGGCGAGCACCTCGTCGTATGCGCGCACGGCGAGGTCGGTCAGCGATTTCGATTTCGTGCGGACCTGCTCGATCGTGGACTCCTCGATGAGGTCGAGCATCCCCTGCATCGCGAGCATCGAGGTGACCGGCGGGGTGCCGCTGAGCAGTTGGCGGATGTCGCCGGCCGGCACGTACGCAGGCCCCATCGCGAAGATGTCGGCGGCACTCCACCATCCCTGGATCGGCTGCCGAAGGACGCCCTGCAGCGAACGGCGCAGGTAGGCGAAGGCCGGAGAGCCGGGCCCGCCGTTCAGGTACTTGTAAGTGCAGCCGACCGCCATGTCGACGCCCCAGGCGTCGAGCTGCATCGGGATGACGCCGACCGAGTGACAGAGGTCCCACATCATCAGCGCGCCGGCGTCGTGCGCGACGGTCGTGATCGCCGGCATGTCGGCGAGGGCGCCGGAGCGGTAGTCGACGTGGCTGAGCGAGACGAGCGCGGTGCGGTCGGAGACGACAGCCGCGACATCCGCCGGCCGTACTCCGTGCACCGGGTCGGGTTCCAGCCACCGCAGGGTCATCCCGGTCTCGCCGGCGACGCCCTCGGCGAGGAACCGGTCGGTGGGGAAGTTGCCGGCCTCGATCACGAGCTCGGTGCGGCTCGGGTCGGCGGCCGCCGCGGCGCGCATCAGCTTGTAGATCAGCACGCTGGTGGAGTCGGCGACGACGGTCTGGCCGGGCGCAGCGCCGAGGGCGACACGGCCGATCCGATCGCCGAGCTCGAGGGGGAGCGCCATCCACTGTTCGTCCCAGGAGCGGATGAGACGTGTGCCCCAGTCCTCGCGCACGAATGCGGCGAGCTTCTCGGGGATGTCCTTGAGCGGTCGTCCGAGAGAATTGCCGTCGAGGTAGGCGCCGACGCCCGGCGCTTCGGCGAACGCGTCGAGGTGAGCCGCGAGCGGGTCGGCGGCGTCGAGAGCGCGGGCGGCTGTGAGGAGGTCGGTCATGTCATGCCTTCAGAGGTCTGGCGTCGAGCGGATCGAGAGTCGTCGCGGGAAGGAGGAGAAGGGCGGATGCCGGATCGAGCGGGTCGGCAGGTGCGAGTGCGCGCAGCAGATCGATGCCGTCGACCCCCGCTTCGCGCAGCGCCGCAATTTCGCCGGGATTCAGGCCGACAGGCGTCGGGCCGTTGCCCATATCGGTGCCGTAGCGCACGGTGCCGCCCGAGGCGTGGAAGCGACGCACGTTGTCGATCGCTCGGGCGCGGTCGCCAGCGTCGTGGATGGCGAGAGTGGAGATCCAGGAGACGGATGCCGCCTGCTCGACGATCTCCTCATCGGTGAGGCGTTCGGTGAACGGTGCGTGGGCGAGCGCCCTGGCGCCGAGTCGGGCCACCCGCTGCGCTTCGCCCGTTCCTTCGGCGTGCGCGATCACGGGCAGGCCGCGCTCCGCCGCGAGCTCGACGATCGTGCGCAGGATCCCGTCGCCGAACACCGGTCCGGCGGTGCGGTTGCTGGCGACCTTGATGCAGGATGCTCCGGCATCCGCCATCTCGGCGATCGTCGCCTCGGCATCCGCGACGGTACCGATCTCGCGCCATGAACCCTCCGGCGCCCAGTCGCGATCCGACGGATATCCGCCCGGCGCGGTGAGGAAGGCCCCCGCGAACTCGATGTTCACCGATCTCCGGTTGTCGAACGTCGGATCGATGCGTTTCGTCTCGCTCCGCTCGCTCAACGACCGCGGGGCAAGGTTTCGGTCGTTGAGCGAGGGAGCGCCAGCGAGTGAGACGAAACGCGCTTCTCCGGCATACGACCGGAGAATCTCGGGATTCCCGCCGAGATCCACGACCCGCCCGAGCGCGGAGTGGGCGAGGAGCGACGGGTCGACGAGCTGCAGGTGCACGTGGTGGTCGGTGAACCCACCGACCACGACGCCGTCGAGGCGGGGGAGATCGGGGGCCGAGGGCTCGTCGCGAAGCAGCATCCGGCCGCCGTCGTCGACGGACAGGATGCCGTCGCGCCATCCCCCGCCGTCGAAGAACGTGGCGGCGTGCATCAGCTGCCGATCGAGGTGCGCACGGTGTACAGCTCGGGGAAGAACGTCAGTTCGAGGGCGCGCTGCAGGAAGCCGGCCCCGCTGGAGCCGCCGGTGCCGACCTTCATGCCGATGGTCCTGGTGACGGTCTTGAGGTGGCGGAAGCGCCAGAACTGGAAGTTGTCCTCGAGATCGACGAGGTCCTCGCAGGCCTCGTACAGATCCCAGTGCTGCTGGTGGTTCTCATAGATCTCGCGGATCGCCGGGACGAGCGCGGGGGACTCGCGGTAGGGCAGGCGCACGTCGCGCTCGAGGATCTCGGTCGGGACCGGAAGCCCGCGCCGCGCGGCGAAGCGGAGGAACTCGTCGTAGAGGGTGGGCTTCTCCCACTCGGCGGTGAGCAGGGCGAGGTTCTCCGGGTGATCGGCGAAGACCTGCAGCATCCGCTCGTTCTTGTTGCCGAGCGCGAACTCCACGGCCCGGTACTGCACCGACTGGAACCCGGAGGAGTTGCCGAGCGCGCCGCGGAACTGCGCATATTCGGTGGGCGTGAGGGTGGCGAGCACGGACCACTGCTGCGTCATCACGTCCTGGATCTTCTTGACGCGCGCGACCCGCTTCAGGGCCTCGCGGAGATCGTCGCTGGCGAGCAGCTCACGCGCGGACGAGAGCTCGTGCAGCAGCTGCTTCAGCCAGAGCTCCGTGGTCTGGTGCTGGATGATGAACAGCAGCTCATCGTGGTGCTCGGGGTTCGAGACCGGATGCTGCGCGTTGAGCAACTGGTCGAGACCGAGGTAGGACCCGTACGTCATTTTGCCCGAGAGGTCGGTGACGATCCCCGTCTCGAGTTCGCGCTCGTTCTGCTCGGTGCTCATGGCCTGAATATATCACCAATGTGGCGGGCGTCACAGATCTGAAATGTTTACTTGTGGCACCGATACCCCCGGTTAGCGCCGACGCCCCCGGTTATCGCCGAGACCCCCTGGCACTGACGTGAATACCAGAGGGTCTCGGCGACAGGCGGGGGTCTCGGCGAGGGCGGGCGGTCTCCCGACAGCGACGAGCATCCGGGTGAAGCCTCAGTCGTCAGAGGCGGGGTGTGCGCGGTGGTGGTGTGCGGCGAGAGCCAGGAGCGCCGACCGCCTCGAAGCCCGCGGCGAGGCGGAGCAGTCGGGCATCGTCGTAGGCCCGGCCGGCGAACGTGAGGCCGATCGGCATGCCGATATCAGCCATCAGACCCATCGGCACCGTGACCGTCGGGATGCCGAGGTGCCGCACCGCGAGGTTGCCGTTCGCGATCCATACGCCGTTGCGCCAGCCGAGATCAGCGGATGCCGCATTCACATCCATGTTGGCCGGGCCCACGTCGGCCACCGCAGGGAACACCACGGCATCGAGGCCGAGGGCGTCCATCCACGACTCGAGGTCCACGCGGCGGGTCTCCTCGAGTCCGCGAATGCCCGACTCGAGCTCCGGTATCGCGTCGAGGCCGGCGCCCGGGTTGTCGCGCACCCATTCGGGGTACTCGGCGATGTCGTCGTCGAACCCGGTGTAGCGGTCGGGCAACGCACCTTCCGGATGAGGGAAGATCGCTGCCCCGTCGACATCGGCCAGCGTGCGCAGCTGAGGGTCGCCGTTCGCCTGCAGGAAGTCCTCCCAGCCCCACGCGCAGAGGTCGACGATCTCGCGCTTCAGGAACGCGGGCGAGACGAGACCGCGGGTCGCGATCGTCGGTGCGCCTGGTCGGTCTCCCTCGTAGTTCGACACCACCGGGAGGTCGACCTCGACGACGGTGGCGCCGGCCGCTTCGAGGTCGCGGCGCGCGGCCTCCCACCGGGCGATGACCGAAGCGCGCGTCTGGATGCGCCGGCCAGTCGGTCCGCCGATTCCGGGTTCGTCCGCCGTTCCGGCGGCGGGGTCCGCGTTGATGTACATCCGCGGAATGCCGATGCGGGCGCCGGTCAGTGCGCTCGACGCGTCGGCCGCCAGTTCCGGATATGACGTCGGGCGAAGAGTCGAAGCCTGCGGAATCGGCACCCACGGCTGCACGCGCCAGAAGTCACCGCGGGTCTCGGCGTCGTCGGCGACGATCACGTCGAGCACCTCGAGCAGATCAGCCATGCTGCGCGTGTGCGGCACCACGACGTCCATCGTCGGAACCAGCGGCCAGTTGCCCCGCACCGAGATCACGCCGCGGGAGGGCGTGTACGCGCACAGGGCGTTGTTGGTGGCGGGGCCGCGGCCGCTCGACCAGGTCTCCTCGCCGAGGCCGAAGGCGGCGAAGCTCGCGGCCGTCGCCGTGCCGGAGCCGTTCGACGACCCGGAGGCGAACGGTGCCGTCAGCCAGTCGCCGTTGTACGGGCTCTCCGCGCGGCCGTAGACGCCGCGCTGCATGCCACCGTTCGCCATCGGCGGCATGTTCGTCAGACCCAGGCAGATCGCCCCGCCTGACCGGAGCCGTTCGATCGTGAATGCATCGTGCTGGGCGATGAGGTGCTGGAAAGCGGGGCTGCCGGCGGCGGCGGTGAGCCCGCGCACGAGGTAGCTGTCCTTCGCCGTGTACGGGATGCCGTCGAGCGGGCCGCGCACCTCGCCCCGCGCGCGGCGTTCGTCGGATGCGGCGGCCTCGGCGCGGGCATCCGGGTTCGAGACGACGACCGCGTTCAGCGCCGCGTCGGTGCCGGGGGCGTCGAACGCGGCGATACGGGCGAGGAACGCGTCGACGAGTTCGACCGAGGTCGTGGCCCCCGTCTCGAGGGCGCGGCGGAGGTCGGCGATGGATGCTTCGTAGACGTCGATCATGCGGGGCTCCTTGGCGGATGGGGGCGTTTCGTCTCGGTCGCTGCCCTCCCTCGCTCAACGACCGGCACTGGTCGTTGAACGAGCGGAGCGAGACGAAGGGGGGCGAGGTCAGAGCGAGGGCTGCTGCTGGGTGATGCAGTGGATGCCCCCGCCGCGGTCGAACAGCGGCCGTGCATCGACGGTGACGACGCGGCGGCCGGGGTAGGCATCCGCGAGGATCGCGCGCGCTGCGGCATCTGCCTGCTCATCGCCGAAGCCGCACGCGACCACGCCGTCGTTCGTGACGAGGTGGTTCACGTAGCTCCAGTCGACGAAGCCTTCGCCGTCGCGCAGCGTCGAGGGGGCGGGAAGGTCGATGATCTCGAAACGGCGGCCGGCGGCATCCGTCTGCTGCTCCAGATGCGCGCGCAGTTCGCGCGTGACGACGTGGTCGGGGTGTTCGGGGTTCGGCTGGTCGTGCAGGAGGATGCGGCCGGGCGAGGTGATCGTCGCCACGATGTCGACGTGACCCTTCGTGCCGAAGTCGTCGTAGTCGCGGGTGAGGCCACGGGGGAGCCAGACGGCCGTCGTCGCGCCAATCGTGCGCAGCATCTCGGCTTCGACGCGCCGCTTGTCGGCGTAGGGGTTGCGGTTCGGGTCGAGCTGCACCGTCTCGGTGAGCAGCACCGTGCCCTCGCCGTCGACATGGATGCCGCCGCCCTCGTTGACGAGTGCAGAGCTCACGAGTTCCGCACCGACGGCCCCGGCGACGATGCGAGCGTGCTGGGCCGCCTTCTGCCACTGGGCCCAGTCCGGCGCCCCCCAGCCGTTGAACACCCAATCCACGGCGCCCAGCGTGCCGGATTCGTCGATGACGAAGGTCGGGCCGGAGTCGCGCATCCAGAATTCATCCACCGGTGCCTCGATGATGTCGATCGCTCCGCTGAGCATGCGCCGGGCGCGGGCCACCTCGCTGGGATCGACGAGCATCGTGACCGGCTCGAACTCGGCCACCGCGTGCGCGACGGCGGTCCAGGTGGCATACCCCTCCTCCCGCTCCGATGCGGTCTCGCCGAGGGTGACCCCTTCGGCGGGGAACGCCATCCAGGTGCGGTCGTGGCGTGCGGTCTCTGCGGGCATGCGCCAGTTCATCGTGATCTCCTCGCTGCAGCGCTCTATTGAACACATGATCAACAGGTGCTACGGTATCCGGTGATGAAGACCACGTCAACAGGTGCGGCGCCTCGGCGGATGTCGCCGGAGCAGCGCGATCGCGCCATCCTCGACGGCGCCATCGCCCAGGCGCGCGAAGAGGGACTCGACAGCGTCACCGTGCGCTCTGTCGCCGCCCGCGTCGGCGTGACCCCTGCTCTCGTCGCGCACTACCGGCCCGGCATGGGGGCGTTCGTCGCCGACGTCTTCGGGACGATCGTCGCCGCTGAGCGCGACGAGGTGTTCGCCGGGTTCGCATCCGGCGACGTCCAACGTGCCGATCTGCTCCGTCTGGTCGAGACGCTCCTCGACCCCGCTCGCGACGACGTCACTCTGATCTGGGTGCAGGCGTGGGCGCTGGGCACCCGCAACGACGATCTCGCGGCGCGCGTACGGCAGGAGATGGATCTCTGGCAGCGTGCCCTCGAGGGAACGCTCGCCCGCGCCGCATCCGCCGGTGGGATTCCCGCTGTTCATGCCGCTTCCGCTGCCTGGCTGCTGCTCGCGATGGTCGACGGCATGAGCGCGCATTCCCTGGTGAAGTGGGCGCCGCACGACCGGGCCGACCTCGCCCGCCGCGCTCTCTCCGCCGTCCTCGACCGCACCGATCCACCCGCACCCGTTCACTCCGACGAACCCTAAGGACCGCCCATGGATGCTGTGCGCATGCACGCCGCCTCGCCCGAATCGACAGCGATCGTCGATGCCGTGCTCGACTACTCGCGGCGCCGGATGCTCGCCTCCGACGTGCCGCTCGACAAGCCGCAGACCGAGGCAGAGCTCAACCGACTCGTCGGCCCGACGATCACCGACTCGGGTCTCGGCGCGCAGCGCGCGCTGAGCGTGTTCGAGCACATCCTCGCACCGGCCTGTCTGACGACGAGTCATCCGCTCTACCTGTCGTTCATCCCCACCGCGCCGACCATCGCGGCCATGGCGTTCGACCTCGTGGTGTCGGCGTCCGGCCTCTACGGCGGCAGCTGGCTCGAGGGTGCGGGCGCGGTGCACGCCGAGAACGAGGTGCTCTCCTGGCTCGCCGCCGAGTTCGGATTGCCGGAGACCGCGGGCGGGGTGTTCGTGCAGGGCGGCACGATCGGAAACCTCTCGGCGCTGGTCGCCGCGCGCGAGGCGGCGAAGGCGCGGCTGGCCGCGGAGGGCAAGCAGCCGCCGGCACGCTGGAAGATCATCTGCAGCGTCGAGGCGCACTCCTCGAACAAGTCAGCGGCGAAGATCATGGATGCCGATGTGCTTCTCGTTCCGGCGGGTCCGGATGGCGTGCTGCGGGCGGAGGGCGTGCGTGAGGCGCTCGCCGAACACGGTGACGAGGTGTGCGCCGTGGTCGCGACCGGCGGGTCGACGAACTTCGGGATCGTCGATGACATCGCCGGCATCGCAGCGCTCAAGGACGAGTTCGACTTCTGGTTGCACATCGACGGCGCATACGGACTCACTGCGATGCTCGCACCGGAGGCGCGGCACATCTTCGCCGGTGTCGAGCGGGCGGACTCGGTGATCGTCGATCCGCACAAGTGGCTGTTCGCACCGTTCGACTGCTGTGCGCTGATCTACCGCGATCCGGACAGCGGGCGTCGGGCCCACACCCAGCACGCCGAGTACCTGGATACGTTGACGGACGCCGAGGAGTTCAGCCCCTCGGACTACTCGATCCAGCTGACCAGACGCCCCCGCGGGTTGCCGATGTGGTTCTCGGTGGCGACCTACGGCGTCGCCGCCTACCGGGATGCAGTGAGCTCGACGCTCGCGCTGACCCAGCGGATCGCCGCCGAGATCGCGCGTCGCCCTGAGCTCACGCTGGTGCGTGACCCGCAGCTGTCGGTCGTCGTGTTCGAACGCAACGGCTGGGAGCGGTCCGACTACGACCGCTGGTCTGACGAACTGCTCGATTCGCAGCGCGCCTTCGTGGTGCCGAGCTCGCACGCGGGCCGGCCGAACACCCGGTTCGCGATCCTGAACCCGATGACGACGTTCGAAGACCTCGTCGGGATCCTCGACACGATGAAGTAGGGAACGCGGCGCGGGAGCCCCACGCTCAGCGGGTCGTGTGCGCGTCCAGGAAGTCGATCGTCTTCTGAAGCGCGGTCTGGGCGTCAGGCAGGTCCAGGTGGAACTGGTACTCGTGCGGCAGCGCCGGCTTGTGGGGCGCGGGCCAGAAGAGCGTGGTCACGTCGACACCGAGCTCGTCGAGTCGCTGCGCCATCGGGATCGACTGCAGCCAGGTGAGTCCATCGCCGTTGCCGCCCGAGATGTACGTGGTGGGGAAGTCGGCGGTGACCCAGTCCACGGTCGACATCGTCGCACCGGTGGAGTCCTCGGCCCAGGTGCGGGTGCCGGAGTACGCCCACATCGATGTCTTGAGTCCCCAGCCGATGATGCCGTCGAGCGCCGCGAGCGCTGCGAGGTCGTAGACACCGCAGTTGAGCACGGTGGCGACCACCTGGTCGGATTCGATCTTCGGGGTGATGTCGAGGATCTCGGCGTAGTCCTTGCTGGTGACGAGAGTCGCCATCTGGCTGGCCAATTGCGCTCCGGCTGAGTCGCCGGCGAGCACGATCTGCGCCGGATCGACACCGAGTTCCTCGGCGTGCTCGTCGATGTAGCCGAGCGCATCGTTGAGCTGGTGCACCGCGAGCGGGTAGACGCCCTCCGGCCCGATCGTGTAGTTCACCGCGATGGTGGTGTAGCCCTCGGCGGCGAGGATGCGCATGTAGGGGTCGACGTTCTCCTTCGACCCGGAGACCCAGGCTCCGCCGTGGATCCACACGATCGTCGGCAACGGGCCGCTGGCGGATGCCGGGCGGAAGACGTCCATCGTGGTGTCGGCGCCGCCGTCCGCGTAGGGCACGTCGAGCGTCTCGGTCAGTTCCGTGTCGGGAACGTGCTTGTCCATTTCGGCGGCGGTCTCATCGCCGCCCTTGGTGAACACCGAGCGGATCAGCATCGCGGAGGGCCACGGGGTGATGGAGCCGACGACGACGACCACGACGACCAGCGCGGCCAGCGCGCCGACGGTCACCTTGGTGCGATGCCAGGGGCGGCGTGACGCCTTGCGCTCATCGGTGTTCTGGCCGTCGGGCTCATCGGTGTGCGCGTGCGCGGTCATGGCGCCCCCCTTCTGGCATCAGTCTGGCAGGAGCGGGCCGGATTCCAGCGATTCGTGCGTCAGGGTGACGGCGATCACCGGCATCAGCGAGTCCGCCACCGTGGCGGGAATCATGATCTCCAGATCGCCGAGCGGGTCGGAGGTGCCGGAATGCACCTCCGGGAGGCTCGGGATGCTGCGGTATCCGAGATTGTCGTCGAAGCCGAGAGCCCGAACGGACGAGACGCGATTCACCGGTACGCCCGAGACGGTGAGCGTGTCCCATGGGCGCAGCGTGCAATAGAGGAAGAGGGTCTCGCCCGAGGCCGTCACTCTGTGGGCGAGCGGGACGGCTGCGCGGATTCCCGGGACGACAGGGACGACATCCGTGACAGCCTCGTCGTTGCGCCGCATCCACTCGCCGATCTCGCGCAAGCGCTGCTGTGCCTCGGGCGGGAACGTGCCGTCGCCTTGCGGGCCGACGTTGAGGAGCAGGTTGCCGCCGCCGGTGATCGTCTCCACGAGCCGGCTGAGGATCAGTGGCGTGCTCTTCCAGTGATCATCCTCAGAGGTCCATCCCCACGAGTCGTTCATCGTCATGCAGATCTCCCAGTGCGCGTCCGGGTTCTCCGCAGGGATCTGCTGCTCGGGTGTCGCGAAGTCGCCGTGACCGACGCAGCGATCGTTGACGAGGCAATCCGGCTGGAGCGTGCGCACATGCTCGCGGATGCCGGCGAAGTCCCACTCCTCGGCAGTGTGCTCGAATTCGCCGTCGAGCCACAGCACGTCGATCGCGCCGTAGCGGGTGAGGATCTCGGTGAGCTGGGAGAGGAAGAACGCCCGATAGCTCGCCCACTGCGTGGGGGACGTGCGCACGTAGCTGCCCAGCCGGTACGGCTTCGTCGTGGTGGCATCCGTCATCGGCGGATAGTCGGCGTGGTGCCAGTCGGGGAGAGAGAAGTACAGTCCGACGCGGATGCCGCGGGCGCGCAACGCAGACGTCAACTCGGCGGTGATGTCGCGACCGAAGGGTGAGGTGCGGGTGATCGAGTAGTCGCTGTGCGCGGTGTCGAACATGGCGAAGCCGTCGTGGTGCTTCGTCGTGAACACCGCGTAGCGGGCGCCGGCGTCGTGGATGTGCGCCGCCCACTCCTCGGCGTCGAACTGCTGCGGGTCGAATTCGGACGCGTTCGCGAAGTACTCCGCGCAGGCGACGGGCTCTCGGGCCGGGAACTGCCCCTCGACGCCGCCGGTCATCTGCCAGGAGAGCTCCCAGCCGCGGTGGGCCGAGTGGCCGAAGTGCAGGAAGATGCCGAACTTCGCGCTGGTGAACCAGTCGAATGCGGGTTGCGAGGTGTTGATGGGAACTCCCTTGTTCGAGGCCTCTTGCCAAAGGTCGGATGTTACGCGTATCATCCAGAGATCATGGTACGCGTAACAACGCGGGCCGATCAACACCCCGACGAAGAGCGGGCCGTCACACTCGAGGAGGAGTCATGAGCACGATTCGCGATGTCGCAGAACGAGCGGCGGTGGCTCCGATGACGGTGTCCCGAGTGCTCAACAATCCCGATTCGGTCTCGCCGGAGACGCGCGGCCGCGTCGAAGCAGCCATCACCGAGCTCCGCTACATCCCCAACCGCGTGGGCCTGGGTCTGCGCCGCAAGCGCACCAAAGCCATCGGGTTGATCGTGAGCGATATCACCAACCCGTTCACGATCCAGCAGATCACCGGTGTCGGCACCGCCGCACGCGAAAACGGGTACACCGTGATCTTCGCGCAGACCGAATCGGACCCCGCGGAGGAGTTGCGTCAGCTGCGCTCGATGATCGAGCGTCGCGTGGATGGCGTCATCCTCTCGCCCGTCTTCAACACTCCCGAGTCGGTCGACTTCGCCCAGCACGCGCGCTCCGAGATCGTGGTGCTCGGCTATCCGATGCCCGATAACGACGTCGACGTCGTGCGGTGCGACACGCGCACGGCTGCGAAGGCAGCGACCGAGCATCTGCTCGACCTCGGGCATCGGCGCATCGCGATGCTGAGCGGCGCGGAGACGATCGTGACCGCTCGCGAGCGGGCAGACGGCTATCGCGACGCCATGCGCGATGCCGGGGTTGCGCCTGTCGTGCAGTTCGGCGCCTTCACCGCAGGCAGCGGCCACGAGATGGCCTCCGTCGTCCTGCGCGCGAGCGAGCCGCCGACCGCGCTGGTCACCGCAGGAAACGTGATCGCCCTCGGTGCCGCTCAGGCGGCGCGCGCGCTCGGACTCAGCATCCCCGGCGATCTGTCGGTCACCACGTTCGACAACGCACGAACCGATGTCGTTCTCGACCCGTTCTTCAGCGGCGTCATCCAGCCGATCTCCGAGATGGCGGCATCGGCGACTGCGCTGCTGCTGCAGCGCATCGAGGGCGAGTACGACGGCCCCGGACGCGATGTGCTGTTCCCCACCACCTGGGATGTGCACAGTTCGACAGGACCACCGCCCGCGTAACAGAGCACCGATCAACACGATTGACACACCCCGGTCCGCTTCCCTGAGCGGACTGATCACGAAGAAGTGAAAGGAAACGACATGAAGAATCGCACAACGCTCACCGCCCTCACGCTCACCGCCGCGATGGGCATCGCGCTCGTCGGCTGCGGCGACAGCGGCGGCGTGGGCGGGCCAGGAGAGGTCGAGCAGAACTCCGGCGACAAGGCGACCATCACCTACTGGACCTGGTTCCCGCCGCAGGCCACTCTGGATGCCGCGATCGAGGCGTTCGAGAAGGAGAACCCGAACATCACGGTGAAGCTGCGCACCTTCGAGGCAGCCGACTACCAGAAGCAGTTGCCGCTGGCGCTCAGCGGCGGCGAGGAGATCGACGTCGTCGGCGTGCAGGTGTCGGCGATGACCGACTCCGTCAAGGACTACCTCACGCCCGTCGACGAGTGGGCAGGCGACTGGCTCGGCGGCGTCAACGAGACCATGGTCGAGCAGACCGCAGGGATGGCATCGGACGGGGAGCTGTACTCGGTGCCGATGGGCTCGATCGGCAGCCCATTGATGTACTACAACGCCGAGATCCTCGATTCGCTCGGTCTCGACGTGCCCACGACCGGCGCGGAATGGAAGGCGGCCGTCGACGCGATCGCCGCGGCCGACCCCGGCGTCACTCCCGTGGTGTTCAGCGGTGAGCCGTACTGGCAGGAGGAGATGCTGTTCGGCATCGCCGAGCAGAAGTCGCCCGGCCTCTCCGACGACATCATCGGCGGCGAAGGGGCGTGGGACCAGCAGGGCGTCATCGACGGCCTGAACGCGTACAAGTCGCTGTTCGATCAGGGCATCGTCGGCGCCGATGTGCTCAGCCTCCTCGGCTCCCGTCCGAGCGAGCTGTTCGCCGCCGGTGACGCCGCGTTCTACATCGACGGCTCCTGGCAGAACTCGCTGCTGTCGGAGACCTTCCGCGCCGACAA
Organism: Microbacterium sp. LWO13-1.2; assembly: GCF_038397725.1. Taxonomy (NCBI): domain Bacteria; kingdom Bacillati; phylum Actinomycetota; class Actinomycetes; order Micrococcales; family Microbacteriaceae; genus Microbacterium; species Microbacterium sp. LWO13-1.2. Next base: position 1,922,339 of record NZ_CP151634.1, read on the forward strand.
CGGCATCGACCTCGCCGACGTCGGCGTGGCGCCCCTCCCGGTGCTCGACGGCGGCAAGCCGGCTGTGCGCGCGCTCGCCGAGGGCGGCCTCGGCATCCCCTCGTCGTCGAAGAACGTCGAGGCGGCGGCGAAGTTCGTCGAGTTCATGCTCGGCGCCGGAGGCGCGGACGTCTGGGCGAAGGACCTCGTGCTCGTGCCCAGCCTCACCGGCTACGAGCTGCCCGACACCGTGCTCACCAGCGACGCCGCCCGCGACGGCTTCGCCGCGGCCACCGAGGTCATCTCCGCGCCGACGTCGCAGCGCGACAGCCAGCAGGACTTCCTGAACCAGGTCGAGGGCAACGCGATCCTCGACGTGCTGCGCGGCACCGCGACCGCGGAGGACGCCGCCGCCCGGATGCAGTCCGAGTGGGAGTCGGGCCGCTACCCGCACGGAACCGACAAGTGACATCCGACGAGACCCGCACCATGGTCACTCGCGACGGGGGTCGGCGTTCGCGCCGGCGCCCGTCGCGGGCGGGTCGTTCGCCGATGCGCGGGTGGGGATACGCGGTCGGCTTCCTCGCGCCGCTCGTGGTGTTCTATGCGGTGTACTTCCTGTACAGCTTCGGCATCCTCGGCGTCGTCAGCACCCAGCAGGTCGGGCTCACCTTCCGCAACGCGGTGGATGTCGGCTTGCAGAACTTCGTACTCGTCATCCAGGACCCGTCGTTTCATCGGTCGCTGCTGAACACCGTCCTGTTCGGTGTGATCAGCGTGCTGGTCTCGTTGACCCTCGGCTTCACCCTGGCGATGATGCTGGCCTCCGGCATCCGCGTCCGACGGCTCTTCTACACCGTCTTCCTGCTGCCGTCACTGATCCCGATGTCGCTGTTCGCGACGGTCTTCGGCCGGATGCTGGAGACGAAGGACGGTGCGTTCAACCAGTTCCTGCGACAGTTCGGGCTCGACGCGATCGCACCCGACTGGCTGGGCGATCCCACCGCGGCGTACGTGGCCGTCGGCATCCTGCTCACCTACACGATCGGCTTGCCGATCATGTACTACACGACCGATGTCGCTCAGGTGAATGCCTCGATCGTCGAGTCCGCAACCCTCGACGGTGCCTCGGTCTGGCAGATCTACCGGATCATGCTGTTCCCGCTGCTGCGCTCGACGCACATCACCGTCATCCTCTCGGTGATCCTCGGCAGCTTCCGGGCCTTCGACATCATCTACTTCTCGACGGGCGGACAGCCGGGAGGGCGTACCGACATCGTCGGCACCTACATCTATAAGGCGACCCTCGGCCTCGACCGGGTCGGGTACGCCGCAGCCGCTTCGATCCTCGTCCTCGTCATCGCCCTCGCGATCTCAGTGATCCAGATCGTCGTCAAGCGAAAGGAGCTGTGACCATGGCGCGAACCGAAGACGTCGAGGCGCTGCCGCTGCGCGCACGCCCGGTCGACCGCATCCTCATCTACGGGTTCCTGATCGTGTTCGCCGTGGCGTTCGCGGCGCCCCTCGTGAACGCCGTGCAGATGTCGCTCGCGGTGGGCGGCATCGGCAACTACTGGGCGGTTCTCACCCGCGATCTCAACGGCGTCTCCATCCCGCAGAGCTTCCTGAACAGCGCGATCGTCGCCGTGATGCACGCGCTCCTCGTCTGCACGATCGGCGCGCTCGCCGCGTACGCCTTCTCGTTCATCGACTTCCGCGGCCGCGAGGCGATGTACTACGGCGTCCTGCTGTTCCTCGCCGTTCCCGCGACCGCGATCCTGGTGCCGGTCTACTTCATCAGCGGCACCCTCGGCCTGTTCAACAGCCACATCGGTGTCGCGCTGCCCGAGGCGGTGCTCACCCTGCCGTTCGCGGTGCTGCTGCTGCGCAACCGCATGGATGACATCCCCCGCCAGCTCGTCGAGGCGGCGATCATCGACCGGGCCACGCACGTCGGCATCTTCCGCCACGTCGTGCTGCCGCTGTGCCGCGGACCGCTGGCGAACCTCGCCGCGCTGAGCATCATGTGGTCCTTGCAGGACTTCATCTTCCCCTCGGTGCTGCTGCGCTCGTCTGAGCTGACCACCGCGGCGCAGGCCGTGCAGTCGATCAAGAGCGCCTTCGCGCCGACGCCGCTCGAGTCGTCGCAGTACTTCGCGGCCCTCGTGCTCCTCGGCGTTCCGGCGCTGCTGATCATCGTCTTCGCCTTCCGATTCGTGACGAGGGGACTCGCCGCCGGCGGATTGAAGGAGTGATTCGGGCGGGCGGAACAACCTCGGGGGACTACCAAATGATGCAAAGGAGCATGATGAATACAACGACACGCGTCGGCAGAGGCCGACGTCTGACAGCCCTGGCCGCGGCCACGGCGGTCGTCGCGGCGCTGCTCGGGGCGGGGGCCACGAACGCAGCGACTGCGGCGACAGAAGCAGTCTCGCTGCCGTCGTCCGGGGCAGTGGAAGCGCCGACCGTGCTGATGGCCGCTTCCGGTGAGAAGTCGCCCGGGCTCACCGTTCGCTGGGAGACAGCTCAGCCCAAGCACTTCTGGGTCGATGGATTCACCGACAGCTCGCGCACCGTGACCTGGTCGGTCAGCACTGAGGTCGAGACATCGTTCCGCGTCGATCTGCTGGCTGCAGCGCAGTCGGGGGACGACTTCGTGATCGACGTCGCCGGCGGTGCAGGAACGCGGGTCACTGCTCCGGAGGCGGGCTGGCTGCGGTTGGATGCCGGCACCATCACGGTCCCTGCCGGTGAGAGCACGATCACGGCGTATCGCGATGGCGGATCGGGCGACGCGTCGATCAAGTCGATCGAGCTGGTCTCCGCCGATGCCTGGGCGGGATTCCAGGAGCGGGTCGCCGACTTCAAGGCAGCGGCGATCCCGACGAGAACCGAGTTCTCGAAGTCCGGCCTCGGGCTGATGTTCCAGTACGGCCCGTGGTCCTACCCGACCACCGGAGAGAACCCCGATATCGAGGCGCACACCGACGCCTTCGATGTCGAAGCCTTCGCCGACCTGGTGGAGAGCGTCGGCGCAGGCCATGTCATCTGGTCGGTGTCGTGGTGGACATATCAGCTGCAGGCGCCGATCTCGTCGGTGGACGGCGTCGTCGGAAACGGCGACCGCACGGCATCCCGCGATCTGATCGGGGAACTGGCGACCGAACTGCAGTCGCGGGGCATCATGTTCATGCTCTACTACCACGTCGGGCAGGACGAGCACCTCGGCTACAACTCGACGGACTTCTGGCAGGCCCAGCAGTTCCCGAATTCGTTCACCCCGACCGGCGCCGGTGACCGTTCGACGATGATCCAGAACTGGAAGACGATCGTCGGCGAGATCGGCGAACGTTATGGCGACAAGCTCGACGGTTGGTTCTTCGACGACGGCCTCATCTACTACCCGGCCGATTTCGAAGAGCTGGGCAACGCTGCTCGCACCGGAAACCCGGAGCGACTCGTGTCATGGAACTCGTGGATCGCTCCGAGCTACACCCCCTTCCAAGACGTCGTGTTCGGGGAGGAGGGCTGCGTGCAGGCCACTCCGACCGGTGCAGCCGCGCCCGGCGGAGACGGTGTCATGACCTCGGGCAAGCATGCCGGCTCCCTGGAGCACTGCATGGAGCGCATGGAGCAGGACTGGGGCGTGCACAGCGCCGATACCACGATCACACCCCAGCACAGCGTCGCATCCCTGGAGTGCGCGGTCGCCGCACGCGTCGACCGCAACGCGCCGGTGAGCCTGAACCTGATGATGCACTTCCCCGGCACGCCGGCGGACTCATCGATGCAGGTGCTCGAGGACCTCGCCGCCTCGCTCGGCGAGCCCGGTTCGAAGATCAACAACGACGACCCCGGGATCGTTTACAGCGAAGGACAATGGGGGTACTCGGGCAACCGCAATGCCGATGACCACTGCCGTGATGTGAGCTACACCCAGACCGATGGCGCGTTCTTCGATTACGCCTTCGACGGCACCGGCATCGACGTCTTCGGCCCGACCGGGGAGACCATCAAGGCGGACGTGTACATCGACGGCGAACTGGTTGATTCCATCGACCGGACGGACGGCGGATACACCTCTCAGGTGCTGCTCTCGTCGGTCACCGGGCTCCTGGCAGGCGAACATACACTCCGAGTCGTGCGGACCGGCGGGTCCTACCTGCAGATCGATGCGCTCAGCATCCGGAACGAGCCGCTTCCGGCGGAGGCGACGATCGCCGTCTCGAAGCCGTCGGTGCAGGCCGGCGCCGAGGTCGTCGTCACCGGCACGGGGTTCACCCCGGGTGAGACCGTCGCACTCGAGCTCCGGTCGACCCCGATTTCGCTCGGGAGTGCGGTGGCGGATGCAGACGGGAAGATCAACGTCGCTGTTCGCGTCCCCGCGACGGCGCCCGTCGGAGCCCACATGCTGTACGCGCTCCGCACGCAGCCCGCAGGTGAGGTGGGGGTCGCACTCGAGGTGACGGCCGCCGCGGATGGCGGGGGGAACGGCGGAACCGACCCCGGTGGTGCCGACCCCGGAACCCCGGCCACACCCGGTAGCGGCCTCGCCGCCACCGGGGCCGATGCGCCGATCATCGCGGTGCTCGCCGCGCTGGTGCTCGCCGCGGCCGGGGGAGTACTGCTCGTCCGCCGTCGCGTGACAGGTCGCTCCCCGCGCTGAGCGCCCAGGATCGGCGGTTGTGTGCGCTGCCCCGAAGGCACCGTTTCGCAGCCGCCGATCCGTCGTCTCGTTTCGCCGTTCCGACTGCTCCCGAGGGCCGGAATCGGACCATCAAGCCGGAGCGGTGGACGCCCGCTGCTCGAAAGCCATGGGCAGCAGGATCTCTCGGCCGGGGGCTTGCCCGTCGCCGTTGATGCGCTCGAGAAGGAGGCCCGTGGCGATCGACGCCATCTTCTTCACGGGCTGCACCACCCCGGTGAAGAAAGGATCGAGCACGAAGTCCTCTCCGGGGTCGTCGAACGTGACGATCGACAGGTCCTCCGGGATCCGCAGCCCTTCGCGGATCGCTGCGCGCGCCGCTCCGAGCGCGATGAAATTGTTCGCCGTGACGAAGGCCGTCGGCTGTCGGTCCGTGCGCAGGACAGTCTCGGCCATCACTCCGCCGCTCTCGGCGGAGTACTCCCCGAACAGCACCTGTTCGCCCAGCCCCGCAGCGGCCATCGCCGATGCGTAGCCGGCGGCGCGCTCCCGGGCAGTGACGATCTTCGCGGAACCCGACAGCATCGCGATGCGTTCGTGTCCCAGCGAGATGAGGTGCTCGGTGAGCCCGTGCGCGGCAATGACGCTGTCGCAGCGGACCGTGTCGACGTCGACCTCCGGCATCGGATAGTCGAGCACGACCACGGGTATCCGTTGCTCGAGGAGGAACTGCACGGCATCGGGCGTGTTGAGTACGGGGGAGAGGATGACGCCGTCGACCCTGCGCTCGACAAGGCTGCGCAGCTGAGCCATCTCCTCGTCCGGGGAGGCATCGGTGTGCACGAAGATCACCGTGTAGTCGTGCTGGCGGGCCGCGGTGCTCACGCCCAGAATCTGTTTGATCGCGAACGGGTTGCGGATATCGCTGACGACGAGGGCGAGCACACGGGTGTGTCGGCTGCGCAGGCCGATACCGAGGCGATTCGGGATGTAGTGGAGCTCGTCGATCGCTTGCTGCACCCGCGCCCTGGTATCCGGGGCCACGGATTCCGGATCGTTGAGAACTCGCGACACGGTCATCGCCGCGACAGAGGCGTGCCTGGCGACATCACGGATCGTCGTCATCGGCCAGTGCCGGCCAGGATCGTCGCCGTGTCGCTGACGGTGATCTGGGGCGGATACAGCCCCATCACCTGGATCGCGGCGGCGTGATTCTCGGCTGTCGAGCCGGCGCAGGCGTCGGCGGCGATACTGATGTGCGCCCCGGCATCCGCGGCCGCCAGCGCGGTCGAGACCACGCAGCAATCGGTGGAGACGCCGGCGAGCACCACGTGGGCCCCGCGCCCGACGATCGCCTCGAGTTCGGAGCCCCACTTGCCGAAGGTCGGCAGGTCGAGGGTCGGCCGGATGCTGAGATCCCGCGCCTCGGCGACGAGTTCGTACAGCGGATCGCTCGGTGGCTGATCGGCGAACGGCCAGGCCGCGAAGTACGCGCCCCACGAGGTGGAGCGGTCGGCGGTCGGCATCCACCGCGTGACGATGACGCGGTCGCCGAAGGCGGCCGCCAGGGCGCGGATACGCGGCATCGCGTCGGCGAAGAAAGGCGAGCCCCACGCCGAATCCGCCGAGGCGAAGATCACCTGCGGGTCGATGACGACCAGCCAGGGGCCCGTCGGCGCGCCCGCGGCATCCGTCACGCCTGCTCCTGGCGTCGGATCTTCCCCGCCCTCGCGAACCAGGTCACCAGGAAGGACAGCACCAGGGCGATGAAGACGCCGAGGTTCGCGTAGGCCCACTCGCCCTCCCTGCCGCCGACGAGGCCCAGCAGGTAACCCTGCCAGTTGTTCCACGGCGCAGCATCCGCGAAGAGATTCACCACGAGCCCCCAGCCGATGACGGAGGCGACGATCATCGTGACGATCGAGACGGCGTCCCAGGCGCCATAGCGGCCGTTCGCGTCGAACAGCGCGTCGTCGTCGTAGTCCTTCTTGCGCCGCAGGATGTCGGCGATGAGGATGCCGGCCCACGATGCCAGCGGAACTCCGAGCGTGATCAGGAAGCTCTGGAACGGGCCGAGGAAGTCGGTCGCGAAGAACACCACGTAGATGGTGCCGATCGTGAGGATCACGCCGTCGATCGCCGCGGCCGAGGGGCGCGGGATGCGGATGCCGAGGCTCAGCAGGGTGAGACCGGAGGAGTAGATGCCGAGCACCGCACCGGAGACGAGGGCGAGGACGGCGGTGAGCAGGAACGGCACCAGCACCCAGATCGGGAGGATGCTCGCCAGGGCGCCGATCGGATCGCCGGCGATCGCGGCGCTCAGGTCGTCATCGGAGCCGGCCAGCAGCAGGCCGAAGACGACCAGGATCACCGGGGCGATGGATCCGCCGATCGTGTTCCAGGCGACGATCGCGCCGTCTGATGCCGTGCGCTTCTGATAGCGGGACCAGTCTGCGGCGATGTTGATCCAGCCGAGGCCGAATCCGGTCATCACCATGACGAGCGCGCCGATGACCTGGCCGATACCGCCGTCGGGCTTGGCGAGGACGACGGCAAGGTCGATGGCGGGGATCGCGAGGATGACGTAGAGGATCGTCACGACGCCGGTGACCCAGGTGAGCACCGACTGCAGCTTCATGATCGTGTGATAGCCGAGCACGGATGCCGTGACGATGAGCGCCGCGACGATCACCGTGGCGGTGATCTTCAGCGCGATGCTGTCTCCATCGCCGCCGAGCTGCGTGATCACGGTCGCCGTGGCGAGCACCGCCATGATCGCCAGGAACGTCTCCCAGCCGATCGATGTCAGCCAGGACACGATGCCAGGCACCTTCTGGCCGTGCACGCCGAAGGCAGCACGGGAGAGCACCATCGTCGGTGCGGAGCCGCGCTTGCCGGCGATCGCGATGAGCCCGCAGAGCAGGAAAGACACCACGATGCCGATCACGGAGACCAGGGTCGCCTGCCAGAAGGAGATGCCGAACCCGAGCACGAACGATCCGTACGACATGCCGAACACCGAGACGTTCGCCGCGAACCACGGCCAGAACAGGTCTCGCGGCTTCGCAGTCCGTTCGGATTCGGGGATGATCTCGATCCCGGCGCGCTCGATCAGCTCGGGGCGTGTGACGGGAGAGGCGCTGTTCTCGCTCATGCCCTCATCCTGGCACCGCGGCGGGTGTTCCGGGGGAAAGGTGCGTTTCGTCTCGCTTCGCTCGCTCAACAGAACGAGGTGGTTGTTGAGCGAGGGAGCGCCAGCGACCGAGACGAAACGCGCCTCTCCGCGATCGAGGTCAGGTGATGCGGCTCAGTCGCGAGCTCGACGCCGGGTCCGCGTCAGCAGGAAGGCGCCGATTGCGAGCAGGACGCCGGCGGCGGCGACGAACGGAGCAGGGTTCGCTCCACCTGTGGTCGCCAGCCCGGAATCTCCGGGCTGGCCGCCAGGGCCGACCGCTCCCGGAGCACTCGGAGTCGGAGTCGGCGTCGTCGTCACCGGGATGAGGGTGAAGTCCTGATCGACGATCACCTCGCCGGAACCGGTGATGGTCACGGCGAGCTCCGCGGGCTCAGCGACGGTGTATCCATCTGGTGCGGTCGCCGTGATCGTGTACGCGCCCGGCACCAGCTCATCGGCGACGTAGGTGCCGTCGTCTTCGCTCGTGACCGTGCGGTCGCCATCCGGCCCGTCGATCGTCAGGGACACGCCGCCCAGGGGTGTTCCCTTCGAGTCTTCGACGACGCCGGAGACGGAACCGAGACGGGCCAGCGCGAAGTCCACGCCGGTCACGTCTTCGGACGCCACCGTCTCGGTTCTCGTGGTCGCTCCGACCGGAACCGTGCCCTCGGGCACCTCGATGCTGATGGTGTACTCGCCGGAGGTCAGCTCGGGGAACGAGTAGTTTCCGGAGTCATCCGTGACGGTGGTCAGCGTCCCGGTCGGCCCTACCGCCGTCACCGCGACGCCTGCGACTCCGGTTCCTGCCGCGGTGACCCGGCCGGAAAGGGTCTCCGTCACCGGCGCGACGTCGCGCATGCTCAGGTCGACCACGGCGTCTTCGGTGCGGAGATCTGCCGTGCCGGAGCCGATGACGGCCTCTTTGCCTGCGGGTGGGGTCGCCGTGACCGTGTATCCGTCCGTGGCGATGTTGCCCGGGAACGCGTAGGTGCCGCCAGCAGCTGTCGTCGTCGTCGCGATCACATCGCCGTTCGCGTCGGTGAGGGTGACGGCGATGCCGTCGAGCGGGCCGGAGTCCACATCGACGACGGTGCCGGTGATGTCACGCGCGAGGACCGCGAACCACGTCTGGTAGATGGGGAAGCCGGAGCGTCGCGTGAACTCGAACGTGAGGGTCGAGAGCGGTGTGGTCGGTTCGAACCACGCGGCTGATCCGAAGGTGTCGACCGCGCCGGCGTTGCCGGTGAGGGTGAGTGCGACCGGATCCCAGGCGGGCACGTCATCCGCAGCGCCGGTGCAGGACGGCTTTCCCGCGATGCCAGGAGCGCAGTAGTTGAAGCCGCCCTGGAACCCGAGATCGGCGGCGGTGATCGGTGCGCCGGCCGCCGTGGTGCCGTGAATCCGCACGGCATCCGCGTCGATGTCGCCGAGCGCGAAGGCCCAGCCCGAGGACGGGGTGGGCGACGCGAAGGTGTACGTCGTCGTCGAGGGGGCGCTCGCCGAGTCGGCTTTCGGGCGGAGGTTGAGGTAGGGAAGGTCGCGACTGGAGCCGTACTTCGCTCCGATGGGGGTGCCTTCGGAGAGCCAGGTCGAGGCGCCGGAGATGACGCCGACCTGTCCGGCGCGGGAGTCGCTGGTCACGGTGGCGGTGAGGGAGGGCTGACCGGCGAACGACACGGCGGTCGTGTACGCGCCGCCGGAGCCGGAGAGCGGCGCCCATTCCGCCCATGCCGTCGTCGTCGCCGCCGATGCCGTCATCGCGCCGGAGACGCCCAGCGCGGCGATTCCCACGACGGCGAGCAGCGCGCGGACGGGTCGACGGCGCGGTCGGGAGCCTTGTCCCTGCGCTCGATTACGGGTGTGCGGCGTCGCGAAATACGTCATGTCGGCCCTCCGGTTGGCTCCGGATCAATATAGCGGTGCCGCACGGCGGGGTGAGAACATCACCCGCGGAAGAACGCCTCCGCCACCCGGGTGAGATCGTGCAGGTCGGCGACGCCGGCGAGTTCACGGGCGGAGTGCATCGACAGGATCGGGATGCCGACGTCCACTGTGCGCAATCCCAGACGGGTCGCCGTGATCGGGCCGATCGTCGAGCCGCACGGAACGGTGTTGTTCGAGACGAATTCCTGCGAGGCGATGCCGGCGCGCTCGCACCACGCCGACCAGGCGGCAGCGCCGACGGCATCCGTCGCGTAGCGCTGGTTGGCGTTGATCTTCAGGATCGGCCCAGAGCCCAGGACCGGCTGCACGACGGGGTCGTGCTTGGCGATGTAGTTCGGGTGCACCGAGTGTCCGACGTCGCTGGACAGGCACCAGGACGAGGCGTAGGCCTGACGGCGCTGGGAGGAGTCGGCGCCGAGGTGTGCGTACACGCGCTCCAGGACGTCCTCGAGGAAGGGACCGGCCGCGCCGGAGCGCGAGGCGGAACCGAGCTCCTCGTGGTCGAAGGCGGCGAGCACGGCGATCGGTCCGTCGGCGGTGGCCTCGAACGATGAGAGCGCCACGAGTCCGGCGTGCACCGAGGCGAGGTCGTCGAGGCGGCCCGCGGCGAAGAATGCGTCGTCCTTGCCGAACACGGCGCCGCGCGCCGAATCCGCCACGACCACGTCGTAGCCGCGGATATCGGCGGCATCGACGTCCGCGGAGGCGGCGAGCTCGGCGAGGAGATCGGCCGACGTCGGGTCGCCGAGTCCCCAGACCGGCTGGGTCTGGAACTGCTTGTCGAGTTCGAGTCCGCTGTTGGCACCGCGGTCGAGGTGGATCGCCAGTTGCGGCAGGCGCAGGAGTGCGCCGGTGTCCGCCAGCACGACGCGTCCGTCGGCGAGGGCGAGGCGTCCGGCAAGGCGAAGCTCGCGGTCGAGCCACGAGTTCAGCAGCGGGCCGCCGTAGATCTCGACCGCCGCCTGCAACCAGCCCTTCGAGCCGGTTGTCGGCTGCGGCTTGAGCTTGAAGCCGGGGGAGTCGGTGTGTGCACCGAACACCTGCGTGGGTGTCGTCGCGGCAGCATCCGTCGGCACGACCCAGGCGATCGCCGCACCGTCGCGGACGACCACGAAGCGTCCGCCGGACTGCGCCGGCCACGGCTGGCTCTCGTCGAGGCGGGTGAATCCGGCATCCTCCAGGCGCCGGGCGACCTCGGACGCCGCGTGGTAGCTCGACGGGGATGCGGCGATGAAATCGGCGAGATCGTCGGCGTGAGCGAGGGCAACCGGGGTGACGGGCATGAAGGGCCTTCCTGAAAGGGGGTACTTCGATCGTAATCGGGCAGGGACGGGGAGGCCGCCGGGCGGTCACCGGCTCCTCGCGGTCACCTGCGCCGGATAGGGTGTGCGCGATGTCTCCCCTTGCATTCGCCCTGGTACTCGCCGCCGCCCTGGCTCACGCGTCCTGGAACATCATCGCTCACGGTGTCAGTCGTGCCGGCGTCCCGTTCCTCTGGTGGGGAGCGGTCGGGAGCACCGTGATCTGGGCCGGGGTCGTGCCGTTCACCGGTGGTCTCGGCACAGACGATCTCGCCGGCTTCGCCCTCGGTGTCGGCGTTTCAGCAGTGCTGCACGTCTGCTACATGGCCGTGCTGCAGCGCGGCTACCAGGCAGGAAACCTCTCCACCGTCTATGCCACAGCGCGCGGTACCGGGCCGTTCCTCTCGGTGATCATCGCCGTTCTGGTCCTGGGTGAACGGCCATCGCCGATCGCCTTGATCGGGGTCGCGGCCGTCATCATCGGCGTGGTCGCCGTCGGTCTCGTGGATCGGGGGCGGAGCGTCAGGGGCGGCCTTGACCGCGGGCTCGTCTTCGGTCTGCTCACCGGGGTGGCGATCGCGATCTACACGATCTGGGATGCGAACGCCGTTCGCACCTGGAATCTGTCGCCGGTCGCGTTCATGGTGGGCACCACGGTGCTTCAGGTTCCCTTCTATTCGATCGCCGTGCGCGGGCGGTGGAAGGCGGTCTGGGCGCTGGGGCGGACCGAATGGCGCCGCATCGTCGCCTTCGGGGTGCTGTCGCCGTTGTCGTACATCCTCGTGCTCACCGCGATCCAGATCGCGCCGGTCGCGCTCGTGGCGCCGCTGCGCGAGGTGAGCGTCGTACTGGTCAGCCTTTTCGGCGCCTTCGTGCTGCGCGAATCGCGACCGGGATGGCGAGTGGCCGCTGCGGCCATCGTCGTGGTCGGGATCGTGTTGCTGGCGGTGTGAGAGCGCGCTGCAAGCAGCCTGTTGATCGTTGCGCGGGAACCGCGCATGCGCCACGCAGGAACATCCGCGGAAAAGGCTTTTGATCAGGATGATTTAGGGGTCGGAATGTCGGTGGCCCCGGGTTGAATGGAGGTATGAACAGCACCGCAGCGCTCCTGGATCAGGTCGTCGCCGACCTTGGTCCGGTGCTGCGGATGGATGCTCCAGTGGGCCGTTCAGATGCCGAGAAGATGGACATTCTTCGTGCTGCGGGGGAGGTGCAACGTCTGCTGGATGCTCTGGTCGTCGAGACAGTCGCCTCCGTGGATGGGCGCCCGGAAGGACCGGGGGATCCGTCGTTCGCGGGCCGGTTCGGATGCCGGAACATGAACGAACTCCTCCAGCGGGTCCTCCGGGTCGATGCGGCAGGAGCTGGCCGGGTGGTGAAGGCAGCGAAGGTTGTGTATCGCGAGACGGAGCTCACCACGGGTGCCCCGTTGCCGGCACGGTGGCCGGAGTTGCGGGGCGCGCTGCTGGACGGCGTGGTCGGTGTCTCGGGGTTGCTCGCTGCGACCGGACCGATCGAACAGGCCGGTCGTCGAGTGGGATGCGAGGACCGGGTGCGGGCGGATGCGCAGCTTGCGGCGTTCGCGCGAGGGTGTGCGATCGCCGACGCGGACGCGACGACCGCTGAGTCGATCGGGGAGTCTGGGCCGCCGGCCACACCGGATGATCTGCGGTTGTTCTCCCAGGTCATCGCCACGTATCTCGACCCGGACGGGGCAGAGCCCGCGGATGACCGTGCGATGCGGGCACGGTTCCTGAGCTTCGGGCGGGAGAAGGACGGCGGCATCCCGGTCCACGGGAACCTGCTTCCCGATGCTGCCGGACAGTTCCAGCGTCTTCTCGACGCCTACAACAACCCGAAGGTCGACGGCCCAGCCGCGCCCCACGCGAGCGGGGTGATGTTCCGACCGAGCGATGAAGACTCCACCGACGATCTCCGCGACAGCGAGGACACGCCTGAGGGCGACCTGTGCCCGGCACCGTACGACTCCCGAACGCCCGGGCAGAAACGCCACGATGCGCTCGCGGCGATCCTGACCATCGCCGCCCGCCACGACGACGTCCCGACCCTCGGTGGTGCCGCCCCGACCTTGGTCGTGTCCGTCACGGCGGAGGATTTCGCGTCCGGGCGCGGGTGGGCGCACGTCGACGGCATCGACACCCCGGTGCCGGTATCCGTCGCCGCCCACACCGCGTGTGCCGGGCACGTGCAGCGGGTGCTGTTCGACGAGAACGGGCGTATCCGGAGCATCAGCACAACCGACCGCATCTTCAACGTCCACCAGCGCCGGGCCGTTGCCCTCCGCGACAGGGAATGCCTCATCCCTGGCTGCCACGTCCGCGCGACCTGGTGCGAATACCATCATGTCCGCGACCACGCGTACGGCGGTCCGACCCACACCGACAATGGTGTCGCTCTGTGCTGGTGGCATCATCGCACCCTCGACGCCAGCGGGTGGGAGATCCGCATGAACAACGGACTTCCCGAGATCCGCGGCCCCGCCTGGTGGGACCCCGATCGGCACTGGCGCTACCCGCAGCACCTCCGATCGCTGCAACAGGCCGGGGCTCCATAGGGTGCGAGCCGTCGGTCGATTCCGGCATCCGCCGAGGTCCTCCGCCGAGCCCTTGTGTAGCATCGCAGGCATGCAATCGTCGGGCTGGACCTTCCTCGCTGCTGTGCTGTTCCTGGGCGTCGGGATCTACATCCTGCTGACGGGGCAGACCGACTGGTGGTCGATCGTCACGATCGTCGTCGCCCTGGCGGGATCCCTGGTGTACTTCGTCCGGGGCATCATCGAGCACAGGCGACGCAAGACTCCGTCGAAAGGCGCTTCCGGCGAGTCGGGTCTCTGATGTCCGATCTCACGAAAGTTCGACAGTCGGTGAGACGATACATCCCGTGATGCCGCGCGACTGATGCGGCGGCGGGCAGCCTTCTTGTCTCACGAAACTTGTCGTTGGTTGCGTTTCGCCCGTGTGCCTCGGCTCCCCTGTCGGAAACCGCGTGACCGGCGTGTCGAGCGTGCCTCGAACCGAGAGTGTCAAGCTGCCGCAAACGATCGTTTCGGTGGAGCGGTCGGCAGGGGCTTTCGGGATGTATCGGTTGGCGAACCTGGATGTCGACAAGACGCCGATCACGGGCGTCACGGTGGCGGTCTACAACGCCGAGCGCACCGATCTCTCTAGCCGGTCGTATCATCCGCGAGGGGGCGAGTGATGGGCGCCGGAGCAGCGCACACGCGCCCCGAGGGAGATTCTCACGACTGGGCGGCCGTCTGCCGCTGGGAGGACGCGGGGCGCCCTCCGCTGCCGTGCGAGAAGCCCGCCGAGCCCGAGAGCACGGATGAGTCCTAGCGCCCTTGCGGCGATCGCTGCGCGGGTCCACCCCGTGCGTGACGCTAGCCGGCTTGGGAGCGCCGCCCGCGCCAGCGGGCAGGTCATCCCCGGACGTCGGTGCCAACCCAGTTCAGGGCGCCGTTCTTGCCGGCTACGGTCGCGCCCAGGTGGATCTGGTGGTACGGGGCGTACACGCGGATGGCGTCGGTCTGATACGAGAAGCGGCCGGAGTCGGCGCCGTGGTCGTGGGCTGAATCCAGTTCCAGCTCGGTGAAGGTGGGCACGCCGTAGACCGGTCCTGCCTTCACCAGCACAGCGCACATGTAGTTGCCGTCTCTGTAGACACCGACCCGACCGAGAACGGTTCCCGAGGCGTTCGTGACTCTCTTCGTCGTAACGTACGTTCCCTTACAGGACGATGAGTACGATGCTGCGTTGGCGGTCGCAGGCACGGCGACCGCCAGGCCCGCCACGAGCACAGCGGCACCAAGACCGGCGACCAGTCGCTTCTTGATCGACTTCATGGTTTCCCTCCCGTGATCCGGAGCGCCGGCGCGCTCCCCGAACACAGCATGGCCGATACGCGACGAGGAAGGGAATGGGGAGAAATACCCTGACCTTCCGTTGGGCAGCTGCAGCGGTTTCATCACGTGCTCAGTCCTCGATGCCGAAGCCTCGACGGCGTGCACGAGCTTGTCGATCCCTCTCATCGTCCCAGCGTTCCAAATGGCCGCTAGCGGGCGGTCCGCTCGCGTTCAGCGAGGTCCTGTCGCACGCCAGCCCTGCGACCTCAGGCCACCGCGCGTCTCGCACGTGAGAAATCGACGTCAAGGTCCTGCAATCGCAGGGTTGCAAGACTGTTGAAGCCCCGATACGTTTAAGTGCAACCAAAAGGTTGCTTCGAGTTGACTTAGATTGAGGTGCTCATCATGTCCGAGACCAACTCCGCGTTCTCCGGCGGCCGTAACATCGCGCTCAAGGTTCCGCCGCATCGCTACGAAGAGACATTGGCGTTCTATCGAGATGTGCTGCATCTGCCCGCAGTCGCGGGACCGTCGGGCGGCGCGACCGGATTCGTCTTTGGTCCGTGCAACCTATGGGTCGACAACTGCCCTGGGCTCTCCCAGGCGGAGATCTGGCTGGAGGTCGTCACTTCGGATGTGGGAGAGGCGGCGAGCGTCATGGCATCCGTCGGACTTGCCAGACGAGATGAGATCGAAGACCTCGGCCCCGGGTTCGACGGCTTTTGGATCTCGTCGCCGTCGGACACGATTCACCTCATCGACTCGCGCGAACAGACGTGGGCCTGACGGATTTGCCGCCTGATCGCTAGCGGCGTCAGTCGGCTGCGATACGAGCCAAAACTCTCGAGCCTGCGGATTCGGAGGGCGATCCCTTCATCTGATTCAGACGGCAACCCGTCGCAACTCCGCCCGGCGCGTAACACCGACTCCCCACCGTTAGCCGAAACCGACCGTTACCGGTGAGCCGATGGCTGGGTCGTCAATCAGCGCTCCAACAAATTTCCCGCGAGCCCGACAGGTTCCGTGAGACGCTCCACCATCTTCGTGAGAATCCGACAAGCTTGTGAGATCGACCCCTGATTCGGGTGACGATTCGTCCGTTACCGTTGTGCGATGGAGACCGCCTCGATAACCAGGACCGCGTGGGATGAACTGCCCGATCACGTGCATGAGCTCGTCGCCGAGCGTCTGGACGGGCCGATCACCCTTGCGGTGAGTCAGAGCAACGGGTTCTCGCCGGGAAGCGCCGACCGGGTGCGCAACGACGCCGGCGAGCGGGCCTTCGTCAAGACCGCGCATCGCACGCCGCACCACCCAGGCACCTACGATCTGCATCGCCGCGAACTGGGCGTGATGCAGGCGATGCCCCGCGGCATCCGCGTGCCTGCCCTGCTCGGGTCCTTCGTCTCGGACGACTGGGCGGTGCTGATTCTCGAGGACATCGACGGCAGGCATCCGGGAGCCGCGCTCGACGGCACCGACGTCGTCGCCGTCCTCGATGCTCTGGGAACACTGCCCGAGTTGCGGGGAGCGGATGCCGCCGGACTACCGCGCGCGACGGACGAGTTGGCCGTCGATGCGTCCGGTTGGGCCGAGATCCAGGATGCGGACGCCGTCGGCGACTTGCCCGAGTGGATCGTCGAGAACTTCGATCGCCTCCGCGACGTGGCCGATCAGATCGTCATCGCCGCTGAGGGCGACCGCCTCCAGCACCTCGACTGCCGCGCGGACAACGTGCTCATCGATCGCGTGGGAACGGCCTGGATCATCGACTGGCCGTGGGCCGCCGTCGGTGCGCACTGGATCGACGGGCTCTGCTATCTCTTCGATGTACGCCTGCGAGGCGAAGAGGTGGACGCCGAAGAACTTCTGCGGACTCATCCGCTGTTCACCGGCGTCTCTGCCGCGCACATCGACGCACTTCTCGCTGCCCTCACCGGCGGCTTCTTCGCCAAGGCGCGACGTCCCGCGGTGCCGAGCATGCCGACGCTGCGTGAGTTCCAGCGCAGTGAAGCGCTCGCCGGAATGACCTGGCTCCAGGAGCGCTGGGGCTGACCCCGAAGTTCGGGGTCGTCGTCAGCGGAAGTCGACGAGCCCCGCGTGTGCGGCCGTGACGAGGATCTGCACCCGGTCGCGCACCTGCCACTTCGACATGATGCGGCCGAGGTGGGCCTTGACCGTGCCTTCGGACACGATGAGCGTCCGCGCGATCTCTGCGTTCGACATGCCCTGAGCCAGACGTTCGAGCACTTCGGACTCGCGCTCGGTGAGGGACTCGAGGTCGCGCGCTCCGCGGCCGGTGGGCTCGGTGTCGCGGACGTGCTTGATCAGCATCGACGCGATCCTCGGCGAGAGCGAGCTGGCGCCCTTGTAGACCTCGCGCACTCCGAGCACGATGTCGTCGGCGCTCGAGTCCTTGAGCAGATACCCGGAGGCGCCGGCGTTCAGCATCGGAAGAACCGTGTCGCTGCCGTCGAGCGTCGTCACCGCGAGGATGCGGACATCGGGCCAGCGCTCGGCGATCACCGCCGTCGCCTCGATTCCGTTCATCTCGGGCATCTGGACGTCCATCATGACGACGTCCGGGCGGTCGCGCTCCACGGCGGCGATCGCTTCGACGCCGCTTTCGGCCTCACCGATGACCTCGATCTCCGGGTCGCGGGATACGAAGTGCGAGAGCGCTGAACGGACGAGGGGATCGTCATCGACGATGAGAACGCGGATAACCGGCATGGAGGAAGCCTAACGGCGGCAATAAGTCCGTCAATTTGTCGATATAGACCTTTGGCCAGAAAAGACTGCCGGGTAGTCCGATGTGGTCGCTGCAGATCACCGAGAAGATGAAGTCAGTTCTCGACAAAAGACCAATCAGGGAGGTGAAAGACCATGACTTTTTGGCAGCAGCTTTGCTACATTCTGGGCATCATTCGCTAGATTACCTGGCGAGTAGGAGATAGTGAACCATGGCGTTCGCCCCCTCAACCCGAGAAGACTCGGGCATTCTCCGGCTGAGCCGCGGAGAGGCGTTGAGCGTTCTCGAGCGCATCTTCGTCCTGGTGGTCATCATCGTCGTCGTCGCTGTCGATCTGCTCGGCGTGTTCTTCTCGCCCGGCGTGAACGTCATCGCGTCCGTGCTCAGCATCGCGACCACGTCCGTGCTGATCCTCTATCTTTGGTCGCCCCTCCTCGCTACCTGCGCGTTGGGGCTCATGCTGGCTCTCTCATTCGTCACGGGCAACGAGATCCAGACACTCTTGGCTGTCGCCGTCGCGGCAGCGCTGGTCATGCGGCTCGGGTGGAATTCGCTGATCCTCTCCTACATCGGTGGTTTCCTCGTCGCAGCGGCGATCATCGCCTACGGCGATCTGAGCGGCCCGGTGAACGTCGGGATCTATCTCATCGTCGCCACCGTGGCCGGAGCGATCGGCTTCGCCCTTCGGATGGCCTTCGCCCGCGGCCGCCGCCTCGAGCAGCAGCTCGTGGAACAGGAACTGCAGGAGCGCGAGGCCGTGCTCGCTGAGCGCCGATGGATCGCCGGCGAACTGCACGACAGCATCGCGCACCACCTCACCGTCGTTGCCATGCACGTCCAGATGCTGGACGACGCGCAGGTGACTCGGCAATCCCAAGAGGCGATCCGCGTCGCCGCGAGGAAGGCGATGGCCGATCTGCGATTCGTGATCGAGCTCGCCGATGACGGACCACGCGCGTCCGCACTGCAGACCGGGGACCTCGCTGCCGCCGTCGACGAAGCCAGAAGCGAGTTCGAATCCGCGGGACACCCGGTGGTCAGCCAGGGAGACCCCCGAGACGAGCGGATTCCTCGCGCCGCAGAGATCGTGTTCGCACGGATCATGCGCGAATCGGCCACGAACATCCTGAAGCATGCGGGACCCGGTGAAGTCGGGATCGGGTTGCAGGTCGACGATGAGTCGGCGACGCTGACCATCAGCAGCCCGCTTCCGGCAACGCCCCGGCGAGACCTTCCCTCCAGCGGCACCGGCCTGAACCGGATGGCGGAGCGCGTGCTCGGGGCGAGTGGCACGTTCAGCGCGGGCGCGGTCGACGGTCAGTGGCGCGTGTCTGCCCGGCTGCTGATCGCCTGAGCGGCCGGTCGACGGCGTCTCCGCGCCGATGGATCCTGGACGAACGTCTATATGACTTTCGACCTTTGGCGCTTCTGGGCGACGTCTCCTATTACTACCGTAGGGAATGCCCCAATTGAGGCGCCCCCAGCGCCTTGGCGAGAAGCGTCCCCAGCGCTTCTGCGATCGCGAGCGCGATCTTCGGCTTCTGACTTCCTATCGCGCTCGCGGTCGCACTCTCTGGCCGGTTCCCGGTCTCAGCCGCCCACTGCCCGCATGTAGTGGCCGTCGGTGGAGATTCCGGATGCTGCGACCGTGAACCGCACGAAGTCGCTGAGGTAGCGGTCCTCCGACGCCTCGAAGATGAGGCCGTCCGCGTCGCGGGAGATGCGGCTGAGCCGCAGGATCGGGGTACCCAGAGGCACACGCAGCAGTGCGGCATCCTGTTCGTCCGCGGCCACGGCGTCGATCTCGTGCTGCAGTCCGACGATCGGATGCCCCTGCGCGGTGAGGTACTCGGTGATGGACACCGTGTCGAGATCCACGTCGAACAGTCGACGCCCCACGGCCTCGGTGTAGAAGAGTCGCTCGAGCATCGTCGGGCGACCGTCGAGCAGCCGCAGCCGCGTGACGCTCACGATGGTGTCGTCAGGGGAGACCCCCAGAGCCGCGGCGCGTGTACCGGCCCGGCGAAGGCTCAGTTCCTGGGTCTGGGCGCCCGGTTTCACACCCAGCTGTCGCGCCCAGCGCGTGAACGGCACCGAGACATCCACTGCTTGATTAGCCTTCCGGGCGACCACGCGCGCGGGCCGTCCGCGGCTCGTCTCGATGAGTCCGTCCGTCCGCAACGCGGCCAACGCGTTCCGGATCGGGCCGCGAGACGTGCGCCAGCGTTCTGCAAGCTCCGCCTCGGTCGGAACGTCGTCGCCGGGGCGCAGAGTGCCCGCCGCGATCTGCGCTCGGAGGTCGTCGGCGATCTGGGTGTACACAGCTTCTGCCACATAGGCATACTACTTGGCTTCTTGGGAATGACTGCCCTGTTCTGTCGATGTTCACCCGGGCAAAATCCGGGTAAACAGCCGTTGAACAGTTCCAAGTTAGGTATATTTCTCGATCGCCCTCCTGTCAGAGTTGCTCGTGGATCACCCCACCCACCCTGAAAGGTCCTCATGAAGCTCCGCGCTCTCCCCGCCCTCGCCGGCGTCGCGATCCTCGCACTCGGCCTCGCCGCCTGTTCCGGTTCGGCCGAGGCCACCGGTACACCGGGCGCCGATGAGTCCTCCGCCGCCAGCGGCTTCGCCGTCGACGAGAACACCCTCGTCTTCGGAGTCGTGCCCGACTCCGTCGACACCGAGACCAACTACCAGCCGCTGATGGACTACATCGCCGAGCTCACGGGCAAGACCGTCGAGTACCACGAGTCCACCGACTACGCCGCTCTCATCGAGGCGGCCGTCGCCGGCAAGGTCGACGTCGCTTCCTTCTCCGGCTTCACCTACGTCACCGCGACCAACAACGGCGCGAAGCTCACCCCGATCTCCTCGATCGTCACCGAAGAGGGCCAGGAGCCCGGCTACTTCTCGCAGGCGATCGTCCCCAAGGGCAGCAACATCTCCAGCATCGCGGACTTCAAGGGCAAGAAGGTCTGCTTCGTCGACCCGTCCTCGACGTCGGGATACCTCTTCCCGTCGTACAACCTCCTCAAGGCCGGCATTGACCCGAAGACCGACATCACCCCGGTGTTCGCCGGAAAGCACGACGTGAGCGTGCAGAAGACGGGCGAGGGCGTCGAATGCGAGGTCGGCTTCGCTGAGGACTCCGAGGTCGAGAAGTCGGATGCCGTGAAGGTCATCGACGAGACCATGGTCCCCGGTGCGCCGCTGGTGTACTCCTCCACGCTTCCGGACGACGTCTCCTCGAAGCTCGTCGACGGTCTCGCCGAGGTCACGATCGACGACATCATCGCCGCCGGCATCGACAGCGCAGACAGCGACGCGTTCCGCAGCGTCTTCTACGCCACCAAGCCGGTCGATGACAAGTACTACGACCTCATCCGCGACATCTGCAAGGAGACCGAAGCGGAGCAGTGCCAGGGCTGATCCACCTGGATCGCCCCTGAACAGCTGAGACCCCTGGAGACCTGACCATGAGCGCGAACACCATGACCGCGGCATCCGATGCCCTCATCCGTCTGACCGGCGTGACGAAGACCTTCGGGTCGACCACGGCGTTGAAGGATGCTTCGCTCGAGGTCGCCCGCGGCGAGATCGTGGTGCTGCTGGGTCTCTCCGGTTCCGGCAAGTCGACGCTGCTGCGCCACCTCGACGGGCTGGAGGTTCCCACCTCCGGCTCCGTCGAGGTGCTGGGCTCGCAGGTTCCCGCTCTCCGGGGCAAGAACCTGCGGCGCCTGCGCAGCCGCGTCGGCTTCATCTTCCAGCAGTTCGAGCTGGTTCCCTCCCTGACTGTGCTGGAGAACGTGCTCACCGGCTCGCTCTCCGGCGTGCGCGGACCGCGTCTCGGTCTCTGGGGCTACTCGAAGGCGGCGAAGATCCGTGCTCTCGAGCACCTCGACCGCGTCGGTCTGCTCGACCGCGCGTATCAGCGCAGCGACACCCTGTCCGGCGGGCAGCAGCAGCGCGTCGCCATCGCACGCGCCCTGATGCAGCAACCGGAGATCCTTCTCGCCGACGAGCCGGTCGCATCGCTCGATCCCGAGTCCAGCGACCAGGTGATGGCCCTGATCCGCGAGATCGCCGCCGACGAGGGCCTCACCGTCGTCTGCAGCCTGCATCAGGTCGATCTCGCGATCACCTGGGCCGACCGGATCGTCGGCCTCCGCCATGGCGAGGTCGTTCTGGACACACCCACGACCGACCTCACCAAGTCCGAGGTCATGGAGATCTACGGCCGGGTCGCGACGACGACCGCTGAGCTCAGGGCGGTCTCGATCGAATTGGCGAATGCCGGCGACGCCTCGGCGGCTTCGGAGGAGGCCGAGGCTTCCAGAGTCAAGGTGCAGGAGCGCGTCTCGTGACCCTCCTCGCCGAGCGGCCGGGCGCGGCGTCATCCGGCGTCGCGGATCGCGCCCCGAAGCGCCCGATCTCTCCGGAGCGGATCGCCGCCTCCCTCACGCTCCTGACGCTCGTCGTCGTCGGTGTGCTCGCCGTGAACGAGGTCGGCATCTCCATTCCGGCGATGGTCAAAAGCTGGGGCAACGCGGAGAACTTCATGGGCCGCGTCGGCGGTCTCTCGTTCCCGGAGCCCGGCGACCTCGTCTGGTTGATCGCGCTCACCGTCGGCCTCGTGCTGGTCGGCACTCTGCTGTCCGCAGTGCTGTCCGTGCCGATCGCCTACCTCGCCGCGTCGAACACGACGCCGGGGAACGGCTGGCGTGCGGCGGCCCGTTTCGTCGGCGTGTTCACGCGCGCACTGCCCGATGTCGTCCTGGCGATGGCTTTCGTGCTGATGTTCTCGCTGGGGACGCTTCCCGGCATCCTCGCCATCGGGATCCACTCGATCGGCATGATCTCGAAGATGTTCGCCGATGCGATCGAGCAGATCGACGAAGGGCCTCGTCTGGCGATCCGTGCCGCCGGCGGCACGAAGATGCAGGAGTTCGCCTCCGGCATCCTGCCTCAGGTGCTGCCCAGCTGGGTCGCGACCGTGTTGCACCGCAACGACATCAACCTCCGCGGCAGTGTCGTGCTCGGTTACGTCGGCGTCGCCGGCCTGGGCCTGGAGATGTCGTACGCCTTCAAGTCGCTGAACTACGGCAAGGGCCTCGGCATCGCCCTGGTCATCTTCCTCCTCTGCATCGCGATGGAGATCGTCTCCAGCCTGGTCCGCGGCGCGATGCTCGGGCAGCAGAGGCATACGCGCTCCTGGATCGACCGGATCATCCACCCGCGCCTGCAGGACGTGGAGGCGGGGACGTCGTCGTCCTCGCGTGCGGCGTGGGCGACGAGCCCGACAACCGCGGTTCGCCGCCCGTGGACGGCGGAGCGCCTGCGCAACACGATCGGCGGCATCGTCGCCGTGCTCGTCGTGATCGGGAGTGTCGTCGTCAGCCAGATCAACTGGCTCGACTTCTTCACCTTCTGGGGCAAACTCCCCGAGGTCGCCGCCAAGTTCTGGCCGCCGTCGTTCGGCAGCTACGAAGCTTCGGCGATGTTCGAGGCGATGCGCGAGACGGTGTCGATCGCGCTGGCTGCGACCGTGCTGACCCTCATTCCCTCGATCGTTCTCGGCTCGCTCGCTGCCACGAACGTCGCCCCCGGTTCGGGTGTGCGTGCAACGGCCAGATTCCTCCTGGTGGGTATCCGCGGCATCCCGGAACTGATCCTCGCCATCGTCCTCGTGGTGATCACCGGACTCGGGGCCCAGGCCGGTGTCATCGCCTTGGCGATCGGCGGCATCGGACTGCTGGGCAAACTCATCGCCGACTCCTTCGAAGAGGTCGACCGCGGCCCGGAGCGTGCGCTGCGCGCCGTGGGTGCCAGTCGTCTGCAGACCTACGCCTCGGCCACCGTCCCGCAGGGGATGCAGGCACTGATCGGACACAGCTTCTACATGCTCGACACCAACATCCGCGCGGCGACGATCCTCGGCATCGTCGGCGGCGGCGGAGTCGGCTACTACCTGCTCAATGCCAGCCAGGGGTCGCGCTACGAGACCGTGACGGCCATCGTCCTGATGATCCTCGTCACCGTTCTCGTCGTCGAAGGCCTCGCGATGTGGATGCGGAAGGTGTTCCGATGAACGCGCCGATGAATACAACCCAGAACCACGCCGATGTCGTGGTCGTCGGATCCGGCATCGTCGGACTCGGCGCGGCCTACGCCGCTGTGCGTCGGGGACTCCGTGTCATCGTCGTCGACCGCACCGACGCCCCGGTCGGTGCGACGATCCGCAACTTCGGTCACCTCTGCATCGGAGCGCAGTCCGGCGAAGCACGCCGCTATGCGGACACCTCGCGCGAGCTGTGGCTGCGTCTCTCCCACGACGCCGGCTTCTGGCTGCGCGAGTCCGGCACCCTGGTCGCCGCCAGGCACGACGACGAGATCGCCGTACTCGAGGCGGCGACGCGTGACGGCGGGATGCGGATGCTGGCGGCAGACGAGCTGCTCCGCCTCGCCCCGCTTCGGGCCGAAGGGCTCGTCGGCGGCGCGCACATCGAGACCGACCTGCAGACCGATCCACGATCCGCCGCAGGGGCCATCGTCCGTCACCTGATGAGTCTGGGCGTGGAGTTCCGATTCCGCACGGCGGTCACCGCGGTGACCACGGGGATCGTCGAGACCAGTCGCGGCTCGATCACGGCCGGCAGCATCGTCGTGGCCGTGAACCACGACGTCGACCAGCTGCTTCCTGAGATCGCCGAACGACGTGGCGTCGTCCGCTGCTCGCTCGACATGATGCGCGTCGCCGTGTCCTTGCCGCGTCCGCTCGGGGCGCCGTTGCTCACCGGGTGGTCGCTGCTGCGTTACGGACGCTTCACCGGCGGACCCGAGGCGACCGCCCTGCGCGAGCGACTGCACTCTGAGAGACCGGACCTCGCGGCGCTCGACCTCAACCAGATGTACACCCAGCTGCTGGACGGCACCCTCATCGTCGGCGACTCGCACGTGACCGCGGTTGCGCCCTCACCGTTCCAGCCGGAGGCGGCCTTCGCGGCGTTCCTCACCGAGGCGGAGGAACTGTTCGAGATGCCCGCGCCTCGTGTGCTGGAGCGCTGGCAGGGCGTCTACGCGAAGGGACCGGGGGAATTCGTCATCGAATCCGACATACCCGGCGTGCTGGTCCTCGCCGCAACGAGCGGTATCGGTATGACGACGGGTCTGGGGCTCGCTGAAGAGAATCTCACCGCCACCTTCGGGTGGACACCCGCAATGGAAGGAACATCATGACCACTCCGCTCGAATTCGCCCCCATCGAACTCGTCGTGCTCGACATGGCCGGCACGACGGTGCTCGACGATGGGGTGGTCGAGCAGGCGTTCCAGCGCGCTGCAGAGCAGACCGGCGTCGCTGACCGGATGCCGTGGCACGACGCCCTCGAGTACGTCAGAGCGACCATGGGCCAGTCGAAGATCGACGTGTTCACGCACCTCGCCGCAGGTGATGTCGCCGCGGCCGAGCGCGCCACCGCCGCATTCGAGGGGGCCTACGCGGACATCGTCTCCGAGCAGGGCGTCTCCGAGATCCCCGGCGCGGCCGATGCCATCCAGGGTCTGCGCGACTCGGGTCTCACCGTCGTGCTCACCACCGGCTTCGCGCCGGTGACGCGCGACACGTTGATCGACGGTCTCGGCTGGCGCGACCTCGTGGACTTCGCACTCTCGCCGGCGGATGCCGGTCGCGGCCGTCCCGCGCCAGACATGGTTCTGACGGCGATCATCCGCACGCAGACGTCGCACGTCGCCGCGGTCGCCGTCGCCGGTGACACGATCAGCGACGTCGAATCCGGCCGCCGGGCCGGTGCGGGATTCGTCGCCGGTGTTCTCAGCGGTGCGCACGATCACGCAACGCTCACCTCGGCGGGTGCCGACATCGTGCTCCCCGATGTCACCGGACTCCGTGGCGCGCTCGCCGAGCGCGGACTGCTTCGCCTGAGCGCAACGCACTGAGAGTCGAGCGTCTGACATGGGCTCGGCTCTGATTCGGCCTTCCATCCCGCGTACCGACGTCGCGCTGCGCCCGTCCGCAACGGCGATGGTGTGGGTCGGGGAGGGGCATCCGCACGAGACGATCGCGGTTCCCGGCGTGGCGCTCGCCGACGGCGACGTGCTCGTCGCGGTGGAGATGTCGACGATCTGCGGCTCCGATGTGCACACAGTACTCGGACGGCGGACGGCGCCCACGCCGCTGGTGCTCGGCCACGAGAGCGTCGGCCGGGTGATCGCCACCGGTCATGCCGGAGCGGCCGCCGTCGACGGCACGCCGCTGCGCATCGGCGATCGCGTGGTGTGGTCGGTCACCGTGTCCTGCGCGAGTTGCGATCGCTGCCTGCGCGGGATGCCGCAGAAGTGCCGCACGCTCGGCAAGTACGGGCACGAGCGCATCGGCGCGCACGGCGACCTCACCGGCGCATTCGGCAGTCACGTGCAGCTGCGAGAGGGCACGGCGATCGTGCGCGTTCCGGAGTCGCTGCCGGCAGCCGTGCTGGCGCCGGCGTCGTGCGCGACGGCGACGGCGTGGGCGGCCGTGGCCCGCGCCGGCCGCGATCGCGATCTCGAGGGCGCCGCAGTACGGATCCACGGGGCCGGCCTCGTCGGGCTGTCCGCTGCGGCGATAGCGACCGAGCAGGGAGCATCCGTCGAGGTGCGCGACCCGAACGCGTCGCGCAGCCAGCTGGCCACCCGATTCGGCGCGCGGTCGCTCGGCCGCGATCCCGACGTGGTGATCGAAGCATCCGGTCATGCCGTCGCCGAGGCGCTCGCCGGCGTCGATACCGGTGGCACGGTGGTGCTCGTCGGCAGCGTCTTCCCGACAGAACCCGTCGCGCTGGATGCCGAGAGCATCGTGCGTCGGTTGATCACCGTGACCGGAGTGCACAACTACACCGGCGCCGAGCTCGCGGAAGCCGTCGCGTTCCTCGCCGGCCGAGGTCGCGCCTACCCGTTCGCCGACGTCGTCGGCGACGTCCGGCCGTTGACCGCCATCGACGACGCGTTGCGCGCGGCATCCGCTCCGGATGCTCCGCTGCGGATCGGCCTCATTCCCGGGCGCTGACGTGCGTCGCCGGCTGCCCTGAGGTGAGAGACTCCGCCACGCAGACGCGCAGCCGGCGGCTGGCCGCGAGTTCGCTCAGGCGATCGATGCGATCCACGCTCGAAGCCTCGGTCACTGCGAGATGCTCTCGACCGTCTCGCCGGTCTGCTCGGCCGAGAGCGACCGGGCGATGTCGGCCTGGCTCACGATTCCGACGAGCAGATGGTCTTCGATCACGGGTACCCGGCGGATCTGGTGCTTCTGCATCAGTTCGAGTGCGACGTCGATGTTGTCGTCGACGTCGACCGTCACCGGCTTTCCCTGAGCGAGCGCACTGGCCGGAGTGGTCTCGGTGTCGAGACCGACGGCGACGGCGCGCACGATGATGTCGCGGTCGGTCAGCATTCCCTTCAGCTTGCTGTCCTCTCCGCAGATCGGTAGGGACCCCACGTCGAGGTCGGACATGATGTTCGCGGCGATGCGCAGCGAGTCGTTCTCGCCGATGCAGCGGGGGCTCGGAGTCATGATGTCGCGTGCGGTGGTCATTGCGCTCTCCCTCTCGTGCCATTCGATGTTCTTTCCTTCTGCGATCGACGCTAAGGGCAATGGCGCGACTCGCGAGGGGCATTGACAAGGCGGCGTGCGTGCGTCAACCCCGCCAACGCAGTTCAGTGGTCGGGGTGCGCGTCGTCCCGGTAGTCGGGACGCGGTGGCTGCAGCCGCTGATCCGAGTACTCGCCGCCCAGACGCCCGCCGTAGGGTCGTCCGTGATCGGCGTACTCCTCACGCGCGAAGACGAAGGTCCACGGCCCCGCGGTGAAGCGCGCGCCGGTGCGGAGGGTCTGAGTGCGCTCGCCCGCGTGGGTCGCGGCTGCATCCGGTTGGGCATTCATCTCGCCTTCGCCGTGCAGCGTCAGAACGTACTCGTCGCGGTCGTCGTGCTGGATCGTCGCATGCACCGGATCGGTGTCGCTGAGCTGCAGTTCATTGCCGCCGGCAGAGCCGATCCGGACGACATCGACATCGAGCGGATGCTCCGTCCGCTCGTCATCCCTGGTGATCAGCAGGTGCGGGTTGCCCGCACCCCATTCGGCGTGGGTCGTGGTGGGGGTGTTTCCGTCGAGCGTTTCGCTCTCATCGGTGCGGTTCTCGTCCATGGGGCGCCTCCTCAGCGGGTCTGCTTGACGACGCTAGACGCGACCGCCCACCTCGCCGAGGGGGTTGACTTCACGACGACGCGGCGTCAACTCTGTCGGGGGGCGCCATGTGCTCGGGGACCAACGTGATACCGCCACTGGTGTTCGCGGAATTCGCCAAGGCCGTGATCCATTCGACGTGCAGCTTCGGCGGCTCCGGCTCGTCGAAGACGAACCGCAGGGGGATGGACGGATGCAGCCATATCGTCGATCGTCCGGGCGGATGATCATCGGAGTGCTTCCAGGACAGGGTGAAGCTCTCGTTACGACGAAGCTTGGTGGCGATGACGACCTTCAGATGCGCGAGGGTTCGGTCCTCGATCAGGATGGGGTCGGCCGTGCCGCCGTAGAAGAGCATGCCCATAAGGCTTACGCTACGCATGAGGGTTGAATCCGACAATCCCCTAGAGACGGAAGGGCGAATCTGCATGGGCAAGTTCATCTACGAGGGCGGCGTGAAGACCGAGATCGAGGACCGTGCTCTCACGCATCTGCAACTCGTGATCACGGCCAAGCTGCGCCGGGGTGAGCCGTTCCCGTTCAGCTGGCGGGAAGATGCGAGCGTCGGCGGTGGACGCACCACCGTGTGGATCCAGCCGAGCAGTTCTCTGGTCTTCAAGTACTTCGGGAGCAGGCAGCCGTCGATCAACCGGGCCTGGATCGAAGCACTGGCCTTCACGGCCAATGCACCGAGCGGTCTCTACCTCGTGCCAGAGCCGGCTGAGACCGGCGAAGCGCCCAGCAGCCCGGACCTGCCGGTCACGCCGCCGCTCTAGCGCTTCGTCAGCGCTCGCGTTGCCAACTCCCGCGTGATGCCGGAATAGCCGAAGGTGTGTCAACCCCCTGGGGCTCACCGGTCGGGGTATCGGATGCTCGTCTGACCGGACCCATGACTCGAGGAGACATCACGATGGCAGAGAACACCTCCGATCCCCGCACGCTGCACACGGGCGGCCCTTTCCCTCCGCAGCAGCAGGATCAGCCGGGGCTGACCGACGAGACGCGTCCGACGCCGGACCACGGCGAATCGAGCTACGTCGGCCATGGCCGCCTCGAGGGGCGGCGGGCGCTGATCACCGGCGGAGACTCCGGCATCGGCCGCGCGGTCGCGATCGCCTTCGCCCGAGAGGGTGCGGATGTCGCGATCGTGCACATGACCGAGGAGCAGGAGGATGCCGACGCGACACTCGAACAGGTACGAGCGGCGGGGCGGAAGGGTGTGAGTCTCGCGGGCGATGTGCGAGAAGAGTCGTTCGCATCGGATGCCGTGTCCCGGACGCGCCGTGAACTCGGCGGCCTGGACATCCTGGTCCTGAACGCGGCGTACCAGCACGACATCGACGGCTTCGAGAGTCTCCGCACCGAGGACATGCGCCGGGTCTTCGAGACGAACCTGTTCGGGCTCCTGTATTCCGCGCGCGCGGCGTTCTCGGCGCTCGAAGCGGGTGCCAGCATCATCGTCACCGCATCGATCCAGGCATACAACCCCTCGCCTGGACTCATCGACTACGCGATGACCAAGGCGGCTCAGGTGGCGTTCGTGAAGGCGCTCGCCGAAGAGGCGGGGCCCAAGGGTATTCGCGTGAATGCCGTCGCGCCCGGTCCGATCTGGACGCCGCTGATCCCCGCCACAGGGTGGGATGCCGAGAGGCTGGCGTCGTTCGGGCAGGACACGCCGCTCGGGCGGGCCGGACAGCCCGCCGAGCTCGCCGGAGCCTATGTCTACCTCGCCTCGAACGAATCGTCGTACGTGTCCGGTGCCGTACTCCCGGTGACGGGCGGGAAGCACCTCTAGAACAAGCGCCGCAGCACCCCGCGCCGAATGGACGCGGCGCAGGGTGATGCCCCAGGGTGGAGTACGTGCCATCGAACGCGTCGCCTCGTCCTCTCCTCGGTGTCGCGCTCGTCGTCGGATCGTGCCTGTCACTGCCCTTCGGTGCCGCCATCGCGACCCAGCTCTTCCCGGTGCTCGGCGCCTGGGGCGTGACCTCGCTGCGCATCGCGATCGCCGCACTGCTCCTCGTCGTGATCGTGCGCCCGAGACCACGCCGTTGGACCCGCACGCAGTGGATCGCCGCGGCGCTCTTCGGGCTCTCGCTGGCGGGGATGAACG
This sequence comes from Microbacterium sp. LWO13-1.2, assembly GCF_038397725.1. NCBI lineage: Bacteria > Bacillati > Actinomycetota > Actinomycetes > Micrococcales > Microbacteriaceae > Microbacterium > Microbacterium sp. LWO13-1.2. The sequence goes on from NZ_CP151634.1 coordinate 1,952,351, forward strand.
GCTTCTTCTATGCCGCGATCGACCGCATTCCGCTCGGTCCCGCTGTCGCGATCGAATTCCTCGGCCCCCTCATCCTCGCCGCCGTGCTCACCCGCCGCCTCGCTGACGCCGCTTGGGTCGGCGTCGCGCTGCTGGGCATGGCGCTGCTGGGCATCGACGGGATGATCGGTGCCGATCCGCTCGATCCGCTCGGTGTGCTCTTCATCCTGATCGCGGCGGGCTTCTGGGTGATGTACATCCGGATGAGCGCGCGCGTGGGCGCGCTCATCCCCGGTAGCGCGGGGCTGGCGGTCGGACTGGTCGTCGCCGCGGTGCTGCTGCTGCCGCTCGGTGTGCCGGCCTCGATCACGATCGCGGCAGATGGCCAGCTGATTCTGCTGGCAGTTCTCACCGCGGTGCTGTCGTCGGTGATCCCGTACAGCTTCGAGCTCGCCGCGCTTCGCCGTCTCCCGCAGCGGGTGTTCGGGGTGCTGCTCAGCCTCGAGCCCGCGTTCGCGATCCTCGCAGGCTGGCTCGTGCTCGGTCAGGACGCGACACCGTTGCGGCTGGCCGCCGTCGGTCTGGTCGTGGTGGCGAGCGTCGGAACGACTCTCGGTGTGCGACACGCACGGCGGCGAGCGGATGCCGAGGCGAAGGACGTCGACGACCCGCCCACCGTGTTCACCGGGACGATCCCGCTCCCGGACTGACCGCTCGTCCCCACCCGGTCGTTGAGCGAGCGCCAGCGAGGCGAAACGCGTTGATCCGATGCCGACCGCGGATCGACGCGTTTCGTCTCGGTCGCAAGCTCCCTCGCTCAACGACCGGCGCGTGGAGGCGATGCCGCGTCGGGCAGCGGGAACCGCCTGCGCAGCAGCATCCGCTGGACGAGCGTCCAGACGACCGTGACGGCGAGATAGAGGGCCGCGGCGAGCGGGACCAGCACGGCGAAGACGGCGGTCAGATAGTGCATGGCCGCCACCACCCGCAGCATTCCCGGGGAGTTCAGCGGTGAGTCGTCGACCTGCGTCGGCCGGAACACTCGACGGGTGACTTCGGCCACGGCGATCATGAGCGCGAGGAGGGTGCCCCACACGAGCATGGTCGCTGCGTCGGCGGAGCCGCCGAACACGACCGAGACGAAACTCGCGCCCAGCGGAGCGCCGAGCAGATCGTGGGAGAGCAGCGCGTTCGGATGCCCGGCGATCTCGGGTCGCAGGAACAGGGTGTACAGGATGCCGATCACCGGCGCTTGGGCGAGCACGGGCAGCATCCCGGCGAAAGGCGAGGTGTTCTCGCTGCGATACAGCGCCATGGTCTCGCGCTGCAGCCGTTCGGGGTTCTTCTTGTGCCGCCGCTGCAGTTCGCGCAGTCGGGGGGCGAGGCGCGAGCGGGTCTGCTCGGCCTTCGCCTGCGAGACCCCGACAGGGATGAGGAGTGCGCGCACCAGCAGGGTGACGAGAACGACGGCGCCGGCGGCGGCGATGCCGCCGAGGGCAGGCGTGAGAGCTGTGGAGAGGCCGGCGAGGGCGCCGTAGGCGGCGTTCAGGAGCGCGGCGAGGGGTGGAAAGGCAAAGGGGTCCATGAGGGTCCGTTCGTGGCATCGGGAAGGGTCGGCCGAGGCCGCGTTTCCCGAGCCAGGAAGGACGGGTTACGCGGCGGGCACGACTCCCGGCGCACGAGGACGCGGATGACCAGCGGCATCCGGATCGCTCTGGGTGAGGAGGGTTCCGATATCGATCGCGCGACGCGGATGGGGCGAACCGCCGCCTCCGGTGGGAAGTGCGCTGAGCGTGATGGCGAGGGCGAGAACGGCGACCGCGACGACGGCGATGGCGAGCCCGAGGGCGGTTGCATCCGGCGTGGAGACGAGGCCGAGCGCAGTGAGGACGATGCTCAGCATCTGCCCGAACCATTCGCCCATGTGTGCGCTCCCTTCGCTGCGAGGGTAGCACTCGTGGTCGAGTCGTCGGCCGAGAACCCGGTCGCGGAAGCCAGCTAGCATCGCGGGGACGGCACTCTCGGCGACTCTGCGTCGCGACGGCGGGGCAAGCCGACTTCCTGGAGCACGCAATGATCACTTACCGGCAGGATGACTGGGCCGCGAGCCCTTCGCATCCGTCGACCGTGACCGGACCGTACCTGATGGGTACCGGGGTCGTCACAGGTGAAGACACCGGCACCCGACCGCTCTCGCCTCCGCATTCGCACGAGGATGCGATGCTCGCCTGGTGCTACCGCGGCACGGTGTGGGTGCACCTGCAGGATGCGATGTGGCGCCTCGCGCCGGGGCAGGGAGTGTGGATCCCCGCGCACACCCCGCACACGGCCCACCACGAATCCGACTCGACCGGCTGCTACACCTACATCCCCGACTCGTCGCTGATCGCCCCGATCGACGACGTCACGCGGGTCCTCGTGCCGCGCGCGGTGCAGGAGATGCTCCTCCACCTGGGCATCAACGACATGCCGACCGACCTGCGTGTGCGCATCCAATCGGTGCTCATCGAGATGCTGCAGCAACCCCTGCCGGAGGCCGCGACCGAATGGGGTGAGGTGCCGATGCCCGCCGACGAACGGGTCGCTCCGCTCGTGCAGGCGGTGCTCGCGGACCCCGGCGATCCGCTCAGCACCCAGGACCTCTTCTTGGCGCACGGGCTGCACGAACGAACCGTTCTGCGCATCTTCCAGAACGACGTGGGCATGAGCTTCGGGCGGTGGCGCACCGGCGTACGGATGACCCTCGGAGCGCGACTGATCGTCGCCGGTACGCCGATCGGGGCGGCGGCGCACCGCTGCGGCTACGCGACGACGAGCGCCTTCTCCGCGGCATTCAAGCAACGGTTCGGTCTCACGCCGCGGCAGTACGTCGCGCGTGTGCAGGCCGATGCCGCTCACCAGACGTACTGGCGGTGACGTCGAGCCGGTCCGGTTCACGACAGTTGTCGGTTCTTCGACACAAGTCGTCGATCCTTCGACACTGAGCACCGCATCCGCGTTCTACCATCGAATAGTTAGGACATGCTTACCTAACTTCTCGCTGCGTTGACGCGGCACACCCCCTCCCCATCCCGAAGGAGAATCATGACGCACACTCTTGCGCGCCCGAAGATCCGGCGAGGTGCCGCGCTCGTCGCCGCAGCCGTCGCCGCAGCCCTCACCCTCGCGGGGTGCTCGGCACCGGAGGAGAACTCCGGATCCGCAGCTGCCGCCACGGACGGTGTGGTCATCGAGCACGCCCACGGTGAGACGGTGATCCCCGAGAAGCCCACGCGTATCGTCGCCCTCGGCTGGATGACTCCGGATATCGTCGCCGCTCTCGGAACCAACCCGGTCGGCATCGAAGAGGTGTGGGGTGCTGACGAGAGCGGCTATCAGCCGTGGTTCGAGGACTTCGTCACCGAGGAGTACGGCGACACTCCAGAGATCATCCCCTTCGTCGAGGACGGCCCGAACTACGAGGCGATCAAGGAGCTCAAGCCCGACCTCATCCTGAGCCTCTACTCGGGAGTCACCGACATCGAGTACGACCGGCTGAGCGAGATCGCCCCGACCATCCCTTACATCGAGGGACCCTGGAACCCGGGCACCTGGGAAGGCATGACGCGCACCATCGGCGCGGCGATGTCCGAGGACGCCAAGGCCGAGGAGCTGATCGGCGAGACCGAGGACCTCATCACCTCGCTCGCCGACGAGCACCCCGAGTTCGACGACAAGACGTTCGTCTGGGGTCTGACCCTGAACGAGGGCGGCACCGATCTCGGCGTCTACCTCGAGTACGACCCGCGCGTGCGCATCACCGAAGCGCTCGGGTTCACCTCGACTTCGGCGATGGACAGCTTTCTCGCCAGCGCCGAGGGCGACAACTGGTACACGGGCGTGAGCCTCGAGAAGCTCTACGACGTCCCGGCCGATCTGTTCGCCGCCTGGGGCGGCAGCGCCGCTGAGGGCACGTACACGGTGGAGAACAAGGTCGTGTCGCGCTGGGACCCGATCGCCAACGGTTCGTACGTCATCTACGCGGACGACGCCGAGGCCTCGGCGATCAGCGCACCGACTGTGCTCTCGCTGCAGTACATCCTGCCGAAGTACGTCGACGACCTCGCCGCCGCGCTGCAGGGCAAGCCGACCATCGCGGGGAAGTGACCTCGGCGATGCTCCGGCCGGCTTCTCCCCGGACCCCGCTGGCGGCAGAAGACGGCACCGATGTCTCGAACACGGGTGCGGGGAGTCGTGCAGACGGCTCCCCGCACCGCAATGGGACCCTCATCACAGGTCTCGTGATCTCGGCGGTGGTGCTGGTGGTCGCCGCCGTCGCCTCGCTCGCGGTCGGCAACCGCGCGATCGATCCGGTGACCGTACTGCAGTCTCTATTCGCCTACGACGACGACAACCCCCTGCACCTGATGGTCACGGAGCTTCGGGTGCCCCGCACGCTCCTCGGTATCGCGGTGGGGGCCGCGCTGGCCGTCTGCGGCGGGCTGATCCAGGCCTTCACGCGCAACCCGCTGGCCGACCCCGGCATCCTCGGTGTGAACGCCGGAGCATCGTTCGCCGTCACGTTCGCGATCGGCGTGCTCGGTCTGACCGCCCCGGGCGCATATGTGCCCTTCGCGCTTCTCGGAGCACTCGTCCTCACTCTGCTCGTCTACGTTCTGGGCTCGTTCGGGGCGTCGGGCGCCACGCCCATGAAGCTGACGCTCGCCGGAGTCGCTCTGGGCGCAGCCTGCACGGGCTTCACGACCGCGATCGTGCTGCGCGACCACAGCACCCTTCAGGTCATGCGCTTCTGGGGGGTCGGCTCGATCGGTGGACGCACCCTCGACCAGCTCACCTGGGCGGTTCCCCTGATCGTGATCGGCCTGCTGATCGGGCTCCTGTGCGCACGTTCGCTGAATGCTCTGGCACTGGGCGATGACCTGGCGCAGGCGCTCGGAGCGCGCGTGCGCGTGACCCGGGTGATGGTGATCATCGCCGTCACCCTGCTGGCGGGAACGAGCGTCGCCGCCGCCGGACCCATCGCGTTCGTGGGGCTGATGATCCCGCACATCGTCCGCTGGTTCACCGGTCCGGACCAGCGCTGGGTGCTGAGCTACTCGATGATCATCGGTCCGGCCTTCCTGCTGTTCGCCGACATCCTCGGCCGCATCGTGCTTCCCAGTGGTGAGCTCCGCGTCGGTATCGTCACCGCACTCCTGGGGGCGCCGATCCTGATCATCCTCGTGCGCCGCAAGAGGGTGAGCGGACTGTGAGCACCGATCAGAAGTCCGTCGCCCCGCGGGGCGCAGCAGCACAGCACACCGCATCCGCGCCGGTCGCCCGCGGACGTCGCCTGATCCGGATCGAGACCCCGCGTATCGCCGCACTCATCCCGGTGCGTTCGGTCATCGTGTGTGCCGCACTCGTCGTCGTGATCGTCCTGGCGGGCCTGGCCTCGATGACCATCGGTGCGTACGAGGTGGACTTCGGCTCGGTCGTCCGGGCGATCGCGGACCCGGCATCCGATCCGGACATCCGGCAGGTGGTGTTCGAATGGCGACTCCCGCGCGTGCTGTTCGCGGTGCTGTGCGGGGCGGCGCTCGCTCTCGCCGGCGGTATCTTCCAGTCCCTCACCCGCAACCCGCTCGGGTCTCCGGACATCATCGGCTTCGGGATCGGCGCCCAGTTCGGCGTGACGCTCGTGATGATCGTCCTCGAGCTGAACACGTACATGTTCAAGGCGGCGGGCGCGCTCGTCGGGGGTCTCGCCACCGCACTGGTCGTCTACGTCCTTGCGAGCAAGAACACGATGTCGTCGTTTCGTCTGATCATCGTCGGCATCGGCGTCTCGGCGGGGCTCGGATCCCTCACCTCCTGGATCCTCATCTCGGTCAGTGTGGAGAAGGCCATGATGGCGGCGACCTGGGGCGCAGGCTCTCTCGCCTCGCTCGGCTTCGACCAGCTCATCCCCGCGGCGATCGTGTTCGCGATCGTGACCGTTCTCTCCCTCCCTCTCCATCGAACGCTCCCGGTGCTGGAGATGGGCGATGACGCGGCGACCGCGCTGGGCGTCAGCCCTGGGCGCACCCGTCTCGCGGCGATGGTGTTCGGCGTCGCTCTGGTCGCCCTCGTCACCGCGGCAGCGGGACCCATCTCGTTCATCGCGCTCGCGGCTCCGCAGATCTCGCAGCGTCTCACCCGTTCGAACACTCCGATGGGCACACTTCCGGTGATGCTCACCGGCGCCGCCCTCGTGGTGGTGTCGGACGCCGTCGCCCAACTCATCGCCGTGCCGGTGGGCGTCGTGACGGTCTCGATCGGCGGCGTCTATCTCGCCTGGCTGCTGGCCGCCCAGTTCACGCGCCGCACCTGAAAGGAACACCCTTGACCGCTTCGCTGCTGGCCCGCGACATCACACTCGGGTACGGAGACATCCCCATCGTCTCCGCGCTGTCGCTGCAGGTTCCCGATGACTCGTTCACGATCATCATCGGACCCAATGCGTGCGGCAAGTCGACGCTCCTGCGCGGGTTCGCCCGCCTGCTGCGCCCGACCACCGGCGCGGTGTACCTCGAGGGCGACGAACTGCGCTCCCTCCGGCCGAAGGAAGCCGCGCGCAAGCTCGGGCTTCTGCCCCAGTCATCCATTGCACCGGACGGCATCACGGTCGCCGACCTCGTGGGCCGGGGGCGTTTCCCCCACCAGAGCGCGATGCGCACATGGAGCAGCGCCGACGAACGTGCGGTGTCCGAAGCGATGGCGGCGACCGGGGTCACCGACCTGTCGCGCCGACTCGTGGACGAGCTCTCCGGAGGGCAGCGGCAGCGCGTCTGGGTGGCGATGGCCCTCGCTCAGCAGACGAAGCACCTGCTGCTGGACGAACCGACGACCTTCCTCGACATCGCGCACCAGATCGACCTGATGGAACTGTTCGCCGATCTGCACCGCAACGGCACCACTCTGGTCGCCGTGCTGCACGATCTCAACCACGCCGCGCGCTACGCGACCCACCTCGTGGCGATGCGCGACGGGGCCATCGTGGCGCAAGGCGATCCTCGTGAGATCATCACCGCCGAGCTCGTCGAGGCCGTGTACGACCTTCCGTGCATGGTGATCACGGACCCCGTCTCGGGAACACCGCTCGTGCTCCCGCTCGGTCGGCGGACGTCGTGACGAGCACACCACGGCGCCTCTTCGGCATCGCGCTGTCCGCCGAAGGACGCGGGGTCGCTCTCGCCGCTGCGACGGCGCTCCTCGTCGTGCACACGCTGGCCGAAGCCGCGATCCCCGTCATCATCGGCGCGACGATCGATCGCGCGGTGCTCCCTGCTGACCCGATCGCGCTCGGGATCTGGGTCGGCGTGCTGGTCGGCACCTTTCTCGTGCTGACCGTGAGCTACCAGTCCGCATCCCGCCTCATGGTGACGATCTACGGACACGGCGAGCAGGCGCTGCGCCACCTCGCGCTCTCCCGGATGCTCCGGCCCCGGCTCTCCCGTCGCACCGTGACCGCGGGTGAGGCATTGACCTTCGTCACCTCCGATACCTACCGGGTGGCCGGCGTCGCCTGGTCAGTCGCGCAGCAGTGCGCCGCGATCGCTGCGATCATCGGCGCGGGGCTGGCCATGCTGGTGATCTCGCCGGCTGCGACGATCGTCGTGTTCGGCTCGACCATCGCGATGATGCTCGTCATGCGCGTCGTCTCGCGGCCCCTCGAGAACCGCGGTCTGGTCGAGCAGCGGGCGGCAACCGAGGCGGGGGCGGTCGCCGCCGACTTCATGAGCGGATTCCGGGTGCTGGTGGGCATCGGTGCCCGTGAAGAGGCCGTGCGGCGTTATGTCGCGGCAAGTGACGTCTCCCGTCGCGCCGCAACGGCCGCGGGCCGATCGCTCGCCGCATACGAGGCGGTGAGCGCGACCCTCGCAGCCGTGGCCACGACCGCTCTGGCCGGCATCTCGGCATGGTTCGCCGCGGAGGGCAGGATCAGCATCGGCGAGTTGGTGACCGTGCTCGGACTCGCTCAGTTCATCAGCGGCTACCTCGCCTATGCCGGGTCGTTCCCCTCGAACTGGATCCACAAGCTCGCCTCGGCGAAGAGGCTCGCCGAGGTCATCGACGCCGAGGATCTCCTCGAGGTGCCATCGGAGCCGGAGCGCTCCACGACTCCGCCGAATGGCGCGGTGCTGGCCTTCCGCACGGGTTCCGCGGATTCGCCGCTCGTGGAGGTGCGCGAGGGTGAGCTTCTCGGTATCCGCCCCGCGGACAGCGACGCGTCCCGAGCCCTCTCCCGTCTCCTCGGCCTGCGCACGCGCGCGGATCCGGGCAGTGTCTCGCTCGTCGTCGACGGGGAGTTCAGGGACGTGTCCGATCTGGATCCGGTGGACTACCGTCGCCGCGTCGTCGCCCCGCCGCACGTGCAGACGATCATGAGCGGCACGCTGCGCGAAGCGGTGCGGGGACGCTCGATGGCGGATCTCCCACGTCCCGCCGTCATCCAGATGGCGGCTCTGCACGAGACCGTCGCGGAGATCGGCGGCTGGGACGCGCAGGTCGGCGAGGCCGGAAGGCGATTGTCCGGCGGACAGCGGCAGCGCATCGGGATCGCTCGCGCCCTGCACGCGGACGCCGATGTGCTCGTGCTCGACGAGCCGACCTCGGCCGTCGATGCCATCACCGAGGCACACATCGCCCGCGCGCTCTCGGCGCACAGCTCGACCGTCGTCGTGATCACGACCTCTCCTGTGCTGCTCGGCATGTGCGATCGGGTCGTCGAACTCTTCGCCGAAGGATCGGACGCTCGAGATGAGTAGTGATCCGAGCTCGACCGCCGCGCTGCTGCCGATCGCCTCCAGCGCCCGCGTGCGTGCCGCCCTCGGAGCGCTGCTGCGACAGCACCGGGGGAGGACCGCAGCCGTCGCTGGGCTCTTCCTCGCGGCATCCGCTCTGGGGATCGTGACGCCGATGTGCCTCGGCCGCATCGTCGACGCCGTCTCGTCACACGCGGGGTTCGCCACCATCGCCGGCTGGGTGATCGGCGCCGGTGCGGGCGCCATCGGCGCGGCCATCGTGATGCTGTGGGCGGTACGGATGCTCGCCGGGCTGGTGCAGGACATGCTCGCCACCCTGCGCGAGGACGTGTTCGCCTCGGCGATGCGTCTTCCCGTGAGTGCGATCGACGACGGCGAGAGCGCCGATCTGCTCTCGCGGGTCACCGGCGACGTCGACGCCGTAGCGGAGGCTGGAGGGAACGTCGCCCCGACGCTCCTCTCGGCGGGGTTCGCGATCTCAGTCTCGGTCGTCGCGCTGACCGCTCTGGACCCCTGGCTCGCTCTCGCCGGCGTCGCCGCTGCTCCGTTCTATGCGCTCGGCACCCGTGCGTTCCTGCGGAGATCCCGCGTGGTGTTCCGCGAGGTCCGGGTGCGCGAAGCAGCCCGCAGTCAGGCGGTGCTCGATGCGGTCGAGGCCATCGACACGCTCACGGCGTTCAACGAACAGGAGCACGCGCTGGAGCGGGTGCGGGAGCGCGCCGAATCCTCGATCCGGATGCAGGTCGAGGGCGTTCGCGTGACGAATCGGCTGTTCCGGTGGATCAACGCCGGAGAACTCGTCGGCCTCGCCGCGATCCTCAGCACCGGCTTCCTGCTGCATTCCGCCGCTGCGATCACCGTGGGGACGGTCACCACGGCGGCGCTGCTCTTCCATCGGCTGTTCGACCCGGTCGGGCAGCTGATCTTCGGACTCGACGACATCCAGCGGGCGACCATCGGGCTCGCGCGACTCGTGGGGGTCATCGATCTCGCGCCTGCGGCGGTCGCGGCGCGGGAGTCGGCGTCGGATGCCGCGCCGCAGCGCTCCGCGGTCGTCGAGGCAGCGGGAATCGAAGTGCGCGATGTCACCTTCCGCTACCCGAGTACCGGTCGCGGGATCAGCGAGGTGACGCTGCGGGTGGAGCAGGGCACCACCGCGGCCCTCGTCGGGACCTCCGGGTCCGGCAAGAGCACGCTCGCCCGCGTCATCGCCGGCCACCATCCGCCGACATCGGGCAGCGTGCACCTCGCCCCGGGGGGAGGCGCCCCGTACTACCTCTCGCAGGAGCTCCACCAGTTCCGCGGCACGATCGCCGACAACCTTCGACTCGTCGCGCCCGAAGCGAGCCACGAAGAAATGGTCGCGGCTCTGCGTGCGGTCGGGGCTCGATGGGCGGTCGATGCGATGGCGACCGAGCTCGCCGAGGACCCCTCCGCGAATCCCGTCGCGCCCCTCGACGAAGGCCGTATCCAGCAACTCGCTGTCGCGCGCGCGTTCCTCGCTGACCCCGAGGTGGTGATCCTCGACGAGGCGACGGCCGATGTCGGGCTGCATCATCGCGATGCGGTGGAGGAGGCGATCGGGGTGCTGCGCCAGGGCCGCACCGCGCTGCTCATCGCGCACCGGCTGCAGCAGGCAGCGAGTGCCGAGCAGATCATCGTCTTCGCCGACGGCCGGGCGACGCAGCGCGGCACCCACGCGGAACTCCTCGCGGCGGACGGACCGTATCGCTCCTCTTGGCTCGTCCAGACGCCGAGCACGCCAGCCCCTCAGACCACCCCAGAAGAGACGGAGACTCCGTGAACATCCACCGCGGCATCGTCAGCAGCACCACCACCCTCACACCGACGCTCGTGCGCGTGACGCTCGCAGGCAGCGGCATCGCCGACTTCCTCAGCACCGGCATCGGCGACGAATACGTGCGGGTGTTCTTCCCGCACGGCGAAGACCCCACCGACGTCTCGCTGCCCGTGCCGGCCGGCGACTGGTGGGAGACACCCGAGGGCGCACCGGAGGCCCCGATGCGCACCTACACGATCAGCGGCGTCCGTCCGGATGCCGACGAGCTCGACATCGATTTCGTGATTCACGAAGCGGGAGTCGCCGGCCCCTGGGCCGCGCGGGCCGAACCGGGGCACGTACTCGGGCTGAACTCCCCGACGGGCCTGTATTCGCCGCCGCCGGGAATCACCTGGCAGGTGCTGGTGGCGGACCTGACCGGGCTCCCCGCGGTGGCGCGGATCGCCGCCGAGACGCCGGAGGGCGTGCGGACGCGGGTCGTCCTCGAGGTGCCGAGCGAAGCCGATCAGGTCGCGTTCGAGGTGGGTGGCGACGTCGAGGTCACCTGGGTCATCGGCGGCAACGGCCACGGGCCGAGCGCGCTCGGTCCGATCCTGCGCGGCATCGTCGACGACCGGCTCCGGCTCGAAGACGGGTACGTCTGGGTCGCCGGTGAGACCGTCGCCCTGCGCGACGTGCGCAAGTACCTGCGCAAGGAACTCGGCCTGCCGGCGACGCGGTTCAAGGTCGTCGGCTACTGGACGCCGATCGCAGCGTGGGACGAGAAGTTCGCAGCGCTCCCCGACGCGGTGCAGAAGGAGCTCGACACGATCTGGGCCGAGACCGATGACGCCGAGCCGGAGGACGTGCAGATCCGCTTCGAGGAGCAGCTCGACCGGCTCGGCCTCTGAACCCGGGCACCGGCACGCGCCTCGCCTCTCCGTGCCGGGCGTAGCCTCGGATCATGAGTGATCTGCGCACCCTTCTCGGCATCGAGCATCCGATCGTCCTCGGCCCGTTCGGCGGACTCTCCTCCGTCGCGCTGGCGGCGGCGGTGAGCGACGCCGGCGGCCTGGGCTCGTACGGCCTCTACGGTTACGACGGCGAGCGCATCCGGTCGACCGCGTCCGCCCTGCGTCAGGCCACATCTCGACCGTTCGCCCTGAACATCTGGCTGCCCACCGGCGACGAGGTCGCGCCGAACGCGCAGCATGCGATCTTCGCGCAGGCGCTCCAGCCGTTCTTCGAGGCGGTCGGCGTGGACATGCCGCAGCGGCCGACGGCCTACCTCCCCGAGCTCGGCGAGCAGCTGGAGGCGATCTGGGATGCCGCGCCGGCGGCGCTCAGCGTCGTGTTCGGAGTGCCAGCAGCGGACGTCGTCGAGGAGGCGCATCGCCGTGGCATCCGTGTCATCGGCACCGCCACCACGGTTGCCGAAGCCACGGCTCTCGCCGACGGCGGCGTCGACGCGATCGTGGCGACCGGCGCCGAGGCCGGTGGGCACCGCGTCTCGTTCCTGCGCCCGGCCGAAGAATCTCTCATCGGGACCTTCGCACTCGTACCGCAGATCGTCGACGCCGTCTCGGTGCCGGTGATCGCGGCCGGCGGCATCGCCGATCGTCGCGGCGTGGCCGCGGCGTTCGCCCTCGGGGCTGCCGGCGTGCAGGTGGGCACGGCGTTCCTCGCCACGGCCGAGTCCGCGGCGAACGATGCGCATCGCGCGGCGATCCGTTCGACAGCCGCTGATGAGACGGTGCTCACCCGGGCGATGAGCGGGCGACTCGCGCGCGGCGCGCGGAATCGGGTGGTGCGCGCGATCGAAGCCAGCGGCACGATCGCGCCGTTCCCGATGCAGAATTGGCTCACCGGGCGCTTCCGCACCGCCGCCGGTCAGCAGAACCTGGGGGAGCTGCAGTCGCTGTGGATGGGGCAGTCCGCGCCGCTCGTGCGCTTCGACACCGCGGCCGACGTGTTCGCCGAGCTGGTCGCCGGTGCGCCGGAGCGCTAGAGGATGACGGTCGAGCGGCCGTGCACGATCACGCGATCCTCCGCGTGCCACTGCACGGCGCGGGCGAGCACCAATCGTTCGACGTCAGCGCCGCGGCTCTGCAGCTCGGCAGCGGATTCGGAATGGGTCACCCTGGTGACGTCCTGCTCGATGATCGGGCCCTCGTCGAGGTCGGCCGTCGCATAGTGCGCGGTGGCGCCGATGAGCTTCACGCCGCGGTCCTTCGCGCGTGCGTAGGGGTTCGCCCCGATGAACGCCGGCAGGAAGGAGTGGTGGATGTTGATCACCGGCGCACCGACGCGCTCGATGAAGTCGTCGGTGAGGATCTGCATGTACCGGGCGAGCACGACGAGGTCGACGTTGCCCTGCAGCAGCTCGAGCTGGCGCGTCTCCATCGCGGACTTGTCGCCGGAGGGGATGTGCACGAAAGGCACACCGAAGGAGCGCACGGACTCGGCGAGGTCAGCGTGATTCGACACCACCATCGTCACGTCGATATCGAGCTGTCCGCGCTGGGTGCGCCAGAGCAGTTCCATGAGGCAGTGATCGTACTTCGACACGAAGATCGCGACCCGCTTGCGGCGTGCGACATCGTGCAGCGACCACTCCATGCCGAAGCGCTCGGCGACGGTCGCGATGCTCGCCTCGAGTGCGGGTCGCGCGGCGGACAGCCCCTCCAGGTGGATGACGGTCCGCTGGAAGAAGCGCCCGCCCTCGGCATCCGTCGAATGCTGATCGAGCGAGATGATGTTCGCACCGTGCTCGGCGAGCACGCCGGCGACGGCGGCGACGATGCCGGGCTGGTCGTCGCACGCGATCAGAAGACGGGCGGTATCGGGCTGGGACATGAGGGCTCCTCAGAGGGTGTCAGTCGATTCTGTCGCGGATGCGGCGACCGGGCGAATCGCGCGGTCGGGTCGCTAATCTGAGAGCGTGAACGCGGGCGACGTCGGACTGGTGCTGATCCCGCTGCTCGCGGTCGCAGCACCGCTGCTCGCCCGAGGCGTGCGCCGGGTCATCCGCGTTCCGATCATCGTCTTCGAGCTGGTTCTCGGGATCCTGGCCGGACCCGCCGTGCTCGGCTGGGTCGAGCCGCACGAGATCCTGCAGAAGCTGAGCGATTTCGGGTTGGCGATGCTCTTCTTCGTCGCCGGAGCCGAGATCGACTTCCGCGCCGTGTCGGGGAAGCCGCTCATGCGGGCCTCGATCGGCTGGGTGATCAGCGTCGCGCTCGGCATCGGCGTCGGTCTCTTCTTCGCGCCGGGCGACGGCATGATCGTGATCGGTATCGCGCTGAGCTCGACCGCGCTCGGCACGTTGATGCCGATCCTGCGCGATGCGCGCGAGCTCGACACGCCGTTCGGCAAGGTGGTCACCGTGATCGGTGCGGTCGGCGAGTTCCTGCCCCTCATCGCCATCTCCGTCTTCCTCAGTGCGCGCTCGACGCCGGTGGCGGCCGGAATCCTGCTGGCGTTCGTCGTGCTCGCCGGACTGGCCGTGCTGCTGGCGCGTCGGCTGCCGCACGGTGGACTGCACGCGTTCATCCGGGTGACCCTGCACACCTCCGACCAGTTCGCAGTGCGCTTCGTGCTGCTGCTCATCGCCGCACTCGTCGGCCTCAGTGTGATGTTCGATCTCGACATGCTGCTCGGCGCCTTCGTCGCCGGAGCCATCTGGCACATCATCATGGCCCGTGCACCGAAGGACGACGCCGCGGCGGTCGAGAGCAAGGTCGAAGCCGTCGCGTTCGGCTTCCTCGTGCCGATCTTCTTCCTCTACACCGGCGTGAACTTCGACCTGGCAGCATTGCTCGCGTCTCCGGCGGCGCTCGGACTCGTGCCGCTGTTCCTGGTCGCCCTTCTCGTGATCCGCGGGTCGGCGGCGCAGTTGTCGGCGCCGCGGGGGATGAATGTGCGCGATCGTGCGGCGCTCGGGATGCTCGCCGCCACCGGGCTGCCGATCATCGTCGCGGTGACCGCGATCGGCGTCGAGCGAGGGATGCTCGACAGCGGGACGGCCGCCGCGCTGGTCGGAGCCGGGATGCTGTCCGTGTTGATCTACCCGCTCATCGCGATGATGCTGCGCGGCGACCGTGAGCGCGTCGTCGGCCCCCGGCCCGCCGACGAGCGGCCGCAGGGAGAACTGTGAGGACGGCATCCGATCTGCTGAGTGAGGCGCGGGCCGCGCTGGCCGGTGCGCCGCAGGAGGGACTGGGCGAGGAGCGCAGCTCGCGGTGGCGCGGGCGGCGTATCGTTCGGGTCGGTTCCGCGTGGCATCTCGGCGTGCTGCTGCTCACGGACACGCGCGTGCTGGCCACCGCCGAGGTGCTGCGGGCGGCCGACCCCGGCCGACGCGGCTACACGGCGGAATCCGCTCGCGCGCGTGCGGCTCGCCGCGAAGAGGCGCTGCGCGGGGGCTTCGCCGAGGGCGAGGTCGTGCACGTCGGCTGGAGCGTCGTCGATGTTTCGGCCGTGGACGCCGGCGGGTCATCCGGTCCGCTCGCCGTCGTCGACGCGGTGGTGTCCGTGCGCTGGAGCAGCGCCGGCGGCTACATGCCGCTGGGGACATACCTACGGGAACGGGTCGAGCTGCTGCAAACCCCCGGCCGTTGAGCGCGGAGCGCAGCGACGAGACGAAACGATCTCATCGGGCGCTCTAGGTCGGCGAGGCGCGTTTCGTCTCGTGAAGACCTGCACTGAGCGAGCGCCAGCGAGTCGAAGTGTCGCTCAACGACCGGGAACGAAGGTTTCCGCGAATCGGCGCAGGAGAGCGGCGCCCTCGGTGACGGATGCCGCGAGCACCTGTCCCTGCACCGCGTCGAACTCGGACGGATCGAAGTATCCGGTCGTGCGGTAGAACGTCATCCGATCCGCGAAGTCGCGCGGGGTGGGCTCGGGATGGAACTGCGCCGCGTACAGATGCGTGCCGACGCGGTAGGCCTGCACCGGGCACACGTCGTTGGTGGCGAGCAGCTCGGCACCGGGCGGGACGGATGCCGCGCTCTCTTTGTGCGCAGTGAAGACGGTCAACGCGGGAGCGCTGGGGCCGAACAGCGGGTCGGCGTCGCCGGCGGCAGTCGTTCGGATGACCGTGGCGCTCGCGGCCTCCGGCGTGTCGATCGTCACCTCGCCGCCCAGCATCCGGGTCACGACGCCGATGCTGAAGCAGGTGAAGAACGCGGCCACGTCGCCCTGGATGGCGCGGTCCGCGATGGACTCGAGGTCTGCTTCGACGCGGGCCTGCAGGGGCGACTTCGTCGCGTCGCTCACGTTGAACGGCGACCCGCCGACGACGATGCCTCGGTAGTGCGCGAGCCGCGCGGGATCGAGCGACTCGGTGAGCAGATCGAGGCGATCGACGACGTCCACGCCGAGCGCTCGCCGGAACGAGGCGTGCTCGGCATCCGCCGCCCCGATCTCCGGGCGCACGCAGACGTAGAGAAGCGAGGCCATCCGGCGATTCTAACGAGCGCGGATGGCCGTCACCGAACGCCCGTCACACGGCGTCGCCGTCAGCGCGACGAGTTCTGGGTGCGCCCGCGGACGATCCCGACGAACGTCTCGACGTCGGCAGTGGTGCGCTCACGCGGCCAGACCAGTGCGACAGTCGACGTCGGTCCGTCGAGAAGAGGCCGGTGGCCCACGTCCTTGCGATGGTGCAGTCGCGCCAGCGACATCGGCACGACGACGATCCCGACGCCGGTCGCGACGGTGACGATCGCCTCTTCGGTCGTC
Source organism: Microbacterium sp. LWO13-1.2 (assembly GCF_038397725.1). Lineage (NCBI taxonomy): Bacteria > Bacillati > Actinomycetota > Actinomycetes > Micrococcales > Microbacteriaceae > Microbacterium > Microbacterium sp. LWO13-1.2. Next base: position 1,968,638 of record NZ_CP151634.1, read on the forward strand.
GAAAGCGGCGGAAAGGATGGGGCGAGGGTGCCGGGCAGATCGAGCGACGCGAGGACGTCATCCTCCGGCGTGATCAGCACTTCGCCGGCCAGATCCGCCGCGGAGAGTTCGTCGACGGCCATCAGATGAGAGTCGACGGCGGCCACGACGACGGGAATCTCCACATAGAGCGTGATGATGTGGAGCGTGTCGTCCTCCAGCGGCAGACGGATCAGCGCCGCATCCAGATCGTCCAGCGCTTCACGCTGTCCTGCGGCCTCGATCGGGATCAGCTCCAGCGGGACCTGCGGCATCCGCTGCTTCCAGGCATCGATCCACTTGCCGGGCGTCGCGCCGGGGACGACGCCGAGGCGGAAGGTGCGGGACTCCTCCACGGGAACGGTGGCGTCGAACACGACCGTCGACTGCTTCTGCGGGCGCTTCTGGGACTGCGCCTTCTTGGATCCCGCACCGAGAGGCCGCTTCGTGCCGCGCGCTGGCACCGTCTTGCGGCCGCGCGCGCCGCCCTGTTTCGCCATGCCCTCAGGGTATCGGGCTGTTCAGTGCGAATGCCGTCGCTGAGCGTGACGGATCAGACCGACTGCTCCGCTCACCAGAACCAGGGCGCCGACGCAGAGGAGCACGGTGGCCGTGATCGTGCCAGGAGTCATCCCGAGCGCCCAGTCGGCGACGGCATCGCTGCGATCGCGGTCGATCAGCAGCCAGAGGCCGAGGCCGGCGAGCGTGGCGAAGACCGCACCCCACACGACGGCCGCCCAGCGCGTGCGTGGCAGTGCGTCAGCTGTCGATCCCTCTGCGGATGCGGGAGGGATCGGTGCCATGGTGTCGATGCTCATTCTTCGCCGTCCTTGCGTTCGTAGACCGTGATGGAGATCTCCCCGGCGGTCTGTTCGATGGTCATCTTCTGTCTTGTCACGATCGGGCCCTCCGCGCTGATCGTCTCAGCGAAGACGCGTTCGCCCTCACCGTTGGTGCGTGCCTGCCAGGTCCCCACATCGATCACGGTCCCGGTCGTCGGGTCGACGCGCTTCCACACGATCGAGGCGGTGTCGACGGTGGCCTCGAGATCGAGTTCCACTCCCTCCGAGACGGAGATCAGCGTGCTGCCGGTGCCCTTCTCGACGCTCATCGACGGGGGCGTGCCGTCGTAAGGGTCGAGGGTGATGTCGAGGTTTCCGAACGGCTGCTGGATCACCAGAGAATGGGCGTTGCTCGCCCAGGCGTCGCCGAATGTGAACTGTCGCAGTGTGGCGACGCCGGTCGCGACCGCACCTCCGACCAGCACCAGCACGGTCAGGAACGCGAGGAAGCCGCTACGGCGGCGAAGTGCACCGGCGACGATCATTCCCACCGCGAGCACGAGCGCCGCGGAGAGCAGTCCCACGGCCAGCCTGAGTCGCTCGTCGCCCCCGGACCAGAGCCCCATGGCGGCGCCGGCCACCAGCGCCAAGCCGATCACCGATGCGACGAGAGGGAAGCTCGCGCGTGGGTTCGACGCGCGCCGGATCCGCCGGCGTTCCGCAGCCTCGGCGGCGAAGGCCGTCGCCACCGTCTGCCGCTCGCGCCGAGCCTGCTCGCGCGCTGCGCGCTCGGCATCCTGCTGCTGGCGCCGCCAGGCCTGATCCTGCTCTTTCCAGGCGGCGTGCTGCCGGCGCCACGCGTCGAGATCCTCCGGATTCTCCGGCCGTTCCGGGAGCGGGGCCGGCGCGGCCGGCGGGCTCGTGAGGAGAGCGGATGCCGGAGCCGCCGAATCGGCGAGCGCCCCGGCATCCGACTCCAGCGCGTCCGCGTGCTCGACGGCACCCGAGCCGTCGAGCACAGGAGACGCATCCGGGGCCGCATCGTTCGTGGAAGCCATCGACGGACGAGGCGCAGAAGCACCCGGGGTGTGGCGCGCAGCGCGCACGATGAGGACGATCAGCGTGCCGACGAGCACAAGACCGACGATCCAGGCGATCACCGACAGGGCCGTCCAGTCCGCGTACCAGAAACCGAACAGTGATCCGGTGATGGGCGCCGTCGGAATCAGTCCGATCACCGCCATGGCGAGGATGCCCAGCTGCGTCGGCTGGAAGTCCTGTGCCAGCAGATCACGGGTGTGCACCCGGCCATCGGCGTCGGGGAGCAGCGCCCACGCGACGGCGTAGAGGAAGATCGCCGGCAGGCCGAACAGTGCCGCGACGACGAACACGCCGCGTACGATCAGCGGGTCGATGCGCAGTCGTGCGGCGATTCCCGCGCACACGCCGCCGAGCCACCCGTCCGAGCGGATGACACCGAGGTCGGCAACCCAGAGGAAGAACTTGTCGGCGGGAGGCACCGGCGCAGCGGGCGAGGTCGTATCGGCAGCAGGTGGCGGCGCGGTCGGAATCGTCATGATTCGATCCTTGCGCCCGGCAGTGGGCCCCGACCATGGGGTGTTCCCCTGAGTCGACCCTGATCTTCGGCTGCTGGTCTGCCCTGGTCGCCTTCCGGGTGATTGGATGGCGACATGTCTTCTTCGGCTCCGATCGTGCCGGTGCGACCCGCGCCGGTCGCTCCGCCGCCGCGTCCGCCGCTCGCTCGCGATCGCGAATGCCTGGTCGCCGGGGTCAGCACCGGACTGTCACGGCACCTCGGAGCGCCGCTCTGGGCCGTGCGCGCGCTGTTCGTCGCTCTCACCCTCTGCGGCGGGGCAGGAATCCTGCTCTATGCGTGGTGCTGGGTATTCATGCCCTGGCAGCCGGGGGAATCAGCGCCGACGCGGAGGGCGCCGGTCGCATGGCTGCTCCTGGTGCCGGCGAGCATCGGCACCCTGCTCGTGAGCATCCGGTGGGCCGCCGGGGACTCATGGGGTAATGACGCCCCTGTCAGCTCGTCGAGTCTCGCGCTCGCAGGCGCTGTGGTGTTCGCGACGGCTGCGAGTCTGTGGGCGACGCTCATCGATCGCACCGACACGGCGAGAGGGCCGCGGCACACGGCGGTGATCCGGATCGCGGCGGTGGCGCTTCTCGTGCTGGTGTTCCTGATCGTTCTCGGGCGGCCGGTCGGTGGAACGGCCTTCGCTCTGATGCTTCCTCTCGCCGGGCTCATGGCGGTGGCCTCGTCGACATTCATCCACCGCTGGCGGGAACTCGCCGGCGAACGCGTCCGGCGCATCCGTGAGGAGCAGCGCAGTGAGATGGCTGCGCACCTGCACGACTCGGTGCTGCAGACGCTCGCACTGATCCAGAACCGGGCCGGTGCCTCGAGCGAGGCTGCTCGTCTCGCTCGCGCCCAAGAGCGGGAACTGCGGGCGTGGCTGTACGACGGCGATGCCCCGGCCGACAGCGATCTGCCGACCGACCTGCGCGACTATGCGGGCGGCCTGGAACTCGACTATCCCGTGCGCATCGACGTCGTCTCGGCCGGTCTGTCCGCGGAACGCGCGAGTGGCGAGCTGGCGGCAGCCGCGCGCGAGGCGATGCTCAATGCGGCGCGGCATACCGGCGGTGAGATCTCGGTGTACATCGAGGGCAACGACACCGGGGTCGACGTCTTCATCCGTGATCGCGGCCGAGGGTTCGCCCTCGCCGCCGTCCCGAGCGACCGCCTCGGGGTCCGGGAATCCATCATCGGACGGATGCGTCGCGCCGGCGGCACGGGCACCGTGCGCAGCGACGAGAACGGAACAGAAGTGCATCTGCACATCGACACGGCAGGGGACGACCGTGGCTGACGGCATCCGCGTCGTCATCGTGGACGACCATTCGATCTTCCGCTCCGGGCTCCGGGCCGACCTCGATGCGAGCGTCGAGATCGTCGGCGAGGCGGCGGATGTGCCGTCGGCGATCGCGGTCATCCGGGCCACCGCCCCGGACGTGGTCCTGCTCGACGTGCACCTTCCCGGCGGTGAGGGTGCGGATGCGACCGGCGGTGAAGCGGTGATCAGAGGCAGCGCTCCGACGGCATCCCGTTTCCTCGCGTTGAGCGTCTCCGATGCTGCCGCAGACGTCGTGCGCGTGATCAGGGCCGGCGCCAGGGGCTACATCACCAAGGGGTCATCCGGCGTCGAGGTGAGCAGCGCAGTTCATGCCGTCGCGGGCGGCGATGCGGTGTTCTCGCCGCGCCTGGCCGGGTTCGTGCTCGACGCCTTCGGGGCGGTCGCCGGAGAGACGGCGACCGCCGACTCCGAACTGGACCGACTCTCGGCTCGTGAGCAGGAGGTCATGCGGCTGATCGCCCGCGGCTACGCGTACAAAGAGGTCGCCGCCGAGCTGTTCATCTCGATCAAGACGGTCGAGACGCACGTCTCCGCTGTGCTTCGCAAGCTGCAGCTCTCCTCGCGGCATGAACTGACCGCGTGGGCTTCGGAGCGACGGCTGCTGTAGCGCCGCGCTCGCCTCAGGCGGCGAGCCAGAGACCCTTCGGGTTGGTCGCGATCCTCATACCTGCCGCCACCGTCTCGTCATCGCCGATCTTGGCACCGCGTGCGATGCGCGCCCCGGCGCCGACCTCGGTGCGGACGCCGATGTGCGCGCCATCACCGACAGCGGCACCCTGGCCGATGTGCGCGTGCGCATCGATGAAGGCTCCTTCGCCGATCACGGCATCCGGTTCCACCCATGCGCCGCGAGCGACCTTCGCCCCGGCAGCGACCCGCGCGCCCGGTTCGATATACGCGCCCGCTTCCACCATGGCCCTCGGATGCACCTTCGCGCCGTGCGCCACGAGACCCCGGCCATTCGCGTGCTTGCGGTAACGCAGCGTCGCTCCCTGGTCGTTCTCGATGTCGACGTAGTTCTTTCCCACGATTCCTCCCGTGCCCGGAGTTCTCCGGATATATCAACAACCACGGGTGGTACGGATTCATTCCCGCCGAGGGATGCTGTTCACCTCTGGCAGAACGGACACCAGAACGTGCTCCTCTCGCGGGTCGGATCGGCCCCGAGTTCTCCCCTCTGAATGAGGGTTCCGCAGCGTCGGCACGGGCGTCCGGCGCGGCCGTAGACCCACGTCGTCTGCCCAGGACGGTTGACACCGGTGAAGGTGCGGTCGGGCCGGTCGCGATTGGCTCGAATCGTCCGCACGCCGAGGTCGAGAAGGGCGGCGACATCGACGTCGGGTGTCGGCGTCGTCGGCAGCACACCGCGCAGAAACAGCAGCTCCGCGGCGTATTCGTTCCCGAAGCCCGCGACGTTGCGCTGATCGAGGATGGCGACGTGGATGCTGCGCGCATCCGCGCCGAGTCGCCTCGCCGCCTCCTGCGCATCCCAGTCCTCGGCGAGCGGATCCGGTCCGAGATGGCCGACCAGGCTGTCTTCTTCGCGCGTCGGCACGACCTCGATCTCAGCCAGATCGACGCCCACCGCCTCACGCTGCTCAGTGCCGACGATGGCCCGCACCTTGTACGCCGGATGCCGCCACTTCTCGCCCGGTCGGTAGACGAACCATGCGCCGTCCATGCGCAGGTGCGAATGAACCGTGCTGTCGCCGATGCGCAGCAGCAGGTGCTTGCCGCGCGCTTCAGCTCCATGCACGCGCTGGCCGCGCAGATCGATGGTCGCCGCGCGAGGAACACGGAGATCGAAGCGGGTGACATCGGCTCCGGCCAGCGCCTCGTCGAGGCGGCGGGCGGTGCGGTGAACGGTGTCGCCCTCGGGCATCAGACGGGTCCGGCCGGTGGCGCCCCGGCGCCCGGCGGAGGTGGCAGCAGCGGTGTCGGGGTGGCGCCCACAGGGGGCGGTGGCGGATTCTGAGTCCGTCCGGAACGGTCGAGCATGGTCCTGGCGAGCATCGTGGAGCCGGCGACCGCGGCGGGCATGGCCACGACCGCACCGAGCGGAATCAGGAAGCACAGCTGCGTCGCGACGCCGAACCCGAGAACACGGGCCCTGCTTCCGGCGAAGAGCGCAGCGCGGTCCAGCGGCGTCAGATTCCTGGCGTCGAAGGCTCGCCCGGTGAGCTCGCGCGCCAGCAGGCGTCCGGTGAAGATCACGCCGCCCACCGCGCCGAGGACTCCGCCGACGATCGGGATGAGACCGACCACGAGGACGAGAATCGCGATGAGCAGGCCGAGCAGCACCAGTCGCACCCCTTCGCCGAGCGCGTTCCAGAAGCCGCCTCCGTCGACGGGCTGTTCGCCGCCGAGGTCGGATTCGACGGCCCGCCAGATCCGCTCGTAGAAGGGATCGCCGATCGTGAGCGCGAGGGCGCTGAACACGGAGGCGGCCAGCGCCAGCGCGGCGATGAACACGACGATTCCGACGGCTCCGCGCACGACGCCGCGCCAGGGCTCGGTCCAGCCGGCGGCGAACGGGGTGATCCACTCGGCGATGACGCCGAGTGACAGCAGCAGCGGGACCAGCGCGGCGGCCAGGAGCAGGAAAGCGACCACGGCCGGGATGAGGCCGAGCGCCATCAGCCCCGGCCGAGTGCGCCACATCCCGAATCCCCGCAGCAGCAGGCGGACTCCGGCACCGAACTCGCGAATCATGGATTCAGCCTATGCGGCGCTCGTGGTGGCGGCAGAGCTGCGCACAACTTCGGATGCGCAGGCGACACCCCGCAGAATCGTTCGCCTGCGTGGCGTGTCTCGAGGTCGGTCCGAAGTTGTGCACAGCCGCTCAGATGGCTTTGCGCAGGGTGTACCCGCGGGGGGTCACGACGAAGCCGGCCTCCTGAAGCGCGATCGCCAGAACCGTGCCGTAGACGCCTTCGCCGTTCACCTTCTCGACGGTCAGCGTATCGAGCCGCCTGGCCCTGGCGGTGGTCGCCAGGTCGGATGCCGCGGCCTGCAGCGCATCCGGGTCATCGCTGAACGACAGCACGGTGCGGCCGCCGCGCTCGAGATACAGCACGAGCTCGCCGTCGACGAGCACGACCAGGCCACCCGCCTTCCGCCCAGGACGGTGCGAAACGCCCTCGCGGCGCGGCCAGCCGAGTGCGGCACCATAGGGATTCGCGGGATCGGTGGCGGCGAGGGTGATGGCCTTCCGAGGCGGGGGATCGCTGAGTCCGGCGAACGTGCGCAGCCGGTCGACCGTGGCCGATGCCGCGAACTGCGCCGCTCCGAGCTTCTCGATCACGTATCCGCGGCGGCAGTGCCCAGCCTCTTCGAAGCCGGCGAGCACGCGATACGCCTGGGCGAAACCGCCGGGCACGCCTTCGGCCTGCACCGCGCCGCGGGTGACGACGCCGTAGCGATCGAGGAGAAGGCCGGCGGTGACGGTCGCCCGGCGTGCCGCATCTCTCTCGGCCGTGGGGAGCAGCGACCACCGTCCGCCGGCCGTCGTCGGTCGCGCTGTCGAGCGTGCCAGGGACATGCCCCGGTAGGTTCGGGCCCGTGGAGCACGGCGGGTCACCCGGTGCGCCTGCGATCCGCCGCCGAGGAGTCCGCGGATCGGCGCGAAGGTGTCGTTCGTCACCCGTCCGGCCCAGGTCAGGTTCCACAGCGCTTCGAGCACGGACTGCTCGTTCTCGGCGCCGGTCATCTCTTTGAGCTGCGCGGCGAAGTAGGCGCCACCGGCGCTGAGAGATTCGATCAGACGCGCGTCCAGCGAGTCGGTCGCGAGGTCGTCGTCCGGCTCGGGAAGTGTGAACGGCGCGAGATCGGCGGGATGCAACGAGACCCAGCCGTCGCGCCCTGGCAACGTGCCGTGTCCCGACCAGATCACTTCGCCGCTGGCGGTGAGCTCGTCGAGCAGGGCCGGCGTGTAGTCGCTGACGCGTGAGGGCAGGATCAGCGATTCCCACGCGCTCGCCGGGATCGGCACTCCGGCCAGCTGCTCGATCACGGCGAGCACGCCGTCGAGGCCCTCCTGCGGTCGAGTGAGGTGCTGCCATTCGGGGAGGAAGCGCGCGTACGCGGCGGGTGGCACCGGCTCCACGCTCCCGCGGATCGCGGCCAGCGACCGCATCCGCAGTCGGCGCAGCACCTCGGTGTCGCACCATTCGATGTCGGAGGCGCTGCCGGCGGCCTCGGGCAGGAAGTAGCCGCTGGTGATGCGTCCGGCGTTCTCGAGTCGTTGCAGCGTGTGGCGCGCGACGGCGGTGCCGATGCCGAATCGAGTGGCCACGGCCTCGGTCGGGAAGGGGCCGTGGGTGCGGGCGTGCCGGGCGACGAGGTCGCCGAGCGGGTCGGCGACCGGGTCGAGGAAGGCGACGGGGATGCCGGTGGGCAGTGCCACCCCGAGTGCATCGCGCAGGCGTCCGGCGTCTTCGATCGCGGCGACCCGGGTGGCCCCGGCGATGATGACCGGGATGGCGCGGCGTGCGGCGACGAGGGCGTCGAGGTGGGCGGATGCCGCGTTCGGCTCCTCCAGCCGCGCGGCGACCTCGAGGGCATCCAGCGGGCCGAGCAGGCGCAGCAGGTCGGCCGTGCCCTCGAGCCCCCGTGCGTGACGATCGGGATCGAGGCGCTGCGCCTCCTGTTCGAACTGTGTGATGACGGCGGGATCGAGGAGTTCCCGCAACTCGACGGTGCCGAGCAGCTCACCGAGGAGCGCCGGGTCGACCGAGAGCGCGGCGGCGCGACGTTCGGCCAGCGGCGAGTCGCCCTCGTACATGAATGCGCCGACGTAGCCGAACAGCAGATCGCGCGCATACGGCGAGGGTTGCGCCGGCTGCGTCTCGACGAGCCGGACACGGCGGTCGGCGATCGCGGTGGCGAGCTTTCGCAACGATGGCAGGTCGTACACGTCCTGCAGCACCTCGCGCAGGGTCTCCAGGATCACCGGGAAGGTCGGATGCCGTCGCGCGACCTCGAGCAGCTGTGCGGAGCGCTGGCGCTGCTGCCACAGCGGCGACCGCCGATTCGGATTCGTCCGAGGCATCAGCAGCGACCGCGCTGCGCACTCCCGGAAGCGCGAGGCGAAGAGAGCGGAGCCGCCGACCTCTTCCGTCACGAGTTGTTCCAGCTCGGCCGGGTCGAAGACGAACAGCTCCGCTCCCGGCGGCTCTGCTTCGGCATCCGGAATGCGCACGATGATGCCGTCGTCGCTGGCGACAGCTGATCCTTCGACCCCGAGACGTTCCCGAACGCGCGCGTTGATGGCCAGCGCCCACGGGGCGTGCACTTTCATGCCGTACGGGGAATGGAGGATGACGCGCCAGTCGCCGACCTCGTCGCGCCCGCGCTCCACCGTGAGCGTGCGGTCGGTGGGGAGCGTGCCGGTGGCCTCGCGCTGCTCGCTGAGGTGCGCCAGCAGATTGGCGCGGGCCTGCTCGTCGAGACCGGCATCGATGAGCCGCTGCGCGGCCTTCTCAGGGGTGGCCGCCGACACCTCGCGGGAGAACTTCCCGAGCGCCTCGCCGAGCTCGTACGGCCGGCCGATGCCGTCGCCGTGCCAGAACGGCACTTTGCCCGGCTGGCCGTATGCGGGGATGACATTCACCCGGTCGTGCGTGATCTCGGCGATCCGCCAGCTCGTCGTGCCGAGGGTGAAGACGTCGCCGACGCGCGACTCGTAGACCATCTCCTCGTCGAGCTCACCGACGCGGGCGCCGGTCGTCTCGCCGGCGACGAAGACCCCGAAGAGGCCCCGATCGGGGATGGTGCCACCGCTCGTCACGGCGATCCGCTGGGCTCCCGGTCGTCCGGTGAGCGTGCCGGCGTCCCGATCCCAGACCAGGCGCGGGCGGAGCTCGGCGAACTCGTCCGAGGGATAGCGGCCGGCGAGCAGATCGAGTGTCGCCTCGTACGCCGAACGGGGGAGCGACTGGAAGGGCGCGCTGCGCCGCACCGTCTCGAACCACTCCTCGACGCCGATCGCTCCGAGGGCACTGGCGGCGACGGTCTGCTGGGCGAGGATGTCGAGCGGGTTGCGCGGGACCTGGATCGCCTCGATCTTGCCTGCCAGCATCCGCTCCGTGACGATCGCGGTGTGCAGCACGTCGCCGCGGTGCTTGGGGAACATCGCTGCCCGACTGATCTCACCCACCTGGTGGCCCGCTCGTCCGACTCGCTGCAGACCGGATGCCGCGGACGGAGGCGCCTCGACCTGGATGACGAGGTCGACGGCACCCATGTCGATGCCGAGCTCGAGGCTGCTCGTCGCGACGACGCAGCGGAGCACACCGGACTTCAGCTCCTCCTCGACGAGGGCGCGCTGCTCCTTCGACACCGACCCGTGGTGCGCTTTGGCGAGCACCGGATCTGCTCCGGCGGTGGCGCCGGCCTGCGCCATCATCGCGGCGGGCACGGTGGCCTCGGGAAGAGCGATGCCCATCCGCTCGGAGTAGATCTCGTTCAGGCGACCGGTGAGACGCTCGGCGAGTCGCCGGGAGTTGGAGAACACGATCGTGGAGTTATTCTGCAGGATGCGGTCGACGATCGCCTCCTCGACGTGCGGCCACACCGAGCCGGTGACCTCCGTGTACTCGGCATCGGCGGCTTCGCCGGGGACGCCGGGCGGTGGCGGGGGATTGGTCATGTCGTCCATCGGGACGACGACGCCGATCTCGAAGGTCTTGGAAGCCGGTGGAGCGACGATCTCGACGGGGGACGAGCCGCCGAGGAACCGTGCGACCTCGTCGATCGGCCGGACGGTGGCCGACAGGCCGATGCGCTGCGCGGGCGCGGCATCGGGATCGTACGACTGCCGCAGCGCATCCAGACGCTCCAGGCTCACGGCGAGGTGCGCTCCGCGCTTCGTCGCCGCGACCGCGTGCACCTCGTCGATGATCACGGTGTGCACGCCGCGCAGCGTCTCGCCGGCGCGGCTCGTGAGCATCAGATAGAGAGACTCCGGCGTCGTGATCAGGATGTCGGGCGGGTCGGAGACGAGTTTCCGCCGGTCGCTGGAGGTGGTGTCGCCGGAGCGGACGCCGACGGTGACGGCCGGAGCCGGGATGCCGAGGCGCCGCGCGGATTGCCCGATGCCGACGAGCGGCGAGCGAAGGTTGCGTTCGACGTCGACGCCGAGCGCCTTCAGCGGCGAGATGTAGAGGATGCGGGTACGCGGCTCGCCCTTGGCGGGCGGCGCGGCATCCGCCATCCGCTCTCGGAACACGCTGTCGATCGCCCACAGGAAAGCGGACAGGGTCTTTCCGGAACCGGTGGGTGCGACGACCAATGCGTGCTTTCCTGCCGAGATCGCTTCCCACGCGCCCGCCTGGGCCGGTGTGGGGGCAGCAAAGGCACCCCGGAACCAGTCCTGCGTGGCCGGGGTGAAGCGGTCGAGCACGTCGCTCATCACTCCATCATGCGGCCTGCGTCCGACATCGGACCCGATGTGCCTGGCGGTCGGTGAGGAGCGACTACTCGTTCGGCATCAGGATCCACAGGAGGATGTACGCCCAGAGCGAGAGTCCGGCGAACAGGACGAGGATGACGGAGAGGATTCTCACGGTCGAGGGCTTCATATCGAATCGCCGAGCGATGCCGGCGCAGACGCCGGCGATGACGCGGTCGCCGCGAGGGCGTACGAGTGAGTTCATGCCTCCATCCTCTCTCGGGTGTCGTCCGGACACAGCGTTCGCGGCGAGGTTGGGTGATACTGAGGCCAGGAGGCACGACATGAAGCTCACGACCCCGGCCACGCAATCCGGCTACATCCTGAACGGCTCATCCGTGCAAACGCCCGGTTGGCTGCCGCCTGAGAAACCGCGCAAGGAGCCTGCCAAGGCCCGTGGGGTCATCATCGTGGCGGTGGTGCTGATCGCCGTCATCGGCGCCGCGATCGCGCTGTCCGCGAGCGTGCTCGCGCCCTCCGCCAGGGACATCGAGATCGCGTCGACCTCGGGCATCGTTGACATCGACGGCGAAGACGTCGCGGTCCTCGTCTACCAGGACTCCTCGCGACCGGGGCTCTTCGTATCGGGCTTCCAGACACGGATCTCGGCGATCCGCACCTCCGACGGCGAACAGCTGTGGGATCAGCAGCTCAACGACGATCTGATGGGCGATGCCGTCGTGCTCGCCGGCGATGCGGATCTCGTGTACATCGGCAGCGACGACGGCCTCGTCATCCTGGATGCCGCCACCGGCGCCGTGCGCTCCCAGGGGCTTGAGATCGCCGGTCTCGGCGCCGACGCGGTGCTCGCCGCCAGTGCTTACGGGTATGACGCGGAGGCGAACGCGGTGGTCGCCCTCGCTGGAACCGGGCAGGTCATGCAGTTGCCCGTCGGACAGGAGCAGGCGACGTCCGCCGATGCGACGCTCGCCGGGCGCTGGAAGGACGTGCTGAACGCCGGGCCCTTCTACGACGACACCGTCCTCGTCGACCAGGTCGAACTCGCCGTGTCCGGAGAAGGCACCACCTACGAGGTGGAGTCCGTCTCCGAAGCCGTCGAGCGCGATGCCCTCATTGCGACCTCCGCCGAAGGCCGAGCCGTCTTCCGGACCGAACTCGTCGACATGTCGATTCTTCCGGCCACGGATATCAGCCCCCGACGTGGTGTGATGCTCGATACCGGACAGTTCCTCGACGGAGACTTCGGTGACATCGACGAGGATGACATGCAGGCGCTCATCGAGAAGGTGATGGGCACGGGGCCCGACGGGAACGTGCCGCCGCCGCCCGCGGGTCTCGGGCAGGGGTTCCTGCTCGTGCAGCACAAGGAATCGGTCAACGCCGAACTGATGGCGCTGAGCAGCATCGACGCCGAGACCGGCCGGATCGTCGACACGGTCGAGATGAAGGTCGACGCCCTGCGCGCGCTGACCGGCCCGGGAGGGACGACGGCCGTGATCGCCGCCGCCCCCGACGCCTGGCGGCCGAACACCATGGTGGTCCTGCAACCGGACGGAACTCTCCGAACGGTCGAGGTCGGCACGCTGCCCTGGTGGCAGCGGCTGTTCATCTAGTTCATCTCGGCAAGCACCCCTTCCGCGTCGATCTCGAGTGTGAGGTCGAGATCGAGTCGCGCCAGGAACGCATCGTCGTGGCTGACGACGAGCACGGCGCCGCGGTAGGCACGGAGCGCCTCGACGAGCTGATCGACCGTGTCGATGTCGAGGTTGTTCGTTGGTTCGTCCAGCACGACGAGATGCGGTGCCGGGTCGGCGAGCAGTACTCGTGCCAGCGCGACGCGGAAGCGCTCGCCGCCGGACAGACTCGCCACCGGCCGGTCCACGGTGCCGCCGCGGATCAGGAAGCGCGCCAGCCGGTTGCGCAGTTCCTTCTCCGGGATCTGCGGTGCCGCTTCCGCGATGTTCTCGATCACCGAGCTGTTCTCATCGAGGCCGTCGATGCGCTGCGGCAGGTAGCCGACCCTGCCGGTATGGGCCGTCGCGCTGGCGCGCGGTTCATAACTCCGGAGATCTGTCCCAGATTCGCCCGAATCGGTTCGTTCGGGTCCGATGTGCTCGGATTCTCCGGAGTTGTGGACAGCATCCGCCGCACTCTCGACGAGCCGCTGCAGCAGAGTGGTCTTGCCCGCCCCGTTCCGTCCGATCAGCGCCGTGCGCTCTGGACCCCGGATGACCCACGCGCGTTGCTCATCGCTGATCGTCGCGATGCGGCGACTGCGTGACACCAGCGGATCCGGCAGCTCGATCTTCATCGAGGCGTCACCACGGAGGCGATGACCGGTCTGATCGAGGGCTGCGCGCGCGGCCTCCTCCTTCTCGCCGACCTCGACGCGCAGCCTTCCCGCCGAAACCTCGGCGGCCATCTTGCGGCCGTGCGCGACGATCTTCGGCACCCGTTTCTCGAGTTCCGCCTTGCGAGCGGTCCTGGCGCGGTGCGCGAGCTTGGTCTCGGCCTCGATCCGCTGGCGCTTCTCCTTGCGGAGCACTTGGGCGGCGGCCACCTCGGCCTGCTTCGCGGCATTCTGCTCGGCATCCAGCCATGCTCGCCATTCGGAGTATGGTCCGCCGAACACGCTCAGCGTGTGCGCGTACAGTTCGGCGGTGTCATCCATCAGTTCGAGCAGTGCGACGTCGTGACTGACGACGATGAGTGCTCCCTTCCATGAGGTGATCATGGCGGCGAGCTTCGCCCGCGCGTCTCGATCGAGGTTGTTGGTCGGCTCGTCCAGGAGCGTGATCGGCGCTCGCCGAAGGCGGATGCCGGCGATCGCGACGAGCACGGCCTCGCCGCCGGAGAGTTCACCGACCCGGCGGTCGAGGAACGACGGATCGAGTCCGGCTTCGGCGAGGGATGCCTCGGCACGAGCCTCGATATCCCAGTCATCGCCGACCGCGTCGAAATGCGCCGGATCGACATCTCCCGCGGCGATCGCGCGGACCGCATCGAGCGGGCCGGCGACACCGAGAAGATCGGCCACGCGCCGATCGACATCGAGGGACAGTTGCTGCGGCAGGTACGCGACTTCGCCGGTGACCTGGACCACGCCGGACGTGGATTCCAGGTCGCCGGCCATCAGCCGCAGCAGCGTGGACTTACCGGAGCCGTTGCGGCCGACCAGCCCGGTACGGCCGGTGCCGAACGAGCCGGAGACCTGGTCGAGCGCGGTCGAGCCGTCCGGCCAGGTGAGGGTGAGGCGGTCGAGGGTGACCGATGCGTGCAGGGTTGGTGTTGACATTGAGCGTCTCCCGGAGGTGTTCGGGGTGCGCTGACGCCGGGCATCCGGGGACGTCGAAGAATCGACGCCGGAAGGCGGATGCGGCCGTGTGAGTCGGCGATCGTCGGGTCAGCGCGCGGAAAGAAGAGCGCGGAGGCGACGGATCAGATCAAAGGACTTCCAGACACGGCGGACAGGACCCGTCGACTGTACTCCGGGGGTGTCGCGCCTCGCAACTCCCGGGCGTGTCGCGGGCCACCGCCGCAGCGCGAACGTCGCAGAACCGCAGGAATCTCGCAGGGATTCGCCGGATCCCTGCGAAGATCATGCCTTTCTGCGACGTTCACCGGCCGGCCTTCAGGACGTCACCGACCGGCGTTAGGGTGGCCCGATGAAGATCACGTATCGTCGAGCGCGCGCCGCAGCCCTTGCCGCAGCCCTGCTGGTGTCGTCCGTTGCGGTGACCGCCGCCCCCGCGTCCGCGGACTACCGCCCCGCGGACTCCCGCCCCGCGGCCGCTACCGTGGCGGATATGCGATTCGCCACGTTCAACGCCTCGCTCAACCGCGGCACCGAGGGTGCGCTGGTGCGCGATCTGTCGGCACCGGGGAACGCGCAGGCGGATGCTGTCGCGGAGATCATCCAGCGCGCCGCTCCCGACGTGCTGCTGATCAATGAGTTCGACTACGACGCCGAGGGTGCGGCGTTGCGTCTCTTCCACGACAACTACCTTGCGGTTCCGCATGGCGACGCGCCGGCGGCGTCCTACCCCTATCGCTACACCGCGCCGGTGAACACCGGTGTGCCGAGCGGGTTCGATCTCAACAACAACGGAAGCGTGTCCGGCGGCGACGACGCCTGGGGGTTCGGCTTGTTCCCCGGACAGTACGGGATGGCCGTCTACTCGAAGTTCCCGATCGATGAGGACGCGATCCGCACCTTCCAGAACTTCCGCTGGGCCGACATGCCCGGCGCGCTCCTGCCTGACGATCCGAGCACCCCGGAACCGGCTGACTGGTACTCGCCGGAGGAGCTCGCCGAGTTCCCGCTCTCGAGCAAGTCGCACTGGGATGTGCCGATCCAGGTGTCGAAGAACAAGACCGTCCACTTCCTCGTCTCGCACCCCACGCCGCCCACCTTCGATGGCGACGAGGACCGCAACGGCACGCGCAACCACGACGAGATCCGGTTCTGGGCCGATTACATCTCGGGCGGCAAGACCGGTGGGTACATCGTCGACGATGCGGGCCGTGCCGGTGCTCTGAAGGGCGGCTCTCTGTTCGTCATCGCCGGCGACCAGAACGCCGACCCGAACGATGGCGACTCGACCGCGGGCGCGATCGATCAGTTGCTGACGCACCCCAGGGTGAACACCGGATCGGTGCCGACCAGCGAGGGCGGCGCGGAGGCGGCGGAGCTGCAGGGCGGGGTCAATCTCGAACACCTCGGTCGTTCCGCGGAGGACACCGCCGACTTCTCCGAGCCCCCGGGCAACTTGCGCGTCGACTACGTGCTGCCGAGCCGACAGATCAAGATCGTCGATTCCGGCGTGTTCTGGCCGACCGCGGCCGATCCGCTCTCCCGTCTCACGGGCACCTACCCGTTCCCGTCGAGCGACCACCGACTCGTGTGGGTGGATGCCGACGTTCCCGGTGCGAAGTCCGGGCGCTGACGCGCGGAGCGACTCAGCTCTTGCCGGCTGCCTCGGCGACGGCATCCCGCCACTTGGTGACGAAAACGCCCACATCCGTGAGCTCCTGCTCCGAGATGCTGTGGGTGAGGCCGGGATACACACGTCCGGAAAGTTCGGAGTGTTCGGGCAGCCACTGGGCGGTGTGGTCGACGAGGAACGCCGGGATGACGTCGTCGTGCGAGCCGCGCCCCCAGAAGACCGGCGGACGCCGCTCGCGCAGCGCTTCGTCATGGGGGAGATCGCCTGGCGCGACGTAGCCGCTGAGTGCGACCACCGCGCCGAAGCGCTCTGGCGCGAGGCGGAGTGCCTGCAGAGACACGGCGGCGCCCTGAGAGAACCCGAGGAGCGCGATATCGGATGTCGGGGCATGGGCGTCGAGCCAGGCGAGAAGCGATTCGGCCGCCGCCGACACGGCTGTGTAGTCGCGCCCGTTGAGACCCTCGATCGGATACCAGGATCGCCCGGGCATCGGCCAGGGCGGGGCCAGGGGAGCGGCGACGGATGCCACGGCGATCCCGTCAGGGAGATAGGGAACCAGACCGAAGAGATCGTTCTCATCGGCACCGTAGCCGTGCAGGAGCACGATCAGCGGCATCCCTTCCCGCTTCTCGGGCGCCCACAGGGTCGCCGCGGCGTCGATGACGAGGGAAGAACTCATGCATCCATCCTGCCAGCGATGTCGGACGGCCCATCGGATGGGCGCTGCCGTATGCGGATGCCGATGCGGCTGATAGAAATGAGTCATGTCCGTGCGCACCCCTGACCCCGACCCCGAACCGAATGACGGTCTCGGCGGTTTCGGCGACGGCTCAACCGGCGGGAACCCGGGCTGGCTGACCGACGTCGAGCTCGAGGAGGCGCGTCGCCGGCTTCCCATGCTCTACGTCGAGGCCATCCCGGTGCGCACCGACGGGTCAGGGCAGGTGACCGAGATCGGTATCCTGCTGCGGTCCACTCCGATGGGGGAGATGACCAGGACGATCGTGTCCGGCCGGGTCCGCTTCGGCGAGACCATCCGCGATGCGCTGTTCCGGCACGTCGAGAATGACCTCGGGCCGATGGCGTTCCCGTTGCTGCCGCCGCAGCCGCTGCCGTTCACGGTGGCCGAGTACTTCCCGATCCCTGGAGTCAGCGCGTACCACGACGACCGGCAGCATGCGGTGTCTCTGGCGTTCGTCGTGCCGGTCACCGGCACCTGCGAGCCGCGTCAGGACGCGCTCGAGGTCACCTGGTTCCCGCCGGAGGCCGCTGCGTCCGACGCGGTTTCGGCCGAGATGGAGGGCGGCCGAGGCACTCTGATCCGCCTGGCGCTCGCGAACCTGGGGCTGCTCCGCTAGCGAGCGCCGTCCGCGTGTTCAGTCGCGCAGGCGCGCCGCCAGCGCATCGAGCCGGACGCTGTCGACACCGGCAGCGCGAAGGTATGCCCGGACATCCAGTTCCGCGATCCAGTCGCGAAGCACCGCGACACGATCGGCGATCCGCTCCTCGATCTCGTCGTCGCTGAACATCGGCTCGACGTATCCGCCCTGCCCGGGGATCGGCGTCGCTGGAAGGTCCCGCGCATGGCGCCGGCTCGCCTCGCGGAAGGCGGCGGCGTAGTCATCGGTGATCGCGTCCGGTGCGGCGCCGGTCAGCGCGAGCAGCATCGCCGAGATCATGCCGGTGCGGTCGCGTCCGCCCGCGCAGTGCACGAGCACAGCGCCCTGTGCATCGGCGATCGCGGTGAAGACGGCGGCAGCCTTCTCCGGATACATCTGCAGGTTGTCGGCGTACGAACGAGGGTGATCGAGCCACGGGCCGCAGACCCGCATGAACTCCGCGTCGTCCGGGTCCTCGGTCGGCGCGTGCACGATGTCGACGCCGGCGGAATGGTCGTCTGAGACCTGCGGATCCGTCTCCCGCCGTTTCCGTTCCGGCTCGTTGCGCAGATCGATCACTGTCGAGACACCGGCACCGCGGAGCGCGGTCCAGCCGGCGTCGGTCAGCGTCTCCGGGCGCCCCGAGCGGTAGACGCGACGCGCAGCAGTGATGCCGCCGTCCGCCAGCGGAAGGCCACCGAGATCGCGCAGGTTGAACGCGCCCTCCCAGTCGGTCATCAGCGGGTGAGGCGCGCGAGCTCGGCGACGAAGGCGTCGACATCTGACTCCTCCGTGTCGAAGCCGCACATCCAGCGCACTTCGTTGCGCGCGGCATCCCAGTCGTAGAACCGGATCGATTCGCGCAGCGCATCGGCGATGCCGTCGGGCAGCGTCGCGAAGACGCCGTTCGACTGCGTCGGCTGGGTGAAGGCGACGCCGTTGATCGCCCCGTCCGCGATCCCCGCCTCGATCGCGCCGCGCAGACGCTGGGCCATCGCGTTGGCGTGGCGGGCGTTGCGCAGCCACAGGTCGCCCTCGAGCAGGGCGATCAGCTGGGCCGACACGAAGCGCATCTTCGAGGACAGCTGCATGTTGAACTTGCGCGAATAGATGAGACCGTCGGATGCTTCGGGGTTCAGCACCACGATCGCCTCGCCGAGCATGGCGCCGTTCTTGGTGCCGCCGAAGCTGAGCACATCGACACCGACGTCGCTCGTGAAGGCACGAAGCGGCAGGTCGAGAGCGGCGGCGGCGTTGGAGAGCCGGGCGCCGTCGAGGTGCAGCTTCATGCCGCGCTCGTGCGCATGATCGGCGATGGCGCGGATCTCGTCGGCGGTGTACAGGGTGCCCAGTTCGGTCGACTGCGTGATCGAGACCACGAGCGGCTGCGCACGGTGCTCATCGCCCCAGCCCCAAGCCTCGCGGTCGATGAGCTCGGGGGTGAGCTTGCCGTCGTCGGCGGGGACGGTGAGCAGCTTGAATCCGCCGATGCGCTCGGGCGCTCCGCCTTCGTCGACGTTGATGTGCGCGGTGGATGCCGCGATCACGGCGCCCCAGCGCGGGAGCATCGACTGCAGCCCGGTGACGTTCGCGCCGGTGCCGTTGAACACCGGGAAGGCCTCCACGCCTTCGCCGAAGTGCTGCTGGAACACCTCCTGCAGGCGGGCCGTGTAGAAATCCTCTCCGTAGGCGACCTGGTGGCCGCCGTTCGCCGCCGCGATGGCCGCGAGGACCTCGGGGTGGATGCCGGAGTAGTTGTCACTGGCGAAGCCCCGGATCGCGGGGTCATGCTGGATGCTCACTGCACAAGCCTATTGCCCGGGCGGGACCGCCCGGCTCACGGCGAGAGAGCTCGAGGGAGAGCACGAACTTCGCAGAACCGCAGCTGCTTCGCAGGGATGCTGCGATTTCCTGCGAAGTCAGTGACGTTCTGCGAGAGGGGGCGACCATGACAGAGACGAAGGGCACTACCGGATGTCGGAGCCCCGATCTACGCTCGATCCTGTGACCGATACCGCAGATTCCGCGGGCACGACCCGCGAAGCCGCAGGCCCCTCAGCACCGGGTGACCCGCGCACGCGTGCGTTCGCCAATGTCCTCGTGAACACCCTCATCGCCAATGTGACGACGAGCTTCCTGTGGTTCGCCCTCACCTTCTGGGTGTACATCGAGACCCAGTCGGTACTGGCCACCGGCATCATCGGCGGCGCGTACATGCTGTTCGTCGCCTTCTTCGCGATGCTGTTCGGCACGATCGTCGATCGGCACCGCAAGCACACCGTCATGGTGATCTCCAGTGTCATCTCCGCCGGTGCCTTCCTCATCGCCGGCGTGCTCTACCTCTGGCAGCCCGAGTCGGCTCTGCTCGACCTCACCGGTCCCTGGTTCTGGTTGTTCTCGGGGGTCATCCTCTTCGGCGGCGTGATCGAGCAGCTGCGCAACATCGCGCTGTCCACGACCGTGACCCTGCTGATCCCCGAAGAGAAGCGGGCGAACGCCAACGGCCTGGTCGGCACCGTTCAGGGCATCGCCTTCATGGTGACGAGCGTGTTCTCCGGGCTCTCCATCGGCTTCCTCGGCATGGGGTGGACCCTCGCGATCGCGATCGGCGCGATGGCGCTGACCTTCGCGCACCTGTTGTTCGTGCGCATCCCCGAGGGGGCTCCTGAACCTGATCCGAACGCATCGAGCGCACTCGACTTCCGCGGCAGCGTCCAGGCGATCCGGCTCGCGCCCGGCCTGTTCGCGCTCATCATCTTCTCCACGTTCAACAACCTCATCGGTGGCGTCTACATGGCCCTGATGGACCCGTATGGACTCACGCTGTTCTCCCCGCAGATCTGGGGCATCGTCCTGGGCGTCTCGTCGACGGGCTTCATCATCGGCGGCGCGATGGTGGCGAAGTTCGGTCTCGGCAAGCGGCCGATGCGCACGATGCTGCTCGTCGTCATCGCGATGGGGCTCCTCGGCGCGGTGTTCATGATCCGCGAGTGGTGGTGGCTGTTCGCGCTCGGAATGCTCGTCTACATGGCACTGATCCCGCCCGTCGAGGCCGCGGAACAGACGGTGATCCAGAAGGTCGTGCCGTTCCAGCGCCAGGGTCGGGTGTTCGGAGTTGCCGCCGCGATGGAGGCGGGGGCGGCCCCGATCACGGCTTTCCTGATCGCTCCGATCGCCGAGTTCCTGATCATCCCCTACATGAAGACACCGGCCGGTCAGCGGCAGTGGGCCTGGCTGCTCGGCGAGGGCGAGGCCCGCGGGATCGCGCTCATCTGCCTTTTCGCCGGGCTCATCATGGTCGTTGCCGCGACGCTCGCGTTCTTCACCCGTTCGTATCGCAAGCTGACCGATCTGTACGCGCACGCGCCCGAGCAGGAGATCGACGCCGGCGAGTCAGACGCCGCCGAGGCGACGGATACCGCAAGTGCAGATGCAGATGCAGAGCGGGCGGATCGCGAGGGCGTGCTCGATGCGCCCCCGCCCGTCCGCGGTCAGGCGCCGGACTACCGGGGTCCTTGAAGCGGAGGTCGTTCAGGCGTCGAGGTCGATGATCCGGTCGTTGAGTTCGGTGGCGTCGTCGTCCCACAGCCCTGCGATCGCGCGCGCCAGAGACTCTGAATCGAGAGCCTTGGCGCGGAACACGACGGATGCCGCGCGCTGCGGCTCTCCGGCATCCCGCGCCGTCTTCGCGAAGCCCTGCGCGACGGCGCGCGTCCACGCTTCGCTCGCGGCCTTCACCGCGGCGTAGTTCGCGCCGCCGGCCAGCGGGCGAGCGACGGCGGTCGACGAGACGATCGCGAAGCGACCGGCCTCCGCTGCGCGAAGCGCTGCGTCGAAAGCGCGGCTGGTCGCACGAACCGCCTCCAGTGCGGGCAGCAGCGCCAGGAAGTCTTCGTCGGACTGTCCGGCGAGTCCGCCGCCGCCGCGCCAGCCGCCGACCAACGGCACGAGGGCATCGACGGGGCCGAGGCGCTCTGCCAGCGCCGTCATGTCGGACAGCGAAGTCGCATCAGCGATCTCGACCTGCGCGCCTGCCGCATGCAGCGGCTCCAGGCGTGCGGCCGAACGGCCGGTGGCCACCACGTGCGCCCCGGCAGCGATCAGGGCGCGGGCGACGGCGAGACCCGAGTCGCTTGTCGCGCCAGCCAGCACGATGGTGCGTCCGGAGACGCCTGCAGCATCCGATGCGTTCATGAGTTCACTTTCGTGGATCGATGCGACTTCGGCGGCCGATCCCTGAGGATGTGGCCGCCGAAGTCGTTCAGGCTGGTGCGTCGACGTGAAGTCTTCTCAGTCGTCGGTGCCGCGGATGCCGACGGTCGATTCGATGACCGGCTTCATCTTCTTGTCGAGGGCCTCGAAGAACATCGACAGCGGGAACTCGTCGTCCAGTACGGCGTCGGTGAAGCCCTTCGGTGCGCCCATCAGGACCTCGTCCGACAGGCCACGAGCCCACGCGGATGCCGGGTGGGGGGTGAGCACGCTGCGCACCAGGTCGTACGCGGCGAGCCAGTGCGACGTCTTCGGGCGGTCGATCGAGCGCCAGTAGAGTTCGTCGATCGCGTCACCGAGGGCGACGACGGCATCCGGCACGCCGTCCCAGTCGAACGCGAGCTGCGTGTCGGTCCAGTGCAGCACGCCGCGCTGGTGCAGCCAGGCGAACAGGAGCTGGCCGCCGAGGCCGTCGTAGTTGCGCACCCGCGAACCGGTGATCGAGAACCGGAAGATCCGGTCGAAGATGACGGCGTACTGCGCGAGGGGAGCGTGCTCGAGCATCTCCTGCTCGGCTGCCGTGAGCTCCTCGCCGTTCGAAACGCGCGCCGACAGCGAGCGCTGGATCTTCACCGACTCGCGGAACGCGGTCAGGTCGCACCGCAGCTCCTCGAGCGAGTAGAGGAAGAACGGCATGCGCTGCTTGATCATGAAAGGGTCGAACGGCAGATCTCCGCGCATGTGCGTGCGGTCGTGGATGATGTCCCACATCACGAAGGCCCGCTCAGTGAGCGCCTGATCGTCGAGCATCGCTGCGGCGGCGGCCGGCATCTCCAGCTTCGTGATCTCCGCCGCTGCGCGGGTCACGCGGCGGTACCGGGCGGCCTCGCGGTCCTGGAAGATCGCGCCCCACGTGAAGGTCGGGATCTCGCGCATCGCGACGGTCTCCGGGAACAGCACTGCCGAGTTCGTGTCGTAGCCGGGCGTGAAGTCGACCAGGCGCAGCGAGAGGAACAGCTTGTTGCCGTAGTCGCCGGCTTCGAGCTCCGCGATGAAGTCCGGCCAGATCGCCTCCACGATGAGCGCCTCGACGAGGCGGTCGCTGGAGCCGTTCTGCGTGTACATCGGGAACACGACCAGGTGGCGGATCCCGTCGACGCGGTGCAGCTGCGGCTGGAAGGCCACGAGCGAGTCGTAGAAGTCCGGTACGCCGAAGCCGTCGGCAGCCCAGCGGTCGAAGTCGACGATGGATGCGGTCAGGTAGTCGGCGTCGTGCGGGAAAACGGGCGCGAGTGCGCGGATGCCGGCCGTGATCGCGGCGACGAGCTCGCGTGCTGCGGCGTGGTGCGTGGCATCCGGAATCGAGCCGTCCTTGGTCTGCAGCTCGCGGATCGCGATCGCCGCGTCCTTGAGCTGGATCCAGGCGGCGGATGCTTCGACGAGGGAAGCGTCCTCGACGACCTCGGGTTCGCCGACGAAAGCGTTGCTGTGGGTGGTGGTGAGGGACATCGGGACCTCCGATCGCTGAATGCAGGAAATATTCCGGCGATTGCCGGTAACTACAGTTATTATTCCATGCATGGATGATCCTGTCGACCACGCCATCCTCGCTGCCATCTCCCTCGACGGGCGTGCCACGCTGTCGCAACTGTCGGATGCCGTCGGGCTCTCGGTGTCGGCCGTGCAGTCGCGCCTGCGCCGCCTCGAGACCCGCGGTGTCATCGCCGGTTACCGGGCGATCCTCGATCCGGAAGCGGTCGGAACACCGCTGTCGGCGTTCATCGAGATCACGCCCCTCGATCCCGCTCAGCCGGACAATGCCCCGGAGCTTCTCGAGCACCTCACCGCGATCGAAGCGTGCCATTCGATCGCCGGCGACGCCAGCTACATGCTCTTCGTGCGGGTCGCCTCGCCGCGGGCGCTGGAGGAACTCGTCCGCGACATCCGCCTCTCCGCGAACGTCAGCACTCGCACGACGGTCGTGCTGCAGACCTATTACGAGCACCGGCCCCTCGTCACGGCCGAAACGCCGTAGGGGTCACAGCACGGCGCCGACCATGGCCTCCCCGAGAGGGGTGCGCAGGTGCAGCATCCTGGCGCCGTCGCGTTCGCTTCCGATGAGCCCGGCCTCGCGGAGCACGGTGAGGTGATGGGATGCCGTGGATACCGCGATGCTCGTGTCCTCGGCGACCTGAGAGGTCGTGCGTACGGTTCCGGCGCTCATCAGGATGCCGGCGCGAGCGGGGCCGAGCAAGGCGCTGAGCGATGCCGCGACCTCGACCTGATCACGCGCCCACCCGGCGGTGACACCGCGTGCCGGATAGAACAGCGTCGGTTGCGCCGGCGGCTCGGTCAGCACCATGCATCCCCACGATGACATCACCGACGGCACGAGAACGAGCCCGCTGCCCTGGCAGTCGACCTGCTCGCTGTGTCTGCGCAGCGAGACGCGTACGGCACCGTCGCCCCAGCTGACCTTGGGGTGCAGGTCGTTCGCCATCCCCGAAAGGCCGTTCGTGGCGATGGTGCGCGCCCGCACGTCGATGTCTGCGCGCAGCAGTCGTTCGAGCTGCGGCCACACCGGTGCCAGCGCGGCATCCCAGACTTCCGACCAGGCGTCGGCGATCATGCTCCTCGCTCGCGCGGGATGCTCTTGCATGCCACGCAGCGCCTGCTGTCTGGAGCCCGAGGAACGTTGCACCATCTTGCCGAGGTCGACCCTCATCGGCTCGAGCGCTGTCTCGCGGAGCGCGGCGAGCTCGGCGTCGGGTGTCATGTCCCAGCGAGGAGTCGCAGTCAGGAAGTCGGGCAGGTAGCCGTCGTCGCCGATGACGGCCACGAGCAGACCGAAGCTGTCCCGGGGGAGGCGCTCGCGTACCGCCCGCAACCAGCCCCATTGCAAGGGGTGCTGCTCGGGTCGCAACAGGATGCGCACGGCATGCGCCAGCTCGTGCCCGGGGGAGATGCCGAATCGGACGGCCTGGATGTCGCCGGGGCTCAGCTGGAACTCGACGCGGTGGTCTGGATGCTCGACCCCTTCGATCGGGCCCTTGTTTCGATCCACATCGAAACTCTAGGCCGCCATTCTCACGCTGTCGAGACTGGGCACATGAACAGCACACCACTTCCTCACGGGGTCGTCGCCGGAGCCGCCATCGGCATCGGCACGGGACGCAGTCGCAAGTTCGTCGGCGATGAGCACGGCGCCGACGTCTCGTACTTCTACGTGGAGAATCAGCCGGGCGAGGGGCCGGGTCTGCACTGGCATCCCTATTCTGAGACCTGGGTCGTCCTTGAGGGCACCGCCCGGGTCACCATCGGCGAGGAGACATTCGACGCCAAGGCCGGCGACACGGCAACGGGTCCGGCGTACGTGCCCCACTGCTTCACCAATGTCGGAGATGGGCTGCTGCGCATCATCGGCATCCACGCATCAGCCACCATCATCCAGACGTTCCTCGACGAGGACTGAGAAACAGGAGAACCAGATGTCGTTCCAGGCATACCTCGACAACATCGAGACCAAGACCGGCCTCACCCCGCGGCAGTTCATCGAACTCGCCACCGAGAAGGGGTTCGACGCGAGCACCAAGGCCACGCCCATCATCGCGTGGCTGAAAGAGGAGTACGAGCTCGGCCAGGGCCACGCCATGGCACTCGTGCACGTGATCACGAAGGGGCCGCATATCGGCGACAAGCACGTCGGAAGAAGCGGCCCGCACGGCGACAAGTCCGACACGCTCTGGCTCGACGGCAAAGACAGCAACCCGAACCCCTGATCCCGCACACCGGAGGAGCGCGAAACATGGCAGTACGCATCGACCTGAACATCTCACTCGACGGATTCGCGTCGACGACCGACCAGACGCCGGAGAACCCTTTCGGCGACGACTGGGGGCGCCTGGTCGCCGCCTATGTCTCGACCAGGACGATGCGCGAGCGCGTCCTCGGCGATGCGTCGGGCGCCGGCACGACGGGCGTCGACGAGAAGTACGCGAGCGGATACTTCGAGGGCGTCGGCGCCGAGATCATGGGAGCAGGGATGTTCGGGCTGCAGGCGAACCCCGATGATCCGGATTGGCGCGGATGGTGGGGCGACGAGCCGCCGTTCCATGCGCCGGTCTTCGTGCTCACGCACACGCCCCGCCCCGCGATCGAAATGCTCGGCGGTACGACTTTCCATTTCCTCGACGCGACTCCTGAGGAGGCGCTCGCCCGCGCGACCGAGGCCGCGGGTGGCAAGGACGTGCGGATCGGCGGCGGCGTCGAGGTCGCGCGCTCGTTCATCGCGGCACGTCTCGTCGACCGTATCCATCTCGCGGTGGTGCCGATCGTGCTCGGGCGTGGACAGCGCATCTGGGACGATCTGCGCGGTCTCGAGAACGACTACGACATCAGCAGCGAGGTCGCCGAGAGCGGCGTCACGCATGTGACCTTCACCCGGCGCTGACCGCGGCGCACGCCGGGTCGACGCGTTTCGTCAGCCCGGGGTCGCTCAACGACCGGAAAGGATGCTGCCAGTAGGATTCCCTGCGTGGCAGCATCCTCCCAGCGTAAGAAGAGCACGAGCCCGAAGCGCACGCCGAACCGCACCAGCGGCAACCCGGCGCGGCGCCCTGTCGTGGAGGCCGGACCGGTCACCGTCCGCGACTGGATAGGGGCTGCCCGTCTGCGCACCCTGCCGCTCGCCGTGGCCCCGGTCCTGATCGGAACGGGGGCTGCCCGCAGCACCGGGCCGGAGTTCCACTGGGTCATCGCGCTCGCCTGCCTCGCGGTCGCGGTGCTGCTGCAGATCGGCGTCAACTTCGCGAACGACTACAGCGACGGCATCCGTGGCACCGACGCGCAGCGCGTGGGTCCTGCCCGGCTCACCGCATCAGGACGCGTGCCGGCGAAGCGCGTGCTCGCCGTCGGCCTCGTCTTCTTCGCCCTCGCCGCAATCGCGGGGCTCGCGATCGTGATCCGCACCGGGCAGTGGTGGATGCTGGCTGTCGGCGCCGTGTGCATCGCCGCGGCGTGGTTCTACACCGGTGGCAAGCGCCCCTACGGTTACTACGGCCTCGGTGAGGTCTTCGTCTTCGTGTTCTTCGGTCTTGTCGCAACCCTCGGCACGACCTGGGTGCAGATCTTCGACCTGCCGCAGCAGGCGTGGGTGGGAGCGATCGCCGCCGGCCTCTTCGCGTGCGCCGTGCTGCTCGCCAACAACCTCCGCGACATCGACCAGGACCGCGCGGTCGGCAAGCGCACGCTGAGCGTGCTCATCGGCCGCCGGGCGACCCAGGTGCTGTACACGGTGTTCGTGCTGGTGCCGTTCGGGCTCTCCAGCTTCCTCGCGCTGCTGTTCCCGATCGCCTGGCTGGCTCTGCTGGCTCTCCTCGCCGCGCTTCCGGCGATCGCCATCGTCTGGTCCTACCGCAAGGCGCAGGAGCTGGTCATCGCTCTCGGACTGACGTCGCTGGCGGCGCTCCTCTATGCGGGCGCGCTCTTCTGGGCGTTCGTGGGCTGATCCGTTCGGCGCCCTTCGCGCGTCGACCAGGACAGGGGACGCAGATGGTCGCCTCATCCCCTTCCACGCGACAATGTACGTCCCCTCGGGCGGAGGTGCCGCTGCGGAGAGGTCGCAGATGGCCGCTTCCCAGTGGTCCACGCGACGATGTGCGCCACCTCCCCAGGGGAGGTGCGTCAATGCTGCAGCCTGATCAGGCGCGGTCGGCCGCTTCGTCTTCGGCATCCTCGTCGCGCTGACGGTCGGCCGCGCGTGCGCTTCGACGCTCGTGCAGTTCCGCCGAGGCGCCGGACAGGGGTGCGCGAAGGAAGAGCAGCGAGATGCTGGTGCCGATGAGGGCGGCGAAGATCGCTGCAAGCCACCAGAATTCGCGGAAGATCGGGAAGAAGAACCACAGGATCGCGAGCGGCACGAGGAACGCGAGCAACCGCAGCACGGTGTAGACGAGGAGGGGTGGCAACTTCACCTGACCAGTGTACGTTCGCGTTTCTATGCGTCGAATCCGAGCCGTGCGAAGGGAATGCCGCGCACCACGCGACGCCACGGATGCTCGCCGAGCGACCAGAGCAGCCGGGCATCCAGGTCGAGTGCGAGATCTTCGCAGCCGACCGGCAGCGCAACGCTGTCGCGTTTCAGCGAATCGCGCCCTCCGCTCCACAGGACGCCCGCTCGCATCCCGTCGGACTGCGAGACGAGGTAGCGGTCGCCCCAGCGCACGGCGCCCTGCATGCTCGGAATGCCGGGGGAGAACTGATCCAGGCGCTCGAACCGCCCGTCCGGATCTTCCGGGATCGAGAACTCGCCGATCCGCCCGTTTCCATCGCCGCGGTACTCGCCGATGAGAACGCGGCGCAGGGGCTCGCCCGCGTCATCGAACACCCGCCCGAGGTAGGAGCATCGCAGTGCCACTGGGTGCACGCGGGAACGCACCGCGACGAGTGCTCCCGCCCGTCGGCCCCGTCCCCGCGCGCCGGCCAGTCGCCGTGCGAGCGGACCGCGCACGCGGCGGAGGTCGGAGAGATCGAACTCCCAGATGCCCTGCCCGGTGGCGGCGACGAACAGTCGATCGTCGAACCAGGCGAGTCCCCCGGCATGGATCTGCGCGGGAAGCAGCTCGCCATCGTCGTCTTCGATGGCGAGCGCGACGTCGAGGTGACGCGGGCGCTCCAGATCCACGAACGCGATTCGGGATGCGAGGTGCTGGCGCATCCGATCCTGCCGGAACCAGCTGACGGACAGCGTGCGCCGCCCTTCCCAGATGCCGAGATCGATGCCCTGGGGATACCACTTCGTCGTCCAGGAGCGCGCGGTCAGCCACCGCAGATCGACGGTGCCGCGCAGCTTCTGCCGCATCGGACGCCAGGTCGATCCGAAGGGCCAGAGCATGCTCCCATCGTCGCTGATCCGCATTCGGATTGCACATTGCGACGAGGAAGCATGCCGGCGCTCAGCTGCTGCGACGGATGGACCGCACGCCGACGATCAGCCCCACCACGGCCACCGCGATCGCTGACACCGCGCCCCACAGCACGGTGCTGCTGCCGAGATCACCCGCGAACAGCGCCCTTTCGGCCTGCACGATCCAGTTCACCGGATTCACCGATGCGACCGCGCGCATCCATGCCGGGCCGTCATCGAGCGGCATGAGCATGCCAGAGAGGATCAGCAGCGGGAAGATCAGCGACTGCTGCACACCCCAGAAGAGCCATTCGCGATCTTTCGTGGCCAGCGCCAGCGAGTACGACAACGAGCCGAGACCGACGCCGAACACCGCGAGAAGTGCGAGCCCGATGAGGAGTCCGCCGACATGGATGGCGAACCCGAACGGCCAGGCGATGAGCACGATCACGAGCGCCTGGATGACGATCGGAGCGATTTCCTTCAGGGCGCGCCCGATCAGGAGAGAGGACCGCGCGAGGGGAGCGACCAACGTGCGCTCGTGCGAGCCGGTCATCATCTCGTACTGCAGGTTCGACCCGGTCGCGCCGGTGCCGAACAGCACGATCATCACGAGCACGCCAGGCACGAACCAGGCCAGCGTCTCGCCGGCGGGCTGCCCGGAGCTTCCGACGAGCAGCGGCCCGAAGAGGCCGAGGAACACCAGCGGCTGCAGCAGGCTGAAGATCAGCGTGAAGGGATCACGGACGACCGGCTTGAGCTCGCGGGCGAGCACGTTGCGGGTGTCGCGTACGAGGTTCGGCCGGACGAGGGTTTCGTTCATGGTCATGACAGGACTCCGGTCTTCTCTGTTTCGGGAGCGGATGCTCCCGTGGATGATGCGGCCGTGAGGTCGTCCGCGGTGGATGATTCGGCTGCGCCTTCCCCGGCTTCGCGGAGTGTGCGTCCAGTGAGGGCGAGGAACACGTCGTCCAGGGTCGGGGGAACGCCGGTCGCGCTCCGCACGGTGATGCCGGCGGCGTGGAGCTCGCGGATCACGATCGGGAGGAGCTGATCACCGTCGGGCACCGCGAGCGAGAGGGAGGCCTCGTCGAGGGTGATGTCGGCGTTGCTGAGCCGTGCGACGATCGCCCGTGCGCGGGTCGCGTCTGCGGCATCCGCGAATCCGAAGGTGAGCACGTCGCCGGCGAGCGTCGCCTTGAGCGCGGTGGCGTCGTCGTCGGCGATGATGCGTCCCTTGTCCATGACCATCACCCGCTCCGCGTAGCGGTCTGCCTCCTCCAGGTAATGCGTGGTGAGGAACACCGTGGTGCCGTGCTGGGTGCGCAGGTCGAGGATGTGGTCCCAGAGGTTCGCCCTGCTCTGCGGGTCGAGACCCGTGGAGGGCTCATCGAGGAAGATGAGCGGCGGCGCGTGCATGAGACCGAGGGCGATGTCGAGCCGGCGCTTCTGTCCACCGCTGAGCTGCTGCACGGTACGTGTCGCGAAGCTGCCGAGATCGAGCGATTCGATCAGTTCGTCGGCTCGGCGGATGCTGTCGCGCCGTGACATCCCGTAGAACGCACCCTGGCTGAGCAGTTCGTCACGGACGCGCTGGGCGAAGCTGCCGCTGGTGAGCTGACCGACGTACCCGATCCGAGCTCGTACGCCCGCGGCATCCGTGCGGATGTCGCGTCCGACGACCCGCGCCGTCCCCGAGGTGGGCGGGACGAGGGTGGTGAGCATCCGCAGGCTTGTGGATTTGCCGGCGCCGTTGGGCCCGAGGAACGCGACGAGCTCGCCGCGCGCCGCGGTGAAGGAGAGGTCGGTGACAGCCTGCACCGAGGTCTTCTTGGCGGTGAAGACCTTCGTCAGGCCCTCTGTTTCGATGATCGGTTGATTCGTCATGCCTCGAGAGTAGAAAGCAACCAGGACAGATCCTGTCCGCAATGTCTGGCAATCTGTGAACATGTCCGACACCACCTCTCGCGCACTCGCACTGCTCAACCTGCTGCAGACGCACCGGCATTGGCCGGGGACCGAGCTGGCCGGACGCCTCGGTGTCACCGAACGCACGGTGCGCCGCGACGTCGACCGGCTCCGCGAACTCGGTTACCGCGTCGAATCCACACCCGGCGCTGCCGGCGGATATCGCCTGGAGGCGGGCAGCGCCGTGCCGCCGCTGCTGCTCACTGACGACGAGGCGGTGACGATGGCGATCGGCCTCCGCGTCGCGGCGACGCAGCAGCTCGTCGGCGGTGCCGAGGTCACGCTCACCGCGCTGGCGAAACTCGAGCAGGTGCTGCCGGCTGCACTCCGGCGCCGGGTGAACGCGCTCGCCGCGTCCGTGCAGCCGACGCGCATCGGCGACAGCCCGGTCGTCTCCCCGGAGGTCATCGGCGAGATCGCGCTTGCCGCCCGTGACAACGAGAGGCTGCGGCTGCGCTATGTCGACGCAGCCGGCGTCGAGAGCATCCGAAGGGTGGAACCGCAGGTGCTCGCGCCCGCCGGTCGCAAGTGGTATCTGCTCTGCTGGGATCTCGATCGCGACGACTGGCGCACCTTCCGTATCGACCGGATCGAGTCGGTCGAGCACACGCGAGCCTTGTTCGTACCGCGCGACATCAGCGAGAAGGAGATCGAGGAACGCATCCTCGTCGCTTCGTCGTGGTCGCCGCAGAAAGTCGAAGTGGATGCCGTGATGGACCTGCCGCTCGCGAAGATGCAGGAATGGTTCGGCGTCTGGTCCCAGGGTGCGAGTGCCGAGGGGGAGACGCGGACCCGGTGGCCGGTCGGCGGCTCGGACTGGCGCGAAGCGATGTACGCACTGCTGTGGATCCCGGCGGGAGTGGAGTACGTCACCGATTTCCCCGAACCGGAGCGCGCCGAACTCCGCGAGGCACTGGAACGGATGCTGCGCGCGATCGACGCTCCGACACCCAGCGTCCGCGGCTGATCGTCGATGTCATCGACCGACTCATAGGGTTATCCCAGGCAACGATCCTGGCCAGGCAGGTCACGGCCAGGTAACGTCATTCCCATCGCGGCGATCCGGGCGGTCCCGGGCCTCAGTTCATACCTGATGGCGTGGCGGGTTCGACTCCCGCCGTCGCGTCCACTTCGCAGATCATGCAGGGGATGATGGTTCCATGCCTGCTTCTCATCGCCCCGGTCTGCGGATCTCGGCGGGGCTCACGATCCCCGAATCCGAGTTGTCGTGGCGATTCTCGCGCTCGTCGGGTCCCGGCGGACAGAGTGTGAACACCGCGGACTCGCGGGTGGAACTCGTCTGGGATGCGGCCGGTTCGACGGCCCTCTCGCCGATTCAGCGCGAGCGGCTGTTCGAGCGGCTCAGCGGTCGTCTCGTCGGCGGCGTGTTGACGATCGTCGCTTCCGAGCACCGGGCGCAGGTGCGAAACCGTGATGCCGCACGGGATCGGCTCGCCACGATCGTGGCCGAGGCGCTGCGCCCGCCGGCACCGCCGCGCCGACCGACCAAGCCGAGTCGAGGCTCGAAGGAGCGACGGCTGAAGGCGAAGCAGCAGCGGACCGACGTCAAGCAGTTGCGCCGGAGGCCGCGCGATACGTGATTCAGTCCTTCCCGCCCCGCACGAGTTCCAGCCCGGCGCCGGCGAACTGACGCAGCGTGGCATCCGGGAGGAATGCCCGGGTGAGCGCTCCGCCGATGCGCGTCAGATCGCTCTCGTCGCGGAACAGCAGGTACATCGTCTCGTACCGCGGATTGAACTTCTGCTTGAACTTGTGCAACGACCCGAACCCGTACACCGGCTCGAGAGACTCGGCGAGTTTGTCGCTGAGCGCCGCGATCATGCCGGCATCCGGTGGGTAGTCGTGGGCGAGCGGAGCCCCGGAGAGCGACATGATCTGCGCGCCCTCCTCGGAGAACAGCTTCGCCGAAGAGCCGATGAGGAACTCCATCACCGGGCCGAATCCGCCGTCTCGGCGTCGCATGAGGTCGAGCGTCCAGCCGTGCACCGATCCGTCGCTCCCGTAGACCGGAAGCCACGACAGGAATCCGTCGACATCGCCGTTCGGGGCGACAGCCAGTGCCAGCCGCACCTCCGGGTCTTCAGCCTCATCGAGGGTGCCCAGAGTGAATCGCATCTCCGGAAGGTCCTTGTCGCCGACCCATGCCTCCGAGATCGCACGCAGTTGCTGCCGCACGCCCCACGTCTCGTCCTTGAGGTGCGTCATCCGGAAGGTCATCTCCTCCCGCCCCGCGCGGTTGAGGGATGAGCGCACCGAGTTCCACTGCTTGCCGGTGAAGGCGAGACCGGGCAGGTCGACGATGGTGTCGTCGGCGACGACGATGCTGCGCCACGACGGCGGCACCGCAGCGCGGGTGTCGGCATCGGCGCTGAAGAAGCACGGCACAAGGCCGGCGTGCTCCGCCATGCGGATGAACTCCTCGACCGCCTGACCACGTGTTTCGGCGGGGCCGATGGGGTCGGCGAGCGCCAGCGCCACTCCGCCACGCCGTTGGTATGTCACGATGCCGTGCTCGGTGCGGGCGTAGCTGTTGCCCTCCCATGTCGACATCCAGGACAGCGTCCCGCCGCCGTGCGCGTGCAACGCCGCCTTCACCTCATCGATGTCGGGAGAGGGCTGCAATCCGAGGGTGGAGGACCGGCGCGCGCGGAACGCGCGACGCACCCAGATCAGGTAGACGAGCACCAGCAGCCACAGGAACCCGCTCCCGAGTGCGAGTTCGGTCTCGCCGTCGATCTGGGCCTCGATCCGCGCCTCGCTCGTGATGATGATCGCGGCCAGGATGAGTGCCGCCACGAGTACGTTGAAGACGCTGAGGATGATCGCCAGCACCCACGACCAGCGACGACCGCGGCGCAGGCCGTTTACGACCATGAGGATCACGACGGTGTCGATAGCCACGTCGATGAATCCGCCGGATGCCGGCTCGGTCGGACCGAAGGGGCCATCGGTGGGGACGAGGATCGTGATGATCTGCGTCACGCCGAGAACAAGCACCGCCATCACGGCGATGAGGCGCTGCTCGCGCACGGTGGTCCGCCGGATGCGGAGCGTCCTGTCGACGACGAGGATGAGCAGCACGGCGAGCAGGTGCTCGAGGTCGGCGATCGCTCCCCAGAACAGCATCGCGACGAACACGAAACCCAGCAGGATGAGCCAGCCGCGCACCCGCCACGGCGGGCGGAACAGCCCGATCGCGGCGGCGATGCACGCCATCGTGCCGCCGGAAGCACCGACATCGAGCGCGGTCGCCTGCGCCTGCGCCCACTCCCACTGCAGCTGTGAGAAGAGGAGCAGGAGCAGAGCCGTGGCGAGGATCGCGAAGAGCTGCCCGATCCAGTAGTACGCCAGGGCCACGCGGGAGCCGCGCCGGAACTCGAGGTAGGCCATGCCCCAGAAGCCCGCGATCGTGAAGAGATAGACCCACGGCTGGTTCACGAAGAAGGTGCCAGTGAGGGGAGTCCACCACCGGCCGTCGGTGAGATTCGGAAGCCCGTAGGCCACCGCGCCGAACAGGTCGTTGCGCTCGAACGGAATCCACAGACCCTGCCACACGATCCCGACGACGAGAATCAGCGCGACCATGGTCAGCGTGGCCGGAATTCGCTTCAGGAAGAGGAGGATGCTGTTGGGTGTGCGGGTGCGAGGCTCGCTCATGCGTTCAGCGTAGCGATGCCGCTTCCGTGCCGGGCGTCGTTCGGCGCGGCGTGTAGTGGTTCCACGCCGAGCGGAAGCCGATCCCCCCGTAGGTGGCGAAGCCCACTCCGTCGAGCAGCCCGACACCGATCCCGACGGCCACCGCCCACTCGAACGCACCGCCGCCGGCGATTATCATCGACCCGGCGAAGAGGCCGATGACGCAGGCGTTGACGACGATGAGCAGCATCGCCGAGCTGCCGATGAGGATACTGGCGCCGCGGCGCCGCAGAAATGAATACGTCACCTTCATGCCGTCGAAGTCGTCGTACGTCGAAGCGAGGAAGACGTCGCGGACGGACGGGTCGAGGTCGACGTACGCACCGCGGAGTCTGTTCATCGCGACGACGTACATCATGTCCTCTTCGGACACGTTCATGACGCGGGTCTGAGTCATGAAACCGATGAGCGTGAGAAACCCCAGAATCGCGATCGACGCGCCCCCGAACCAGCCACGGAATTCCGATGCCTGGCCCAGGAGTCCGATCGTGACAAGACCGGCGGAGACGAGCGTGAGGAAGATCGTGATGCGAGTGAGCACCTCGCTCTGTGCGGTGCTGCGCGCTGCGAGCAGGCCCCAGTGCTCTGTCGCGAGTATCTGCGCGCGCCGAGCGAGGGCCGCATCCGTCTCGTTCGACCCGGGTGCGGCTTGTGGCTCCGTCTCCGGGCCGGGGTCGCCGGCTGTCGGCGGCTGCTCCGGGAGTGAGCGTTCGCTCATATCGACATTGTGCACCCGGTGGGCTCCTGCCGATAGAGCGCAGCGGCGACCACTCATGACTCGCTGTGACGTCTGCTCGAGGCCGTTTCCCTGCCGTTCTTTTTCGGCCTGTAGCCTTATCGCCCGTATCACGCTGCCGCGACCCGTTCAGCGGCGCCCCCGATGAGTGAAGAGGTATCGCGATGGCGAAGACGACGAAGGCCGTGAAATCGGCGAACGCAGCCCTGGCAGCGGCTGCGGATGCCGCAAAGGACGCCAAGCGCCTGAGCAAGACCCTTCCCAAGAAGGATGCGAAGAAACTGCGCACCCTCGCCGACGAGGCGAAGGACGTCGCCAAGGCGCCGAAGAAGAAGGTGGAGCGCAAGCCCCGCAAGGTCGAGAAGAAGGCTGTCGCCGCCATCGGCCGCATCGAGAAGGCGTCGGACAAGATCGAGAGCAAGCTCGCTGCCGCCGCCGCAGCGGCGAAGAAGGATGCAGCGAAGAAGGCCGCCGCGAAAGCGGGCAAGGCGGCGAAGTCCGCCGAGAAGAGTGTCAAGACGGACAAGGAAACCAAG